>CAWDXJ010000001.1:0-188959 GCA_963806285.1 uncultured Acidimicrobiales bacterium
CTGCTCGGATGAGGTTTCCGGATCCCTCGGTCGAGACCCGGAGGCCATCTGTGGCCTGGCACTTGATTGAATAACCAGATCGGCTCCGCCAACCCGGGTCATCCATGTCCACACACTCGGGGCTTCGAAACCACCTCGGTGAAGGGAGACCCCATGGACATTATGTGGCAATCGATCTGCACAAGCGTCGTTCGCTGGTGGTGAGGGCGGACAGAACGGTGAACGGCTGGAGACGATCAGGATCGAGAACTATCCGGCCACCCTGGCCAAGGTGGTGGCGTCCGCCGGCGATCCTGAGGTGGTCCTCGAGGCCACCTGTGGTTGGTATTGGGCCACCGATGTCATGGCTGAGATCGGAGCGAAGTCCACCTGGCCCATCCGCTCGGTCTGCACTGGGACCTCCGCCGCGTCAAGAACGACGTTCGTGACGCCAACACCCTGGTGGACATGCATCGGCTCGACATGGTCCCTGAGGCGTGGATTCTCCCGCCGCCGGCGCGTGAGTTCCGGGAGATCGTCCGCTGTCGGGCGAAGTTGGTGACGCTGCGGACCGGACCAAAGTCCCAGGTTCAGGGCGTGCTCACCAAAAGAGGGGGTGGTCCTCAATCGCAACCAGCTGTGGGGTCCGAAGGGCCGGGAACACCTGGACGAGTTGGCCCTCGGCAAGTCCTTTCGCACGCGGGTGGACTCACTGTGCTCCGCCCGGTAACCGGAAATCCCGGGAAAAATGGATCAAAATCGGCCTTGGCGAGGCCGGGACAATCCTCTGACCGACCGGTACCCTGTCGTGGGTGATCGGTGATTCGAGAACACGCTTTGCAACATGTGGCGATCTGGACATCGCTTATCAGGTGTTGGGCGCGGGTCCGATCGACTTTCTCGTGTTCAGTGGTACGGGGATCCCGATTGACTGCGTTGACGAGGAGCCGTCAATGGCGGGGTTCTATCGCCGTCTTGCGACATTCAGCCGGGTCCTTCGCTTCGACAGGCGGGGATTCGGATTATCGGATCGAGGTTCAGTATCGTCACCGCCGACTCAGCAGCAGTGGTATGAGGATGCTCTGGCGGTGCTTGATTCCGTCGGTTCCGACCAGGTCGCGGTGCTTGCCCCATTCGTCAACACTGCTCAAGGCATCATGCTGGCCGCGAGACATCCGGAACGCGTGAGCCACCTTGTGGTGATCAACGGCGCGGCACGTGTGACATGGGCACCCGACTACCCCGCGGGCATCCCCCGAGAGGTACTTGATTCATTCCCAGACATGACGGCGGATCCAGATGCCGTCGAGGCGGGCCACGACATCATTGCCATGCTGGCCCCGAGTGTGGCAAACGACCCAGCGTTCCGCAGTTGGTGGGATCGCTCTGGCCACAGAGGGGCCGCACCCGCTATGGCGCGAGCGCTTCTCCGGGCGAGCTTTCAATATGACGTTCGCGACCTGTTGCCCCATGTCAGGGTTCCAACACTGATAATTCATCGAAAAGATCTGCGTTCCGGTGGTGAGCACGGGCGCTATCTGGCCGAACACATTCCCGGTGGCAAGTACATCGAACTACCTGGGGCCGATGCCCTCTTCTGGGTTGGCGACTCGGGGCCGATACTCGATGAGATCGAGGAGTTCCTCACTGGCGTCAGGGGCGGATCAGGCGCCGAGCGGATTTTGGCCACAGTGTTGTTCACAGACATTGTGGGTTCCACAGTCCGTGCGGCCCAGCTCGGGGATGGACGCTGGCGGAATCTCCTCGATCGTCACGACCACAGCGTGCGCAGCCAGATTGAGCGGTTCCGGGGTGGTGAAGTGAACACCGTGGGCGACGGATTCGTGGCCACCTTCGACAGCCCAGGTCGGGCAATCGGATGCGCTCTGGCAATCCGGGATAATCTGAAGGGGTTGGGCATTGACGTTAGAGCCGGCATTCATTCGGGTGAGATCGAGGTCCGTGGCCACGACGTAGCCGGCTTGGCGGTTCACATAGGTGCCCGAGTGTCCGCTCTGGCCGGCTCGGGCGAAGTGTTGGTCTCATCGACCGTGAAGGACCTTGTCGTAGGTTCAGGCATTGAGTTTGAAGAGCGTGGAGAGTACGAACTCAAAGGTGTGCCGGGCCTGTGGGGACTATTTGCCGTCACCGTATGAGCCCCCGACCAAGGGGTACCACCTCACGCCGGTTACGCGTCGCACAATCTCGGGCTGAGATTGCAGATCGCTAATGGTGACGAGCACTCGGGTCGTTTTCATTGGACGGCGGGTGACTGGGAGGCCAGGAAGATCCAGCCGGCCCCGGCGTGTCTCGTGGTGTTCGGCTCATTCGCTCGTGGTGATGCACACAAGGACAGCGACATCGACGTGCTCGCCGTGCCGCCCTCCGAAGCACGAGTTGATGACGGACGATGGACGGCAGCGGTCGGCCAGTGGACAGATCGGGCGGCCCGGATCGCCGGCAATCCGGTCAATCTGCTCGAAGCCACGATGCTCGAATTGCCGAAGCTGGTCCGCCGCGAGCGAGAACTGTGGCGGACGATCGTGGAGGAGGGAGTCGTACTGGTCGGCGCCTTTCCCTCCGAGGTCAAGGCAGGGTGATGACGGCAGCACGCCGACAGACGCCGATGCGAACTGCTTCAGCTCCTGATGCCAGGCTTCGAGCGGCGATCGAGACACCCTGCCTCTACGATGAAGGGATGGCCTACCAGCGCCCGAGCATCGCCGACGTCGCCCTCGAGGTAGGCGCGTGCCTTGCCGATGGCGACGAGTCCGGAGCTCTTCGGCTTGCATTCCGGTGCGTCGAGCTCTTCGAGCGGGCACCGATCGCCGATCGCCGGGGCCTCGCCGCCTCCGAGCCTGTCCCGACCGGGGACGCCCGCTTCGACGCACTGCTCGCCGCCATCACCGAGTACCTCTGCGCACGCGAGGGACTGCTCGCTCCGACCTGGGTCGAGGATCCGAGCCGATTCCTCGACCAGTGGTGGTTCGTCTCGGGAATCCACTCCCTGCACGCTGACGCCATCGCCCACAGCCCGATCTCGTTCGCCCGACGGGGTGTGTTCATCACCGCGGGCGCGCTGGCTTACGCGTAGCCATGCTGCTGGATCGCGAGGAGCTGCTCGCAGCACTGCGGCTCCTCGACGAGGAACTGGGCACGGTCGGAGTCCGGGGTGAGGTGTTCGTGGTCGGTGGCGCGGCCATGGCCCTCGCCTATGACGCCCGGAGGGCGACGGTCGACGTGGATGCCATCTTCGTACCCGCGGCGGAAGTGCGGCGGGCGGCGGCACGGGTCGCCGAACGTCTCCAGATCGAAGAGGACTGGCTGAACGACGGGGCGAAGGCGTTCATGCCGGGTTCGGATCCGGAGCGTATCGGGGTCTTCGAAGGAGATCACCTGAGTGTCGCCGCGGCATCACCTCGCTATCTGCTGGCCATGAAACTGTTGGCGTCCCGACTCGAGCGAGATCAGGACGACATCCGATTCCTCTATGACCTGTGCGGCTTTTCCACCGCCGAAGAAGGACTGGACCTGATCGAGTCGACGTACCCCGATCGCGCGATCGCTCCAAGGGTGCAGTTTCTGCTCGAGGAGATGTTTCCTGGGGATGGGCGGCAGATTGCACCGCCAGAAGTACGACGGAGGGACGGCCCAGGGATGGAACGCTGACCGATCGGGTCTGAACTGGACGAAATCCGAAGGACGGTTAGCAATCGCCGATTCCATCCCTACTTCATCCCAGCAACTCGGCGAAACTCACTGAATTCAAGATGAGTCGATCCGGAATAGAGCCAGGTCAGCGCGCTGGAGACGACCCGCTGGACCCCCGGAACCGTCCACCCAGATCTACGAGGGAACCAACCAGATCCAGCGGGTGGTGATCGCCAAGAAGCTGCTCGGATAGGGGTTCTGGCTCCGCCAGTTGGGCCCGAACGTCGAATTTGGCCTCCGTGATCCAGCCGCCATGGCGACGTAACGGTCCCCCAGGGGTGCGCCATCGACCCAGCACGACAACCATCAACCGCTCAGGCCAACGTCACCTCAACTCCGGTCCGGAAGGTCCAGCGGGTGGAGCGTCCCACGGGGCGTCTCCCGATTGCCCGCATCGCGTGGCCTCGAGGATTGCGCCAACATCTCGGCGCGCTCCTTGATACCGAGGAGCATCTTGCGCTCCATGATCAGGCTGCCTGGCTCCATCACCAGCGTCTGGATGGCCCGCTGGAACAGGGATGCCCCTGGTGACCGGATCCGATTGCGGCTCACCAGGCGGGTTCGAGCTCGGTCTATCGGGTACAGCCCAAATGCCCAGACCCAGTTCCCGTCGTCGGAGGACAGCACCATGGTTGACTCCGGCTCGAGGACCGCCACTCGTAGGACCGGGCCTGACTTACCCAACCGCTCCGCATCGCCCACCTTGCGGTTTTGGAACTCGGGCTTGATCTCATCGACGCTGTGCATGTCGAGGCCGAACAGGTTCTCGATCCAGTCGTAGGTGTACACACCACCTCGGCCACTTCCCATCTGCATGAGCCACGGCCAGATCGCCGTTGGGGGCGTGTCAACGGTTACGGCCCTGGTGGCGAGGATCTCAGGATTGGCCAAGAGGCCGTCACCCGGCATTTCCCGACGGGCCTCCTCGTCAGTGGCACCCCAGGTCAGACACGGCTCACGCCCAACGGACAGATAGGCCAAGGCCGCACCCGTGGCGATGCCCGCCGCCCCCGATGCGAGGCAGACAAGTTTCACTCCGGCCTCCTTCTGTCAGCCATCCGTATTTGGTTGAGAATGCGACACGTTCGTATGCCACGTTCGGTCTCCTCAGGACGGAACGTCCTCGCATACCGTCCAGTCTTTTCTCGATCGGGCCGGGGCCACCAGGGCCAGAGGTCCCTGAGCGCCAGAAGCGTCCTCTGCATTTGCGACATCCCCAAGGGGTATCCAGGGAGATGGCCGTTGCGCCAGCCGCACGTCGGGTCCTTCGGCCCTGGTGCTCGGCGTCGGCTGACGATCACGATTGGACCATGACTCCCGCAGCTCCTGCCCAGTTGCGGCAGTCTTCATCGTGTGGCCCATGCGATGGCTTCTCGAGATACGTACAAGGGGTGTGAACGTCATGGCCACGAATGACAGCGGCACCAAGAAGAACGTCGTCAAGAGTGGCGGTGTCGGCGGCATCTGGTTCCTAGGGTTCATCGGAGCCCTCGTCTACTACCTGCACACCCATTCCGGCAGCTTCTGGCTGGTGGTCCTGGCGTTCATGAAGGCCCTGTTCTGGCCGGCGTTCGTCGTCTACCACGTGCTGCAGCTGCCCGTGTGAGCGGAAGGGCCTGTGCCATAACCAAAGCTGGACCGTAGCCGGGGACATCCCAATGCCCACTGGCGGATGCCGTTGGGGCTCATCCGGGGGCGAAGTCGCTGCGCGGGTTGACTCCGGTCCCGAGCCCTGTACGAATGGAAACGCCGGAACCATTTCGGGCCCCCGCCCACCCCGGTGGCGGTGGTCCATCTCGGGCGGTGTTGACGCCGGTCGGGGACGGTTTGGGACGTATGGCCCTATGACCTCCGTGGCGGTACGTACACGATTGGGGAAGGACCCGGCTGGAGTCGGTTCCTCACTCCCGGACGAGTGTCATCCATGTGGGTCAGGCCGTCCTTCTTCAGCAACTCGATGCCTACCGAAGGACGAATTGGGAGGAGGACCGTGACGGAATCGCAACTGGCAAGTCCGGTAACGCTCGAAGGGAACCTCGAGCCGACATTGAGTCGTTGGCTGTGGCTGGTCAAGTGGCTCATCGTCCTGCCTCACCTGGTCGTCCTCTTCTTCCTATGGGTCGCGTTCCTCGCGGTGAGCGCGATTGCCCTCTTCTCCATCCTGTTTACCGGTCGGTACCCGAGATCGCTCTTCGAGTTCAACGTTGGAGTCCTCCGATGGACGTGGCGAGTGTCCTACTACAGCTATGC
This sequence comes from uncultured Acidimicrobiales bacterium, assembly GCA_963806285.1. Taxonomy (GTDB): domain Bacteria; phylum Actinomycetota; class Acidimicrobiia; order Acidimicrobiales; family RAAP-2; genus Bog-756. Next base: position 5,941 of record CAWDXJ010000001.1, read on the forward strand.
AGCCCTGGGCACCGACGACTACCCGCCGTTCACGCTCGCCGATGTACCCGACTATCCCGCCCACCTCGACATCGCCTACCCCGAGCGCCTTTCACGGGGCCTGGTGCTGGTCAAGTGGTGGTTGCTGGCCGTTCCCCAGTACCTGGTTGTCGGGATCTTCACCGGGGGCGCAGCAACGGCCTGGTCGGGCAACCGAGGTGCGACGTGGGGCATGGGTGGACTCATCGGGCTCCTCGTGCTGATCGCCATTGTCATCTTGACATTCACCGGCAGTTATCCCCGCCCGATCTTTGACCTAGTGATCGGACTGAATCGCTGGGTCGTCCGAGTCGTCGCCTACGCGGCACTCATGACCGATCGGTATCCACCCTTCCGTCTCGACATGGGCGGGAGTGATGGTGGGAGCACCCCGGCCCTCACACCAACACACTCCACCGAGATCGCCCCGAACGCCGCCGGTCCCTCGACAGGGCCATCGGGTTGGACAGCCGGCCGGATCGTCGCCCTGTGTCTCGGCTCGCTTCTGGGCCTGGTCTCGATCGGAATGCTCGCCGGCGGTGGTGCCATCGCCTGGTTGGATCACACCCAGCGCGATGCCTCGGGCTATCTCACGTCTCCGACGAGGACGTTTACGACGTCGACCTACGCCATCACCACGGATCGGATCGACCTGGGGAACACGACCGACCTCGCCCCGTCGTCGATTCTGGGCACGGTGCGGATTCGCGCCACCGCCACCGACCCGACCCGGTCCTCCTTCATCGGGATCGGCCGGCACGACGCCGTCGATCGCTACCTGAGTGGTGTCGGCCATGTGACCATCGCCTCTTTGACCGGTGGCGTGACGAGCTACCACCGGTATCCCGGAGCGGCCCCCGCAGTCCCGCCAACTGCCATGTCCGCTGTGGGTGCGGTCCGCCTACGGACCCGGGACCCAGTCGGTCACGTGGAAGCCGAGCGGGGGTGACTGGACCGTCGTGGCGATGCGGCCCGATGGAGGCCGCGCCTTGTCGATCACGGCGGACGTGGGAGCAACGGTCCCGGCCCTGGGATGGATCGACGCCGCCATCCTCATGGCCGGCGGGGTGCTCCTCATCGCGGCGATCCTGCTGGTGACGTTGCCGATCGTCTTCGCCAGTCGTCGATCATCCATCGGTGGTGGTTGACGTCGATGCAACCGACATCCTCCATCCCGATCGAGGAATCGGGCAAGGATCTTGCCGAGTTGCCGCGATCGTGACCCACCTCGTAGTTCCAGTGGCGGGGCTGGAGCCGAGCACGGGGTGGAGAGTTGCGAGTGTCGGCGGACGCCTTGGGCCATGCCCTGTTCGCTCTGATGCAGCGTCGGGCCAGTTGTCCCGATCAGTGGCACACCTACTAGAGAACGGCGATCGGGTTCACCGGGGAGGCGGTGCCCCGATTCAGCACCAGCGGGGCAATCGCGAGTAGGAAGCTCCAGCGTCCGACGGTGGCGCACGCGGTCGACAACCGGTCGAGATCGAGGTTGTCCAGAAGATGGATGCCCATGGCCACGATGGCCACGGTGTGGATCGGCATGGGCACGGTATCGACCCGCGACGGCATGACATCGGAGACTCCGTCACTTCCCAGCACTGCGACTTCCCGTTCGTACAGCCAGGCCAGACAGGTGGCATCGAGGCCGGCCATTCCCTCACTCGGGGCCCAGGGGCCGTTGGTCTCCCGCCATCGCCACCGCCCGGTGCGAACGAGCAGGGCATCTCCGGTCCGAACCGTCACACCTGTTGACCGCTCCGCCGATTCCAGGTCCTCCGGGAATATGGGCTCTCCGGGCGCCAGCGCCTCGACTCCGCGGACGGCGGGCACGTCGACCAGGACTCCGCGAGTGATGATTCCGGACCGGAGGTGGTGGATCCCGAGTTTGGCCGCTCCGTGAGCAGTCACGGTCTCCGCTTCGTAGCCGTTATAGATGGCTCCTTCGTGGAAGATGTGACAGAGGGCGTCGATGTGGCTGGTCGAGTAGCCGTGCGGTGCAACAGCGAAGTAGTCGGCCCCGTAGCCCTCCGTTGCCGTTCCGGTCATGTGGTGGACAACCGGCATCGGGTTGTCGGGCCCTGGTTGGGTCGGTAGCGGCCGGGCACAGGAGACCGTCTGCCCCGACCGCACGCCTGAAGCCGCGGTTGCCGTCATCTCCGGCGTGATGAAGTTGAGCGTCCCGAGTTGGTCGTCCGGTCCCCATCGACCCCAGTTGGAGAGACGCTCATGGAGGTGCTGGACCTCACCTGCGCTCATCGGTTGTCGCGCCACGCACGTACAGTAGCGGGGCATCCTCCCGGGGGAGGGAGCCGCCCCCGGTGCGCTAGAGCCTCGCTCCCTCGATCCGAAGGTTGGGCGACACTGTCCTTCATGGACGGAGACGACGAGCTCGAGGCAATCCTGGCTGACCCCACCACTCGGCCGTTCGTTGGCAGGATCCCCAAGGAACTGTCCGCCTGGATGCTCGGGGTCGAATGGGACCGTGATCGCCTGTGGGCCATCGACCAAACGAGGATCGACCTTCCGATCGATGAGCTGAGTTGGCACTACGGCTTTCCCTGGTGGACTGGAAGTGACGGACAGCCCTTCCGACTCCGCCCTGAAGACTTCATGGCGGATCCGACGGCGTATCCAGACCATGCGAGTCGCACATTCGGGGCGGATCTGCGGCATCCGATCCATGTCATCCACCGGAAGGGTCGATGGCTGATCCTCGACGGGATTCATCGCCTCGCAAAGGCAGGGCTCGCAGGGATCGACAGCATGGCCGCTGTCCACGTATCGGCAGCAGACCTGGCCTCGCTCCTGGATGTGCCGGGTCCTGAAGAGGTGGCTGATCCTGAAGAGGTGGCTGATCCTGAAGAGTAGGCCTCGGGCCTTTCGTATACGCCCGGAGGGCGACGCTCTCCAGTCGTTGGATCGAGGTTGTGAACGACGATCCCTTCGCCATCCGGCAGCGCCCATGTCCAGGAGAACGTCGCCCAGGTGAGGCTGCGGGCTCCGTCTGTGAGGTTCACAGAGTACTGACAGGTGGGAGGTAGGGGGGCTGCAGTTGGACCGGTCACGGTGGTGGGACTCCAGGAAATGCCTGGAGCAATGAGATGAGGAGTACTGAATGTCCCCCAAACCAACAAGACTGCGTCGGGCGCTGGTTACCGGTGCGCTGGTTGCCGGCGCGAGCCTGGGTGCCGCCGGTATCGCGTCGGCGGCAACCGGCTCCACCGCCACCCCGGCGTCCGGGTCGACGGGTGCGACCGCCCCGGCCGCCGGGTCAGCCGGCACACCGCCTGCAGGCACAGCGGGCAGGCCTCCTGCGGGTTCACCAGGAGACCCGGCGGCGATGGCCCACGGTCCCGACGAGACGCTGCTCACCGGCACCGATCTCCAGTCCGCCACTACCGCCGCCAACGCTGCGGTCCCGGGCGCGACGATCGTCAGAGCCGAGACCAACTCGTCAGGTGCCTCCCCCTACGAGGTCCACATGAAGAAGTCAGACGGCACCTACGTGACGGTCGAGCTCAATTCGAGCTTCGGAGTGATCAACACCGTCCCCGGCTTCGGTGCCGGACCCGCCGGCAGCCAGGCTCCCAATGGCACGCCTCCATCCCCGACGTCGCCCCCCAGATGAATTGACGTCGTGAATGGCGGGACCCTCGTGGCCGCACGATCTCGCGGCTGCGAGGGTCCCGCAGAGCCGGCGTGTCCGGATCCCTACTCCTGGATGTCACCCCGGAAGGGCCGAACCTCGATGGTAAGAGTGGTCGCTTCGGCGTACCGACGGCCCCAGTTCAGCGCCTCGTCGAGGTCGGCCACCTCGATGATGGTGATTCCACCGAGGTGCTCCTTGCTCTCTGCAAACGGGCCGTCGGTGGTCAACAACTCGCCGTCCCGGACCCGGATCGTGGTGGCCGTCGTCGGGCTGTGCAATCCGTTTCCAAATACCCATGATCCCTGAGCCACGAGCTGCTCACGGATCCGGCCCACCTCGGCCATGATCCCGTCCAGAACCTCGGCCGGAGGGATCTCGTCCCCGCCGTCGGGCTGGATCATGCTCAGCAGGTACTGCCTCATCTCGGTCCTCCTTTGTCCAGTGCGCGGCATTCATCCGGGCACACACCCCCAATACGAACGGAGTGCGGCCGAATCGACACGTTTGCGGAACTGGCACTCACCCTCGTTCCGGGTCCTGTATGGCGACCCCACAAATCCGGGCCGCCCGTTCACGCGGTGTCGCCGGGTGGTACCGCTGGCCACTCGGTCCGGTGAGGGAGGAACCGGCTCTATCCGACGGTGTAGCGCTGAAACGTGACGGCATACTCGCAGCCCGCCGTCATCCCGCCGAAGCCCGCCATGGAACGGAGGAACTCGTCGGGGTCGAAGGCCCTCCCCAGCCCGTCGATATAGGCCTGGTGCTCGCGAAGGGAGGCGATACCGAGGTCGAGGGTCGCTCCGACGTCGACATAGTGGGTCGCCTCGTTGGCGGCGGCCACATAGACGTACTGGATTCCACCCCACGGCTCACCCCCGTCAGTGAAGATCCAGCGGTTGGCCGCGTCCCGACAGGCATCCAGTACCGTCGAGCCGGTCACCCGGTGGTCGGAATGGTTCACGCCTCCCTGGTCGCCCCACGTGAGGTCGAAGTTCATGGTGATGACGATGTCGGGCCGAAGGCGACGGAAGGCCATTGCGATGTCCCGACGGAGACTGACCCCCGGCTCGACGAGCCCGTCGGGATGGCCGAGGAACTCCACGGACTCTGCGCCGACGACGGCGGCACTCCGCCGTTCCTCCTCCTCGCGGAGGGGCCGCGCCACGGCGGGGTCCATCCCGTCGATCCCGGCTTCGCCGCTGGTCACCAGGACGTAGGCCACCTGCTTTCCCTGGCCCGTCCATCTGGCCACGGCGCTGGCGGCACCATATTCGAGGTCGTCGGGATGGGCCACGACGGCGACGGCGCGCATCCAGTCCTCTGGCATCGGTTCCATGGGCTCACGATATCGGCTGACCCCGACGCCCACCACGGACGATGGGCTGGTTGCGCCGGGTCCGGCTCCGTGGGGGTCCGGCTCCGTGGGCATCCCGGGCCCGGCCGGCTCCGTCGCAATGGGATCGACGCCCTCGCCGCTGTCGCTAGCCGATGATGGTGATCCTCGGGTCGCACGCATCCTGACGGCTCGATGCCGACGGCTTCAACGGCCGAGTGCGGCGCACACGCCCAGGCCCTCGGCCCGGCGGAGCAGGGTGAACGCAGATGTGACCGGTGTGTCGTTCACTTGTTTGTTGATCGCCACCACGACCGAGCGTGCTCCATCGCGGCTCGAGGCGGCGAAGAGGGTGTACCCGGGAAAGTTGCCCGTGTGCCCGAAGACGGTTCCACAGTTCGTCTGGTATCGGAAGATCCCCAGTCCGGCCGAATTCGTGCCGGGCCCCGGAGGCCCCGAGCTGCCCGGGACGAATTGGAGCTGCATCGCCTGTGTCGCCTTGCTGAACAGCTCCCCCTTCACATAGCTGCGCATGAACGTGTCGAGCTCGGTCGGTGTTGACAGCATTCCCCCTGACGCCCAGGCCAACGCCGGGTTCAGCACCATGCTCACGTCGACAGGTGGCTTCCCGATCTCGACGTCGTAACCCCGAACGAAGGGATCCGGAAGCTGGACGTTGTCCGGCAGGGTCGTCGCGGCCAGATGCAACGGCACTGTTACGTATCGGTCCAGGGCCGTGATGTATGACCCTCCGGTCACTGCTTCGACCATCAGGCCGACGACGATGTTGTCCGAGTCCGAATATTCGTACCGCGATCCTGCTGGGAACACCAGGGCCTCTTCCGCGACATAGCCCAGGAGCTGCATGGGCGTGAGCGATTGGAGGGGGTCCGCCTGGAGTGCGGCTATGAACTCCGGGCTCTTGATGTAGTCGGGCACTCCGCTCGTGTGCTGGAGCAGCTGGGCGAGCGTCACAGACTGCCACGCCTTCGGGAGGGTCGGGAGCCGCATGCCGATGGTGTCGGCGAGCGACAGCTTCCCCTGACTGACGAGCGAGAGGGCAACCGCGCCGCTGAACGCCTTGGAGACGCTGGCGATGCGCATGGTGTCGTCGGCGGCGATGGGCGTTCGGGCCGTCACGTCTCCCACCCCGGCCGTCAGCACCCGCCGTTGGCCGTCGCTCTGGATGACGGCTATGGCACCCGGCGGGCCCCCCGGTATGGCGACGAGCTCGTGGAGTGCGCCGGAGAGCGCACTGTATGGGTCGGTCGGACTGGTGGCTGTCGATGTCGTTCCGCATGCGACGAGGATGCAGCCGGTGAGGGAGAACAGGGCCACGATGCGGGCGATACCGGCGTTCTTGAGCATCGGGCCAATCTAGCTCTGCCCAGTGCCGCGTCAGCCAACGTTCGCCCTTTCCGCGACGGCTTGCGCCCCGGTAGGTAGACCTTCGTCATTGAGACCTTGGCGGGGTACAGACGCCGCCGGCCTCAGTGCCGGCTCCCGGCCCATCGATGAGTTCAGGCGACAAGCAGGCGAAGGCCAAGTTCGGCCGCCTCGAGATCGATGAGGTCGCGGTTACGTCCGGCCCACCGACCGGATGCGAGGTCATCGCGGAGGCTCCGCACTGCTCGCTGCTCGGCGTCCGACCCGACCCGGGCCCACACCGACATTCCGTGACGTACCTGATCGTCCAGGTACGCCTCGGGCCGGCGCCAGTAGGCCTCGAACAAGCCGTCAGCGCAGTCCCACGGAATGAGCACCGGCTCCATCCGGGCCCCGATGGCGCGGGCCTGCTCGGTCAGCGAAGGCCGTCCGACGCTGAGGTCAGCGACCTCAGGCAGGTAGTCGCGGGTGAGCCAGAACCGACGACGCCACCCGCTTTCACTGCTGTCGTGCGTGAACACCACCACGCGGCGAGCGACGCGCCGCATCTCGCGCAGGCCCACGATCGGGTCCGGCCAGTGATGGACGGTGCTGACGGCCATCGCGGCGTCGAAGGACTGATCCTCGAACGGAAGGGCATCGGCGGCGGCGGCCATGCACGACGCGGCACCGGCGCGACGCTGCGCCCGCATGAGCGCCGACGGTTCCACCGCGGTCACCTCACGGTCAGGGGGCTCGTAGGAGCCGGTGCCGGCCCCGACGTTCAATATCGTCCGAGCGTCGCCGAGCGCAGCCCAGATGCTTGCGGCGATCCGCGGCTCGGTGCGCCGCGTCACGGTGTAAGTGGCACCGATGCTGTCATACAACTGAGCGCTGGACATGTCACTGCCCTCCCCGGCCGTCACCATTCCCGGCTTCGCCCGGGCCCTGACGTCGCTGCAGAGGGTACGCGGTTACCCCTGCGCACCATACAGGGCCGACAGCACTTCCCATCCCACTGACACCGTCGTCGACCACGCGGCGCCGGACGTTGCCTGACGCGGCCGTCCCGCAATCGCACGGGCACGAATCGGCGGCTCGGGCGAGCCTCGTGCGTCAGGCGTGACCCGGCAATCAACCTTTGTCCTGCTGGGCGGCGATGTACTTGGCGGTGCCCGCCAGGAAGCGCTCCACGTCTCCGGCCTTTCCCGACGCCAGGTCCGCGAAGTAGCTGGGCACATAGACCTGCACCGCGCCCCGGTCGAGGGCGTCGAAGACCCCTTCGACCAGCTCGCTCACGGGAACCGGGTCCACGGCGGCCAGCACCGGATCGTTGTCGGGCAGGGAGAAGAGCTCGGTGTCGACGAGGCCGGGATAGACGACGAGCACCTTGACTCCGGTCTGCCACAGGTCGACGGCCATGGACTCGCTGAACGCGGTCACGGCCGCCTTGGACGCGTCGTAGGCGGACTCGCCGGGCGAGCTCAGGGTGGCCGCCACCGACGAGATGTTGATGATCCGGCCGCGGTCCCGCTCGATCATCTGGGGTAGGAGCGCCAGGGTGAGCCGCACCGGGCTGAGGTAGTTGATGTTCATGACCGATTCGACCGTGGCCGGGTCGAGCCGGGTAACGTGGCGCCGCTTGGGGATACCGGCGTTGTTGACCAGGATGTCCACTCCGCCGAGCTCCTCCAATGCGCTGGCCGCCATCCCGTCGACCGCCGCGGGGTCGGAGAGGTCGCACACCCAGCTGCGTGACCCGGGGGAATGCTCATGGCACCGGTCGAGCACCTCGTCGAGACGTTCCCGTCGACGGGCGCAGATACCCACGACCGCACCCCGCCGGGCGAACTCCAGGGCCAGACCGGCCCCGATGCCCGAGGACGCTCCCGTCACCAACACACGCTCACCGGCCACGTCGATCACTCTGGTCCCCCGACTTCTCTCGGATCTGCACGTCCGCTGGGCGGCCCGAGTGCCGGCTTCCCGGTGGGCTCATCAGCGGCCATCGCTCCCGCGACCTTAGATTCGAACGGGCCGGGGGGTCGACCCGCACGGTCGTCCGGTGCCCTCTATCCGGCTGCACTTGACCGTAGGGGGTCGCTCCGTCAGGATGCGACGGGACCACGGATGGAACACGTGCGACGATTCATCGGAGGATTGCTGTGGTGAAGGATCTTTCGCCGGTCAGTGCCGAGGGATCGCGCCAGGCGCTCCATCAGTCGTTCGAGACACTCATCGAGGGGCTGCAGGCCGCGGAGGAACGGCTGCTCGCCGCGGATCCCAGACTGGGCGACGCCGATCTGACCGATGGGTACCGGTGGCTGTTCTCCGTGCTCCAGGTCGGCATGGACACCCAGGTGTGGGCCGATTCCGGGCGGCCCCGCATGGTGGACATCGTCGGGCCCGACAAGAAGTGGGGCGGTGACAACTCCGACGCCTACTACCAGTTCACGCCGATCGATCCGAGCCGGACCTACCGGGTGCGGGGTCGGAGGGGAGACGCCGTGTATCTCTCATTCACCGTCTACGGAGGACCTTCCGACGGTCACTACAGCGATCGCATCGTGGGCACCATCAACGACCGCCAACTCGAGTTCGCCGACGACGGCTCCTTCGAGTTCGTGCTGAGCCGGCAACCGCACGGTGGTAGCTGGGTGGCCCTGGAGCCCGACGCGGTGTGCGGCATCAGCCGCGACTATCTGATCGAACCGACCCGCGGGCGGCGGGCGGAGTGGTCGATCGAGGCAGTGGACCCGCCCGACCACCCCGACGACGGCCCGGCGGTACTGGCCCGGCGTCTCGGTCATGTCCGAAATTGGTTCGACGAGCAGACGACGATGGCGCCGGTGCGGGTGGGCCCTCCCAACGAAGTCGGCGAGCCCTACCCGGTGGCGACGGTCACCATGGGCTGGGCCGCGGGTGACGCGGCCTACGCCATGGGAGGATGGGAGCTCGGCGACGGAGAGGCCCTGGTGGTGGAGGGGCGTTCGCCCCGGTGCGCGTTCTGGAATCTCTGCCTGTGGAATCCGTTCCTCCACACCTACGACTACCGCTACGAACGGGTGACCATCAACGGCGGGCAGGTCGACTACGAGCCGGACGGGTCGTGGCGGATCGTCGTCGCCGGCTCTGATCCCGGGGTCCCGAACTGGGTCTCGACCGCCGGGCGTTCCTCCGGGCTGCTGTGGTTCCGCTGGTTCCTCCCCGAATCGACCCCGCTGCGACCCCGGGCCAGGGTGGTCCCTGTCGGGGAGCTGGCCCATGGCGGCAAGGGCCACGGGGCCGCCGGCCCGCGGTGACCCGCAACCCGGACACTCCTGACCCGGTCCGGCTGGAGGATCTGGCCCGTCCGGTGATCCCCGTTGGGGCGCGAGGGACCCTGGACCTGCTCCGGGCCTACGGCGAGTCGCTCGAGCTCGAGCCGGACCCGATGATGGGGGAGGCGATCGCCCGCAGCGGGCTCACCTCGTGGGGCGATGCCGGGTTCGAGGAGCGACTGGGCGTGCTCTGCGGCTCCCTGCGCCGGGAGGCCGGCCTCTCGCCCACGGGCGTGGCCACCAACTTCGAGATGCTCGTGCAGACGCTGGTCAACCGGTTGCGGGTCGAGGATCTCGTGGCCACCCACCCCGAGATCGAACTGATCCCCATCGAGCGGCCCATCGTGATCTGCGGGCTCCCCCGGACCGGCACCACCTATCTCCACAACTCGCTGGCGGCCGACCCGGCCCTCCGCCATCTTCCCTACTGGGAGAGCCTCGAACCGGTGCCGGTCCCCGGCGAGGGGGCGGGCACCGGTGGGGCGGATCCTCGCCGGGCCCGCTGCGCCGCCGGGCTGGATCTGATCAACACCGCACTGCCCGAGTTCGTCCGGATGCACGAGATGAACCCGGACCACGCCCACGAGGAGATCCAGCTCCTGGCCATCGATCTCTCCACCATGCTGTTCGAGACGACGGCCCTGGTCCCGTCGTGGCGGGACTACTACCGGGCGAGCGATCAGACTCCGCACTACCGCTATCTCAAGCGCACGCTCCAGGTGCTCACCTTCCTCCGCGGCGGATCCCGGTGGGTGCTCAAGTCACCCCAGCACCTCGAACAACTGGGTCCCCTCTCCGCCGTGTTCCCCGATGCCACCTTCGTGCTCACCCACCGGGACCCCGATCAGGTGGCGACGTCGCTCGCCACCATGGTGGCCTACTCGGCCCGTCTGTCGGTCGACCGGCCGGACCCGGTCGCCTACGGCCGCTACTGGGGAGACCGGGTGACCGACCTATTGGGCGCGTGCCTCCGGGACCGTGACCTCCTGCCGGCGGAATCGACCATCGACATTCCATTCGACCGGTTCATGGACGACGGCGACGCCACGCTGGCCGACGTCTACCGACTCGCCGGCCAACCCCTCGACGCCGTGGCCCGGCGGGCCATGGCCGAGTTCCGGAATGCCCACCCCCGTGGCCGCCACGGGACGGTGGTCTACGACCCCGGGCCCCTCGGACTACCGGCCACAGCGGGGCGCGACGTGCTGCAGGCGTACCGCGAGCGGTTCCTCACCCCGGGGTAGGCCGTCCGGCACGGGCCAGTGGCCATGCCAACTGGGCCAGGTATCCCCGGGGTGCCGGCTCGTCGATCCCGTAGCGGTCGGGCATCCGTCCAGCCGGGAGGTGCAGGGTGCCGAAGAGAATGTCCAGCACGGGGAACTCGCCGGCGAAGTTGCTGTTGTACGCGGAGGGGTCGCCGGAGTGGTGCCAATGGTGGAACTCCGGCGTGGCGACCAGCCATCGCAGGGGACCGAACCGGAAGCGGACATTGGAGTGGATGAAGATGGCCTGGACGGTCATCAACACCAGGAAGGCCCCGAAGGCGGCCCGGGCGAATCCGAGGGCGACAATGGGCAGGACGACGCACGATCGGATGAAGGCCTGGTCGATGGGATGGACGCGGCCGGACGCCAGCCAGTCCATCTCCTCGATGGAGTGGTGGACCCGGTGGAAGCGCCAGAGCACCGGCACGGTGTGGCTGGCCCGGTGCCCCCAGTAGCCGCAGACCTCGGCCAGCAGGAAGGCCTCGGTCAATTGGAGTCCGAGACCCTGACCGCCGATCGCGGTCTGCAGTGCTCCGGGGACCGCTGCCCGCAGGCCCGCACCAACGGTGACGACGACGGCGACCAGCAGGACGGTGGTGAGGAGATTGTTGACGACGAAATGGACCAGGTCTGTACGCCAGCCGGTCCGGAGCACACGTTGCTGACGCAGGGCGAAGACACGCTCCATGGGAACGAAGATGGCCGCCAGCACGAGCAGTCCGAACACCAAACTGCTGCGCGCCGCCAGGGCCCCGACGAAGATCAGGCCGGTCGTCGCCGCAACCAGCAGATCGCCGAGCGCAACCCTCCGCCACGGCGCACGGCCTCCTCCGCCACGGCGCCGGGCTGTCTGCGGGGGTCACGGGCGCCGGTCTGTCTGCGGGGGTCACGGGCTCCAGCTTGCGCCTTTCGAACCCGCGGCACAAGGCCCAGTGGCCGGTCTTAACAGATCCCTCGCCATCTGCTCACACATCCCTGACAACCCGCTCGCCCGGCCCGGGCCGGGCCTCTACGCATACAACCGCGGAGTCATCCCACGGCGATCCTGAAGGTGGCCATCCGGGCTGCCGGGTCGATGGTCGAAACCTTGACCGCGAACCTGCGGGGCGCCGGAGACGCAGTGGCCGGCCCGGACACGGCCACTCCGGACATACCGCTGGGAACGGTGACCGAGGTGCAGCCGCACCCGTCGAAGACGAGCCCCGACGCGCCGGCGTCGAAGGTGAGGGCGACACCGGCCAGGGGGTGGCCGAGCGAGTCGGTCACCGTCGCCTGCAGCGGTGCCACCGGAGCTCCCGGTTCGACCTGTTGGTCGCCGCCCGAGGTCGCCGACACCTTGAGAGCGACGGGGATGGCGGTGGCCCCGCCGACCACCACCGGGGTGGGGACCGACTCGGTGACCAGGCTCCAATCGGCGCGCAGTGCCAGCACGGACAGGCCGCTGACCGCGGTCGAGCCCGCGGCCGAGGCCGGATAGACCTGCACGCGAACCCCGCTGACCGGTCGGCGCTGCCATCCGATCGGCAGCTTCACCACGGTGCGGACGTGGCCTGTGCCGTGGGCGGGGTACCCGGAGTGCAAGTCGCTGGCGTACCAGGTCGGGTCACCAGACAGCTGCAGTTCGACGGCGACGGCCGACACCCCGGGCCCGGTGGTGCCGAGGTCGATCGTCGCGTACTGTCGGGCATCGCCGGGCTCGGGTGACCGAGGGTCCCTCGAGACGTCCCCGTACCAACGGGTGACCTCCTCCCCGGAGATCCGGTAGGTGAACGGATTGGCGTCCATGACCGCCTCGCGCGCCTGCCCGGGCGCAGGCCCGGGTACCGGCGCCAGCTGGAACCGGAACGGCGTCGTGCCGGTCTGGGCGAAGTCGTTGTTGCCGGTGGCATCGCGCAGGACCGGATGGTGACCGAACCACTGGCCGGTGAAGGGCACGTCGACCTCCTGGATCGCACCCTGGCTGTCGGGGAACCCGGTGGCCGGCTCGCCGCCCCACAGATAGCTGGCATCGGTGACGGTGCCGTCGGCCGTCACGGTGAACGATATGGCGTTCTCGATGTCGGTCATCCGGCCCCAGGTGCCCCACTCGAGGAACGGGACGAATCCGGTGCCGGCGTCCTCGTGGCTCCAGATCACGGTGTACGACAAGTTGGTGGTCCCGCCCCCGGCCGGCGTGGCCGTGGCGTCGGTGAGCAGGGGCACGTCGTGGAGGGCCGATGTGGACCGCCCGTACATGACCGGCGCGTAGGCCACGGCCAGGTACTGGGGATTGGACGGGCCGACCACCTCGAGTTGACTGTCGACCAACCTTGCCGTGGGCGTCGACGAGCCCGACGGCCACGACAGGCCGCCGCTGGAGTGCGGAGCCTCGGCGCTCACGGTCACCTGGTAGGCGTCGGCCGTCGTCACCGGGCCGGTGAACCCTCCGTAGGTGAAGGTGTGGCCGCCGGAGTAGAGCACGAATTGCTGGGTGCCCACCGTCGTCGAAGTGGTCAGGTCGGCAACCGTCACATCTACCACCGTGGAGCTGGGTCGGGGGCCGCCCCACGAGGTATGGGGGGCGGACAGCGCCAGCCGGAGGAGTCCCTCGCCGGCCACTGGCGTGGCCGGCACCACGGGCGCGGGGAAGGGGGAGCCGTACGGACCGGTGATCGACCCCGGGGTGGTCAGGTCGCCGGCAAGCCCGGCGGTGACCGCCACGGTGACCGGCGCGCCGGGTGTGGCCGGACGATCGGACCGGCGGAGCCGGGATGCCGCCCTCTGGTGCCGGCCGGTCCCGCCCCCTGTGGTGCCAGGCGCCGGCGCCGGCACGCTGACCGGTGCGCTGACCGACGGGTAGACGGGCGTGCCGAGGCTCGGGTCCCATGCATCGTCCGGGGTGGTGCACGCTCCCGATGCGCTGCAGGCGGACGCCGCGAACGAGATGTCCTGCAGCAGCAGCGAGGGACCGCCGGTTGAGTACAGCGATTCGACGGCGATGAAGCACTGCACCTGGCGGCAGTCGGCAGACCCGAGCGCGGTGGTCAGGACAGCCTGCGGATGGAGTGTGGAGGCGGCGACGCCCCCGCCGTCGACCGCGATCACCGAGTTGTGGCGCGCCTCGCAGGCATCGGCGGGCGACTCACCATCGGCCAGGAGAGTGAACGCGGTCGGATCGCACTCCACCGCCACGTAGATGGTGCCGGCACTGGCCCCGCCGACCACAACCGACACCCCCTGGTTGTCGACCAGCCCGGTCGAGGGGGTCACCGTCAGTGTGCCGGCGGCGGGGGCGGCCACGGCGGGCGATGGCGGAAGCACCGCCGGACCGGCCAGTGCGAACAATGCCAGGGAGGCGATTCCGGCTCCCCGGGCGGCGCGGAGTGACCACGACGGCAGCCCTCCGGGACGGCGGACCCGCCCCCGCCGATGGTCGTCCGACATGCGCACCCCCCGGATCTGGCTGCGAGCCCGGCTCTCAGCGCTCTACCGGTATGGGACTCTACCCTCACCCGGCGTCACAACCGAGTGGCTCCGACCCGGTCAGCGAGGGGGGGAACCCGCACGCCGGCGGGGCGTCGTCGGGAGCACGACCGCCGGACGATGCTCGTCCAGTAGCCCTGGTGCCCGCTGCGGTGGGCGGCGCGGGGCGACCGGCCCGGACCGGAGATGACGGCGGCTCCCCGACCACGGGGCGGGAGGGGCGGTCAGCCGATCGGCGAGACGGTAGGCGGCGGTCTCGTAGTTGACCCGCCATCCCCGGAACTCGGGCCACGCCTCCTCCGCGCTGCGCTCCATGGGGAATCCGACGTGCCGGAGCATCTCCACCGCCTGTGCGAACTCCTCGAAGGTCAAGACGATGGGCCCTTCCGGACTGGGGTCCGGGTCCACCTCCCACCCGAGCACCTTGGCCATCCGGTTGATGGCGGTGAATCCCATGCGCAGGCACAGGCGCGCCTGCGATGACGCCGTGCTCGGAGCCAGCGCCAGGTGCATGGCGGCCCCGTCCAGCACGGCCAGGAGGCCGACGAGCCACGAGAACCACGGCTGGGGCGATCGGAAGAGCAGCATCACCGGGTAGGTCGTGTGGCTCTCGGCGAGGTCGGCGGACCACTCCTCCCATGCCGAATAGAAGTCCGGCAACGTGTCGGTGATCCCCACCAGCTGGTGGCGGGCGAGGACCTCGGGTCCCCAGGCAGGGAGCCCCGCCCGACTCTCGAGCATGGCCACGAGGCTCTCGCGGCGGTTGAACGCCCCGTAGAGGGCGGGAAGGTAGGCGATCTGCAGGGCGACGATCACCACCCATGTCCCGCCGGCGGCGATGTCCACCGCCGAGTTGGCGGTCCCGCTGAGATTGATGGTGCCCACGGTGAACAGGGCCCCGGCGGCCTGGGCCAGGGAGGAGGGCCAGCTGTGGGTGGTCCCTTCCAGCATGAAGGCGTAGCCGACGATGAAGAAGGCCGCCCAGAACATCAGCTGGGCCAGCAGGGCCACCGGCGCGGTCGGGGCCAGCAGGGCGTCCTTC
The DNA here is from genome assembly GCA_963806285.1 of uncultured Acidimicrobiales bacterium. Taxonomy (GTDB): domain Bacteria; phylum Actinomycetota; class Acidimicrobiia; order Acidimicrobiales; family RAAP-2; genus Bog-756. The sequence goes on from CAWDXJ010000001.1 coordinate 21,392, forward strand.
CCCTCGTAGCTCTTGGCCAGACGGGCGAGGGCGTGGAACGAGATCTGCACGACCCGGTTGACCCCTGACGACAGGCGCTCGAAACCCCGGGGCTCCCGAGGGAGGACGATGGTGAACAGCACGCTGGCCGAGGTCAGGAGGACGATCACCAGGCCGATGGCGAACAGCAGGTTGCTCATGGATCGGTGTGACCCGTCAGTTCGGGCCGGGCCATGTGCGACATCCCCGCATGGTACGGCGGCCGAACCGCCAGCGCCTCGAGGTCCACTGGTCCGGCCGGCTAGAACGAGTTCTATACTCTCCGAACAGGCATCCGGTCACCAGCACGGTTCGATCCCGCCTGCACCGGCCCGAGCCGCCGGCACCGAACACCAGCCGCCAATCAGAGGGGGACCACCATGGCCCGACCAGTGATCGTCGAAGCAGTGCGCACGCCCATCGGGAAGCGCAACGGATGGATGTCCGGGTTCCACGCCGCCGAGCTCCTCGGCAACGCCCAGGTGGAGCTGGTCAAGCGGGCCGGCGTCGACCCGGGGGACGTCGAGCAGATCGTCGGCGGTTGCGTGACCCAGGCCGGGGAGCAGGCGTCCAACGTGACCCGTACGGCCTGGCTCAGCCAGGGCCTTCCCTACGAGGTGGCCGCCACCACGGTCGACTGCCAGTGCGGATCCGCACAACAGGCCAACAACTTCGTGGCCAACCTGATCAGCGCCGACGCCATCGACACCGGCATCGCCTGTGGGGTCGAGGCGATGAGCCGGGTCGGGCTCGGGGCCAATGCCTTCAACGGTCCTGGCCGGTCGCGGCCCGAGGCCTTCCCCTGGGACATGCCCGACCAGTTCGGGGCAGCCGAACGGATCGCCCAGAAGTATGGAATCTCCCGCGACGATGTCGATTGGCTCGGGTTCGAGTCGCAGCGCAAGGCCGCGGTGGCGGTGTCCGAGGGACGGTTCGATCGTGAGATCGTGCCCCTCGAGGCTCCGGTGGTCGGCCCGGAAGGACCCACCGGCGAGAAGACCCTCGTCTCCAAGGACCAGGGTCCCCGTGACACCACCCGTGAGGGCCTTGCCAATCTCAAGCCGGTGCTGCCCGACGGGATGCACACCGCCGGGAACAGCTCGCAGATATCCGACGGGGCCGCTGCGGTCCTCTGGATGTCGGAGGCCCGGGCCGCCGAGGCCGGCCTGCGCCCTCGGGCCCGGATCGTGGCCCAGACGCTGGTCGGATCGGACCCCTACTACCACCTCGACGGGCCCATCGCCGCCACCACCGACGTCCTGCGCAAGGCGGGGATGACCATGGCCGACATCGACCTCTTCGAGGTCAACGAAGCCTTCGCCTCGGTGGTGTTCTCGTGGGGCAAGGTCCACGAGGTGGACTGGGACAAGGTCAACGTAAACGGCGGGGCCATCGCCCTCGGCCATCCGGTCGGCTCGACGGGAGCCCGATTGATCACCACCGCGCTCCACGAACTGGAGCGCTCCGACAGCAGCCTCGCCCTGATCACCATGTGCTGCGGTGGGGCGCTGGCCACCGGGACGATCATCGAACGGGTCTGACCCGGCTCCGAGGCTGCCAGGCGCCGCCGGGGGCCGGCCGGCAGATGGCGGCGCTCGGCGACTGCCGCGTGCCAGAGTGAAGGGTGCCCAGACCTCCGGTGGCCCGATCTCCGGTGACCCGCCCCGGGCGCCGCACCCGCCTGGGCGTGCGCGCCACCCTCCTGTCCGTCACCGCAGCCGCATCCGCCCTACTGGTCATGGCCACCGTGCCCACTCCGTCGTCGGCCGCGGGTGGATCTGCGGCGACCGGCCCGGCGACTCGCCTCCGGCCCGCGGCGGTGACCGCGTCGGATTGGCCGACCTTCGGCCACGACGCCCTGCGCACGGCGGTCGATGCCTCCGGCAACTCCTTTTCCCCCGCCACTCCGGCGTGGACGTCGCCCGTCCTCGACGGCCAGCTGTACGGCCAACCGCTGGTGGCCGCCGGCCGGGTGTTCGCGGCGACGGAGAACGACACGGTCTACGCCATGGCCGCCGACACCGGTGCTGTGCTCTGGGCGGACCACGTGGCGACGCCGTTCGACCCGTCCTCGGTGCCTGCACTGTGCGGGGACATACGTCCCACCGTGGGGATCACCTCCACGCCGGTCATCGACACCGCCCGGTCGGAGATCTTCGTCGTGGGAGCGGTCGCCGCACCCGGAGGGGCTGTACACGAGCTGTTCGGCCTGGACATCTACACCGGTGCAGTGCTCCTGGACGAGGTCATCGACCCCGTGGGCGCCGACCAGGCCTTCCTGTTGCAGCGGGCGTCGCTGGCCCTCACCGATGGCCGGGTCGTCGTCGGCTTCGGGGGGAACGACGGGGATTGCCAGCCCTACAACGGCTGGGTCGTCTCGGCACCGGAGGACGGGTCCCATCCCGCTGCCTTCGAGGTCGCCGATCAGCCCGGTGACAGCCAGGGAGCGGTGTGGATGGGGGGCGCAGCCCCCTCGGTCGATGCCCAGGGCAACGTATGGGTGGCCACCGGCAACAGCGCGTTCCACAGCTCGTCCGACCCCTACGACCACAGCGACAGCGTGCTGAAGCTCAGTCCCACCATGCAGCTTCTCGATGCCTTCGCCCCGTCCACCTGGTACGCCGACAACGGGGCGGATGCCGACCTCGGTTCGACGGCGCCGGCCCTCCTCCCCGACGGCCTGGTGTTCGCGGTGGGCAAGTCGAGGACCGCCTACGTGCTGAACCAGTCGTCACTCGGCGGTGTCGGGGGACAGCTGGCGTCGACCGCAGGCTTCTGCCCGGGCGACCCCGACGGCGGGGCCGCCGACCTCGGTGGCACGCTGTACGTCCCGTGCAACAACGGCATCCACGCGGTGACGGTTACGTCGGGTCCGCCCACCGCGACGTGGACGACCGCCAGTGGTGCCCACGGCTCACCGGTCGTGGCCGGCGGCCTGGTCTGGTCCATCGGCGGTGGGAATCTGTACGCACTGAGCACCTCCGACGGCGCCGCCGTCCAGCAGTTCGCCATCGGGGCGTCGTCCTCGTCCTTCCCCTCGCCGGCCGCGGCTGACGGGCTGATCCTGGCGCCGTCCTCCAACCGGGTCCACGCCTTCACCGGACCGGCGGGACTGCCCGGTCCCCCCACGCCGACGCCGCCCCGGCCCGGCTACTGGCTGGTGGCCGCCGACGGCGGCGTCTTCTCCTTCGGAGGCTCCGGCTTCTTCGGGTCGACCGGCGCCATCGTCCTCAACCAGCCGGTCGTGGGCATGGCCGGCACTGCCGACCACGTCGGCTACTGGCTGGTGGCCGCCGACGGCGGCGTCTTCGCCTTCGGTGACGCCGGCTTCTACGGCTCCACCGGGTCGCTGCGGCTCAACCGGCCGATCGTGGGCATGGCCGCCACCCCCGACGGGCGCGGCTACTGGCTGGTGGCCGCCGACGGCGGCGTCTTCGCCTTCGGTGACGCCGGCTTCTACGGCTCCACCGGGTCGCTGCGCCTCAACCGGCCGATCGTGGGCATGGCCGCCACCCCCGACGGGCGCGGCTACTGGCTGGTGGCCGCCGACGGCGGCGTCTTCGCCTTCGGTGACGCCGGCTTCTACGGCTCCACCGGGCGCTGTCACCTCAACCGGCCGATCGTGGGCATGGCCGCCACCCCCGACGGGCGCGGCTACTGGCTGGTGGCCGCCGACGGCGGGGTCTTCGCCTTCGGCGACGCCCGCTTCGACGGCTCCACCGGCGCCATCCGCCTGGTGCAGCCGGTGGTCGGGATGGCCGCCACCCCCGACGGGCGCGGCTACTGGCTGGTGGCCGCCGACGGCGGCGTCTTCGCCTTCGGTGACGCCGCCTTCGAGGGATCCACCGGCGGCCTGGCCCTGCATCGCCCGGTGGTGGGCATGGCTGCCGGCCCGCCCGCCCCCTAGGATCGGGCGACCCCGCTCCACCCCGGGACCACTCCGCACCGGGGGCCGGGTTGAAACTAGAATGCGTTCTAGTCGGTCAGGGTTGCGGGCGCCGTCCCGGCGTCTCGGAGGGTGGTCGGCGTCCCGAGGATCGGGGCGCGGCGCACGGGCCGGCGGGTGGAACCGTCCCCCAACCGCCGGCGACGGCAACGAAAAGGAGCATCGTGATCGGAACCGAGCACCTGAGCTACGAGCGGGTCGGATCCACCGCCGTGGTGACCATGAACCGCCCCGAGGCGAAGAACGCGCTTTCCGGCCCCATGCTGGTGGGCATGGCCGATGCCTGGGTGGAGATCGATGCCAACGACGACATCCGCTGCGCCATCCTGACCGGTGCCGGCGGCACCTTCTGTGCCGGGATGGACCTCAAGTCGATGTCCGGTCCCGGGCAACGAGTCGGTGAGGGAGCGGATGGCGGCGGACCCCGATCTCCATTGGAAGGCCCTGCTCCGCCACTATTCGCTGAAGAAGCCGCTCATCGCCGCCGTGGAGGGGTGGGCGGTGGCCGGGGGAACCGAGATCCTCCAGGCCACCGACATCCGGGTGGCCGGCCAGGGGGCGAAATTCGGCGTCTTCGAGGCTCGGCGCGGCCTCTTTCCGCTGGGGGGGTCGACGGTGCGCCTCCGGCGTCAGATCCCCTTCACGGTGGCCATGGACCTCCTGCTCACCGCCCGGGAGGTGTCCGCCGCCGAGGCCAAGGAGATCGGACTGATCGGTCGGGTGGTCCCCGACGGGACCGCACTCGAGTCGGCCCTGGAGATCGCCGAGGTGATCGGGGCCAACGGCCCGCTGGCGGTGGAGGCGATCAAGGCCTCGGTCAGGGCCACCGAGGGCGTCCCCGAGGAGGAGGCCCTCAAGATGGAGCTCGAGTTCGGGTGGCCGATCTTCGCCACCGAGGACGCCAAGGAGGGCCAGAAGGCGTTCGCCGAGAAGCGGCCCGCCAACTTCCAGCGCCGGTGAGCGGTCGGGGCGGACCCGTCGACCCGGACCCGCGGCGACGGTTGGCGGCGGCGCTGCGCCCGATCATCGCCATGACGGTGGCCGGGTCCCTCGAGGACGAGGTGATGGCCGACGCCGCTCAGGCCGTCGAGGCCGTCTCCGCCCGCCTCGTCGAGCGGGCGGGCCTCGGACGGATGACCCGCCAGCAACCGGACGTCTCCCGTCCGCCCCAGGAGTTCTTCCCCACCAGCCCGATCACCGGGATGATCAACCCGCTGTCCCCTCCGGTGCGGGTGCGCGTGGTCGACGGCGCCGACGGGGGGTACCCGGAGATCCGACGCGTCCGCCAACTTCGACTACCCCTACGAGGGCCCACCCACCTGCGTCCACGGCGGGGTGATCGCCGAGACCTTCGACGAGATGCTGGGCGCGGCCAACATGGTGGCCGGCAACCCGGCCATGACCGGGACCCTCACCATCCGCTACCGCAAGCCCACCCCGCTGCGCAGCGACCTGCGCATCGTCGCCCGCTGCACCGGCCGCGACGGCCGAAAGATCCACACCTGGGCCGCCATGTACCACGGCGACCTGATGACCGCCGAGGCCGAGGGGATCTTCATCGAGGTCGCCCCGGCCCGGTTCGTGGCCATCGCCGAGGGCAACGCCGACGGATCCGACCCGGCGACGCTCGAGGTCATGCGGGCGGAGGCGTCCAGGGCCGGCGCCGCCTCGGACGTGCCCGGCTCCATCGAAACGGCGGCCGGCCCCGGTTCTTGACCCGCGACCGGGGCCTCGGGCGCCCATGCCCTGGTGGCCGGGTTGCCCAATAACCGCGAATTCGACGTTGGGTGCAGGTAGCGTTTCTCCCAATCCGCAATTGACCACGGACGGAAGGGCTCTCCTACACAGGGGCGGGAACCGGGGCTTGTGTGCGGCAGCCCTGAGAAGAGCCCGGATCGAATGGAGAGTTGGTCGATGTCGAACTGGGTGTGCGCGCTCGGGGAGTGGTGGAAGTGGGCGATGGGGGAGTCGTCCCTGCCCGGGCCCCGCTCACGGCTCTACCTGGCCGGAACGGCTGCGGCCCTGACCGCGCTGGCGGCGGTGGCGGTGATGGCCGCCGGGGATGGCCCGGCCAAGGTGGGCGACTCCGCATCGCTGGCGTCGACCCAGGTCACCGTGGGCGCGCCGTTCTCGGATCCGGTTCCGACTTCCACGCCCCCGTCCGCGGCCACGACCACCACCACGGCTCCCGCCGCCCGGGGCAGGGCCGTGCACCCGTCGCAGTCCGCGTCTCCCGCGGTCCCGCCCGTGTCGTCGGCCGCGTCCGGCCCCGTCCTCGCCGCCGGCGCCGCCCCTTCGTCACCGACCGACCTGGCCGTCACCGTGGGCAAGGGGTGGGCGAGGCTCGGCTGGAGCCCTCCGACCTCGAGTGGCGGGGACCCGGTCGACGGCTACGACGTCTATGTGGGGACCAGTCCTGGTGGGGAGGGCCCGACCCCTGCCAACGGTGCCCCCCTCATCCCCACGACGGCATACACGGTCGACGGCCTGGCGTTGGGGACGACCTACTACTTCACCGTCCGGGCCTCCAGCGCCGGTGGGCTCTCCGACCCTTCCGCCGAGGCCTCGTCCGCACCCGGCCAGAGCGGTTCACCGGGTGGCGCGCCGGCGACTCCCGTGGTCGGGATGGCCGCACTCCCGGACGGCTCCGGCTATTGGCTCGTTGATGCAAGGGGCACCGTCTCGGCCCGCGGCGCGGCCGTCGACTACGGATCGGCCGTCGATCTCCAGCCCGGAGCGGTCATCGTGCAGATCGCGGCCACGCCCGACGGCCTGGGCTACTGGGAGGCCGCGTCCGACGGCGAGGTGTTCGGGTTCGGGGACGCCCGCGTCTTCGGGTCGGCCAGTGGTGTCGCCGCCGGCGTGCCCGTCGTCGGCCTGGCTCCCACCAGGGACGGCCAGGGCTACTGGGAGGTGACCTCGGCCGGGGGTGTCTTCTCGTTCGGCGATGCGGCGTTCCTCGGACCGATCGGCGGGCTGCCGTCGGCTCCGCCGATCGTCGGCATCGCCGCCGACCCGGCCACTGGCGGCTACTGGCTGGCGGCCAACGATGGTGGGATCTACGGCTACGGCGCACCCTCGTTCGGGTCGACCGCCGGGACCGACCTCAACCAGCCGGTCATCGGGATGGCCGGCACCGGCCGACGGAGGGGGCTACTGGGAGGTGGCCAGCGACGGCGGTGTCTTCACCTTCGGCGACGCCCCGTATCTCGGCTCGCCGTCGACCGGCACGGTCAGCGCCCCCGTCGTCGGCCTGGCCCCGGACGTGCCCTCCGGTGGGTACTGGCTGGTGGCCAGCGACGGCAGCGTCTTCGGCGAAGGGTCGTCGTTGCTGGGCACCGGCTAGCCGCGGCCGGCCCTCAGATCTTCTCGCGGCCCTCCCAGTAGGGGTCCCGGAGCTTTCGCTTGTACAGCTTGCCGTTGGGGTCCCGGGGCATGGCGTCGGTGAAGTCGATCGACTTGGGCGTCTTGAACTTGGCCAGGCGGGTCGAGCAGAACTCGAGGATCTCGGCGGCCAGCGCGGGGGTGGGCTCGACGCCTTCGGCCGGCTCGATCACCGCCTTGATCTCCTCGCCCCAGTCGTCGTGGGGGATGCCGAACACGGCGGCGTCGCCCACCAGCGGGCAGGAGAGCAGGACGTTCTCGATCTCGGCCGGGTAGATGTTGGCGCCGCCCGAGATGATCATGTCGATCTTCCGGTCCCGGAGGAACAGGTAGCCGTCCTCGTCGATCAGGCCCACGTCGCCGACGGTGAAGAACTTCCCGATCCGGTTGCTGTCGGTCTTCTCCTTGTCCTTGTGGTAGGCGAAGTCCCCGGTCTGCATGGACATGTAGACGGTGCCGATCACGTTGGGCTCCTCCACCCGGACGCCGTCGTCGTCGAAGATGGCGATCTCCGAGATGGGCCACGCCTTGCCGACGGTGCCCGGCTTCTCCAGCCATTCGGCGGCGGTCACCAGCGTGCCGCCGCCCTCCGAGGCGGCGTAGTACTCGTCGATGGCGTTGCCCCACCACTCGATCATCTTGTACTTCACGTCGACCGGGCAGGGCGCGGCGGCATGGATCATGTGCCGGAGCGAGGACATGTCGTACCTGCCGCGGGTCTCCTCCGGGAGGGCCAGGAGCCGGTGGAACTGGGTGGGCACCATATGGGAGCTGGTCACCCGGTACTCCTCGATGAGCCGGAGCATCTCCTCGGGGATCCACTTGTCCATCAGCACCACGGTGTGGCCCAGATGGATGGAAGCCCCCGAGAACCGCATGACCGCGGTGTGGTAGAGCGGCGATCCGACGATGTGGACGTTGTCGTCCCGGGGCTGGATCCCGAACAGGAAGAGGATGCCCGACTGGCCGAGGGCGGCCTCCTCGGGGGACAGGCCGCTCAGCGGCCGGAACACGCCTTTGGGATTGCCGGTCGTCCCCGAGGTGTAGTTCATGACGTCGCCGATGGTGCGGTCGGCCGGGTCGTCGGTGGGCTGCGGGTCGCGCAGGCCGGCGTACGAGGCGAAGCTGCCGATGCTGCCGACACCGAGGCGCGCCGGGGCGGGGAGCCCCGCCTCGTCGGCCGCGTCCTCGGCCACCTCGGCGAACCGCTCGTGGGCCACGAAGGCCTTGGCCTCGGAGTCCTTCAGGATGTAGGCGACCTCGGGGCCGACCAGATGGTGGTTGATCGGGACCAGCCGCCACCCGGCCTGCAGCGTGGCCAGGTAGAGCTCGAACATCTCGACGCCGTTGGGCAGGAGGGTGGCGACGACGTCCCCGGTCTCGAGACCCAGCGTCCGGAGGCCGTGGACCACCTGGTTGGCGCGGCCCAGCAGCTCCGCCGAGGAGTACTCGGTGCCGTCGGGTGCCACCAGGGCCAGGTGCCCGGGGTCCTCGTGGGCCAGTGCCCAGAATCCAAGATCGCCCATGGTGCTCGCTACCCCCTCCGCCGGTCGACGGCGGAAACGTGGTCGGAATGGTGCGGGTCGGAACGCTGCCCGACGCTGCCCCGACCGGATGCGTGCCCGGATCGCGGTCGTGGCGTGAGCGCCCCAGGTGGCGTCGGCCCGGTGGGGACGCTAGAACAGGTTCTCGTATACGGTCAACCGGCCGGTGGTGCCCGACCGGCGGGTCCCCGGGTCAGATCGACGGAAACGGTCCCACCGGGAGGGGCCGGGCCCCGGCCCCGGCCGCCCCGAGGGGCCGCGGTCCCCGGGCCGTGGACGGATGCGCCAGGTCCCGACGGGGCGGATCCCGGGGCCGAGGAGGTGTCGGGACAGCGGTGAGACAGGGAGCTGGACAGCGATGAGACAGGGAGGCAGTGCACGATGAGCGAGTTCCTCGAGGGGAAGGTTGTGGCCATCACCGGCGCCGGTGGCGGGATCGGTCGGGCGGTGGCCCTGGCCGCGGCGGCCGAGGGGGCCCGGGTGGTCGTGGCCGACATCGGCGTGTCCCTCGCCGGGGAGGACCCCCGCAGCGAGGTGGCCGACGCGCTGGTCGCCGAGATCGAGGGGGCCGGCGGTGAGGCGGTGGCGGTCGCCGAGAGCGTGACCACCCTCGACGGCGGCGAAAAGATCGTGGGAGCGGGCGTGGAGCGGTGGGGCCGGATCGACGGTGTGGTGGCGGTGGCCGGCATCCTGCGGGAGCGGATGCTCTTCAACATGTCCGAGGACGAGTGGGACGCGGTCATCGAGACCCATCTGAAGGGTCACTTCACCGTCTTCCGGGCCGCCTCGGCCGTCATGCGCAAACAGGACGGCGGCGGGTCGCTGGTGGCGTTCACGTCAGGCGCCTTCGCAGGCAGCGTGGCCCAGGCCAACTACGCCGCGGCCAAGGGCGGCATCGTCTCCCTCGTCCGCTCCGCCGCCGCCGGACTCAACCGCTACGGCATCACCGCCAACGCCGTCGCCCCTGTGGCCCGGACCCGGATGTCCGCCAACGTCCCCATGGACCTGGCCGAGATGGGCGACCCCGAGGACGTGGCGCCGCTGGTGGTCTACCTCCTCTCCGACCGGGCCAGGCACGTGACCGGGCAGGTGTACACCTCGGTGGGCCCGAAGATCGCGGTGTGGAACCAGCCGCGGGAGGTTCGGGCCGTGTATGCGGACGGGAGGTGGACCGCCGAGGCGATCGCCGCCCGGTTGGACTCGACCGTCGGCCAGGAGCGCATGCCCCTGCTCGACCAGCTCGAGGCGTACCGGAAGGCGGCCGAGGCCAAGGCGGCGGCCGAGGCCGGGGCGGGCCAGTAGGGCGGAGCGGCGCCCAAGGCGGAAATTCAGGACGACGCCTTCCGGCGCTGGCCTCGTGGTGCCGGGCTCGTCGTGCCGGGCTCGTCGTGCCGGGCTCGTCGTGCCGGTCCGGGCCCTTGACTCAGGTCTCGCCCAACACGCAGAACTCGTTGCCCTCCGGGTCGGCCAGCACGATCCATCCCTCCGTTCCATCCTGTCCGACGGACACCCGTGCCGCGCCGAGGGCCTCGAGTCGGTCCACCTCGAGATCCTGATCGTCGGGCCGCAGGTCGAGATGGATCCGGTTCTTGACCGACTTCGATTCGGGGACGGCGAGAAAGAGGAGAGGACGGACGGCACCGCTGTCAGGGTGGTCGACCGCCGGCTCGACCCATACGTCTCCGTCCTCGTCGACTCCGTGCTCCCAGCCGAGGACGGCCGACCAGAACCGGCCCTGGAGAAGCGGGTCTTCGGCGTCGAAGCTGACGGTTTCGATTCGTAGAGCCATGCGCTCTCCCGTTGGGTTCTGGTGATTCCGGTTGCTTCCTGCGGCCAACACGTGCTGGCGGCCCTTGGACGGGGATCCCTCTACGGAGTGCTCCGTTCCGGGCCGGCTCAGTAAGTGTGCCCTGTCGGCGCGGTCCCGACCACCGGGTTCCTCCCGGAGGGGTTGCCGGGCCCGGCGCCCCAGGCCACCGGCCGGCAGTCGGGGAGGGGCGGACGCCCTGCAGTTGACACCGACGACGGTGACGGACCTATGATTGAGCGAATGATTAAAGCGAACGCTCAATTTAATTCCAGGGGGATCCCATGGCGAAGTCGGGAACGGTCAGCAAACTCCGCAGTGCCGGAGCCGGGAACACGGGCGACACCCGCCAGGCACTGGTCAGGGCGGCCATCGAGACGCTCAAGTCCGACGGGTTTGCAGGAGCGAGCGCTCGTGCCATCGCCGGGCGCGCCGGGTGCAACCAGGGGCTGGTCTTCTACCACTTCGGGACGGTTGTCAACCTGCTGCTGGCCGCCCTGGACGCGGTCAGCGCCGACCGGCTGGAGCACTACGGCGATGCACTGGGGACCGTCGGCTCGATGGCGGAACTGGTCGATGCGGCTGCGGCCATCTTCCAGGAGGATCTCGATGCGGGGCACATCGCCGTATTGGTCGAGATGATCGCCGGCGCGTCGTCGACCCCGGGCCTCGGTCCCGAGGTGGCCAAGCGGATCGCGCCGTGGACGCAGTTCGCCCGCCGCGCCATCGACGACTCGCTGGCCGACACGCCCTTGGGCTCGGTGGTCCCGTCGGGAGACATCGCCCTGGCCGTCGTCGCCCTGTACATGGGCCTCGAGATGTTGAGCAATCTGGACGGGGACCGGGCACCGGCGCTCGCCCTGTTCGATCATGCCAGGGGGTTGTCGGTCCTGTTCGCGGGGTTGGGCGGGTCGGACAGGCCGACGACGGAAGTGGCTGTCGGCAAGACCGCGACAGAGGAGGCGCGATGACCGGGCATCCGCTCAGGGGTGCTCCCGCACCGGAAGAGGAATGCGGGCGAGGTGTCAGCAGCGACACGGGACTCGACACGGTGACCGGTGCCTTCAGCTACTCCGGGCGGTCCATCGCCAGTGCCCTCCTGGCTGGTGGCCGCCGTGTCCGGACGCTCACCGGGCATCCCGAACGGGCTCCGAGGGCATCCCTGGTCGAGGCCCGCCCCTTGGATTTCGACGACCCGGTGTCGCTCTGCAGGTCGCTCGAGGGCACGACGACCCTCTACAACACCTACTGGGTCCGATTCGCACGTGAAACAGCTGACCATGAGCGCGCCGTGCTCAACTCCCGAACGCTGTTCGGAGCCGCCAGACGGGCCGGCGTCCAACGGATCGTCCACGTGAGCATCACCAGGCCGAGCATCGAATCCCCCTATTCCTATTTCCGGGGGAAGGCCATGGTCGAACGCGCACTGGCGGAAACCGATGTGTCCTACGCCATTCTCCGACCGGCAATTCTCTTCGGGGGCGACGGAGTCCTGCTGAACAACATCGCCTGGCTCCTGCGCCACCTCCCTGTCTTCGCCGTCGGTGGTCGTGGCGATTACCAGGTTCGAGGTATCCATGTCCACGACCTGGCGCGCCTCTGTGTGGAGAAGGGGAGCGAGCGCCACGACAGTGTGATCGATGCGGTGGGGCCGGAGTCCCCCACCTTTCTGGACCTGGTGACCTCCATCCGGGACGCCGTCGGCAGCCATGCCCGCATCGTCCGTGTCCCGAAGGTCGTGGTACCTCCCATGGCCCGGCTCCTGGGATGGGCGCTTCACGACGTTCTGTTGACCGCCGACGAGTTCCGGTCCATGGCCTCGGGGCTGGCCGCGACATCGGGCGTCGCGACGGGGGCGACGGCGCTGTCGGACTGGTTGGCCGACAATGCGTCGGATCTCGGCCGGCTCTACGCCAACGATCTCGACCGCCACTTCCCCCCTCGGACCCGGCGAGGCCGCTCGGTAGGGGAACCGCCGGGACCACCGGCGGTGGCTCGATGTTGAAGGGTGAGGTGACCGGTGACGTGAGACTCACGGTGGACGGGCGCACGACGGGAGCCGACGCGGACAGGGGATCACCCTGGCTCCTACTTCCGGCGGCGCTGTGGTCGGTCGGGTTGCTGGTGGCGGCGCTGTCGGTCCCGGTCTACGACTCGGAGGTGAGCCATCCGGGAGGGTCCGTCTCGAGGGCGTCGGCCACCCTCGTCCAGGTGAACGGGATGAAGGTCCTCGTCCCGGTCGGGGTTCCGCTGGTTGTCGTCGGCCTGGTGGCCGCTGCGCTGAGGCATCGACGCCGTCGCGGGAAAGAAGGAGCAGGAGTCCTGGCCTGGGCCTCTGCCGGCCTGCTCGGCCTCCTCGCCCTGGTCGGCGTGCTCACCGTCGGATTCTTCGTCCTTCCTGTCGCAGTTGTGGTCATGGTGGTCTGCGCATCGGCCTGATACCCGGGCCTCTGGCTGGTCGGATTCGAGGACGGCGCCCCGGCTGAGCCGGGTCGGAGGTCCAGGTCCAATCGACGCAGACCTCGTCCGCCGCCTCCCCTTTCGGCTTCCGGTGCCGAGGTCATCGCAAATGCACCGTTTCGACGGCGGCGGTCCGTAGCATGAGCGTCGGTCAGGAGGTGGCGGCCGCAAGGCGTCCCCTCCCGTGATCACTCGGAGGTGTGACGTGGTTGCATTGGCAGTTGTCCTGAGCGTCGTCGTGTTGCTGCTGGCCGTGCTCGTCGCCGGCTTGCTGCGCAGCCACGCCGACATCCTGAAGGCGCTCCATGAGTTGGGGGTCGGGGTCGGCGAGCCGGACGATGCGGGGGACCTGTCTCGTGGCCACCGGGCCTCAGGCCCCCCAAACCGGGTGCAGGTCCCGTTCGGGATGGGCCCACCTCTTCCCGGCGAGCGCAACTCGACCTCGGCCCCGACCATCGCCGGCGTCGCACCGAGCGGCGATGCGTTGGCAGTGAACGTGGAGGGAGGCGGCCACCTCACCCTGCTGGCATTCCTCTCTTCCGGCTGTGCCACCTGCGCCGGGTTCTGGAACGCCTTCCAGCGACCGGATGAGCTCGGCCTCCCGGCCCGGACCAGGCTGGTCGTCGTCACCAAGGGGCCGGAAATGGAATCTCCAGCCGAGGTCGCCTCCCATGTTCGGACGGGCCTGCCCGTGGTCATGTCCACCGATGCATGGAGTGACTACGAGGTCCCCGGCTCACCGTTCTTCGTTCTGGTCGACGGGGAATCGGGCCGTCGGGTGGGCGAAGGGGTGGCGAACCACTTTCACCAGGTGGTTGAGCTGGTCCGGCGCGCCGAGGCCGACGCAAGGGAGCTGGCACTCACCAGCAAGGGACGCGCCTTCTCGGATGGTCTCGACGGTCCTGAGCGAGAACTGGCCAATGACCGGGAGCTGATGGCAGCTGGCATCCTCCCGGGGGATCCGAGCCTCTACCCCTCCACCCTGGCCGATGTGTACGGCCTCGATGCACCCGGCCAACCAGCGGGGACCGGTGGACCCGCGGCCCGCCGGGCGGATGTGCCGGAAAGGGCCGACCCGTCCGACCCGCCGATTGCGGCCGACCTGGCCGACCCGCCGATTGCGGCCGACCCGGCGATTGCGGCCGACCCGGCGATTGCGGCCGACCCGACCGATCCGGTCGACCCACAGCCGGACCTTCGGCCGACGGTCGATGCACCGATCAGGATGGCGGGCTGAGTGGCCACCATCCGAGCCCACGGGATAGAAGCGCCCCTTCCAACCGGCTTCGAGGGCCGCATCTTCATCCGTCCCTCGACCGGCGCCGAGGTCACCTACCCGGTGGCGCACTTCGCCACGTTCCCCCTTCCTGCGGAGGTGGGTGACTTCGGGGGTGGAGCTGTCAATCTGATGGGAGTCTCCGACATCTTCGCCGTTCTGTTCGAGTACGGGCCGGAAAGCCTCGGTAAGCGCCTGTTCGAGCGCCAGGGTATGCCCCGATCCCTCGCAACCGCCGACTTCCGTCCCTACCTGCTCCGGCGTGGCCTGGGAGGGCAGTCGGGGACCCAGTGGTTCTTCACCGAGGCGGGCAGGCCGTTCTCGTTGTACGTGGTCCTGGGGAGTCATGTACAACGGAGAGCGCTCGTACCCAGGGTCAACAGCCTGATAGCCAATCTGGCCATCGGCGCCCCCACCGGGCCGGGCACGGCCAACTCAGGCCCTCTCGCGGCAGGTGTGGGTGGGCCATGGAACTGATCGGGCTCTATCTCGTCGCCTGCGGCCTCCTCATCGGGGCGGGGGTGGGCAAGGCCGTCCGCCCTGGAGACACCGCCCGTGCATGGGCCGGCCTCCTGCCGATTTCCGCACCGCGCATCCGTGTCGGTGTCCGCATCGGATCAATCGCCGAGGCGGCGGTGGGATCGATCGCCCTGGTGGCTCCCCGCACCGCATCGGCGTGCCTTGTGGCTGTCTCCTACGCGATGTTCGCCGTCGTCGTGGCCTTTGCACGGTCCAAGGGTGGGGCGATCGCCAGTTGTGGATGCTTCGGTACGCCCGACACCCCTGCGACCATGCTCCACGTGGTCGTCAACGCGGGACTGGCCATGAGCGCAGCGGCCGTGGCGATTTCCGCTCCCACCGGGACCATCGTCACCATCCTTGCCTCTCAGCCGCTGCAGGGGCTGCCGTTGGTTGCGGTGAGCGCGCTGTGCGGGTGGCTCACCTACCTGGCCATTTCGACGATGGCGGCGGTCCAGGGCGCCCGCCGCCTCACCTCCGTCTCGTTTCGGTCACGGCCATGAGCGCCACTCTCGTTGAGCGGGCTTCGGGCTTTCTCGAGTCGAGGTTGTCGCGGCGGAGCTTCATCAACCGCTCGGCCTATGCCGGTAGCGCGGTGGCCATCGGCGCCGGTCTGGATCTCGTGCTCAAGCCGGGTACCGCCTACGGTCTGGTCTGCACCTGCGGGAATGGCAGCTGTGGATGCGGGTCGACGTGTTGCGCCGGGTACACGGAGTTCTGCTGCTCGATCAACGGCGGCTACAACTATTGCCCGACCAACTCGGTGATGGGCGGCTGGTGGAAAGCGGACAACTCGTCGTTCTGCGGGGGACCCCGCTACTACATGGACTGCAACGCCGCCTGCGGGTGTGACACGGGATGCGGGAACGGCTGGGGGTTCTGCGACCCCGGCTGTGACGGCACCAGCTGTGGCTGTGGACCGAACGGGTGCAACTCCTATGTCACCGGGTGCTTCCAGTTCCGCTATGGCCAGTGCAATCAGGACGTTGCCTGCATGGGTCGGATCGTCTGCCGGGTGGTGTCGTGCATCCCACCCTGGGAGGTGGATCCGTCATGTACCACCGCCAACGCTCAGGACAACGGCACCGCCGAACAGAACGAGGCATGTTGGACGACGGCACCGCCCGCGCCTCCACCGGCACCGTGCAGTTCCCCGATCACCAATTGCCAGGTCGTCGGCGTGGCGCCGAGTGCCGACAGTGGCGGGTACGGCATGGTGACCGCGTTCGGGAGGGTGCTCACGTTCGGTGACTTCCAGAACATGGGTGACGATTCCGGCATCTCACTGACCAAGCCCATGGTCGGTATCGTCGAGCATCCGGGTGGGGGGTACTACCTGGTTGCCGCCGATGGCGGGATCTTCTGCTTCGGGGCCGCGCCATTCCATGGCTCGATGGGGGGATATCGACTCAACCAGCCGATGGTGGGAATGGCGGTGACTCCGTCGGGCAACGGCTACTGGACCGTGGCCTCCGACGGCGGCATCTTCTGCTTCGGTGACGCCCAGTTCTTCGGCTCGATGGGCGGACAGACGCTGAACAAGCCCATGGTCGGAATGGCCGCCACGCCGACCGGACAGCGGCTATTGGACCGTGGCCTCCGACGGCGGCATCTTCTGCTTCGGTGACGCCCAGTTCTTCGGCTCGATGGGCGGACAGACGCTGAACAAGCCCATGGTCGGAATGGCCGCCACGCCGACCGGACGCGGCTATTGGACCGTGGCCTCCGACGGCGGCATCTTCTGCTTCGGCGACGCCAAGTTCCTCGGCTCGATGGGCGGTCAGACGCTGAACAGGCCGATCGTCGGAATGGCCGCCGTCCGCACGGCCGCCGGGTACTGGCTGGTTGCCCAGGACGGCGGCGTCTTCACCTTCAACGCTCCGTTCTTCGGATCCCCCGCCTAGCCATGGATCCCACCCGTTCGGTCGTGAGGGGATCCACTTCGAAACCTGACCCTGACGGAGACGGCCGGTTCGCGTGCCGCCGGCTCCAGCCGGGACCTTACAGCCAAGGAGTCCGATGACGGTCTGCCTCTCGATCATGGCGTCGCTCGTAGCCATCGCCGCCGCCGCCCGCTCCACCTGGTCGCCGTGCGGTCTGTCGATGCTCTCGAGCATCACGCCGGTGAGCGAACGCGCCAAGGGCAACTCCTACCGCTCGACAGCGGCATGGTTCGTCCTCGGCTCGACCCTCGGTGGCGCGACGCTGGGGACCGCCATGGCGGCGGCAGCCGCCGCCGCCCATCGGCTCGGTCTGTCGCCGACCGGCACGGGCACGCTGGCGGTCGCGGCTGCACTCGTTTCCGCCGGATCTGATGCCGGTGTGTTTGGCTTCAGGGTGCCGATCCACCGTAGGCAGGTCAATGAGCGGTGGCTCGATCGGTACCGGCCCTGGGTCTACGGCGCCGGATTCGGTTGGCAGATCGGTTCGGGCCTCAGCACCTACATCACCACCGCCGCGGTCTATCTGATGGTCGTCCTCGGCGCGCTCGACGGCAAATCCGGCGGTCGCCCTGGGAGTGGCCACCGGCTTCGGCACCCTTCGGGGGCTCGCGGTCCTCCTCACCCGCCGCCTGACCACCCCGACCGGGCTGCGGGCCTTTCATCGTCGGTTCGATCAAGCGGGACCGGCGATGGGCCGGCTGGTGATAGCGGTCGAAGCCGGCACCGCCGTGGTGGTGGCCATCTACCTCCGGTCTCCGACCGCGATCGCGGTTGTCGGAATCGCGTTCGGCGTGTCGCTCGCGTCTCTCGTCTCCGCCAAGGTCGCCGATCGGGCTCCATCCCGGGCCGGTGCCGTCCGGGCCACCGCTCCGTCGACAGTGTCGGCACAGGCGTCAGGGAGGCCGGGACGCCATCGACCGGACGGCACCCTGGCCCACGTCGACCACGGCCGGTCACCCCACATCGACTGAGTGGGCCACCAGGACCGTTCGCTCGGCCCTCGTACGAGAGGCCCTCAGTCGCGGTCCGCTGATCCCAGCCCGGTGGTGCTGGTCGCCACGTGTTCCGGGCTTTCGCCCCGGGGCTCTGTTGCTTCCGTCCCGGAGTCAGCGGCGGCGCGATCGTCGGAGTCCGTCTCGCCGTCGGAGCCCGAGGCGATCATTGGACCGGGATCGCCGCCCTCACCTCGTTGCCACCGCCGGAGGGGCCCGATCCGCGAGATCAGCAGGATGGCGCCGACCGCGGCCAGGGCGATCCCGGCCGCCTGGACCAGGACCGACCCGAGGTGCCCGTCCTCTCCGAGCCACAGGTGCTCGTCGAGGAACCGCTCGATGCCCCAGAGCACCATACCCACACCGAGGACGATCCCGGCAGGGGGAAGGAGTCCGGGAGCGGGGGCGACGCCGTCGGCCGGTTCGATCGGCGAAGGGGCTGTCGAACGGAGCCAGTGCTCGACGAGGAGCAGGATCCCGAAAATGGTGAAGTCCTCGATGGACTGGAAGATCGGCACCGGCAGCCGCTTGCCGGTCTGTCCGGCGTAGTACATGCCGAACCACTGGTTGGTGGGGTGGCCCCCGCCGGCGACCATCAGCTGGGGACCGAGGAGTCGCCCGATGCCCCAGCAGGCCATGAGCACCGGCGCCATGAGGTCGGCGAAGCGGAGTGTCGGCAGTTGGGGACAGCGCCGTCTCGTGCTGACGATGGCAACCGGCACCGCGAAGATGAGACCGCCGAACGAGGACAGGCCACCCTGCCAGATGGCGAAGACCTGGCGCGGATTGTGGGAATAGAAGGAGAAGTTGGAGAGGACGTGGAGGGTCCGGGCACCCACGATGGCGGCCACGATGACCCACACGAACATCCCGGTGACCCATTGCCACGGATAGCCCGCCTTGCGCAGTCTCCTCTCCGTGTAGCGCAGGCCGAACCAGAAGGTCAGGGCCAGGCCGATCCCGTAGGTGTGGACCTCGAGGAACCAGATGTGGAATGCAACGGGGATCGGTCTCATGGAAGAAGCGGTCTCATGGGAGGAGAGGGGGTCTCATGGAAGGGGGAGCACCTGGCTCGAGACGCAGCGGCTGCTCTCCCAGTATGCCCCAGGTCCCCGGTAGGGTGAGAGCGGCCGGGGCCGACCCGGACATCCGCCCGGAGGACCACACCGGCGGGCCCCGACCGCTCGGCTCCGACCCAGCTGGGCACCGACCCGGCGGGCACCGACCCGGCGGGCACCGGCCCATCGGGCCACACCAGCGGGCCACACCAGCGGGCCACACCAGCGGGCCACACCAGCGGGACAGACCCGAGAGGATCGACAGGAAGTGGGAGGACGATGAGAGAGCTTTCCGGCAAGGTGGCCGTCGTGACCGGGGGAGGATCGGGGATCGGACTCGCAACCGCCCAGCGGCTCGCCGAACGCGGGGTGTCGGTGGCGGTGGTCGACCTCGACGGGGATTCGGCCGAGCGGGTCGCCACCACGGTCGGCGGCCTGGCGATCCAGGCCGACGTGGGGCGCTCCGACGTGTGGCCCGCCATCGTCGACGTCGCCACCTCCCGGTTCGGTGGAGTCGACCTCGCCCATCTCAATGCGGGAGTGACCACCGGCGAGACCGACATCACCAAGCTGACGGACGAGACCTACCGGCGGGCCGTGGGGGTCAACATGGACGGTGTCGTGTTCGGAGTGCGGGCGCTGGTCCCGGCGATCTCGGCGCGTGGCGGCGGCGCCATCGTGGCCACCGCTTCTCTCGCCGGCCTCATCGGCTTCTCCCCCGACCCCATCTACTGCCTCACCAAGCACGCGGTCGTCGGACTGGTGCGGTCCCTCGGGCCGCAGCTTGGCGAGCGCCGCATCACCATCAACGCGGTGTGCCCGGGCATCGTCGACACGCCCCTGATCGACGACATGAGAGAGGTGCTGGAGGGGAGCGGATTCCCCCTGATCGATGTGTCGGCAGTTTCCGAGGCCGTGGTCGACCGGCTGTCGGGAGAGGAGACCGGGGAGGCCATGGTCATCCAGGCCGGGCGCGAGGCGGTGCCGTTCCGCTTCGGCCGCCCTCCCGGTCCGCGGGCCGGTGGTTCGGTTGGACAGATGCCCCCCACCGAGTTCGCCGCGCACGATCAGGAGTGACAGGCCCACGCCACCGGGACCGTCCCCTGCCCGTGCCGGACCTGAGTGAGGTGGCCGTCTGCTGGAACTGACCGCCTGCCACAGGTGACCAGCCGTCAGATCGAGGGCGGTCCGGGGTTGATCGGAGCGGGCGGTCAGGCGACCCGGCCGACGCCGACGAATCCGCCGTCGGTGCGTACGCCGGTGATCCACACCGAGGCTCCGGTGTAGGGCGCCTCGATCATCGATCCGCCGCCGATGTACATGGCGACGTGGTCAGATCCACCGGGTCCGTAGAACAGCAGGTCGCCAGGCTGGATGTCCGCCAGAGGGATGTGGGTGGTGGCCGCGTACTGGGCCCCCGACGTCCGCGGCAGTGAGATGCCGGCCTGTGCGTAGGACCACTGGACCAGTCCGGAGCAGTCGAAGCCACCCGGGGCCGAGCCACCCCAGACGTACGGGGTGCCGATCTGGCTCTCGGCGGCCTGAATGGCGCCGGCCACACCAGGGGGTACCGGCGGGGGTGGCCCCACCGGGGCACTCACCCCGCTGTTCGAGCTGCCCCCACCACCGCCGCTGTTCGTCGATTGGGCCGCCAACTGCGCGGTCTTGGCCGCACTCAGCTTGGCGTTGAATGCCGCGGTGGCCGCTGCCTTGGCCGCTGCCGCCGCCGCCGCCTGCTGCGCAGCGACCTGGGCCTGGATGTCGGCGTTCACGCTGTTGAGCGTCGACTGGTCCTGGGCCGCGAGGGCCGAGGCCTGGTTCTCCGACGACTGCAGGGTGTTGCGGGTGTCCGTGGCCTGGGACTGTTGCTGCTGGAGGGCGTTCTGCGCCGTCTGCAGCTGGCTCTGCGCGGTGTGGAGGTTGTCGATGGTGGTGGTGACGTTGCCGGTGGCGATCGAGGAGTACTCGGAGCGGATGGCCGACATGTCCACGTTCGACGAGAACATCTGGGTGACCTGGTTGCCGCCCGTGCCGCTGCTGGTGTAGTCGTTGATGGCCTGGGCCCGCAGCTGGGCCTCGTCCTTGCTCACCTCGGCCTGGTCCTTGGCCACCTGGGCCTGGTTGGCCGCGATCTGACTGCTCAGTTGGGTCAGCTGGTAGTCGGCCGCCTGGACCTGGCCCGACAGCGCCGAGATCTGCGCCTCGGTGGCCTGGATCTTGGCGGTGATGGCCGCCGCCTGCGCCTTCTCATCCGATATTGAGCCGGCTGCGGCCGGGCGCGAAGTAGTGATCACCGCGGCGGCGAGTCCGATTGTGAGGGCCAGTGTGAGCACCGCAAATAGGCGTTTGCGGGGGGATTTGAAGGGGGGAGGGGACACACGTGGCACTGACGTCGAGTACTGCTCGGCGTGAGTCATATCGCCCTCCTGTCTAGTCCAATCGTAGGAGGACCACAAGGAGGGCCCCCACGAATTGGTCCTTGAGCAGGGATTTCACTTGGCGGATGCGCCACCGGTTCGCGGCTACGGGTCGGCATTTGCGACCACCCCGGCGGCGTAGATACCCGTCGGCGGGGGAACGGCGAATCACGCAGGGGTAGGGTCATCCTCCATGGGAGAGATCATCGATTTTCCGAGCAATGGAAGCACTGGTCAGGGCTATATCGCATACCCGTCCAATGGTTCCCCGTCAACCCCGGGAATCATCGTCTTGCAGGAGTGGTGGGGCCTGGTGGAGCAGATCAAGCGGACCTGTGACCGGTTTGCCGGGGCCGGGTTCACGGCGCTGGCCCCCGATCTCTTCGAGGGGACCACCGTGCCCCTCACCGAGCCGGACGAGGCCGGCACGAGGATGATGGCCCTCGAAATGGGGTCGGTGGCCAAGGACCTGAGCGGCGCAGTCGACGAGCTGATCCGCCGCACCGGGAGGCCCACGGTGGGGGTCATCGGATTCTGCATGGGCGGCGGGCTGGCACTGGTCCTGGCCACGCAGCGACCCGACGCGGTCAGGGCGGTCGTGCCGGCCTACGGGCTCATCCCGTGGGCCGACGTGTGGCCCGACTACACGAAGTTGGATGCCGCGGTGCTCGCGCACGCGGCCGGACAGGACGAGATGTTCACCGTCGAGGACGCGCTGGGCATTGGAAGCCGAACTCGCCGCTCTGGGCAACGAGGTCGAGGTCCACGTCTACCCGGACGTCGGTCACGCGTTCTTCAACGAGGACCGGCCCGAGGTGTACGACCGGGAGTCGGCAGAACTGCTGTGGGAACGCACCGTCGCATTCTTCCGACAGAAGCTGGGCTGATCCAGCCATGTCGGAACCGGGCCTGGTCGAGGGGTACCTGACCCTCGGCCTGCGGCTGGGACGGCACATCGACGGGCTGGTCGACGCCTACTACGGTCCGCCCGGGCCGGCGGCGGCGGTGGGCGCCGAGCCGGTGCACCCCCCGGAGCGACTGGTGGCGGAGGCCCGGGCCCTCCTGGCCGCCCTCGACGCCGGCGCGCCGCTCGACCCGGCGGCGGACCGTCGTGAGCAGCGAGGGCGGGGCGGCCCCCTCCCGGCGCCACTGGCTCCGGGCCCAGGTGATCGGGCTGCTGACCACGGCCCGGAGGCTGTCCGGCGAGGCCATCGGCTACGCCGACGAGGTGGAGGCGTGCTACGGGGTCCGCCCGACCCGGGTGGGGGAGGAGGTGCTGGTCGAGGCCCGGCGCCGGATCGACGACGTGCTGCCGGGCTCGGGCCCTCTGACCGAGCGGCTGATCGCCTGGAGGGAGTCGCACGCGGTCCCGGTGGAGCAACTCCGTCCGGCGATCGACTCGCTGACCGAGGACCTCCGCGAGCGGACCCGGGCCCTGTTCGGGCTGCCGGACGGCGAGCGGGTCGAGTTCGAGCTGGTGACCGGCCAGCCGTGGGCGGGGTTCAACTACTACCTGGGCGGCCTGCGCAGCCGGGTGGCCGTCAACACCGATCTTCCGGTGCTGTCGACGGGCCTGGCCCACCTCGTGGCCCACGAGGCCTATCCGGGGCACCACACCGAACACACCCGCAAGGAAGTCGGACTGGTCCGCCGACGCCGGTGGTGGGAGGAGTCGATCTTCTTGGTGGGGACGCCGCAGTGCCTGCTGGCCGAGGGCCTGGCCGACCTCGGCCTCGAGGTGGTCATGGGCCGGCGTCCCGAAGCCACGGTGGCCGGCCATTTGCGGCCGCTCGGGATCCGCTACGACGCCGAGGTGGTCGCCGCGGTCTCCGAGGCATCGGAGGCCCTGGGCGCGGTTCGCCAGAACGCCGCCTTCCGGCTCCACGAGGACGGGGCCGACATCGACACGGTGACCGCGGAGGTGGCCCACTGGGGACTGCTGTCGACCGAGCGGGCGGCCAAGTCGGTCGAGTTCCTCACCCATCCGACGTGGAGGGCCTACCTCACCTGCTACGTGGAGGGTCTCCCGCTCTGCCGGAGCTTCGTCGGGGGCGACCCGGCCCGTTTCGACCGTCTGCTCGCCGAGCAGCTGACCCCGGACCTGCTGGCCGACCAGATCCGGATCGACGGGGTCGGAACCGACCACGAGGGAGCGGCGACCCCGGATAGCCGCGCCGGGTGAGAGCGCCGGTAGCGGCTGCGGGCGCCGGCTGGGCCCTCATTTGGGGCTCCCGCCCATTGGGCCGTACCATCACGGCATGTCCGAACGCTCAAGAAACCTGCCCCGCCGCTCGTGCATGTCCTCTCCCGGGTCGAACGAGCGCTTTCTGGCCAAGGCCCCGACCGTCCCTGCCGACATGAGCTTCCTCGACCTCGAGGACTCGGTGGCCCCGTCGGAGAAGGAGGCGGCCCGGGCCAAGGTGGCCGACGCCATCAAGAACCTGGCGTGGGACGACCGTGTGCTGTGCGTGCGGGTCAACGCCTGGGACACGGAGTGGACCTACGCCGACGTCATCGAGGTGGTCTCCAATGCGGGCGAGCGGCTCGACGAGCTGATGCTGCCCAAGGTGCAGCGGGCGGCCGAGGTGGTGGCCCTCGACCTCCTGTTGACCCAGGTGGAGAAGAAGTGCGGGCTCCCGGTCGGGCCACATCGGGATCGAGGCCCAGATCGAGACCACGGGTGGGTTGATCAACGTGGAGGAGATCTGTGCCGCCTCCCCGCGGCTGGAGACCATCATCTTCGGCCCGGCCGACTTCGCCGCGTCGATGGAGATGCCGGTGCTGACCGGTGGCGTGGCCATCCCCGAGTACCCGGGTGACCATTTCAACTACGTGTTCTCGAAGATCCTCATGGCCGGTCGCGCCAATGGGCTTCAGGTGATCGACGGCCCGTTCCTCAAGGTCCGCGAGCTCGACAGCCTCCGCGAGTTCTCGATGCGGACCCGGGTGCTCGGCTACGACGGAAAATGGGCGCTCACCCCCGACCAGGTCGGCGTGCTCAACGAGGTCTACTCGCCCACCCAGGAGCAGTTCGACAAGGCCTGGAGCATCCTCGACGCCTACCGCAAGGCCACCGAGGACGACCGGTCCGGCGCGGTGATGTTCGGCGACGAGATGATCGACGAGGCCTCGCGCAAGATGGCCACCAAGTTCGTGACCCGCGGGGAGCGTGCCGGCCTGACCCGGTCGCCGGCCTGACCCGCCTGAACCGCTTTTGAATATCCGTGGGCGGTGGCGGGACTCCCCGGGTCCGAACGAGGAGGCGGACCAGCTTCTCGACCAGGGCGCTCGACCACCAGGCTCGCCACCCTGAGATCGTGACCAGCGATAGGCACTGGATCGAATGGCACCTCGCCTATGAGGATCCCCATTCCTCACTCAGCCGACGATTGGTTGCCGTGCAGCGGAGACTCAGCGATGCTCTCGATCAAATGCCCCCGGGTGCGATCCGGCTCGTGAGCATGTGCGCCGGACAGGGTCGGGACGTGATCGGAGTGCTGGCTCATCACCAGCGCTCCTGCGATGTCAGCGCCCGGCTCGTCGAGATCGACCCGCAGTTGGCGCAAGACGCTCGAAACATGGCGGAGCGTGCCGGGCTCGCGAACCTGGAGATCAACGTGGCCGATGCGTCGACCACCTCGGCCTATGTGGACGCTGTTCCCGCCGACATCGTCTTGGTGTGTGGCGTCTTTGGCAACATCGGTGATGCCGACATCCACGGGACGGTGAGCTACCTTCCCCATCTTCTGGCACCCGGAGGGACGGTCATTTGGACTCGACACCGACTCGACCCGGATCTGACTCCGGCAATCCGGGTGTGGTTCGAGGAATCAGGATTCGAAGAAGTCGCATTTGATATGGAAGGGGGCGCCACCTTCGGAGTTGGGACGCACCGATTTGTCGGAGACCCTCAATTGCTCGAGTCGAACAGGAGGTTGTTCACGTTCACCGGCAACGGAGCGGCGGCGCATCTCTAGATGTGACCTCCTCGGTGGCCCGTCCCCTGGTCGGCGGATCCGGGGGCCTCGCCCTCCCTCGGCGGAGGTCCCTCGCCGGGTGGAAGGCGGCGCGACGATCTGTTCATGAGCATGCGTGACCGCGAATACCGCTGCACCACGGCACCCCGGGGCGACCCTGCATCGAGCAGCCGCACCCATTTCCGAATGCCGGTGATCCGGGGTGGGGCGGCAACCGGCTCCGGGCTCCTCTGGCTCCGCGGGGCCCGACTTCCCGCCGCCGGGGCGAGGGTCAGAAGCGGGTCAGAAGGCGAAGCGGCGGTACCACTCCTCGAGGACGGCGTCGTCACCGTGGACGGCGACCGGGCTCAGGGTCGGCCGCCGGTACAGCGTGAGCTCGAGGTCGGAAGCCGTCCCGCTGACGAACAGTTCGGGGCCATCCCGGGGAGGCTCGTCCCCGGTGTGCCGTTCGACCTCGATGCGGCCCGGCTCCAGGGCCACGAACCATTCCGACCCGACGTCGGTGGACAGCAGCGCCAGGCTGCGCCCCGATCCCTCCGCCGGTTGATCGCGGGTGGTGATGAGGACGTCGAGGATCTCGTCGATCCCGTCCGCGGCCAACTCGACCGGGATCGGCGTGCAGATTCCGCGGGCCGATTGGGCGTCATAGCGGTGCACGGACAACTCGTGCGCGGCAGCGGCGGGCCACGAAGCCCGCGGTCTGATCCGGCCCGAACCAGGTCCACACCCCGGTGGCTGCCGGAGTGGCCTCCAGCCCGCTGATCAGATCGGCACATGCCTGGGCCACCCACGACACGACTCCGTCACCGGTCGGAGGGTCGGGCAGAGGGGTCTTCGGCCGGCCGGTGCCCTCGCACAGGACGTGGCTCCAGAACCCGCAGAAGCTGCCGACATGGACGGCCAGGTCAGCCACCGTCCATCCCGCGCAGGTCGGCACCGCGATGTCGGTCGGTCCTGCTTCCAACGCGAAGGTCAACGCCCCGCACTCCTGCCGGACGGCGGTGGTCAGGGCGGCATGGTCCACCGGCTGCTCAGCTCCCGGCGTCGGCAAGCAATCGCCGGGCGATCACTTTGAGCGCGAGCGTCTCGTCGGCGCCCTCGAAGATCGAGAGCACCCGGGCGTCCACGAAGTAGCGGCTCACCGGGAACTCCTCGGCGTACCCCATGCCACCGTGGATCTGGAGCGCCTCACGGGTCACCCACTCCGCAGCCCGGCAGACGTAGGCCTTGACCATCGACGCCTCGAGGCTTCCCTCGCCCTTCGACATCAGACGGGCCACCTCGTAGGAGAACTGCCTTGTCGACTGGATGAGCACGGCCATCCGGGCCAGCTTCACCCGGGTCAGCTGGTACTCGATGATCGGCGCACCGAACACGACGCGGTTCCGCGCGTAGTCGAGGGCCGCCTCGTAGGAGGCCTGCATGACCCCGATGGCCCGCGCCGCGGTCTGGAGGCGGCCGTTCTCGAACCCCTGCATCTGGAGATAGAAGCCCCGGCCCAGGCCCTCTCTTCCGCCCACCAGGTTGGCGTCGGGGACGAACCAGTCCTCGAAGGCAACCTCGTAGGAGTGCATGCCGCGGTAGCCCAGGGTGTCGATGGCCCGGCCCTCCATCCTTCCCCGCGACCCCGCGGGCGACCGTCCTCAAGGGGGTCCTGTGTGAACACGAACCCGTGACCGTCGGCCCGGGGCTTCTCGACCAGGAACAGGGACAGGCCCCGGTGGCCCTTTTCCCGGTCGGGATCGGTGCGGGCCAGCAGCATGAGCACGTCGGCCCGCGCCGCGAACGTGCACCAGGTCTTCACCCCGTTGATCAGCCACCCACCCTCGACGGGCGACGCGGCGGTCACCACCCCGGCCACGTCCGATCCGAAATCGGGCTCGGTGACGGCAACGGCCCCCATCACCTCGGCGCTGGCCAGTCTGGGCAGCCAGAGCTGCTTCTGCTCCTCGGTGCCACCGTGGACGATGGCCCGGGTGAGGATCTCGGGGCGGGTGATCAGCGATCCGCCCGCCCCGAGCGATCCCCACGCCAGCTCCTCGGTGGCCACCACCATGCCCATGTAGTCGGCCTCGCCCCCGGTGGCGAAACCCCCGTACTCCTCGGGCACCGACATCCCGAAGCCACCCATCTCGGCCATGCCGGAGATGATCTCCTCGGGGATGTCCGTGTTGGCCCGGTGGATGTGCTCGGCCCGGGGGCGGATCTGCTCGTCGGCGAACCGGTGGAAGGTCTCCCGCACCAGTTCGAAATCGGCGTCGAGGTGGCGGTCGCCCTCCACCTCGGCCAGCGTCGCCACGAAGGCCGGATCCCCGAACCCGGCCACGAACTCCTCGGCCGGGGCCATCCAGTCGGGGGCCACCCGCCATTGACGGCTGCGGCCGATGGTCCGCGACCCCAGGTCGGTGAGCGGCGTCGGCCGCGAAGGCGCAGGCGATGCGGGCCTCGGTCACACCCAGGGCCCCGTAGGTGAGGGCCGCCTCCGCGGTGCGGACCGCCGCCGCCGCGTGGGCGAGGTCGTAGCCCAGGGATTGCGCCCGGTCGGGACCGCCCTCGGCCAGGAGGGCCCCGGTGCCGGCGGAGACGACGGCCCGGGCCACTCCGATCGCGTCGGCGGCGGCGGCCAGGTCAGGCGGGCGGGGTTGGTCGGGGGTCACGTTCGAAGGTTACCGGCACGCCGGTGGGGCCTCCTTCGACCCCGCCGGGCCCGCCCGCCGGCCACCACCAGCCGGCATCCGGCGCAGGCCTACCCGCCACCTCACCGCCCCGGGGCCTGGGCCACGACCGTGACGAGCGGCGGCAGCACCACCGGGTCGTCACCGGGATCGACCTCGGCCAGGAGCTTGAGATAGTCGGCCACCGGCCCGGGCCCCGCTCCGGCGGGCGCCTCGGCCCACACGTCGACGGTCACCAACCCGGCGTCGCGGGCGAGCGAGGGGAGCAGGGCCCCGATGTCGGGATGCCGGGCCGACGGCATGGAGAACGGCTTCCCGTCGATGCGCCCGGCGGAGGTGATCGGCTCCTGGGCCACCACCCACCCTCCGGGGCGGACCGCGCCGGCCATCCGCGCCAGCACGACCGAGGGCTCGGCCACATGGAGGAGCAGGAATCGACAGAAGGCCAGGTCAACCGGTTCGGGGAGGCGGAGGTCCTCGCCGGCCTGGGTGACGGCCAGTACCTGGCTGTGGGCGGCGGCGGCGGCGGCGACCTCGTCGCGGGCCTGCGGGTCGCTGTCCACGGCGTAGACCCTCCCGGCCCGGCCCACGATCTCCGCCAGGGCCACCGTCACGTCACCTCCGCCAGCCCCGACGTCGACGCACGTCCAACCCGGGCCGATCCCCAGTCGCTCGAGGGCGGTGGCCAGGGGGCGGCGGTAGACGTCGTCTCTCAGGCCCCGTAGCTCCATGGGTCAACGTTACCGGCGCCCATGCCCGGCGGCACCACCCGTCAGTTGCACATCGCCGCCGGCGGCCGCCGACCGGAGTTCACCGCCATTCTCGAATTCCAGCCCTTCGGAGCCGGTATTCTCACGGTTCGTGAGAGTGACGATGATGCTGTGCGATGCAGCCCAGGTGTCCGACGGCAAGCTCTACGTGCTGGGCGGGGGTTGGAGCATGACCGGCCCCGATCCCGTGCCGTCGGCCATCGCCCTCAAGATCGACGTCGGCTGGCACGAGGCCGAGTCGTCACATCACTGGGAGCTCTTCTTGGAGGATGCGGACGGACGGCCGGTCCTGGTCGACACTCCCGAGGGCGAGCACCCGGTGGAGGTGCGGGGTGAGTTCACCGTGGGCCGGCCCCCGGGCATCCCCGAGGGCTCCCCCATCGACGTGGCCCTGGCCGTCAACCTCGGCCCGCTGCCGCTGACCCCGGGCACCCGCTACACCTGGCGCATGGCCATCGACGGCGACTCCCACACGGACTGGGTGCTCGGATTCACGACCCGGCCGACCCTGGTCCGCGACTGACCGGTGACCATCTACGAGCGGCCCTTCGGTCGCTACTTCGAGCAATTCGAGCCGGGTGACGTCTACCGCCACTGGCCGGGCAAGACCATCACCGAGGCCGACGACCACCTGTTCTGCATGATCACCATGAACCACCACCCGCTCCACACCAACGCCTGGTACGCGGAGCACGAGACGGTCCACGGTCGGAACGTGGTCGTGGGCAATCTCGTCTACTCCCTCGTCCTGGGGATGAGCGTCCCGGACGTCAGTGGCATGGCCATCGCCAACCTCGAGGTCGAGTCCCTCATCCACCGGGCGCCCACCTTCCACGGGGACACCATCTACGCGGAGACCAAGGTGATCAGCAAGGTGGAGTCGAAGTCCCGCGACGACCGGGGTGTCGTGACGGTCGAGACGAAGGGCTTCAACCAGCACGGCGAGGAGGTGTGCTTCTTCCGGCGGATGGTGATGGTCTGGAAGGAGGCCGCCGCCCCCCGGCGCCGACGTCCCTACGGGGATGACGTCTGGAGTTGAACGGGTCTGCCGTTCCCGCCCGTTCCTGCCCCGGTCCGCAATCCCGCCCAGGTGCGGGCCATCGGGTCGGCCATCGAACGGTGGGGGACGGCACAGGGGGCCGGGTCGAGGCGCCCCGAGCTTCCGTGGCGGTCCACCCGGGATCCATGGGCGGTGCTGGTGAGCGAAGTGATGGCCCAGCAGACCCAGGTGGCGCGGGTGGTCCCGGTGTTCGATCGGTTCATGGAGGTGTTCCCGACTCCCGGTGCGTGTGCGTCGGCCCCCCTGGGGGACGTCCTCCGGGCCTGGCGGGGTCTGGGATACAACCGCCGCGCCCGCGATCTGCACCGGGCGGCGTCGGCGGTGGTGACCCACCACGCCGGCCGGGTGCCCGCCCGGCTCGGCGACCTGCTCGCACTGCCGGGCGTGGGGCCCTACACGGCCCGGGCCGTGCTGGCGTTCGCCTTCGAGGCCGACGTCGGGGTGGTCGACACCAACGCCGGACGGGTGCTGGCCCGGGCGGTTGCCGGGCGGCCGGTCCGGACACCCGAGGCCCAGGCCCTGGCCGACTCGATGGTGCCCGCCGGGCGGGGTTGGGAGTTCGGCCAGGCCCTGCTCGACCTCGGGGCGTCGGTCTGCATCGCCGGGATCCCCCGGTGCCCGCAGTGCCCGATCCGCAGCCGATGTCGGTGGGAGTCCGGCGGCCGGCGTCATCCCGATCCCGCCCGGGGCTCGGCGGGGGTCTCGACACCGCAGAGCACATTCGCCGGCTCCGACCGCCAGGGACGCGGCCGCCTCGTCGATGCGCTGCGGGTGCGGCAGGTGACAGCGGATGAAGTGGCCGGGGTGACCGGATGGCCGGACGACCCCGACCGGGCGGGACGGGTCGTGGCCGGGCTGATCGACGACGGGCTGGTGGCTCGTGACCGGGACGGGAGGCTCCACCTACCCTGAGTCGGGCCAGGGGAGGCCCGGGGCGGGCTACGAGGACAGGAACCTGAGGATGTGACCGTTGACCTCGTCGGGCCGCTCCACGTGCAGGAAGTGCCCGGCCCCACTGATCACCGCCATCTCCGAGCCCGGGGCCAGGAAGTCGGTCACCGGTCCGATGGTGTCGATTCCCATGCACCCGTCATCTGCCCCGTGCAGGTACAAGGTGGGCTGCGGCGCCACGGTCCCGCCCGCCGCCTGGGCGGCCGCCGCCTCGGGATCGTCGGGTGGCCCGGAGAACATCGCCCGGTAGTAGCCGATCGCCGCACCCAGGTTCTCGGGCGTGGCCAGCGCCTCCTTCACCCGGGCGGCATCCCAGGACCCGTCGAAGCCCGGCGACCAGTCGGCCCACAGGCGATCGATGAATGCGTGGTCGTCCAGGGACACCGCGTGCTCGGCCAGCTGGGTCTGGAAGAAGAACACATACCAACTGCGCCGCAGTTGGTCGTATGTGAAGAACCCGTCGGCCATCGACGCCTGGGGGGCCACCGCGGCCGTGACCACCCTGCGCCACCGGTCGGGTTGGATCGCCGCCGCGCCGTAGGTGGCGAAGGCTCCCCAGTCGTGGCCGATGATCACCGCCTCCCCGTCGCCGCCAAGGGCCTGGTGGAGCGCGCAGGCATCGAGGGCCAGCGTGCCCGTGTCGTAGCGGCCGTCCTCGGGCACCGAGGTCGGCGCGTAACCCCGCAGGAAGGGCGCCACCGCATGGAAGCCGGCATCGGCCAGGCGGGGCAGGAGGTGGCGCCAGGTGTGGGCCGTGTCGGGGAACCCGTGGAGGCACAGGGCCAGTGGCCCGTCGCCCGGCCCATCGGTCAGGTAGGTGAAGTCGACGCCGTTGGCGGTGACCTCGGCTCGGTCCATGGTCGGGAGGGTAGTCGGAGGTCGGCGGCCGATGTCCGAGTAGCCTCCACCTTCGGTGAGAATCACCTACTTCGGAGTCCGTGGCTCGTGCCCATGTTCGTCGGACCAGCATCGCCGCTACGGGGGCAATACGTCCTGCGTCCTGGTCGAGGTGGAGGGCGAGCCCCAGCTGATCCTCGACCTGGGGACGGGGCTGCGCGCCCTCGGCGACTATCTGCAGACTCCCCTGAAGGCCTCCGGCGTCCCCCTGCATGCGACCGCACTGCTGACCCATCTGCACTACGACCATGTGCTGGGCCTGCCCTTCTTCGCGCCGATGCGCGACCCGGGAGCGGTCCTCGACGTGTACGGGCCATCGCAGCAGGAGGCCCCGCTCCACGACGTCCTGGCCGGGATGGTGAAGCCCCCCTTCTTCCCTGTCCACATGGCCGACTTCCGCGGCGAGCTGCGCATCCATGACCTCGAAGGCCCGGCCGACTTCTGCGTCGGGCCCATCATGGTCAAGGCGCGGTCGGTCCCGCACATCGGCCACACCCTCGGCTACCGGATCGAGGCCGACGGCCGGACGATGGTCTACATCTCCGACCATCAGGCTCCGCTCGACCGGCGCACCCTCGACAAGGAGATCCTCGAGCTGTGCGAGGGCGCCGACCTCCTCATCCACGACGCCCAGTACACCGACGAGGAATTCGTGACCCTGTCGGACTGGGGCCATTCGACGGCCGCCTATGCGGTCATGGTGGCCCGCGAGTCAGGTGCACACCGGCTCAGCCTGTTCCATCATGATCCCGCCCACACCGACAAGGAGATCGATCGGATGCTCGACCATGCCCGGCGACTGGCGCCCCGGCAGGAGCTCGACGTCAGTGCCGCCGCCGAGGGGAGATCGGTGGATCTGGGGAAGGCATGACCGTGGCGTTCGACCTGACCCAGTTCAAGGACGCGATGAGCCGGTTCACCACCGGGGTGACCGTGGTGGCGGGCATGGAGGACGGCCGGCCGGTCGGCTTCACCTGCCAGAGCTTCGTCTCGCTCTCCATCGACCCTCCGTTCATCGCGGTGGCCCCCGCCCGGTCGTCCACCAGCTGGCCTCGGATCGCCCGGGCCGGGAGGTTCTGCGTCAACGTGCTCGGCGACCACCAAGAGGTGGTGGGCCGCCGCTTCGCCGTGTCCGGGGGCGACAAGTTCGAGGGGGTGGACTGGTATCCGGCGCCGGTCAGTGGCGCGCCGGTCATCGAGGGGAGCCTCGCCTGGGTCGACTGCAACGTCGAGCTCGTGCACGAGGCCGGCGACCACGAGTTGATCATCGGGAAGGTGCTCGACCTCGGTCTGGGCGACGGGTCTCCGCTCGTGTTCTTCCGGAGCAGCTTCGCTACTGTTGCCCCGCGCCAGAGCGACGAGGATGGGAGTGGCACGTGCCAGAGATAAACGAGTCCGGGGTGATCGCCGACGTCATCGTGGTCGAGCCCAGCGCCCACGGCGACGAGCGCGGCCGGTTCGTGGAGACCTACCGACGGAGCTGGTTCCCTCTGGGACGGGAGATGACCCAGGCCAACCGCTCGGAGAAGGCGGCGGGCGCCATCGTGGGCCTCCACTACCACCTGCACCAGGCCGACTACTGGTACGTGCTCCGCGGAACGGCCAGGGTGGTCCTCCACGATCTGCGCCGGGGATCGCCGACGGACGGCGCCACCCTCACCCTCGACCTCGAAGGCGACCATGACCGCGGTCTGTTCATCCCGCCCGGGGTCGCCCACGGTTTCGCCTCGCTCACCGATCTCACCCTGTGGTACCTCGTGGACGGCTACTACAACCCGAACGACGAACTCGGCGTGGCGTGGGACGATCCGGCCATCGGAGCGGACTGGGGGCTGACCGATCCCGTGCTGTCCGACCGGGACCGGTCGAATCCGATGCGCTCGGAGATCGATCCCGGGGTGCAGCCCCGGATGGGGCTGAGGACCTGATCGCCCGCCACCGCTGATGCCCTCGTCGACGGCACCCCGTCCACCAGACGACTCCGGGTCGCCCGGCTCCCGGTCGCCGGATCCCCCGACCGCTCCCCCCGGGGCCACTCCCCCCCCGACCGGTCCGTCCCCGACCAGCCAGATCCCCACCATGGAGACGGCTCCGGCCGGTTCGACCCGGGGCGGCACCCGGCACCACGACCGGCTGGGCTCACCTGCCACCGGGGTGCTCGTTACCGGCGGGGGATCGGGCATCGGTCGAGAGACGGTCCTGGCCCTGGCCGAGGTGGGGCGACCGGTGGCCATCTGGGACGTCAACGCCGAAGGTGCCGAGGAGAGCGCCTCCCTGTGCCGGGACCGGTACGGGAGCGTGGTCGAATGGTCGGTGGTCGACGTCGCCGACACGGCTGCCATCGAAGAGGCGGTGCCCGCTGCGGCGAGGGCCCTCGGGTCGCTCGGTGGCTTCGTCCACGCCGCCGGGGTCTCGGGCCCGATGTCGGTCGACTTCATCGACGACGAGCTGTGGGACTCCACGCTCAACGTCAATCTGCGGGCGGCGGCCATGATCTCGCGGATGCTCCTCGACCCCTTCCGGCAGGCCGGCCCCGGTTCGGCGATGGTGCTGATCTCATCGATCGAGGGGCTGTTCGGGAGCGCAATGCTCACCGCCTACTGCGCCTCGAAGGCGGGCGTGCTCGGGCTGATGCGGTCGATCGCCCACCGCTTCGCGATGGAGGGCTTCCGTGTCAATGCGGTGTGCCCGGGTGCCGTGGCCACACCCATGCTCGCCCCTGCATTCGAATTGCCCGGGTTCCGCCAGCAGCTCGAGGAGCGGACCCCGCTCCAGCGGGTGTCGAGCCCGGACGAGGTGGCCAGGCCGATCCGGTTCCTGCTCTCGGACGAGGCCTCTTTCATCACCGGCACCCACCTCACCGTCGATGGGGGTCTGACCTCGGTCACCGCCATCTGATCCCTCCACCGGCCGGAACCGGCCCCGACCCGAGCGTCACCCGGACTCCCCGGCCCCCTTCGCCCGGCGCCCGGTGGGGAGGGCCGCCTTCGGGGCCCGGGGCCCCGAGGGCCTCGCGAACCGGTCGGCTGCCGCTTCGGGTTGAATGGTCTGGATGTGGATCGTCTTCGTCGGAGCCGTGCTGGTCGCCGTGGTGGCGTTTGCCACCGTTGTCCTCCGCCGGCCCCGAGGCGACGATCTGAGCTCGGTCCGGAACTACCACTCGGCCCTCGGAACCCTCGAGCACCTCTCGGAACGGACGATCCGATCCTCGGACGGGGGGACCGGGCAGGCCGACCAACCCGGTGACCCGCTCGCCGGCCCCAGGTTCTACAGCCGCCAGGGGTCAGGGGGCGGGGTGGGGACGACCCGATCGGTCCCCCCGGTCCCGGTCAAGGGCAGCGACGACTTCCCGGACCTCGAGACCCCCCTGGTCTTCGACGACTCCCGCCCGAGGGACCGGTACCGGCGTGAACCGTCCGCCGAGGGTGTCGCCGCCGGCCGCACCGACAGGGCGCAGAGACATGCTCTGGACTCGATGAACCATCGTCCGCGGCGGCGTTCCTCGGTGGCCGTGGTCGTCGCGGCGCTCGTCCTCTTCGCCACCCTCGCCTTCGTCGGGAGCCGTCGATCCCACGCCCCGACACACACGCACTCCGCCAACCCCCCGACGTCGGCCGTCACCCACCACGGCAACCCGACGTCCGCCTCCACCTCCACCCCGGCATCCACCCCGGCGACCGTCACCGGGACGTCCCACCGGGGCGCCGGCTCGGCGAGGACGAAGGGGAAGTCCAAGGCCACCTCCAAGACGCCACCCGCCCCGGTGCTCGCCCAGTCGTCGACCCCGGCCACGGCGATCTACCCGGTCGGCTCCAGCCCCTACCAGCTGACCGTCAGTGCCTCGGGGCCTTGTTGGATCGACGCCACCACCGTCTCCACCGGGTCCACGTTGTGGACGGGGACCCTCCAGGCCGGCCAGGTACAGCAGATCCAGGGGAACGGGATCGTCCGGGTCGAGTTGGGGAGCCTGGCCGCGTCCCTGGCTGTCGATGGCGCGCCGGTCGTTTTCCCCACCCCCACGCAGAGCCCGTTCGCGGCCACCTTCGAGCCGTCGGCCACGGCCACGCCGACCGGCCCGACCAGCCCGACCGGCTGAGCCGGCCGGCTGAGGGGAAGCCCGGACCCACCGACGGGCCCTATGACCCGGATGCGGTCTCGCCGAGTCCCAGCGCGTCGAGGATGAAGGCGAAGATGAACGCCTCGTCCTTCCACGCGTCGTAACGCCCGGTCGGTCCGCCGTGGCCGGCTCCGAGCTCGGTCTTCAGCAGTACCCGGTTCTCCGGGTTGGCCGCCCTGAGCTTCGCCACCCACTTGGCCGGCTCCCAGAATCCGACCCGCGGGTCGGACAGCCCTCCCGTCGCCAGGATGTCCGGGTAGCGGACCGCGGCCCCCTCCCCATCGACGGAGCGGACGTTGTCGTAGGGGGAGTAGGACTTCATGACCGAGTAGATCTCCGGGTCCTCCACCGGGTTGCCCCACTCGTCCCATTCGGTCACCGTGAGCGGGAGGGTCTCGTCCATGATGGTGGTGAGGCAGTCGACGAACGGGACCTCGGCCACGACGGCGCGGAACAGCTCGGGGGCCAGGTTGGCCACCGCCCCCATCAACAGCCCTCCGGCGCTCCCGCCCCTTGCCACCAGCCGGTCCGACGAGGTCCATCCCTCAGCGATCAACGCGCGGGCGCAGGCCACGAAGTCGGTGAAGGTGTTGGGCTTGGCGGCGAGCTTGCCCCCCTCGTACCAGGCCCGGCCCATCTCGCCCCCACCCCGGATGTGGGCGATGGCGAAGACGAAGCCCCGGTCGAGGAGGCTGAGGCGGAGGGACGAGAAGGTGGGGTCGATCGACGCCTCGTAGGAGCCGTATCCGTACAGGAGGCAGGGAGGGGCCGCCGACCCGCCGGGGCCGGCGGGGCCGGCCACCAGGTCGTGCCGGTAGACCAACGAGATCGGGACCCGGGTCCCGTCGTCCGCCGTGGCCCAGCGGCGCTCCGTACGGTAGCGGCCCGCATCGAACCCGCCCAACACCGGCTGGCGCTTCAGCAGGACGGTCTCGCCCGACACGAGGTCGAGGTCGTAGACCGAGCGGGGGGTGGTGAGGGACGTGTACTCGTAGCGGAGGACGGTGGAGTCGTACTCGGGGTTGGCCCCGCCCCACGCCGTCGACGGGGAGTCGGGCTGGTCAACGACGGTCGAGGCACCGGTGGCCGCGTCGACGACCCGGATCCGGGTATCGCCGTCGGCCCGTTCGTAGACCACCAGGTGGCCCGCGAACGGCTCGACACGGTCGAGCCTGACCCCGCTCCTCGCCGGGATCACCTCGGCCCAATGGGCGCGGCCCGGCGAGCCGTCGGGTGCCTCCATCAGCCGGAAGTCCTCGGCCCCGTCGTTGGTCACGATGAGGAATCGGCTCGCCCGCCCCTGTGCGGGGTCGCCGCGGTCGTGGTCGACGCTGTACTCGACCCCTTGGCGACGGGGCTCGATGACCGAGAACTCCCCGAGCGGGCGGTCCGCGGCCAGCGCACGGACCTCGGAGGTCACCTTCGAGGACAGGCCCATCAGGATGTAGCCGTCGTCCCTGGTCCGCCCCACACCGAGGTAGAAGCGGTCGTCGGGCTCCTCGTAGACCAGCACGTCCGAGCCCGGATCGGTCCCGACCCGGTGGCGCCACAGTTGGTGGGGGCGCATGGCCTCGTCGACCCGGACGTAGAAGACGGTGGCGTTGTCATCAGCCCAGGCGGTCCCGTAGGTCGTGTCCTCGATTGACTCCGGGGACTCGGTACCGGACACGAGGTCGGCGAACCGCATCGTGTAGCGCTCACCGCCGGTGGTGTCGATCGAGTAGGCCATCCAGCGGTGGTCGGGGCTGATCTCGAGGTTCCCGACGGCGAGGTAGTCGTACCCCTCGGCCAGCCGGTTCTCGTCCAGCAGGACCACCTCCCCCTCCGGCGCGGCGTCGTCGGTGTCCCCGGACCCCACCGCCACGGTGTCGGTCCGGGCGGAGGCCCCGCCCTCGGGGACCGGCCGGCGGCAGTGGATGCCGTAGCTGCTCCCCTCCACGGTGCGGCTGTAGTACAGCCAGGGGCCCTTGCGGACCGGGACCGAGAGGTCGGTCTCCTCGATGCGACCGACGATCTCCTCGAACAGGGCCGCCTGCAGCGCCCGGGTGGGGGCCAGGACCGCCTCGGTATAGGCGTTCTCCGCCCTGAGGTGGTCGATCACGGCCGGATCGTCCTTGTCCCTGAGCCAGTACCAGTCGTCGATCCGGACGTCGCCGTGGGCCTCGAGCTCGACCGGTCGGCGCTCGGGGACGGGGGCCTCGAGGGCCGGGGTCGGGCGCTCCATCGGGCGCTCGGTCGTCAGATCCTCGGGCATTCGACCAGGATGACACGTCTTTCCGGCCGGGATGCTGCGTGGCGTCCGGCTCCGTCACCCCGGTTGTTACTATCTGTATAGGAGAAATCGGTCCCGCCCGGGACTGCCTGTTGGGAGCCACATGACCGCCACCGACCTCGACCTCGGAAAATACAAGCTTGGGTGGTCCGACGAAGAGGACTACGTCTTCAAGCCCAAGAAGGGGCTGAACGAGTCCATCGTCCGCGAGATGTCGGCGATGAAGAAGGAGCCCGGGTGGATGCGGGACTTCCGGCTCCGCTCCCTCCAGCGCTTCGACAGGCGCCCGATGGCCGAGTGGTTCGCCGTCAACATGCCCGACCTCGATTTCGATGACATCTACTACTACATCAAGCCGACGTCGGGGCAGGTGGAGGACTGGAACGATCTCCCCGATGCCATCAAGAACACCTACGAGAAGCTCGGGATCCCCGAGGCCGAGCGCAAGTACCTGGCCGGTGTGACCGCCCAGTACGAGTCCGAGGTGGTCTTCCATCGCAACCGGGAGGACCTCGAGGCCCTCGGCATCATCTTCTGCGACATGGACACCGCGGTCCGGGAGTACCCCGACCTGGTTCGCAAGTACTTCGGCAAGATCATCCCCCCCAACGACAACAAATTCGCCGCCCTCAACTCGGCCGTGTGGTCCGGTGGCTCGTTCATCTACGTCCCCCCGAACGTGATCGTCGACCAGCCCCTGCAGGCCTACTTCCGGATCAACGCGGAGAACATGGGCCAATTCGAGCGGACGCTGATCATTGCCGACGTCGGCTCCCAGGTGCACTACATCGAGGGATGCTCGGCCCCCGTGTACACCAGCGACTCCCTGCACTCGGCCGTGGTGGAGTTGGTTGCCCTCGAAGGCTCGCGGATCACGTACACCACCATCCAGAACTGGTCGAACAACGTCTACAACCTGGTGACCAAGCGGGCGAGGGCCGAAGCCGAGGCCCATGTGGAGTGGATCGACGGGAACATCGGCTCGCGGCTGACCATGAAGTACCCGTCCGTCTACCTGATGGGTCCCAAGGCCTCGGGTGAGGTGTTGTCGGTGGCCTACGCCGGAGCGGGCCAGCATCAGGATGCGGGGGCGAAGATGATCCACTCGGCTCCCGAGACCACCTCGACCATCGTGTCCAAGTCGATCTCCAAGGACGCCGGCGTCACCACCTACCGCGGCAAGGTCCACGTGGACGAGGGGGCCAAGCACGCCAAGAGCTTCGTGCGGTGCGACGCACTCCTCCTCGACGACACGTCGGTGTCGGAGACCAAGCCGTACATGGAGGTGGCCGAGCGTGATGCGCGGATAGGCCACGAGGCCACCGTCTCCAAGGTCGGGGACGACCAGCTCTTCTACCTGATGAGCCGGGGCCTCTCCGAGACCCAGGCCATGGGCATGATCGTCAACGGGTTCATCGAGCCGATCACCCGTACCCTGCCGATGGAGTACGCCGTCGAGTGGAGCCGGCTGATCGAGTTGCAGATGGAGGGCTCCGTCGGCTGATCATCCAGGATGCCACCGGGGTCAAGCGGGGCCACCGGGGCGTCCTGACCCAGGGGCGGGCTGACACTGGTGCGCACGGAAGGGCAGAATGAACCCATGGCGATGAGGGAGGAGTGCAAGCACTTCCAGAGCCGCACCTACGATTCGGGTGAGGTGGCCAGGTTCTGTGTCCTCGACCTGGCACCCGAGGCCCCGTGGAAGTGTCCGGACGACTCCGCGTCGTACGCACCCCGCCTGGCCGACGTCGGCTGGTCCCACGGCTCCCTGGTCGAGCCCAAACTCGAGCCCATGCCCGACGTGCCCGGCGAGGAGGCGGCCAAACTCCTCGATCAGGCGGAGGGCATCATCAACGCCGTCGGTCCCGAGGTGCTGGCCGAGGTACGCAAGGAGGACGAGCGTGAGGAGCGCAAGGAACAGCGCTGGTGGCGCCGCAGGCGCTGAGCCGGTTTGCGACCTCGGTCCCCGGTGGTCAGCCGATGGTCACCGGCTGTGGCCGATGGTCATCTCCCGGTGAAGACCGCTGGGCGCTTCTCCATGAACGCCCTCATGGCCTCGGCAAGGTCATCGGAGGCCAGGAATCCGGCATTCCAGGCGGCGACGAACTCCAGGCCTTCGGCCACCGGGCGGTCCTCGCCGGCCCTGAGCACCGCCTTGGTGCCCTGTACGGCCAGGGGTGAGTTGGCGGCAATCTCGCCGGCCAACGCCCGGGCGTCGACGAGGACGGCCTCGGAGTCCGGGCTCACGTGGTTGACCAGTCCGATCGATGCTGCCCGGGCCGCGTCGATGTCCTTGCCGGTGTAGGCCAACTCGGCCAGGTGGCCCTTGCCGATGATGTGGGGGAGGCGCTGGAGGCTGCCGAGGTCGGCGACTATGGCCACCTTTGCCTCCCGGACCGAGAACAGGGCGTCGGCGCTGGCCATCCGAACATCGCACGCCGCCGCCAGGTCCACCCCACCACCGATGCAGTAGCCGTGGATGGCCGCGATGACCGGCAGCGGGCACTCCGCCACCGAGGTCACCGACGCCTGGAGCCGGAGGATCTCGGCCCTGGCCGACCGGGCCCGGGCAGCCATCGAGAGGGGAGCGCCATTGCCCGGTTCCCCGGATCCGGACAGCCCCGCCATGGCCACCAGGTCCAGTCCGACCGAGAAGTGGGGTCCCCGGGCGGCGACGACCACAGCCCGAATTTGCGGATCGGAACTGATCGCGGCCATGGCCAGGGGAAGATCGGACCAGAATGCGGGCCCCATTGCGTTGCGCTTCTCCGGCCGGTCGAGCCACAGCGTCGCCACGTTCCCGTCGGTCTCGATGGACAGGACCCCGGAGGAGAAAGAGTCCAGTGCGGGGGATGACTGCGGGGCCGGTGCGGCCGGTGGGCCCGGTGCACGGGCCGGTGGTGGGGTCACGGTGCACAGCGTAGGCGGGGGCCCGGCGTCTCGCCTGCGGGGTGGACCGTGTAGGGCCCTTGGCGGCCTCGACACCGGATCGGGTCGGGATCGAATCTGGGATCGCCTCGAGGTCGGCCCGGCAACTGGGGCCGGTAGGATGGTCCCGAGGCTCGTGGTTCGGGCCTCCTTGCGCGAGAGGCTTCTGTTCTGTCCATCTTCACTCCTGAATCGGCCGCAGCCCTGCCAGGGCCCCCGTGGCTGCAACACCGGCGGTCGGCGTCCGCCGAGAG
This sequence comes from uncultured Acidimicrobiales bacterium, assembly GCA_963806285.1. GTDB lineage: Bacteria > Actinomycetota > Acidimicrobiia > Acidimicrobiales > RAAP-2 > Bog-756. The sequence goes on from CAWDXJ010000001.1 coordinate 62,657, forward strand.
CTTCGCCACTGCTCCGCTGCCCGCGGAGAAGGACGAGGTATGGCGCTACAGCCGGATCGACCAGCTCGATCTCGAGCGCTTCCACCCCGAGGGAGTCACACCGAGGACGCCCCCGAACGATCCGGGCCTCTCATCGTCTGACCGCGTGCATTCACTCATCACGTCGCTGGGTGACCGATCGGGCCTCCTGGTGACAATCAATGGAGTCCTGGCCACCGTGGCATCGTTCGTCGGCGACGACCTCCTGGCCCTCGGTCGCGTCACCGAGCATGGTGAAGCGGAGTCCCTCCTCGGGTCGGTGGTGACCGATCCGCGCGAGTTCCTGTTGCTGAACGATGCCTTCAGTGCGGACCCTGTGGTAGTCGACGTCCGCCCTGGAGCCGTCATCGACGACCCGATCGTGGTCGTCCACGTCGTCAGTGGTCCCGGCGGGCACGCACTGTTTCCGCGGACCGTCGTCCGAGCAGGCGAGGGGTCCAAGGCGGGCCTCGTCGAAATCGTCATCGACATCGACACCGGCCTGTTGGCCGATCTCCCGCCCGCCACTCCGGCCACCGATGGTGGACGCGTTGCGGACGGTCCGGAGCGGTTGGTGGTCCCGGTGACCGAGTTGCAGGTGGCCGATCGTGCCTCGTTGGCCTACGTCAGTGTGCAGTCATTGGGTGCTGAGACCTGGCAGCTGGCCCACCAGGCCAGCACGATCGGCGCGGAAGCGACGCTGCGGAGCTTCGCCGTGGCTCTGGGCGGCGCCTACGCCCGGCTTCGGACCGACTCCGCCCTGCAGGGGCACTCGGGTACCAGCCTGCTTCGTGCCGCCTTCATCGGGCGGGAGGACCAGATGCTCGATTTCCGTACCCTCCAGGACCACCTCGCCCCCAGGACGACCAGTGACCTCCTGTTCATGGGCGCAGTGGCTGACCGATCGCATTCCGTCTACAGCGGGCTGATCCGCGTTCGTCGGGGAGCCGTCAAGGCTGACGCCATGCAGACCAATCACAACCTGGTCTTGGACGAGGGCGCCCACGCCGATTCGGTCCCGAACCTCGACATCGAGGAGAACGACGTCAAATGCAGCCATGGATCGACGGTCGGACCGGTCGACGAGGATCAGCGCTACTACCTCGAGTCCCGGGGGGTGGAGCCTGAGGTGGCCGAGCGACTGATCGTCGCCGGGTTCTTCGAGGACATCGCCGCCCAGGTGCCGATCGCCGGCATGCGCTCGATGATCGGCCGGGCCCTGGCCGATCGAAGTGGAGTGCGCGATGTCTGAGACCGCTGCGAGAGGTCCGAATCCGCCCGAGACCGCCCGTCTCTGTGGTCGCGGCGAACTGGATTCCGGTGAGGCCAGGCGATTCGATATCGCCGGCCTGCGTGTGGCCTTGGTCAGAATCGGAGACGACTACTACGCCATCGGCGATCGCTGCAGCCACGAGGACTACTCGCTGGCCGACGGCGAGGTCTGGGCCAGCGATTGCGAGATCGAATGTGCCAAGCACGGATCGACCTTCGATCTCCACACCGGTGAGCCGTGCTCGCTGCCGGCAACCCGACCCGTCCCGGTCTACGAGATCGTCATCGAGGGTGATGATGTGTCGGTGGTGGTCCCATGAGCTCAGGCGAGCTGCGCATCGAAGGGCTCCGGGCGGGGATCGCCGGCCGTGAGATCCTGCGAGGGGTAAGTCTCACGGTGGCAAGCGGAGAAGTCCATGCCGTGATGGGGCCAAACGGGTCGGGAAAGAGCACCCTCGCACACGTCCTGATGGGAAGGCCGGGCTACGAGGTCCTGGAAGGATCGGTGACCCTGGACGGAATCGACCTGCTGGCCCTACCCACCTGGCAGCGGGCTCGAGCGGGTCTGTTCATAGGCATGCAGCATCCGATCGAGGTGCCTGGCGTTTCGCTCCTCACGTCATTGGCGTCGGCTCGTCCGACCATTCCCGCCGACGAGCCCGGAGCGGACGGGTTCGACATCGCAGAGCAATTGAGGGCCGAGGCGGGCCGTATCGGACTAGACGAGCGGTTCCTGGACCGGCCGCTCAACGTCGACCTGTCCGGTGGAGAGCGCAAGCGCAACGAGGCCCTTCAGCTCGGCGTCCTCCGGCCGCGTTTCGCGGTCCTCGATGAGATCGACTCAGGGCTCGACGTCGACGGTCTGGGCGCTGTCGGAAGGAGAGTCCGGGCGGCAACTGAGGAATGGGGCCTCGGTGTGTTGGCCATCACCCATTTCCGCCGGCTGCTCGATGTCCTCCACCCCGATGTCGTGCACGTGCTGTCCGATGGTCGGGTTGTGGCCACCGGTCGGAGCGAGCTCGCCGAGATCGTCGATCGCACCGGATACGCCGCTTACAGCTGAGCGCTTCCACCAGTCCGGGCCTGCCGGGGACTTCCTCGGACTCTCTGGCCCAACAGGGCTGCCGCCGGATCTCCGCCCCTGATTGGTAGCGTCTCCCCACATGGCTCGCCGAGATCGCCGACGGGGCGGCGCCCACAGCGCGCCTCGCAAGGGCAAGGGCAAGGGCAAGGGCAAGGAAAAGGAAAAGGGCAAGGAAAAGGGCCAGGGCCGGTCCACTCCCCTCCCTCCCGATGGGGGGCGAGGCGGCCCGGGCTTCGGCGACACCCCGGTGGCGCCCCACCCTCCGGCCGTTGTCGAGCCCCCGCCCCCCTCTCCCCGACCGCCCTTCTCGCCTCCGGATTCGCCACCGCCACTTCTGCCACCGGATCCACCGGTGCCGTCTCCGCCGGCGCCTCCGGCGGGGCCGATCTCGGGGGAGGCTGCCCAAACGGCAGAGGCCCCGCAAGCAGAGGCCCCGCAAGCAGAGGCCCCGCAAGCAGAGGCCCGGGCCCCGCAAGCAGAGGCCCGGCAAGCAGAGGCCCGGCAAGCAGAGGCCCGGGACCTCGGAGCTGAGCGGCTTCCACCGGAGCCGAGCACCGAGCCACCCCCCGCCGCCGCCGCTCGGATCGCAGGCGTGCTGTCGGCCTCCGACATCCTGGCCGTCGACTTCCCCAACGCCAATCTCGAACCGGCTCCCGCTCGGAAGGGCCGAAGGTCGTCTGGACGGTCCGCGTCCAGACACAAGGACAAAGCCAAGCGCGGCACCGAGGGAAAGGACCAATCGACGGGCGCAACCGGTGGCCAGGGCGGTTCCGAACCCAAGGGCGGGACCGGGGACCGTGGTGGCGGGGGTGCGGAGGGTAAGGCCAAACACAAGAGGAGAGGCAGACGGAAGCGCAGCTGGCTGGATCGGATACTGCTCGCCGGAGTTGTCGTCGTGGCACTGGCTCTGCTGGCGGTTGGCTCCAGCTACGCCTATATCCAGTACCGATTCGATCAGGTGACCAAAGTGTCGGTGAAGCATCTCACCAAGGCCCCGGTCGGCGAGCCCTTCAACGTCCTGCTCATCGGCTCTGACTCCCGTGCCGGTCTGAGCGCGACTGACCAGGTCCATTTCGGCAGCCAATCGACCACGACAGGCCAGCGCAGCGATGTCGTGAAGATCGTCCACATCATCCCGGCGACGGGGCAGGTGAGCGTGCTCTCCATCCCCCGGGACACGGTGGTGTCCGTGGCCGGCAATACCAGCGAGGTCGGCAAGTACAACCGGATCAATGCCACTTACAACACCGGCCCCGACCAACTGGTGCAGACCGTCGAGGCCAACTTCGGAATCCCCATCGAGCACGTTGTGCAGATCAACTTCGACGGGTTCCGTGGGGCGGTCGACGCCATAGGGGGCATCGCCCTCGAATTTCCATATCCGGCCCTGGACACCTACACCGGCCTCAACATCCAACAATCCGGATGTCAGCACCTGAACGGCGAGGTCTCACTGGCCGTGGCCCGGAGTCGCCACTACCAGTACAAGAAGAACGGCTATTGGCAGTACGACGGAACGAGCGATTTCGGTCGTATCCAGCGTCAGAACGCGTTCCTCAAGGCGCTGATCAATCAGGCAGAGACCAAGTACAACCCCCTGACCCTGAACGCCTTCATAGGATCGGTCGTGCAGGGGGTCACGATCGACTCGACATTCTCCGTGAGCGACCTGATCTCTCTGGCCCGCCAGTTCCACACCTTTGCCTCACAGTCCCTGTCGACTGCGACCCTGCCCACGTACTCTGCCGATTCAACAGAGTTCGGATATCTGGGCTCGGTGCTCTACGTGCAGCAACCTCAGGCGTCGCAGGTGATCTCCCAGTTCCTCGGGCAGGCCCCGGAGCCTGCGCCCACCCCCGCACCCGGTCCCTACGGTGTGGTCCCGACAACGACCACCACCGCCTCCACTGCTCCGGCACCGATCACCACCCCGACCCACGGGATCACCCCGGGCACGTCGGCGCCGGCGAGCACGACGACCACGATCGAGACGGACTTCGATCCCACGCCCTGCTGAGGCGGGCACCGTTTGGGCGCCCTCCGCAGGCCGGCCACCGGGTCGGGCCCATCGGGGCGGGGAAGAGGACGGCCGGAACAGATCGGGCCCGGCCGCCCGGGCCGCCGGACCGGCAACAACTCAGCCGGCTGGCTCGTCCCCGGCCTCGTCGAGGCCCTGAGCCAGCGTGTTCCAGCTCAGAGTGGCGCACTTGATCCGAACGGGGAATTTGACGACGCCCTGAAGCGCAGCCAGCTCTCCGAGGGCATCGATGTCGATGGCCTGGGGCTCGATCGTCTCCAGGTTCGCTTCCGGTCCGTCGGAGGACCCGCCGTTGACGGACGGGAGGGTCGACTCGTGGATCGACATCATTCCCTTGAAGGTACGGATGAGATCCCGTACCTCGGCGACCGGCTTCCCCAACACGGCCGCTGACATCAGCGAGGCGGACGACTGGCTGATCGAGCAGCCCGTCCCGGCAATCTTGATGTCCGACACCGTGGCGTCGTTCACCTCCAGCGTCACCACGATCTCGTCTCCACACAGCGGATTGAACCCTTCGACCCGCCGTGCCGGGGGGGAGGCCAGCTCACCCCGGTTTCGGGGGGATCGGTAGTGGTCGAGGATGATCTCCCGATAGAGATCCTCGAGTCCCGGCATCAGCGGAGTCCCTGCATCACGAGAGCACCTTCCACGCCGACAGCGTACCGTCCGGGGTTCATCCGAAGAACGCCCCGGCCTCGGCCAAGGCGTCGGCCAACGTGTCGACATCGGATTGGTCGTTGTACAGGGCGAGGGACGCACGAGCGGTGGCATTCACGCCCAGCCGGCGCATGAGCGGCTTGGCGCAGTGATGGCCCGCCCTCACGCAGACCCCGTACTCGTCGAGGATCTGCGAGACATCGTGGGGGTGCAGGTCGCGGTAGGCGAAGGAGATCACGCCCCCCCGCTTGGACGGGTCGGAAGGCCCGAATATCCGGATGTCGTCTCCGAACCGGTCCTCGAGTGTGGCCAAGGCGTAGGTGGTCAGAGTGATCTCGTGGGAGCGGACCGTCTCCATGCCCACGGCCCGGAGGTAGTCGACTGCGGCGCCCAGGCCGATTGCCTCGGTGATCGGCGGCGTACCGGCTTCGAAGCGCCAGGGAACCTCGTTCGGTGTGAAGCCGTCCTTGCGGACGTCGAGGATCATCTCCCCGCCGCCCAGGAAGGGGGGGAGCTCCGAGAGCAGCTCGTCCCGGCCCCACAGGACGCCGATCCCGGTGGGGCCCAGCATCTTGTGGGCGCTGAAGGCCAGGAAGTCGACCCCGAGCGACGTCACCCGGGTGGGAAGGTGGGGGACCGACTGGGCGCCGTCGGCCACCACCACCGCTCCTGCGGCGTGGGCCGCCTCCGCGATCTCGGCGACGGGGTTGAGTGTCCCGAGCACGTTGGACATGCAGGTGATCCCGACCAGCCCGGCGCCCTCCATCAGGTGTTCGAGGTCGTCGAGGACCAACTCGCCCTCCTCGTCGACGGGGATCCACCGGATGGTCAGCCCGCGCTCGGCCGCCAGCATCTGCCAGGGGACGATGTTGGCGTGGTGCTCCATCTCGCTGAGCACGATGGTGTCGCCGGGCCGCAGGTGGCTGCGACCCCAGGCGTGGGCCACCAGGTTGATGGCCTCGGTGGCGTTCTTGGTGAAGACGATCTCCCGTGACGGGTCGGGCGCGCCGATGAACCGTCCGACGTTGTGGCGCGCCGCCTCGAATCGCCGGGTGGCCTCCTCGGCGATCGAGTAGACGCCGCGATGGACATTGGCGTGAGTGGTCTCGTCGTACTCGCGCATGGCATCGAGCACCTGGACCGGCCGCTGCGACGACGCCGCCGAATCGAGGTAGGTGATGGGGTGCCCGTGCACCTCCACGGCCAGCAGGGGGAAGTCCTTGCGGAGCGTGGCGACGTCCAGGGGCGGTTGCCCGGTCAGCTCCGCCATGCGTCGTACCCTCCGGTATCGAGCTCCCCGGCCAACTCGGGCCCGCCCTCGGCCACGATGACCCCGTCGACCAGCAGGTGGACCCGGTCTGCGGCCAGCTCGTCGAGCATGCGCCGGTAGTGGGTGATCACCAGCACACCCAGGTCGGGCCGGGTCTCCCGGACGGTGTGGACCCCCCGGGCCACCGTCCGCAGGGCATCCACATCGAGCCCCGAGTCGGTCTCGTCGAGGACGGCGAGCTCGGGCTCGAGTATCGCCATCTGGAGGATCTCATTGCGTTTCTTCTCCCCGCCCGAAAATCCTTCATTGAGGTGGCGCTCCCCGAAGGCCGGATCCATCCCGAGCTTCTCCATCCATTCCATCATCATCAGGCGCACCTCGAGCACCGACATGTCCATCCCGCGGCGGGCGGACAGCGCCTGGCGCAGGAATTGGATGACCGGAACGCCGCCGATCGTTTCCGGCTCCTGGAAGGCGAGGAAGATCCCGGCCTTCCCGCGTACGTCGGTGGGCCAGGCGGTGACGTCCTCACCCCGGAAGCGGATGGCACCGGATTCGACGACGTAGGCCGGATTGCCGAGCAGCACGTTGGCCAGGGTGGACTTTCCGGACCCGTTCGGGCCCATCAGGGCGTGGACCTGGCCCGACTCGACGGCGAGGTCGACGCCCCGCAGGATCGGCTGGCCCTCCACCGAGACGTGGAGGCCGTCGATCTCGAGGAGGGGCCGGAGCGGGTCGGGACCCGGTGCGGCCCCGCTGTGCACGCTGGGCTGGGTCTGCTCGGATTCGGTCGGCACCATCCCAATCCTAGCCTCAATCCATATTTTCTCCTACGAGAATAGGGAGAATAGGGCCGGCGGCCCGGTACCGGCCGTGAAATGCACCTGTCACCAGGTAGACCGGGGGTACGGTGACCGGATGGCCGACCCATGGGGCTTTGCCGGATCGGTCACCCAACTCGACTCCAGGGCCGGGGTGGTGACCCTGGTCGACGAGTCGACCTTCGCCATCAGCGGTAGCGCCGGGGACATCACGGTCGGCGCGGCCCAGGGGCTGTTCGTCCGGGACACCCGGATCCTCTCCAGGTTCGAGGTGCTGGTGAACGGGTTCAGGACCGAGCCGCTGGCGGCGGTCAACGAAGATCCCTTCTCCGCCACCTTCGTGTCCCGGTGCCTGCCTCCACTGGGGCGGGCGGACTCCACCCTGATGGTGTTCCGGTCCCGCTACGTCGGCCAGGGAATGCGCGAAGAGCTGACCGTCCGCAACTTTGCCGTCGAGCCCGCCCCGTGCACGTTCGAGGTGCTGGTGGGATGCGACTTCGCCGACCTGTTCGCGGTCAAGGAGGGACGGGTCGGCGCCGACCCCTACTCCTCGGGTGAGCTGTCCGCCACGGTGGTCGCCGGGAAGCCGGCCGGGTCGAACGCCGGGTCCCGGTCCACCATCACCTACTCGTACCGGCGCGGCGGCGGGGTCCGGGGGGTGGAGCTCCGGTTCGACGGACCGGCCACCATCGACTCGGACCGGGCCACCTTCGAGGTCGTGGTGCCGCCCCGCGGGAAGTGGACGACGTGCATCGAGGTCGCCCCGGTGTTCGACGGGGCGCCGATCGACCCGAGGTACCGCTGCGGTGAGCCGGTGGAGCGGGCCACGCCGTCGGAGCGGCTGGCGCAGTGGCGGCGACAGGTGCCCCTGGTCGAGACGAGCCATCCGGGTCTGAAGGAAGTGGTGGCCCGCAGCGCCGAGGACCTGGGCGCCCTCCGCATCTTCGACCCGGACTATCCGGAGCGGGCCGTGGTGGCGGCCGGGGCGCCGTGGTTCATGACCGTGTTCGGACGGGACTCGTTGCTGACCGCCTGGATGGCCCTCCTGGTCGACCCCGACCTGGCCCGGGGTGTCCTGCAGACGCTGGCCCGGTTCCAGGGCAAGGACGTCGACCCCCGCCACGAGGAGGAGCCGGGGCGGATCCTCCACGAGATGCGTTTCGGTGACGCCGACTCGCTTTCCCTCGGCGGCGGCAGCATCTACTACGGGACCGCCGACGCCACGCCCCTGTTCGTGATGCTGCTCGGGGAGATGCGCCGGTGGGGTGTCGCCCGCGAGATGGTCGACGAGTTGCTCCCCAACGCCGCCCGGGCCATCGAGTGGATCGAGACGTTCGGCGATGCCGACGGCGACGGGTACGTGGAGTACCGGCGGGCGACCGATCGCGGCCTGACCAACCAGGGCTGGAAGGACAGCTGGGACGGGATCCGGTATGCGGACGGCCGGGTGGCCGAGGCCCCCATCGCCCTGTGCGAGGTGCAGGCCTACACCTACGGCGCCTACCTGGCCACCGCCCACTTCGCCTTCGAGGTAGGCGACACCGCCACCTACGACCGCTTCCGGACCAAGGCCACCCAGCTGAAAGCGGCGTTCAACCGCGACTTCTGGTTGGAGGAACGTGGATGGTTCGCCGTCGGCCTGGACGCCGACAAGCGGCCCATCGACTCGTTGACATCCAATATCGGCCACTGCCTGTGGACCGGGATCGTCGACGAGGACAAGGCCCGCCGGGTGGCCGAGAACCTGGTGTCCCCGGCCATGTTCACCGGTTGGGGCCTGCGCACGCTTTCCAAGGACAGCGGCGGCTACAACCCGATCAGCTACCACTGCGGGTCGGTGTGGCCGCACGACACCGCCATCGTGGCCGCCGGCCTGGCCCGCTACGGATACGACGGCGCGGCGCAGCGGCTCATCTTCGGACTCTTCGATGCGGCACAGGCCCAGGGCGGACGGCTCCCCGAGCTGTTCAGCGGGCTCGAGCGGGGGGAGCTGTCGGTCCCCGTGGGCTATCCGACGTCGTGCTCCCCCCAGGCGTGGGCGGCGGCGTCGCCCCTCCTCTGCCTGCGGACCCTGCTGCGCCTGGACCCCTGGGTGCCCTACGGCAAGACATGGCTGTCCCCCAACCTCCCCGAGGAGATCGGCTACCTCAAGGTGGCGGGAATCCCCCTGGCCGGGTCCCGGGTGACCATCGAGGTCGGTTCCGAGGTGGCGGGCGGGGTGGTGGTCAGCGGCCTCCCCCCGGAGATCGAGCTGATCAGGGAGCCCCGCCGGCCCTCCACCGCGGTCTGATCAGGTCGGACCGACCGGTCCAGGGGGACCGGCTCCGGGAGGGACCGGCTCCGGGAGGGACCCGACCCTCCCTTCCGAACCCCCGTCCGTTCACCAGCCCCGATCGATCCATTCGCCGAGGTGGGGCGATTCGGCGCCGATGGTCGTCCCGGCGCCATGGCCGGGCAGCACCAGGGTGTCGGGGCCGAATGCGGCGAACAGCCGTCCTTCGATCGAGTTGATGATCGCCCCGAAGTCGGAGTGGTCGAACGAGGTGTTGCCCGGGCCCCCGGGGAAGAGGGTGTCCCCGGTGAACAGCAGGGGCGTGCCCTCGACGGTGAAGCACATCGAGCCCGGGCGTGTGGCCGGGGGTGGCGATGGTCCCGATGCGCAGCCCGCCCACCTCCAGGACGGAGCTGTCCTCGAGGATCTGGTCGTAGGAGGGGAGCATGCCTGCGTCGGCCTGGGTGACGGCCACGTCGATGCCGGCGTCCCGCACCGCCTCGACGGCCTGGATGTGGTCCCAGTGACCATGGGTCTCGACCACCTGGCGGACCTGGAGGGCCCGGCACAGCTCGAGGAGCTTGTCATGCTCGTTGGCCGCATCGATCAGGACGGAGTCGCCCGTGGCCCGGCACCTCACGATGTAGACGTTGTTGTCGACCGGGCCGACGACCAGACGATGGACCTCGACCGCGGTGTCCTGGTAGTCGACGATGGTTTCGGGCACGGCAACGGGCCTCCTTCGGGACGGCCACGCTCGACGGCGGCGGACCCGGAATGCGTGGGTCCAGCGTAGTTGGCCGACCCGGCCCGTTCGTCAACGTCGGCGCGGTTCTGGTAGACAAACGGGGCACGCCGTCCTCGTATCGGGGGATTCTCGGGGACCAGCCAGGGGATGGAGAACAGGATGAACTTCGCCTTCAGCGAGGAGCAGGACGAGCTCCGCAGGTCGGTCCGCCGCTTCCTCGACGACAAGTCGCCCGAGACCGAGGTCCGTCGGCTGATGGAGACGACCGAGGGGTACGACCCAGCGGTCTGGGCGCAGATGGCCGAGCAACTGGGGCTCCAGTCCCTCACCATCCCCGAGCGGTTCGGTGGATCGGGGTTCACGTACGTCGAGCTCATCGTGGTCCTGGAGGAGATGGGGGCATCCCTGCTGTGCGCCCCGTTCTTCTCCACCGTGGCCCTGGCCGCCAATGCCATCCTGACCTCGGGTGACGAGAGTGCGCAGGAGTACCTGCTGCCCGGGATCGCCTCTGGCGAGACCATCGGCACGCTGGCCTTCACCGAGGACTCGGGGCGCTGGGACGCCGAGGGCATCACCCTGGCCGCGGCCAAGTCCGGCGACGGGTGGGCGCTCAACGGCCACAAGTCCTTCGTGCTGGACGGGCACGTGGCCGGCCTGGTCCTGGTGGTCGGGCGCACGCCGGCCGGCCTGTCGCTCTTCGGGGTGAAGGGAGACGCCGCCGGCCTGACCCGCACGCCGCTGGCCACCATGGACCAGACCCGCAAGCAGGCCCGGCTGGAGTTCGCCGACACGCCGGCCTGGCTGATCGGGGCCGACGGTGGGGCCGAACCGGGGCTGTCCAAGACCTTGGACCTGGCCGCGGTGGCGCTGGCCGCCGAGCAGGTCGGCGGCGCCCAGCGCTGCCTCGACAGCTCGGTCGAGTACGCCAAGACCCGCATCCAGTTCGGGAGGCCGATCGGGAGCTTCCAGGCCATCAAGCACAAGTGCGCCGACATGCTGCTCGAGGTGGAGTCGGCCAAGTCCGCCGCCTACTACGCCGGCTGGGCGGCAGCCGAGGACTCCGACGAGCTTCCGGTGGTGGCCAGCCTGGCCAAGTCGTACTGCTCGGAGGCGTACTTCCACGCCGCGGCCGAGACGATCCAGATCCACGGTGGGATCGGGTTCACCTGGGAGCACCCGGCCCATCTCTACTTCAAGCGGGCCAAGTCGTCGGAGCTGATGCTGGGCGACCCGTCCTACCACCGGGAACTCCTCGCCCAGCGCATCGGCATCTGAGGTCCCCCGGTGTGTGCAGCCCCGTGCCCGGTGAACCCCGACGGCCCCGCAGACCTCGACGGGAGCGTCGACGTCGGCGACCCCGAACTGGCGTAGCGTTCCGACGATGAACTCCACCAATCGGATGACCAGCTGGCTGCTCCTCGGGCTGTTGACCCTGGTGGCAGCGGGAGCTGCGGTGCTCGGCATCGTCCAGTCGCCCGACAACGCGCCACTCCAGCGGGCGGTCAAGAACACCCTGGCCGCCCCCAACTACACCGAGGTGCTCGACACCACCTCGCCCAACGGGAGCCAGACGCTCCACCTCGTGTTCCAGGCGCCGGACCGGCTGGGCGGATATGCGGTCAACGGCAACAGGCGGACGTACATCTACGTCATCGGTGCCTACGAGTACCAGAGCCTGACCGTCCCCGCCACGGCCTCCGACAAGCACCTGGTGTTCTATCGGCAACCGGGACGACCGGCCTCCCAGGCCGATCCGGCCCGCGGCTTCCTGCACTTCGCCGAGCAAGGGCAGAACGTGCAGGGGTCCGCCGGCTCCTACACGTTCACGGTGACCCAGAACGGGGTGACCGGCCGATTTACCGCCACGGTCTCGGGGCCGTATGTCTCGGCCATGACCCTGGCCGCGCCCAGCGAGTCGGACCAGCTGGAGATCTCCCAGGTGGGGTCCTCGCCGCCCGTCGCCCTGCCGAGCGGGTCCAGAGTGATCGGCGTCCCGTCCGGCGCCGGCACCAGTGGGTAGTCGCAGCTGACCCTCAGTCCGCCCGGGCCCGGGCCCTCGTCCAGACCCCGGTCGACGGCGTGGCGGAGGGCACGGGCGCTGGCCCGCGGATCGGCGGCATCGGTGAGCCACCGCACCACCACGAAGTGGGTGGCCCCGGCGGCGATCATGTCGGCCACGGTGGTGGGATCGACGCCGCCGGTCACCCACACCGGCCACGGGGAGCGCTCGACCGCCAGGCTGACGTAGCCGAGGCCGGTCCCCGGACGGCCCGGCTTGGTCGGCGTGGCCTCCACCGGGCCCGCGGAGAGGTAGTCGACCGGTGCTGCCGATCCCGTGGCCGCCGATCCTGTGGCCGCGTCCAGCTACCGGGGGAGTGGGTCGACAGACCGACGATGGCTCCGTCCCCCATCGCCTCCCGGGCGCGGACCGGGGACATGTCGTCCTGGCCGACGTGGACCCCGTCCGCACCGATGGCCGCGGCCAGCCCGGGGTCGTCGTTGAGCACGAATGGCACGTCGTGGTCGGCGCAGACCCGCTGGACCAGCCGGGCCCGCTCGGCCAGCGGACCGTCGGGCAGACGCTTCTCGCGCAGCTGCACGACGTCCACGCCGCCTGCGATGCAGGCCTCCACGAAGGACTGGAGGTCCGCCCGGTCCGGGGTGCACAGGTAGAGCCTCCGCTGCCCCAGGTCCCACCGGTCCGACGGACCCGGTGCACCCCTCAACGCCCGGTGGCTGCCTTGCCCTTGGCCCGGGCCTTCATCTTCTGCTTGTACTGGCGGACCTTGGCCAGCGTCTCGGGGGAGTCGATGTCGGCCACCGACCGGAACGATCCGGCCTCGCCGTAGGGGCCGGACGCCTTCTGCCAGCCGGTGGGCCGGACCCCGAGCTGCTTGCCGAGCAGGGCCACGAAGATGCGTGCCTTCTGCTCGCCGAAGCCGGGGAGCGCTCTCACATTGGCGAGCAGCTCCCGGCCGTCCGCGGCCGAGGTCCACACGGCTGCGGCATCTCCGTCGTACGAATCGACGATGAGGGCGCACAGCTCCTGCACCCGTCCGGCCATCGATCTCGGAAACCGGTGGAGTGCCGGCCGCTCGGCGAATACCGCCGCCAGCTTGTCGGGATCCATCGAGGCCAGGGCGGCGGCGTCCAGGGTCCCTCCGAGCCGTTCCTGGAGGTCGAACGGTGACCGGAAGGCCTTCTCCAGCGGGATCTGCTGGTCGAGGACCATGCCAATTAACAGTGCGAGCGGGTCGGTGCTCAGGAGTTCGTCGGCGGCGGCGTCACCGCTCAGGTACAGGGACATGGGGGCAGCGTATGCGAGCGTTGGCCTGCTGCCGAATCCTGCGAGGCACCGGAGGACCGGTGCAACTAGTTGAACGATCTCGCTACTTGTGTCAGAACTCGGCGGCGGCCTCGTTGCGGAGGTACTCCCTGAGGTATGGGAGAGCGAAGTCCACATAGCCCCGGCCCGTCGGCTCGATGAGCTCTGCGGCGATGAGGCGAAGCCGGTACTGGCTGGCGTAGTTCACGGTCACGCCAAGTCTCGCTTGAATGTCCGCCATTCTCGACGGCCCATCGTCCTGAGCCATGGCCAGCAGAAATGACTTGTCGATCCCCGAGGCCTCGGCAAGGGCCGGCTCGTGGACAAGCGAGCCGAGTCGGCGTCGTGCCCTCGACACACCCTCCTGAGCATCGGAAACGCTGATCTCAGTCACGTCAGGGTGAAGCCGCCAGGTCTGCGCCCCGACTAGCTGGATCAGGAACGGATAGCCGCGGGTTCCCGCCGCCATCACCGCCAGAGCCTCTCTGCCCACCACCCGGCCGGCATGAATGACCGGCTCGCGGAGAGCGAGCTCCACATCAGTTCGGTCCAACGTGCCGAGATGGTGGCGCTCGAGCGCGCCGCAAGAAGGTCAGGACGTCGTCGTTCAGTGCGTCGCTGACCGCAGAAGCAAGACCGGCTCCGACAAAGGCGAGATCCCGATTTTCCGCGAAAGCCGTGCTGCACCACTATCGCCAGCTCGCGCAACTCGGCGATCTGCTGTTGGTGAATCTCGTCCAGCGTGATGAGCAGCCCTGTCTCGTTTTCGGCAAGCAGGTCGGCCAGGAGCTCTATCTGGTTCCGAAGGCCGACCTCCACGACATGAGCATCAAGCGTGTCCCACGTCGCCCCGGCGGCCCCGAGGGGGCCGATCGGGAGGTTGAGCCCGCTGAGGCGTCGTTTTACGGTCTCGGGATCGAAGTCCCGGAGCAGGCGAGGAAGATGCTGTGCTGTGATTCGGTGGAGGAACCCAGGTGACGCCGTCTCGCTGATGACCAGCCATCCCCGCGACTTGGCACCGTTCTCGACGGCGTTGAGGAGCACGGTCTTCCCGGACCCTCGAGGGCCGGTGTAGAGCGTGGCCCGGCCAGCGGCGCCTGGGCCGTCGTCGAGTGCTTCGACGAATTCATCGACAAGTTGGTCCCGGCCGACGAGCAGCGGTGGGCTGACGCCGAAGGTGGGGTGGAAGGGGCTGGCCACCCCTCCAGTCTAGCTTTACCTTTAGAGTCCTTTAGACTATTTAGATGCCTTTAGACATTGACGCTGGGCCTGGTGGACCAGGACCCTGATCAGCCTCCAGAGGAGGGACCGCTCGTGAAACGATGCCGGGCAACGGGCAGGGTGTGAGCTGTCGAGCGCTTCTCCCCGCAGTCTAGGGACTATCTGGTACTCCATGGTTGCCGCACCTGCTGGTCGAGGACCGTGCCAACCAACAGTGCGAGCGGGTCGGTGCTCATGTAGTGGGCTCCCGGGTGCACACCCGGGATCGCGCACATCGTGCTCAGGCCTGGACCGAGGCGATCATCGCCATCAACGCAGGATTGGCGTGCACGGACACCAGATGGGATGTGGTGTGCTCGCCGGCCCACACTCGGATCGGCGGAGCCCTGACCCATCTGGTCGATGCCGGTGACGTCCAGCTCGACGAGTTCGAGACCCACCAGGTGTGTTCCGATCATCCCGCCCGTGTAGAAGTGCGCTGGTCGGCGGCCGGAAGGGACCCGGCCCTTCAGTTGGACCAGGGGTCCGAGGCCCCGGGGTCGATGCCGTAGCGGTCCAGCGCCGCGGCCACCGAATCCTCGGGAATCGCCTGGTCGGCGGCCAGGCCGTGGAGGGCGGCCACCACGATGTGGGCAGCATCGACCTCGAAGAACCGCCGCAGCACCTCCCGGGTGTCCGAGCGCCCGAATCCGTCAGTGCCGAGGGAGGTGAATCGCCGGGGCGTCCACCGCGAGACCTGGTCCGGCACCGCCCGCATGAAGTCGGTGACCGCCACGACCGGCCCGGTACCCCCGGCCAGGCACTGGGTGACGTAGGGGACCCGGGGAGCCCCGCCCGGGTGCAGCCGGTTCCAGCGCTCGACCGAGATGGCCTCCTCGCGCAGGGATTTGTAGGAGGTCACCGACCACAGCTCCGCGTCCACGCCCCAGTCGGCCGAGAGCAGCCTGCGGGCCTCGATCGCCGCCTGGCACGCCGATCCCGAGAACAGGAGGGTGGCACCGGGCCGGCCCTCCGCCCGGGACCGGGTCGCGGCCCCGCCGTCGCCGGCTCCCGCTCCTCCGTCGGGATCGAAGCGGTACATGCCCCTGATCGTCCCGGATCGAACCCGCTCCGCCTCCGTCGGGTCGGTGGGAAGTGCAGGCATCGTGTAGTTCTCGTTGTAGAGCGTGAGGTACCAGACACGGTCCTCGGGATCCGCACCGGTCATCCGGCGGATCCCGTCCTCCACGATGGTCGCCACCTCGTAGGAGAAGGCGGGGTCGTAGGCGGCGACGCTCGGGATCACCGACGCCAGGAGCAGGGAATGGCCGTCCTGGTGCTGGAGACCCTCCCCGTTGAGGGTGGTCCGGCCCGCCGTGCAGCCCAGCAGGAACCCGCGCCCCCGGCAGTCGCCGAGGGCCCAGAGCAGGTCGCCCACCCGCTGGAAGCCGAACATGGAGTAGAAGAGGTAGAAGGGGATCAACGGCTCGCCCCAGGTGGCATACGAGGTGGCGGCGGCGGTGAACGAGGCCACCGCTCCGGCTTCGGTGATGCCCTCTTGGAGCACCTGGCCCGTGGCGCTCTCGGCGTAGTGGAGGGCCAGCCCGGCATCGACCGGGGTGTAGCGCTGGCCCTCGGGTGCGTAGATCTGCACCTCGCTGATCAGTGATTCGAGGCCGAAGGTACGGGCTTCATCGGGCACGATGGGCACGATGCGCTCCCCGACGGAGGGGTCGCGGACCAGCAGCCGGAGGAGTCGGGCGAAGGCCATGGTGGTGGACACCGACTGCTTGCCCGAGCCGGCCAGGAGGTCGGCGAACGATGCGGCGGCGGGCTCGGTGAGTGGCTTGGGCCGTACGACCCGTTGCGGGAGCGGTCCGCCGAGCGACCGCCGGCGCCCGGCGAGGTACTCGGCGGCGGGCGAGCCCGGGGCCGGTCGGTAGTACGGGGGCAGCTCGGCGTCCAGGTCGCGCTCGGGGATCTCGTCGTGGAGGAACAGCCGATCCCGCAGGGTGAGCAGCTGCGCCTTTGTCATCCTCTTGATCTGGTGGGTGGCATTGCGGGCCTCGATCTCGGGACCGAGCGTCCAGCCCTTCACCGTCTTGGCCAATATGGCGGTCGGGGCGCCGACGTGCTCGGTGGCCGCCTTGTACGCCGCGTAGAGCTTGCGGTAGTCGTGCCCCCCACGGGGGAGCGACTGGAGGTCCCCGTCGCTGAGGTGGGCCACCAGCGCGGCCAACCTCGGGTCGGGTCCGAAGAAGTGCTCCCGGATATAGGCGCCGGACTCGGTGGCGTACTTCTGGAACTCCCCGTCGACGGTCGAGTTCATTTTGTCGAGGAGCACGCCCTCAACGTCCTTGGCCAGGAGCTCATCCCAGGTACGGCCCCAGATCACCTTGATCACGTTCCAGCCTGCGCCCCTGAAGAGGGCCTCGAACTCCTGGATGACCTTGCCGTTGCCCCGCACCGGGCCGTCGAGCCGCTGCAGATTGCAGTTGACGACGAAGGTCAGGTTGTCGAGGTGCTCGCGGCCGGCCATGCCCAGGGCGCCGATGGTCTCGGGCTCGTCGAACTCGCCGTCCCCGACGAACCCCCAGACCCGGCTGTCGGAGGTGTCGGCGATCCCCCGGGCGTGGAGATACCTGCTCACGTGGGCCTGGGCGATGGCATTGAGCGGACCCAGCCCCATCGACACCGTGGGGTACTCCCAGAACTCGGGCATCAACCGGGGGTGGGGGTAGGAGGACAGCCCGTCGGCTCCCACCTCGAACCGGAAGTTGTCGAGCTGTTCCTCGGAGAGCCGGCCCTCGACGAAGGCCCGGGCATAGATTCCCGGAGAGGCGTGGCCCTGGAAGTAGACCTGGTCGCCGGGCCGGCCCCCGTCCTTGCCCCGGAAGAAGTGGTTGAAGCCCACTTCGTAGAGCGACGCCGAGCTCGCGTAGGTGGAGAGGTGGCCACCGATGGCCTCCGAGCGCACGTTGGCCCGCACCACCATCACCGCCGCGTTCCAGCGGATGAAGGCCCTGATCCGCCGTTCCGTGAACTCATCGCCCGGAAAGTCCGGTTCCTCGTCGGAGGGGATGGTGTTGACGTACGGCGAGGAGACCGTGGCCGGGAACCCGACCTGCTTCTGGCGGGCCCGTTCGAGGATCCTCATCAGGAGGTAGCGGGCCCGGGTCCGGCCGTGGGCATCGACGACGTCGTCGAATGCGTCGAGCCACTCGGATGTCTCGACCGGGTCTGCGTCCGGAAGCTGGTGACTCACTCCGTCGAAGAGCACGGCCCCATGCTTCCACCGCCGGTCCGGCGAGGGAAGTCACGCCTGCCCCGGTGCGGCCGGCGCCGTCGGGACCGGCGCGGTCGGAACCGGCGTTGTCGGCGCTCCCCGCCGTGGCCCGGACGCCGGTCGCCTCCTCATCGGGCATGCTGTCCCGATGGACTCCGGGCCCCCGACCGACGTCGCCACCTCCAGTGAGGGGGGGAGCGTCGTCTACACCGACGGCTCGTGTCTCGGGAACCCGGGCCCGGGGGGATGGGCGTGGGCCGTGGACGGTGGTCGCTCGGACAGCGGTGGTGAGCCGCACACCACCAATCAGCGGATGGAGATGACCGCCGTCCTGCGGGCCCTCGAGGCCCTGCCCGGACCCGTGCACGTGATCAGCGACTCGACCTACGTGGTCAACTGCTTCCGCAACCGGTGGTGGGTGGGCTGGAAGCGGCGGGGCTGGCGCAATGCCCAGGGCAAGCCGGTGGCCAATCAGGATCTGTGGCACGCGTTGTTGGACCTGGCGCTCGACCCCTCGCGGCCGGTGACCTTCGAGTGGGTGAAGGGGCACTCGGGGGACCGGATGAACGAGGTGGTGGATCTGCTGGCCGCCCGGGCGGCCGCTCTCCAGTAGCGACCCACCGGCCACCGCCCTTCCCCCATTTTGGCTCCGGGCCCTCCCTCCCGTAACCTGCTCGAATGGAGATCAGAGGAAGTTCAGCCATCGTCACCGGGGGGGCATCGGGACTCGGGGAGGCCACCTCCCGCAAACTCGCAGCCGAGGGTGTGCGGGTCACCGTCTTCGACCGCAACGAGGAGAGGGGCAAGGAGGTCGTCGCCGACATCGGTGGCAATGCCGACTTCATCGGCGGTGACGTGACCGAACCCGACGACTGTCAGAAGGCGGTCGATCAGGCCGCGGAGGGAGGGAACCTCCGCATCGCGGTGAACTGCGCGGGCACAGGTTGGGTGGGCCGGGTCATCAACCGCGACGGCTCCCCGCACGACCTGGCTCCGTTCCAGTTCATCCAGAACCTGAACGTCATCGGCACATTCAACGTGATGACCAAGGCCGCGTCGGCCATGGCCACCGTCGAGCCGCAGGCCGGTGGCGAACGGGGTGTCATCGTCAACACCGCCTCGGTGGCCGCCATGGACGGCCAGATAGGCCAACTGGCCTACTCCGCCTCGAAGGGCGCCATCGTCGGCATGACCCTGCCCGCCGCCCGAGACCTGGCCGTGGTGGGGATCCGGGTCCTGGCCATCGCCCCGGGCCTGTTCGACACCCCCCTGCTGGCCATGCTTCCCGACGAGCAACGCGATGCCCTGGGACAGTCGGTGAACTTCCCCAAGCGACTCGGCGACCCGGCCGAGTTCGGCGAACTGGTGAGCCAGATCGCCACCAACAGCTATCTCAACGCCGAGGTGATCCGGCTCGACGGCGGCATCCGGATGCCTCCCAAGTAGCGGACAGGGCAACGGCCGAAGTGGCCCGATCAACGCCCCGCTGCGGCCGACGCCGGTGAACCGATGACCACCATCACCCCGGCACCCCGGAGCCCGGGCCCCGGCGTGGGTGGTGCCATCATCAGGACCGTCGGCCTGACCAAGGTCTACGCCGGCTCGGATCTGCGGGCGGTGGACGGGCTCGACCTGGTCGTCCAACCTGGCGAGATCTTCGGGCTGCTGGGGCCCAACGGTGCCGGCAAGACCACGACGGCGGGCATGCTCACCACCAGGGTGATACCGACATCGGGCCAGGCCTTCGTCGGCGGCATCGACGTGGTGGCCCATCCGGCGCTGGCCAAGCAGATCCTGGGCATCGTCAGCCAGCAGAACACCCTGGACCGCCAGTTGACGGTGTGGGAGAACCTCTACTTTCACGGCCGGCTCTTCGGGATCCCGGCCCGGGAGTCCCGTCGGACAGCCACCGAGTTGTTGGAGCTGTTCCAGTTGGAGAAGTGGTCCGGGGCGTCCGTCTATGCCCTCTCGGGCGGGATGGCCCAGCGGCTGATGGTGGCCCGGGCCATCTTCCACCGACCGGCCGTGCTCTTCCTCGACGAGCCCACGGCGGGTCTCGATCCCCAGAGCCGGCTGGCCCTGTGGGACACCCTGCGCGGCCTCAACGCCGAAGGCCAGACCATCCTGCTCACCACCCACTACATGGAGGAGGCGGACCAGCTGTGCGGCCGGGTGGCGATCATGGACCGGGGAAGGATCCTGGCGCTCGACACCCCGGCGGCCCTGAAGCAGGCGGTGGACGCCGACACCATCGTGGCGGTGACCGCCAGCGGTGATCCCGGACAGCTGGCCCGGGTGCTCACCGAGCGGGTGCCGGGGGTGACCCGGACCCGTCCCATCGACGGAGGTGTCGAACTGCACGTCAAGGGCAAGGACCGGCTGTTGCCGACGGTGGTGTCGGCGGCCGAGGAGGCCGGGTTCCCTGTCATCGACCTGTCGGTGACCGAGCCCACCCTCGAGACGGTGTTCATCAACCTGACCGGCAAGGAGCTGAGGGACTGATGAGCGTCGACGCGCCCGTGCCCGGCAGTTCGGCCGGCACCGGTGGAGTGCGCGGGCCGGAGGTGAAGGCGCCGTCGACCGGGCTCAGCCCCAACCCGACCCGATCGGCCCTGGACGCCGGTCGGATCGTGCTGTGGGCGTTGATCCTCCGGGATCTGGTGGTGGTGCGCAAGCACCTGTTCGAGTTCGTGGTCCGGACCCTCGTGCAGCCCTTCCTCCTCTGCTTCGTCTTCCTCTACGTCTTCCCGAAGATCGGTCAGGGCATCGGTGGCGGGGGCGGCCCCGCGGCGGAGTCGGCGTTCGCCACGGTGCTGGTCCCAGGTGTCGTCGGGATCTCGATCCTGTTCCAAGGGGTCCAGTCGGTGGCGCTGATCATGGCCCAGGAGTTCGGATTCACCCGGGAGATCGAGGACCGGGTGCAGGCCCCGTGCCCCGTTTGGCTGGTGGCGGTGGCCAAGGTGCTCTCAGGAGCGGTGCAGGGTCTGATCTCCGCCATCATCGTCCTGCCCATCGCCTCCGTCGTCCATGCCGAGGGGGTCGAGGCCCACCTGAGCCTGCACTGGTGGGTCATCGTGACGATCGTCCCGTTGGCCTGCGTGACCATGGCCTCGCTCGGCCTGCTTCTCGGGACCAGCTTCGAACCCCGCAACATCGGGTTGATGTTCGGCTTCATCATCCTGCCGGTGACCTTCCTGGGTGGGACCTACTACCAGTGGACCCGCCTGGCACCCGTCGAGGCGGGCGGCTGGCATTGGCTCCAGACCGTGGTCCTCGTCAATCCCCTGATCTACGTCAACGAGGGCATGCGCGCCGCCTTCACCGACGCACCCCACATGCACCTCTACGTGGTCTATCCGGTGCTCGTCGGGTTCTTCGTACTCTTCCTGGGCGTCGGCCTGCGCAACTTCCGGAGACGGGTGCTCTCCTGACCGGCGGCCGTGCCGCCCCCACCTCCTCCGGACCCTGGGAGAACTCCCGGGGCCGACCTCCCGGCACCTCGACGGGCCGGGCACCGCAGGGTGGCTCCGACAGCCGGAACACGAACCGGTCGGGGTCGGCATGGGGGGACGTGGGTCGGCGGTGGGCGGCTCCGGGCAGGGGTGGGGCGGCTCCGGGCCGGTAGGCTGGGCGCGTTTCCCCCAGGCACGGCGCCGACCTTATGGAGGTGGTCCCGACGGCACCCGAGGCAGCAGTTGAGGAGAAGGCATCGGGGGGACCCGGATCAGGAGCGCCCGGACCGACCCAATTCGACGTGGTGATCATCGGCGGTGGGCCCGGTGGCTACGCCACCGCCCTCTACGGTGCAGCCGCCGGGCTGGACGTGGCCGTCATCGAGCTCGACAAGGTCGGGGGGACCTGCCTCCACCGCGGTTGCGTGCCGGCCAAGGAGTTCCTCGAGACTGCCGCCGTCTACCGCACGGTGGCCGGTTCCGGACAATTCGGTATCACCGCGGGCCGGAGCGGGGACCAGCCACCGGCGCTCGACTTCTCGGTGAGCCAGGCTCGCAAGCAACAGGTGGTCGACCAGCTCTTCAAGGGTCTCGCCGGCCTGCTCAAGGGTCGCGGCGTCTCGGTGTTCAGCGGGAGCGGCACGCTCCTCTCCGGCCACCGCGTGCAGGTCGCCGGCAACGACGGCTCGACCATCGAGCTCACCGGCACCGATGTCGTGCTGGCCGCGGGGTCGGTGCCCCGGACCATTCCCGGCTTCGACATCGACGGCGAACTGGTGATGACCTCCGACGAGTTCCTGGCCCTGGAGCGCCTCCCCGGCTCGGTGGCGGTCGTCGGGGGAGGGGCGATCGGGTGCGAGTTCGCCTCGCTGCTGAGCGACCTGGGCACCGCGGTGACCGTGTTCGAGGCCCTCCCGACCATCCTGGCCGGCTGCGACGACGACGTGGTCAAGACGGTGGCCCGCTCGTTCCGCAAACGTGGCATCGACGTGAAGGTGGGGGCACGGCTACAGGGCCACACACCCGATCCTTCCGGGAAGGGGACGGTCGTCTCCTACGACGACGGCGAAAAGCTGGCCGTGGACGCCGTGGTGGTGTCGGTCGGTCGCCGCCCCCGGACCGAAGGGCTCCTCGCACCGGGGACGGGCGTGGTGGTGGACGACCAGGGGTTCGTCGTCGTCGACCCGATGATGCGCACCGGGGCCGAAGGGGTGTGGGCGGTCGGCGACGTGGTGGCCGGCACCCCCCAGCTCGCCCACGTCGGGTTCGCCGAAGGGATCGTCGTGGTCAAGAGCATCCTCGGGGAGCCGGTCGTGCCCGTCGACTACGACCGGGTGCCCTGGGCCATCTACTGCCATCCCGAGGTGGCCTTCGCCGGGCTGACCGAGGCAGCGGCCAGGGCGGCGGGCCTCGATGTGGTGGTCAAGAAGGACCCGTTCGGAGGCAACAGCCGGGCCCGCATCATCGGTGACACCGAGGGGCTGGTGAAGGTGGTGGCCGAGCGCCGACCCGACGGGACCACGGGGCGGATCCTCGGGGTGCACATGGTCGGGCCATGGGTCACCGAACAGCTCGGGGCCGGGCTATCTGGCGGTCAACTGGGAGGCGACTGCCGACGAGGTGGGCCAGTTCATCCAGCCGCACCCCTCGTTGTCCGAGACGTTCGGCGAGACGGTGTTGGCCCTGACCGGAAGGGGGTTGCACGTTGGCTGACGTGATCATGCCGCAGCTCGGCGAGACGGTGACCGAGGGGACCATCACCAAGTGGTTCAAGTCGATCGGCGACGAGGTGGACCGGGACGAGCCGCTCTTCGAGGTGTCCACCGACAAGGTCGACTCCGAGGTCCCGTCGCCTGCCCAGGGGGTGGTGACCGCCATCCTGGTGGCGGAGGGCGACACGGTCGACGTGGGGGTCAAGCTGGCGGTCATCAGCGATGCGGTCTCGTCGAACGGGGATGCACCCGTCCCCGCCGACGCCCCTCCCCCGGCCCGAGGCGCGCCTGAGGCCGTCGCCGGGGGTCTGGCGGGGGGTGCCGCAGCGGACGCCGCCGGGATCACCGTCGAGGCCCGGCCGCGTCCCGTCCCGGACCCCGGGTCCGGACCGCGCCCCGCCTCGGCACCGCCCACCCCGGGGGTAGCGTCCCCCGCCCCGTTGAACGGTTCCGGGGACCGCCTCGTGCTTTCGCCGGTGGTACGCAGGCTGATGAGCGAGCACGGCATCGACCCGGCGGCGGTCGCGGGAACCGGGCTCGAGGGGCGGATCACCCGAGGTGACGTCGAGGCGGTGATCGCATCCCGGGGGACCGGGGCCGCGGTCGGGCCGGCCGAGGTCCCCAGCATCACCGACTCTCCTGCGGCCGGCTCTCGCGAGGCCGGGTCTCGCGAGGCCGGCCCTCCCGCGGCCGGGTCTCCCGCGGCCGCCCGCCCTGCGCCTGCGCCGTCCGGGCTTGTCTCCCCGAGCGCCGTCGCGCCCGGCGAGCGCCCACCGGGCCCGGCGGTCGGAGGAGCGGCCCGTGCCGTACCGAGGGACGAGGTGATCCCCTTCACCAACATCCGGCGGCGCACTGCCGAGCACATGGTCCGGTCGAAGGCCACGTCGGCCCATACGCTGATGGTCAAGGAGCTCGACTACGAACGGGTGGAGCGGGTCCGCCGGGCCCACGGAGACCCGTTCCGGGCGGAGGAGGGGTTCAGCCTCACCTATCTCCCGTTCGCGGCCCGTGCCGCGGTCGAGGCCCTGGCCGAGTACCCCCATCTCAACGCGTCGGTCGGCGACGACTCGCTCATCGTCCACCACGACGTGAACCTGGGGATCGCCGTCGACCTCGACAACGAGGGACTTATCGTCCCCGTCGTCCACAACGCGGAGGAGCTGAACCTCCGGGGCATGGCCCGCAGGATCCGCGATCTGGCCGACCGGGCCCGGAGCAAGCGCCTGAGCCTCGACGACATCAGCGCCGGGACCTTCTCGATCACCAACGCCGGGCCGTTCGGCACCCTGATCACCGGAGCCATCATCAACCAGCCCCAGGTGGCCATCCTGTCCACCGACGGCGTGTCCAGGAGGCCGGTCGTCGTCGAGCTGCCCGACGGCACCGAGTCGATCGCCATCCACTCGGTGGGCCTGGCGGCAATGACCTTCGACCACCGGGCCGTCGACGGCGCCTACGTGGCGCGGTATCTGGACCGGATGGCGCAGATCCTGAATGATCGTGACTGGGCCGGCGAGCTGTAGGGCGGCCTCCGGGTCGTCCCCGGTGCGCCGAGCCGATCACCGATGAGGATCCGGTGGCTGGGCCGGGTGCCCTACCGGGAGGCGTGGGCCGTGCAACGGGCGGTGAGCCGGCGCACGGGCAACGACTATCTGGTCCTGTTGGAGCACCCGCACGTGTACACCCTCGGGGCGAACGGCGATTCCGGCCATGTGCTGGTCGATCCGGCCTCGGTCGGTGCCGAGCTGATCCGGGTCGATCGCGGAGGTGACGTCACCTACCACGGTCCGGGCCAACTGGTCGGATACCCCCTGGTCACCGTCGGGCCCGGGCCCCATCGGGGACCCGAGCACGTGCGACGGGTCGAACAGGTGGTCATCGACGCCCTCGTGACCATGGGGCTGTCGGCCGGTTCGGTCGGACGGCTGCCCGGCTACCCGGGGGTCTGGGTCGGGCTCGACGGGGGCCCCGCACCGGGCTCGTCGGGGCCGAGGAAGATCTGTGCGATCGGGGTGCGGACCTCGAGGGGGCGCACGACCCACGGGTTTGCGCTGAACGTCCGCACCGACCTCTCCATGTTCGACCACATCGTGCCGTGCGGACTGGCCGGCATGCCGGTGACGTCGCTGGTGGCCGAAGGGTGCGACGTCACGATGTCCGCCGCCGTCGACGCCATCATCGCCTCGGCCCAGTCGGTGTGGGGCCCCGCCGACGATGTCCAACGGGTGACCGGCCCGGCACGGGCCGACCGGACCACGACCTCCGGCGGCGTCGCGGTGGGCACCGTCCCCCCGAGCGGACGGGTGACGGCCACCGGCGTGGGCGGGGCGGAGCCCGTCGCGGTCGCCCTCGGCCATCGCCGGCCCGCGGAGCGCTCGCTCGACCGACGACCCCGGGAGTCGGGGGGCGATCCCGGGGTGCGGCTTCCCCGGGTGGCCGGAAGCCGCCGTGGCTGCGGGTCAAGACCCACATGGGGGTCGATTACCTCGCCCTTCGAAATGATCTGCGTGATCTCGACCTGGTCACCGTGTGCGAAGAGGCGGGCTGTCCGAACATCTACGAGTGCTGGTCCGATGGGACAGCCACGTTCATGATCAACGGATCGCGCTGCACCCGGGCCTGCGGGTTCTGCCAGGTGGACACCCGGCGCCCCCTCCCCGTCGACGCGGGCGAGCCGGAGCGGGTGGCGGAGGCCGTGCAGCGGATGGGTCTGGCCCATGCGGTGATCACCTGTGTGGCCCGCGACGATCTGGCCGACGGGGGGGCAGGCGGGTTTGCGCGGGTGATCGCCGCGGTCCGGCACCGCGCCCCCGGACCACCGTCGAGGTGCTCATCTCCGACTGCAAGGGCCGCCAGGAGTCGCTCGACGCCATCTTCAACGCCCGACCCGACGTCCTCAACCACAACATCGAGACGGTGGCCAGGCTCCAACGCGCCGTCCGGCCGTCGGCCGGCTATGCCCGGAGCCTCTCGGTACTGGCACGGGCCAAGGATGCGGGCCTCACCACCAAGTCGGGGATCATCCTGGGGATGGGCGAGGGTGAGGAGGAGGTGCTCGCCACCCTGGCCGATCTCCGGGCGGTCGGCGTGGACATCCTGACCGCCGGCCAGTACCTACGACCCACCCACCGCCACCTGCCGGTGGCCCGCTGGTGGACCCCCGACGAGTTCGACGGGTTGCGGTCGGCGGCCATGGCCATGGGCTTCTCCCACGTGCAGGCGTCTCCGCTCACCCGGTCCAGCTACCACGCCCGGCAGGCCGCGGAGGCATCTGTCCCGGTCCATGCCGGGAGCGCCCCGGACGCCGGTCCGGACGGCCGACCCCCCCTCGGATCGACGGCCGGGCCGCAGAGCACGCCGCGGGCCACGCCGCGGCTCACGTCGCCGATCCCGTCGTGAGCACGCTCCCTGACCGGGCCCGCGCCGCGCGCCTGGAGCGGCTGGCCCGGGTGCGGAGCCGGATGGACGAGCTGGGGATCGATGCGCTCCTCCTCTCCCACGGCGCCGACCTCCCGTGGTTGACCGGCTACCGGGCCATGCCCCTGGAGAGGCTGACGATGCTCGTGCTGCGACCCGCCGGCGACCCGGCGCTGGTGGTCCCGGCCCTGGAGGCACCGCGGGTGGCTGGCGCCGGCGAGCTCTTCACCCTGCTCCCATGGACCGATGACCAGGACCCGATCGAACTGGTGGCCTCGATCCTCACCGGGACGGGCGCAGCGGGCGCCGGTGGAGCCGCACTCCGGTGTGCCGTCTCGGACCGGGCCTGGGCAACCACCGTGCTGGCGCTCCAGCGTCGCCTGCCCGCGGCCCGGTGGGCGGAGGCGTCGACGGTGACCTCGCCGCTCCGTGCGGTGAAGGATGCTGCGGAGTTGGCCGCCCTGCGGATGGCCGGATCTGCGGCCGACCGGGTGGCAGCCGAGTTGCAGGGGGGTGGGATCGGCCTGATCGGGCGGAAGGAGTCGGAGGTCTCCAGTCAGATCGCCGGCCTGTTGATCGAGGAGGGGCATCAGCAGGTCAACTTCGCCATCGTCGGCAGCGGCCCCAACGCCGCCAGCCCGCATCACGAGCCGGGCGGGCGTGTCATCGGCCGGGGGGAGACGGTGGTGTGTGACTTCGGCGGTTCCTATTCGCTCGACGGCGATGTCGGCTACTGCTCGGACATCACCCGCACGGTGGTGACCGGCCCGCCCTCCGCGGAGATCGACGAGTGCTACCAGGTCCTGTTCGCCGCCCAGCGGGCCGCGGTGCTCGGCCCGCGCCGGGGTCGGGCCGAGCACGTCGACCACGTGGCGCGGGAGATCATCCACGATGCCGGCTTCGGGCACCTCTTCGTGCATCGGACCGGGCACGGCATCGGCATCGAGGAGCACGAGGACCCCTACGTGGTCTCCGGTAACGAGGAGCGACTGCAGCCCGGTCACGCCTTCTCGGTCGAGCCGGGAATCTACTGGCCCGACCGGTTCGGCATGCGCCTCGAGGACATCGTGGTCATCGGTGACGACGGGAGCCCCGAAGCACTCAACTCGGCCGATCACCGCCTCGTCGTCGTGGACGCCTAGGGAGGCCGGATGGACCTCGGCATCGCCGGAAGAGCGGCCCTGGTGGTCGCCGGATCGCGGGGCCTGGGCCGGGCCACGGCCGAGGCCCTGACCCTTGAGGGGGTCAGGGTCATGCTGTCGTCCCGTAGCGAGGCCACTCTTGCCGAGGCCCGGGCGACGCTGCGGGCGACGGGCGCGGAGGTGGAGACCCAGGTGGCCGACATCACCGAACCGGCGTCGCCGGCCCGGCTGGTGCAGGTGACCCGGGAGGCGTTCGGGAGCCTCGACATCGTGATCGCCAACGCCGGCGGGCCACCGCCCGGCCGGGCCCTCGAGGTGGACGACGCCGCCCTCACCGGGGCCTTCGAGGCCAACCTGATGTCCGCCGTGCGACTGACTCGTGAGGCGGTCCCGGCCATGCGCGAGGGCGGATGGGGCCGGATCTGCTGTATCTCGTCGTACTCGGTGGTGCAGCCGATCCCGACGCTGGCTCTGTCGAACACCGCCCGGGTCGGGCTGTGGGCCTGGGTCAAGACGGCGGCACTGGACCTCGCCTCCGAGGGGGCCGGCATCACGCTGAACCTGGTGTGCCCGGGCCCTCACGCCACCGAACGCATGCGCGACCTGGGCGGCACCGGCGTGATGGGCGACCCCGCCGACTTCGGCAGCGTCGTGGCGTTCCTCTGTTCCGAACAGGCTCGGTTCGTCAACGGTGCGGCAGTGGTGGTCGATGGCGGCGCCACCTTGGCGCTGTGAGCGGGCCCCCGGGGTCGACGGCTCCCCATGTGGTCGGAGCCATGCCCCGAGACCCCGGCAGCCCATAGAGCGGCCACCACCGGATCGGTGACGGGTTCTTCATCCCGGGCGCCCCCCGATGACGGTTCGGAGCCCCGGGGGCAGGTTCTCCTCTCCGAACGAATCACCGATCTCGACCCGGAGGCCTTCGGTGGCGAGCAGGGAAGGGATAGCAGAGGTGTCGACCAGGACGTTGTCGTGCACTTCGTCATCCCGGCGCCACGAACCGTCAGCGGTGCGGACGAACGTGGTCATCTCCCGCACGTAGCGATCCGGCGAGGGAAGGGAGAACCGGGAGATGATCGCCCAGTCGTCGCCGACCCGTCCGAGACTGCCATTGGAATGGGTGGCACCCCATTCGAGATCACAGAGGTCGATGGCCAGCAGGCCTCCGGGCAGGATTGCCCGGGCGAGAGAGAGCAGGGCGCGGTCCACGGCGCCTGCGTCGGGGAGATAGTTGAGGGCATGCCCGATGCCGACAACGGCGTCGGCTTCCGGCACGGGGTCGTCTGGCAGGGTCAACTCGCGGATCACTTCCACCCCGGTGGCGGTATCGTGGGCAAGGCGGAGCATTGCCGATGAGGCATCGGTCGCCACGACCCGGTGACCGGCGCTGACGAGCCTCTCCGTGAGCAGGCCGCTTCCACAGCCGATCTCCAGGACCAGGCCGTTCCGCGCCCGGATCGGCTCCAAGAGAGTGAGGAGGCCAGGAGCACATGCCTCCGCGTGGAAGCCGAAGCCACGGTGGTGGACGAAAGCAAGATCGTCCCGGTAGTAGGGGACTGAGGGCGTGGTCATCTCCTGGTGCCTCCCTCGGTCGACAGGTACCAGTCTCGGACCGGTGGAGCCTTGCGATCAAATCCACCCCGCCCCGGGAGGTCCAAGTGGGAGTGGGCCGGGGCTAGGCCACGAAGTACTTGGCCTGAGGATGGTGGCAGATGATCGCGGTGGTCGACTGCTCGGGGTGGAGCTGGAATCCCTCGCTGACCTCGACCCCGATCCGGTCGGCGCCCAGCAGCCCGACCACTTTGGCGTTGTCCTCCAGATCGGGGCAGGCGGGGTAGCCCCACGAGTAGCGGCCGCCCCGGTACTTCTGCCGGAAGAGGCCGGTGAGGGTCGGCCCGTCCTCAGCGGCGAACCCGAGCTCCTCGCGGATCCTGAGGTGCCAGTACTCGGCGAGGGCCTCGGCCATCTCGACCCCGAGTCCGTGGAGGTAGAGATACCGCTGGTACTCGTCGGCCGCGAACAGGCGGGCGGCCTCCTCGGACACCCGCGCTCCCATGGTCACCACCTGGAAGCTGGCCCAGTCGGGCTCGCCGGACTCCACGGACCGGAAGAAGTCGCTGATGCACAGCCAGGGCTGTTCGGTCTGGCGGGGGAAGCTGAACCGCGTCGACTCGGCGGTCCGGGTCTCATCCTCGAAGATCACCAGGTCGTCGCCGTCGGCATTGGCGGCGAAGTGCCCCCACGCCACCTGGGGGACCAGCAGCTGCTCCTCCTTCGCCGTGCCGAGCTGGTCGCGCAACAGGCTCCGCACCCGGTCCTTGAAGGCCGCGTCGTTCTCGCCGTGCTCGGGCCGGTAGCCCCACTGGTTGCGGAAGAGGGCGGTCTCGTTGAGGAAGGCCGCCACATCGTCGACGGCCACGCCCTTGGCCACCCGGGTGCCCAGGAACGGGGGCTTGAAGACGGGGTTGTCCGAGGCCACCTCCGGTGAGCGCCGGGGGAGCACCTCGCCCCGCTCCCTCGCCTCGGCAGCAGCCTTCTTGCGCAGTTCACTCTTGCTTGGGCCCGAGGTCGCGGCCTCCGATGGCGATCCCGAAGTCCGGGTCGTCCTCCCCGGAACGGTTCAGCTCGACCAGCCGGTCCATGGTGCGCAGGCCCTCGAAGGCGTCCTTCCCGTAGAAGAGCCGACCGTCGTAGACATTGCGGAGGTCGCGCTCGACATAGGTGCGGGTCAGAGCAGCACCACCGAGGATGACCGGTATGTGGGAGAGCCCGCGTCGATTGAGCTCCTCGAGGTTGTCCCGCATGATCAGGGTCGATTTGACCAGCAGCCCGCTCATGCCGATGGCGTCGGCACCGGACTCCTCGAGGGCGCTGACCATGTCGGCTATCCCGACCTTGATGCCGAGGTTCTTCACGGTGTACCCGTTGTTGGTGAGGATGATGTCGACCAGGTTCTTGCCGATGTCGTGGACGTCGCCCTTGACCGTCGCCAGCACCATGGTCCCCTTGCCGCCCTGGTCGGCCTTCTCCATGTGGGGCTCGAGATGGGCGACGGCGGCCTTCATGGTCTCCGCCGATCCGAGCACGAAGGGGAGTTGCATCTCACCGGTGGCGAACAGCTCGCCCACCGTCTTCATGCCGGCGAGCAGCATGTCGTTGATGATCTCGAGC
This sequence comes from uncultured Acidimicrobiales bacterium, assembly GCA_963806285.1. GTDB lineage: Bacteria > Actinomycetota > Acidimicrobiia > Acidimicrobiales > RAAP-2 > Bog-756. Next base: position 93,545 of record CAWDXJ010000001.1, read on the forward strand.
GGCGTTGACCCGTTGGCCATCGCCTGATCGAGGTCGGCCTCGAGGCCGTTGCGGTCGCCGTCGATGATCCGGTGCTCGAGGAGCCGTTCGAGCGTCCACCCGGACCGGTCCTCCTTGGCGACCGCGCTCGACGCACTCACACCCTCGAACATGGACAGGAGCTCGGTCAGCGGGTCGTAGCCGTCGTGGCGGCGGTCGTAGACGAGGTCGAGGCAGACCTCCTTCGCCCGATCGTCGATCTTGGACAGCGGGAGGATCTTGGACGCATGCACGATGGCTGCATCGAGCCCGGCCTCGACACACTCGTGGAGGAACACCGAATTGAGGACCTGGCGGGCGGCCGGGTTGAGGCCGAAGGAGACGTTGGAGAGACCCAGCACGGTGTAGACGCCGGGGAGCTCCGCCTTGATCCGGCGGATGCCCTCGATGGTCTCGATGCCGTCCTTGCGGCTCTCCTCCATTCCGGTCGACAGGGGCAGGGCCAGGGCATCGAACATGAGGTCCTCGGGCCGGAGCCCGTAGCGCTCGATGGCGATGTCGTGGATGGCGGTGGCGGCGCGGACCTTCCACTCCGCGGTGCGGGCCTGCCCTTCGGTGTCGATGCAGGTGCAGACCACGGCCGCACCGAATTCCTTGGCCAGCGTGAGGAAGGAGTCGAGGCGCGTGCCCGGCTCGTCGCCCTCCTCGAGATTGACCGAGTTGATCACCGCCCGCCCGCCGATCCACGACAGCGCTGTCTCCACCACCGGGGCCTCGGTGGAGTCGACCACCAGCGGAACGGTGGACTGGGTGGCGAATCGGGATATGACCTGCTCCATGTCGGCGACCCCGTCGGCGCCGGTGTAGTCGACGCAGACGTCGATGAGGTGGGAGCCCTCCTTGACCTGGTCGCGGGCCATGGCCACGCAGGTGTCCCAGTCGGCTTCGAGCATGGCGTCGCGGAACCTCTTCGAGCCGTTGGCGTTGGTCCGCTCGCCGATGACCAGGAACGAGGTGTCCTGGTCGAAGGGGACCTGGGTGTAGATCGACGCGGCACCGGGCTCGGGCTCACTCCGGCGGGTGGCCGGGGTGAGGTCAGCACACGCCTCCACCACCGCGGCCAGGTGGGCGGGCGTGGTGCCGCAGCATCCGCCGATCACCGACACGCCGAGCTCGCCCACGAACTGGCGGTGGAACTCCGCCAGCTGCTCGGGGGTCAGGTCGTAGTGCATGGCCCCGTCGACGACCGAGGGAAGGCCGGCATTGGGTAGGCACGACACCGGGGTGGAGGCTTGTCCGGTGAGGTGACGCAGCGGTTCGAACATCTCGGCCGGGCCGGTGGCGCAGTTGAGGCCGACGAGGTCGACGTCCATGGCGTCGAGGGCGCACAGAGCGGCGCCGATCTCGGTTCCGGGGAGCATGGTTCCGGTCAATTCGATGGTGACCTGGGTCTGGATCGGGAGGTGGCGACCGGCAGCCCGCATCGCCCGCCGGGCGCCGTTGATGGCCGACTTCGCCTGCAGGAGGTCGAAGACCGTCTCGATGATGATCAGGTCCACCCCACCCTCGATCAACGCCGCGGCCTGCTCTTCGTAGAATCCCCGGAGCTCGGCGTACCGGATCTGACCGAGGGTGGGGAACTTCGTCCCCGGACCGATGCTCCCGGCTACCCACCGGGGCCGGTCGGGGGTGGAGAAGTCGTCGGCTGCCCCCCGGGCCAGAGCGGCGGCGGCCAGATTCAGCTCGCGCACCCGGTGGGCCTGGCCGTACTCGGCCAGCACCGGCGCGAACGCCCCGAACGTGTCGGTCTCGACCACGTCGCATCCGACCTCGAAGAACGACCGGTGGACCCGGTCGACGACCTCGGGCCGGCTGACGACCAGGAGCTCGTTGCAGCCTTCGAGGTCCGGCCCGCCGAAGTCGTCGGCGGTGAGCTCGGCCAATTGCAGGTTGGTGCCCATGGCGCCGTCGAAGATGACGACCCGCTCGGAGGCGGCCTGCAGGTAGCTGGAACGCGGGATGTCCTTGGTGGTCATGGCCCTCCAAGGCTACCGGGGGCGGCGGCGGCCATCGGCAGGACGAGCGGCGAGGGGGCGCGGGTCCGCCGGCCCCGGTCCGCCGGCCCCCCGGTTGCCGGTCGACGGCAGCCCGGTCGACGGGGGGCCCCGGGCGATGTCGTTTAGCATCGTGGCGGTGATGAGGGAGTGCTGAAGATCTACACGAGGACGGGCGACGACGGCACCACCGGACTGCTCTACGGCGGCCGGGTGGCCAAGGACGCCTCGATCATGCAGATCAACGGAACCGTGGACGAAGCCCAGGCCGTGATGGGCACCGCCCGGGCCGAGACCGTCCCTGACTCCGAGCTGGACCGTCTCCTGACCGGGCTCGAACGTGATCTCTACGTGCTGATGGCCGAGGTGGCCACCGATCCCTCCAACCGATCGAAGCTGAAGGCCGGGACCACGCTGGTCACCGCCGAGATGGTCGCCGCCCTCGAGCACCACATCGACGGCCTGATGGCGCGCATCGAGATGCCCACCGAGTTCGTGGTGCCGGGGGCCAACCGGGCGTCGGCGGCGCTCGACCTTGCCCGTACCGTGGTGCGCCGGGCCGAACGCCTCTTGGTGTCCGCGCCCATAGCGGGGTCGCTGGCCGGCCAGTACCTCAATCGGCTCTCCGATCTGCTGTGGGCGATGGCCCGTTGGGCCGAGGGCGAGGAGCATCTGCTGGCCCGCGGTGCTCCGCGGCGCCCTGGTCGCCGGGGGAGCTCCCGGAGCGACGCCGGCGGGGAGAGCGGCGGCGTCCCCTCATGAGGGTCGTGTCCCTGGCCCCGGGTGCGCTGCCCTCCGACGTGGTGGTGGTGGGGGTGCCGGTCTCCTCCCACGAGGACGGACCCCGCTGGGCCGCGCCGACCGGCGAGTTGTCGGAGCTCGCCCAGGTCCCGCCGGTGCTCGACCCCGTCTGGTGCAAACGCCACGGGTTCACGGGCAAGGTCGGACAGACCCTCGCCTTCCGCACCGCCGCGCCGCCACCGGTACCGCCCACCGGGACGGGACCCTCGGGCCCGGTTCCGGGGGCTGAGGGCCACGCCGTAGCAGCCGCCACCGCACCACCACCGGACATCACCCTGGTCGGCGTGGGGGACCTGCCGGCCCTGGTCGGCGACGGCGCCCTCGAGACCCTCCGCCGGGCGACGGCCGCATTCATCCGCACGGTGGGCCAGGGAGCCGCGGCGCTCGTCCTGCCCGATCCGACCGGCCAGCCCGGCGGAGTCGCGTTGTCCGTCGAGCAGGCGGGTGCGGCGGTGGCCGAGGGAGCCGTCCTGGCCCTCTACCGGTATGACGACTTCCGTACCGGGGAGAGCCCGGGCCAGCCGAGCGTCCTGGTGATCGCCGCGGCAGCCTCCGGCGATGCGACCGGGCTCGACGCCGGGATCACCCGGGGGGCGCGCATCGCCGAGTCGGTCTGCGTGGCCCGTGACCTGGTCAACGAGCCCCCTAGTTCCCTGACGCCGGCGAGGTTCGCCGAGTTCTTCGTCGAGCGCTTCGCCGGTGTGGCCGGGGTGTCCGTCGAGGTCTGGGACGAGGAGCGGATTGCCGCGGAACGTCTGGGGGGCTTGCTCGGAGTGGCCCGCGGATCAGTGGTGCCGCCTCGACTGGTTCGCGTCGAGTACCGGCCCGCGGACCCCGTCGAGGAGGGCGGGCGGGTGCCACATCTGGCCCTGGTCGGGAAGGGGATCACCTTCGACTCGGGTGGGCTGTCCCTGAAGACCGCGGGCGGCATGGAGACCATGAAGACCGACATGGGTGGGGCGGCCGCCGTCCTCAGTGCCGTGGACGCCGCTGCGGCCCTCGGGTCCCGCATCCGGATCACCGCCCTCGCTCCCCTGACCGAGAACATGCCCAGCGGTTCAGCGACCAAACCGGGGGACGTGCTGACCGCCCGTAACGGGAAGACCATCGAGGTCCTGAACACCGATGCCGAAGGCCGCCTGGTGCTGGCGGACGGCCTGTCGCTGGCGGTGGAGTCCGGCGCCGGCGCCATCGTGGACCTGGCCACACTGACCGGTGCGGCCGTCGTGGCGCTGGGCAAGGAGATCGCCGGCCTGCTGGGCAACGACGGTGAGCTCATCTCCCAGGTGCGGTCGGCGGGGGACCGGGCCGGTGAGCCGCTGTGGCCGCTTCCGCTGCCCGACGACTACCGCGTCCACATCGACTCGGAGATCGCCGACATGCGCAACGTGGGCCGGCCCGGCCAGGCGGGGAGCATCTCGGCCGCACTGCTCCTCCGCGAATTCGTCGGAGGCGTGCCCTGGGCCCATCTGGACATCGCCGGGCCGTCCCGCTCGGACGAGAACCACCGCTACCTGGCCAAGGGTGGCACCGGATTCGGCGTGCGGACCCTGGTTGAGCTGGTCACCTCTGAGGCGTTCGCCCACTGGCTGGCCCTCGCCGGCGACCGATAGCGTTGGCGGCACGACCTGCCGGGGGTCCTCCCGAGCGCGCGGACCGGGTTGCCGAAGGCGCCCGACCCGGTCCGCGCGGTACCTTCGTCGGGTGAAGATAGCGGTGCTCGGAGCCGGATCGTGGGGCACGACCGTCGCATCCCTGGTCGCCCCCCGGCACGACACGGTGCTGTGGGCCAGGAACCCCGAGGTGGTCGAGTCCATCACCGCCGAGCACGTCAACGCGGCCTACCTCCCCGGGTTCGACCTGGCCCGCGAGCTCGCGGCCACCGCCGATCTCGGCGAAGCCGTGTGCCAGGCAGACCTGTTGGTGGTCGGCGTGCCCACCTCGGGATTCCGCAACGTGGTCGAAGAGGCTTCGAGGCACATGCGACCATGGATCCCGGTGGTGAGTCTGTCCAAGGGGCTCGAAGGCGGCTCCCACCTCCGGATGACCGAGGTGATCAGTCAGGTCGTCCCCGGCCACCCGGTGGCCGCCCTGACCGGACCGAACATCGCCAACGAGATCATGTCCGGCAAGGCCGCCGCCGCCGTCATCGCCACCGAGGACCTCGAAGTGGCGAGCGCCATCCAGAAGGTGTTCACCCGCGGGGTCTTCCGCGTCTACGTCAACGACGACGTTGTGGGCTGTGAGATGGGTGGAGCGCTCAAGAACGTCATCGCCATCGCTGCAGGCATCGGGGAAGGCCTGGGGGTGGGTGACAACACGCGCGCGGCGGTGATGTCCCGCGGATTGGCCGAGCTGACTCGACTCGGAGTGGTCATGGGGGCCCAGCCGGCCACCTTTGCCGGACTGGCCGGGATGGGCGATCTGATCGCCACCTGCATGAGCCCCCACAGCCGGAACCGCGCCGTCGGCGAGCAATTGGGCAGGGGCCGCCGGCTCGAGGACATCCTGGCGGAGATGCACATGGTGGCCGAAGGGGTCAAGACGGCCTCGGTGGCTCTCGAGCTGGCCGAGCGCCACGGGCTCGACCTGCCGATCTGCACCATGATCGACAAGGTGGTCAAAGGCCAGATCGAGCCGTCGGACGCCTACTGGGGCCTGACTCCGGCCGGTCACGAGGCCGATCCGGGGTGACCTGGTAGTCACGACTTGGCCGCGCCGGAGGAACCTGCCTTCGAGGTCGGCCGCACCCGTGCGGCGCCCGAGATCCGGCCGTCCCGGGTCCCGGCCGAGCCCGACCAGGTCAACCCGGCCAGGTCAGCCCGGCCAGGTCGTCGACGCCAGCGCTCCGTCAGCATCGATTGTCCGGAGGTCGGACCGGTCGGACCGGTCGGTCCTGCGGGCTGCTCCATCCGGTCGGGGCCCGGCCTTCCGGCGTCTTCTCACCGCCTCCTCCGCAGCACGGAATGCGACCGCCGGATGGAACTGCCACTTCCCCAGCTGTTCTTCGATCTCGGTCTGGCCCCTTCCGCCGGACGCGAGCCCGGCTGCCAGCCGGTGGGCCCGCAGCCGCATCTGCTCGGTTTCGGACAGTCTCTGCTCGGCGAGCCACCGGCGGTGGCTGGCCTGGAGGGGGCCGGGAAGGTGAGTGACATGCCGGAGTGGAAGGGGCGGAATGCGGGTGCGGACGGCGAAGGCGCCCGGCCCGTGAGGACGAGCCAGCTCGAACGTGCGGAGCCGCTGCAACGCCCGCCGGAATGGTGAGTTCTTCCCCATCCGCTGGCCCAGGCCCAACGACCGGGCGGTGTCGGAGAGGTCGAGGTCGAAGCCGTCACGGTGGACCTCGAGGCCGTAGGCGATCCTCCGCAGGAGCCAGGTCGTCGACGGGCCGATGACCGGCAGCCAGTACAGCTCGACATAGCGCGAGCACGGGTGCACGCCATGGGGGTCGGCCACCGGGTCGCGCCAGGGAACGACCCGCAGCTTCGGGCGGTCCGCGTCCTCCGTCAGCGGGGGAGTCGTCCGCGGGAGCACCCGGCGTGGGACACCGGTCGGGGGGACCGAACCGGGCGGGACGGCGTCCGGGGGGAGGGTGGTGGTATCGCGCATGGTCATCTCCGGGGTCGGGGCGGTGTGCCTGCCCGACCTACCGTGATGCGCCCGACTTGCCGGGTACCTTGGCGACGACCTTGCAGCAGGGGGACGAGAAGGGATCCCGGTCAGGGCGGCCGCTCCCGTCGACATCGGGATGACCCCTCCACAAGTCTCGATCTTGCCGGGCGGCTCAACGGGACCGACGACGTACCGCCCTCCGGACCATCGGCACCGGAGATCTGCGTATTCCCGTCGTCAGGAGAGGGGCCGCGGTACGTCGGGGATGGGCACGTCGTGGTCGCCGACGTGGTCACTGCCGACGTCGGCGATCCAGGACCCCAGGGTTCACGACGTTGGCCGGCTCGCCCGCCGCGAAGGCGTTGATCTGGCCGAAGACATCGGAAAACTGGAGTTCCCATTCCTCGGTGGATACATATCCGATGTGTGGCGTACAGATGACGTTTGTCCATCAAGAGGAGCGGGTCCGCTGGGTCTGTGAGCGGCTCGGTCTCGTAGACGTCGACCGCCGCCATGCCGGGCCTGCCTGCGGTGAGCGCCCCGACCAGTGCCCCTGGCTCGACGAGGCCCGCTCGGCTGGTGTTCACGAAGAGGGCCGATGCCTTCATCCTGTCGAGATCGGACCGGGTGACGATCCCCCGTGTGGCGTCGACGAGGCGCATATGGAGCGAGACCACATCGCACTGCTCGAAGAAGGATTGCCTGGACCCGGCAACCTCCACCTCGTCCGCCTGCGCCAGTCCCCGCGACTCCGGGCCGGCCCAGACCAGCACGTTCATGCCGAATGCCTTGCCGTAGTCGGCGATGACCTCTCCGATCCGTCCATACCCGTAGATCCCGAGCGCCTTGTTCCGGAGCGAATGTCCGACGCCTGCTTGCCAGCGTCCAGCCTTCATCGAGGTGACCTGCTGAGGGATCCGACGCATCCCGGCGATGACGAGCCCCCAGGTCAGCTCCGCGGTCGCATAGGACGCCGAGCCTTGGTGGAGGTTGGAGGACACGACGATACCGAGTTCAGAGCAGGTGCCGATGTCAATGTGCGGTTAGACGCTTCGCTGGCTGATGAGCTTCAACCGTGGAAGCTCTCTCAGGAGCGGGGTGCGGATCTCGGTGCGTTCCCGAATGAGAACCAGCGCCTCCGTATCGGCCAGCCGTGCTGCCAGCACACTCACATCTTCGACGTGATCCGTCCAGACTGTGACCTCGTGGTCGTTCAGTTTGACGAAGCAGTCAAGGGTCCGGAGCGTGTCGAAGTAGTCGTCTAGGATCGCCACCTTCACCGGCTCCCACCCACCTTCCGCCTACTGTCGAACAGCTCGACGGCCCAGTTCGGCGTCCTGGGCCCGGACAGTTCACCTCGGTGTCCGAGGTCGGCGCCCACCTTCGGACCACCGGCCCCGATCCCCCGTGCCGAGCCTAGGGGCGGGCGATCGGCCCGGCAGGAATCGAGCCGGACCGGCGGCGACCGGTTCCGGAATATGCGAACCGTGACCTGAGCGGTCCAAACGATGCGGGTACCGAACTCGTCGCCGACCCGGGGCCCGTCGGCAGGTCGGCGGGGTCCCACCAGACGAATGGAACAGGTCTCTCCCGATTCCGGGCTAGTCCCGATACCGGCCGCCAAGGTCCCTGGAGAGCGCCCCTGGTGCCCAGCCCGCAGAGCTCGACTCGTGCGGGAAGGGATGCACCGTGCGGATCGGGACGGGATCGACCTCCGGAAGACTCGGAGGTCGCCGCGCCCGGCCTACCACTGCCCCCGGTGGATGCTGTTCTCGAGGGTGCGGGGCCTCCGGGCGGCCGATGACGACCGCGGGTCCGGCGACGCCGGCTCGCCGAGCAGGACGGCGCCGAGCCACCGGTACCGCTGCGGGACGCCCAGAGCGGACCGCAGCGCCTCCTCGCCGCGGAAATTTCCGAGGAACGCGGCACCGATACCCAGGTCGGTGGCGCCGAGCAGCAGGGTCATCGTCGCAAATGCGGTGTCGACGAACCAGTAGGGGACGGCCCACTCGACTGCGTCGCCATTGGCGGGGAGCTTGTCGGCCTCCTGGTAACGGACGACGTAGGCCTCGGGGTCTGCAAACGGGAGCACGATGACCGGAGCCCGCGACATCCCCTCGAACCGCCGGGAGCGGGATCGCCACCCAGCGTCGGTGACCGCCTCCCAGTAGAGCGCGGTCTGTGCCGCGCCCCGGAGGACGACGAACTCCCGGCCCTGTGTATTCCCTGCCGACGGTGCACGGAGAGCAGCCATCAGCAGCCGGTCGACGACCTCGCCACCCAGCGGGCGGCCACTGAAATTGCGGGTCATCCGCCGCCTCCGCAGCACCTCGGTCAGCTCCACGGCAGCTCCATGCGGGCCGACGCTACCGGCTGGCCCGGTCGAGGCCATGGCCCGGTCCATCGGGTGTCCGGCGCCGACAACGGGGGTCTCGGTCCGCCGCGGGGAGGCCCGGACCGCCCCGCCGGCCGCCGCGACCCCGGCGCGGGCGGATTTCGGCCGAGGTGAGTATTGTCAGTAGATGTGACCCCAGCTCCCAGCTTCTCCCGTCGAGCCCTGCTCGGCGGCGGCCTGACCGGGGCCGCGGCCATCGGACTGGCGCCCGGCACGGCGTCGGCGGCAGGGTCCCGGCCGAAGAAGATGCCACGTCCGGGAACCCTTCCCAACCCGGACGCTCCGCCGGGCACCGATCAGATCCCGTTGATCGAGAACATTGTCATCGTGATGATGGAGAACCACTCCTACGACAACATCCTGGGCATGATGCAGGGTCGCGGCGACGGCTTCGAGCTCGGTCCCGGCGGCAGGCCCACCTCCTCGAACCCCTGGCCGAAGGCATCGGTGTTCCCCCCTCCGGTCAAGAAGGCGGTCCTCCACTCGTTCCCCATGCCCAATCCGTGCCAGCAGGCCCACTACCCGTACAACACGTGGGAGGCCTTCAAGGTCTCGTTCAGCCGGGGGCAGAACAACGGGTTCGTGAAGAGCCAGAGCGGGCCGGTGTCCATGGGCTACTTCGAGCCCTCGGTCCTGCCCTTCATCAACTCGCTGGCCGCCACCTTCCCGGTCTGCGACCGCTACTTCTGCTCGGTCGGGGCTCAGACCTACCCAAACCGGCGCTATCTGATGGGCGGGACCTCCCTGGGCCAGACCACCGACGTCCTGAACAGCGACCGCCCGCCGAACGGCACCATGTTCGAGGCGCTCAACGCCCACGGGATCTCGTGGAAGAACTACTACTCCTCGCTGCCGTCTCTGTTGATCTGGACGTATCTGGCCGGCGTCCCCGGCATCTCGTCCAATCTGGCGACGATCTCCCAGTTCTTCACCGACGCCACCGCCGGCACCTTGCCGGCGGTGAGCCTGGTCGACCCCGACTTCGGCACCCAATCCGAGGAGAACCCCCAGGATGTGCAGTTCGGCGACCAGTTCCTCGCCCAGGTGGTCAACGCGGTGATGGCCTCACCCCAGTGGCCCCACACCATGTTGGTCTGGTGCTACGACGAGTCAGGGGGCTACTACGACCATGTCCCCCCGCCGAGGGCGCCCCGACCGGATCAGGTGCCCCCGGCCCTCTCCGCCGGTGACACGCCGGGATTGTTCAACCGCTACGGGTTCCGGGTGCCGGCAGGCGTCGCCTCGCCGTACGCCAGGCCGGACTACGTCTCGCACGTGGTCCACGACCACACATCGGTCCTGAAGCTGGTCGAGTCCAAGTGGAACCTGCCCGCGCTCACCTTCCGCGACGCCAACGCCGACGATCTCCTGGACACCGTCGATCTGACCGCCGCTCCTGCCTTCCTGTCGCCGCCTGCGCTCGCACCCGCCGCCGATCCGAGCGTGCTCGCCGGCTGCGAGTCCACCGGGCCGGGTACCATCCCCCCGCCCGGGTACGTCACGACGGGCTGATCCGGGGGGCACGGCTGATCCTGGACCGGTCCCGCTTGGGCGGGCCGCCCGGCCGTGCGCCTGGGGGCCGAGGGAATGTTGACCCCGCTGGTAGTGTTTACCCCGTTGTTGACGCAGTGCGACGGGACCGGTCCTGCCGGTGCCGTGGCCACGGGATGAAGGATCGTGATCATCGTGCCCACCTTCAGGGAAATGCTGGCCCAGGCCAAGGCGACCATCCGGGAGGTCGACCCTGCCGAGGCCGAACGGGAGATCGCGGCCGGCGACGCGGTCGTTCTCGATGTGCGGGAGCCCGATGAGTACGAGCAGGGCGCACTCACCGGCGCGCTGCACATCCCGCGGGGCACCCTGGAGACGTCGGTCGAGGGCCGGATCCCCGACAAGTCGAGCCACGTGATCGTCTACTGCGCCGCCGGCGTCCGTTCGGCCTTCGCGGCGAAGACGCTTCAGGAGCTGGGCTACGGCGATGTGGCCTCGGTCATCGGAGGGTTCAACCGCTGGAAGGACGAAGGACGGGAGTGGGCGGCCCCCCGGTCGCTGAGTCCCGAGCAGCGCAATCGCTACCAGCGGCACCTGCTGCTTCCCGAGGTCGGAGAGGCCGGACAGCTCCAGCTCCTCGATTCGAAGGCATTGCTGCTGGGTGCGGGGGGCCTCGGCTCTCCCGCCGCCCTCTATCTGGCCGCCGCCGGGGTGGGCACGCTCGGGATCATCGACATGGACGTGGTCGACGCCTCCAACCTGCAACGCCAGATCCTCCACAACACCGATCGCATCGGAGAGCGGAAGGTCGACTCGGCCAAGAAGACGCTCACCCTGGTCAATCCCGACGTCAACGTCGTGACCTACGACGTGCGCCTGGGGGCCGACAACATCCTCGACATCATCGACGGCTATGACGTCATCGTCGACGGCACCGACAACTTCCCCACCCGGTACCTGGTCAACGATGCCTCGCTGGTGAAGCGGATCCCCGTGGTGCACGGGTCGATCTTCCGGTTCGAGGGCCAGGCCACCGTGTTCAACCCCTTCGTCGGCCCCTGCTACCGGTGCATGATCCCCGAGCCCCCGCCGGCCGAGCTGGCCCCCAGCTGCTCCGAGGCCGGAGTGCTCGGTGTGCTTCCGGGGATCATCGGCTCGATCCAGGCCATGGAGGCGGTCAAGGTACTGCTGGGGATCGGCGAGACGTTGCAGGGACGCCTGTTGGCCTATGACGCGCTCGAGGAGAGCTTCCGGACCTTCAAGGTCCACCGCGACCCACAGTGCCCGGCGTGTGGGCCCGATGCCGGCGAGATCGTCATCGCCGAGTACGACGAGCTGTGCATGCCCCACCCTGCGCAACCTCCGGCCGCCTGAGGGACGCAGGTCTTCCTCAGGGCGGCGCCGGACACCGTAACCTGGGCCCCATGTCCCCGAACGCCGGCTCCCCGGAGCCCGAAAGCAAGCGGTTCACCGACTCGGGCATCGAGGTCCGCCCCGTCTACGGGCCGGAGGATCTCGACGGTTGGGACCCCGACCGGAGCCTGGGTGCGCCGGGGCGCTATCCCTTCACCCGGGGCATCAGGGGGGACATGTACCGGGGCCGACTGTGGACCATGCGCCAGTACGCCGGATTCGGTACGGCAGAGTCGACCAACGAACGGTTCAAGTTCCTGTTGGACGCCGGCCAGACCGGTCTGTCCTGTGCCTTCGACCTGCCGACCCAGATGGGATACGACTCCGACCATCCCCGTGCCGAGGGTGAGGTGGGCAAGGTGGGCGTGGCCATCGACTCGATGGCGGACATGCGCCTGCTGCTGGCCGGACTGCCCCTGGACAAGGTGACCACGTCGATGACCATCAACGCCACGGCCGCCATCCTCCTGCTCTTCTACCAGTTGGTGGCCGAGGAGAACGGGGTGGATCCGAAGGACCTGGGCGGCACCATCCAGAACGACATCCTGAAGGAGTACGTGGCCAGGGGGACCTACATCTACCCGCCGCGTTCCTCGATGCGCCTGGTCACAGACACCTTCTCCTACTGCGCGGAGAACCTCCCGTCCTGGAACACCATCTCCATCTCCGGCTACCACATCCGCGAGGCAGGATCGACCGCGGTCCAAGAGATCGCCTTCACCATCGCCAACGGGATCGCCTACGTGGAGGCAGCGCTGGCCGCCGGCCTCGACGTCGACGTCTTCGCCCCCCGACTCAGCTTCTTCTGGAACGCCCACAACAACCTCTTCGAGGAGGTGGCCAAGTACCGTGCGGCCCGGCGGATGTGGGCCAAGCTCATGACCGAGCGGTTCGGGGCCAAGGACAAGAGATCGACACTGCTCCGCTTCCACACCCAGACCGGCGGTTCGACACTGACCGCCCAGCAGCCCGAGAACAACATCGTGCGGGTGACGGTGCAGGCACTGGCCGCCGCGCTCGGAGGCACCCAGAGCCTCCACACCAACGGATTCGACGAAGCCCTCGGGCTCCCCACCCAGCGCGCCGCCAAGATCGCCCTGCGGACCCAGCAGATAGTCGGCTATGAGTCCGGCATCGCCGACACGGTGGACCCGCTGGCCGGCTCGTGGTTCGTGGAGGCCCTCACCGACGAGGTCGAAAAGGGGGCATGGGAGTACCTGGAGCGGATCGACGCCATGGGCGGCGCGGTGGATGCCATCGAGGCCCAGTACATGCAACAGGAGATCGAGCAGGCCGCCTACGCCTATGCCAAGGCGATCGACGCCGGCGAGAAGGTCGTGGTCGGGGTGAACAAGTTCGTGGACGAGGAGCTGGACCCGTCGGATGTCTTCCCCATCGACGTCGAGCTGCAGCGATCCCAGGTGGCCCGGGTGAAGCGGGTGAGAGCGGAGAGGGACCAGTCAGCCGTGGACGTCGCCCTCGACGACGTGGAGGCCGCGGCGAGGGGGACGCAGAACCTGCTCGTCCCCATGAAGACGGCCCTGGCCCGGATGGCGACGCTCGGTGAGGTGTCGGACGTGCTGCGCGGGGTGTTCGGGGAGTTCCATCCGGATCACTGACGGGCCAGCAGCCGTTCGCGGCACCGGTCCGGTCCGGGCGGCATCGATCGCCGTCCAGGCCATGGCCAGGGCACCGTCGCGCACGGCGGCGTCGGCCGACGGGGTGATGCAGGCGGCCGCGAACTCGGGCTGGTGGTTGACCGATCCCGCCGCGTCGATGCCCAGCAGCGGATGGATGGCCGGCACCGCCAGCGACACGTTGGCCATGTCGGTGGAGAGCGTGGGCCGTGGGGCCTCCTCGTCGTCGAGGGAGAACGAACGGCCCAGTGCCTCGGCGTTCGCCCGGTACAGGGCCAACAGGTCGTGGTCGGTCTCCATGTGGGAGTAGACCGGTGCCAGGGACTCGAACCGCACCGACGTCCCGGTGGCGAGCGCCCCGGCCTCGAAACAGCCCACCACCCTGGGCTCGAGCAGCCCGAGTCCGTCCAGGGAGGCGGACCGGCACATGAACCTGCCGGTGACCGAGTCAGGAATGACGTTGGCCGCCCGGCCGCCGTCGGTGACGATCCCGTGGACCTGATCGTCGGGGCGTAGCTGCTGGCGGAGCAGGCCGATGGCCACCTGGGAGACGACCATGGCATCGCCGGCGTTGACCCCCTCCCACGGCGCGGCCGAGGCGTGGGCGCCCTTGCCGGTGAAGGTGACATCGAAGTGGGAGACGGCCAGACAGGTGGCCTCGAGCCGGTCGGTCGGCCACGGGTGGATCATCATGGCCGCGTGCACATCGTCGAACAGCCCGTCACTCGAGCATGGTCACCTTGCCACCGCCCCCCTCTTCGGCGGGTGTCCCGAGGACCCGGACGGTGATGCCCAGATCATCGGCCAGCGGGGCCAGGCCCAACCCCGCCCCGACCGCCGATGCGGCGATGATGTTGTGCCCACAGGCGTGGCCCACACCGGGGAGCGCGTCGTACTCCGCACACACCGCCAGCACCAGCGGACCCGAGCCGAATTCGGCGCTGAATGCGGTGGGCATGCCGGCGACGCCCCGGGTCACGGTGTAGCCGCCGCCGGCGAGGATCTCCGCGGTCCAGGCGCTGGCCCGCTCCTCCTCGAACGCAGTCTCCGGGTGCTCGTGGATGGTGTGGCTGAGCCGGATCAGCCCGTCCAGGGCCCGGTCGATGATGCCGCGGGCTGCATCCTTCGGTTCCGGGTCATCTCCCACAGGCGTCCACGACCCTTCGCTCTTCGATGGTGGCGTCGGCTGACCGTTCGACGTCGACGGGTGAACCGACTACTCGATCACGGCGATGACGTCGCCGGGTCCGACCGACTCCCCGGCCTTGACCCTGACTTCGCTCACCGTTCCGGCCTTCTCGGCGTTGACGTTGTTCTCCATCTTCATGGCCTCGAGGACACAGATCGTCTGGCCGACTTCGACCGCGTCCCCCTTGGCGACCAGCACTTTGACGATGGTTCCCTGCATGGGCACGGCCACCGTTCCGGATCCGGCACCCGACGCCGTGGCCTTCGGCCGTTTGGGACCGGCTCCCCGGGCCGGACCGGTGCCACCTCCGGCGACCGCCGCGTCACCGGGGTCGGGAACCCAGAGCTTGACCTGGTACCGCCGCCCGTCCACCTCGGCCGTCACATCCCGCAGCACACTGGCCACCGGCGTCTCTCCGTCCACCGGAGGTGCAGGTGGTGCCGCCCCGATCGACGTAACGCCGCTCAGGTCGAGGGTCTGTTCGACCCAAATTGGTCGAGTGCTCCCCCGAGACGAAATCAGGGTGGGAGAGGATGGCAACATCGGCCGGGAGGGTGGTGGCCACCCCCTCGATCACCGTCTCGTCGATGGCCCGGAGCATCCGGCGCCGCGCCGCCTCGCGGTCCTGACCCCATACCACCAGCTTGGCCACCAGGTTGTCGTAGTACTGGCTCACCGTGTCCCCCGACCCGTAGCCGGCGTCGAGGCGGACACCCGGGCCCGCCGGGCGCGGTGAATCGGGTGATGGTGCCCGGCGAGGGCGTGAAGGCGCCGCCGGCCGGGTTCTCGGCGTTGATCCTCACCTCGATGGCGTGCCCTTGCCGGCGCACATCGTCCTGGCCGAAGGCGAGCGGCTCGCCCGACGCCACCCGGAGCTGCCACTCGACCAGGTCGAGGCCGGTGACCAGCTCGGTGACCGGGTGCTCCACCTGCAGGCGGGTGTTCATCTCGAGGAAGTAGAACTCGCCCTCCTGGTAGAGGAACTCAACCGTTCCGGCGTTGACGTACCCGCAGGCCTCGGCGACCCGGACCGAGGCCTCTCCCATGGCCCTGCGCACCTCTTCGGGGAAGTTGGGTGCCGGGCTCTCCTCCACCAGTTTCTGGTGGCGCCGCTGGGCCGAGCAGTCGCGCTCGCCGAGCCACAGGGTGGTGCCGTGGGCGTCGGCGATGATCTGCATCTCGACGTGGCGGGGCCATGCCAGGTAGCGCTCGACATAGCACTCGTCCCGACCGAAGTAGGCCAGCGACTCCCGCATCGCCGACTCCAGGGACTCGGCCGCCGCCTCGGGTCCCCCGACCACCTTCATGCCCCGGCCGCCTCCCCCGTAGGCGGCCTTGATGGCCACCGGCCAGCCGAATTCGTCGCCGAAGGCGACCACCTCGTCCGGCGATGTGAGGACCTCGGACCGGCCCGGCACGCCGGAGACGCCGGCCCTCTCGGCGGCATGGCGCGAGCTGATCTTGTCCCCCATGACCTCGATCGCCTCGGGCGGCGGGCCGACGAAGACCACGCCGCGCCCGGTGATGGCCCGGGCGAAGTCGGTGTTCTCCGAGAAGAATCCGTATCCCGGATGGACGGCGTCGGCGCCACTCCTGTCTCGATGACGCGAGGATCGCCTCGGTGTTCAGGTAGCTCTCCGCCGCCGTCTGGCCCCCCAGGGCGTACGCCTCATCGGCCAGGCGGACATGGAGTGCGTCCCGGTCGAGCTCGGAGTACACGGCGACCGACGTCAGCCCGAGCTCGCGGCAGGTCCGGATGACCCGGACCGCGATCTCTCCCCGGTTGGCGATGAGAACCTTCTTCAGCACGCTGCGCCTTTCGAATCGGATGGGACGGGCAAGTGACGCTCCACTGTCTGGAGGCAGCTACAACACTGTCACGGCCCGTAGGGTATGTGCCATGCCGGGCACCAGGTTCACCGACATCCGGCACTTCGACTCGGTGGACTCGACCAACCGCTACCTGCTCGATGAGGCACGGTCGGGCGCCCCCGAGGGTGTCGTGGCCGTGGCCGAGCACCAATCGGCGGGCCGGGGTCGGCTGGGACGCCGCTGGGAGGCCCCGGCCGGTGCGAACCTGTTGATGTCGGTGCTGCTGCGCCCGGTCCTCCCCCCGGACCACCGGCACCTGGCCGCCGCGGTGGTGGCACTGGCCGGCGCCGACGCGGTGACGGCGGTCACCGGCCTGGAACCTGGGGTCAAGTGGCCCAACGACCTGCTCGCCCCGGACGGCCGGAAGTTTGCCGGCGTGCTGGCCGAGGCGGACCTCGGCGTGGCGGCGCCCCCCTTCGCCGGCGGACCCGGCGGCCCCGGCCCCCCGATCGTGGTGGGCATCGGGATCAACGTGAACTGGCCGGCCGCCGACGCCGACCTGCCCGCCGAGCCTGGTCGGTTCGGCCACCTCGTTGCGACAGCAGGTCGGGCGTCCGGTTGACCGCTCGGAGATCCTCGAGTCGCTGCTCCGGGCCCTTGAGCCGAGGGTGGCGGACCTGGCCACCGAGTCGGGCCGGATCGGCCAGGCCGGCGACTTCCGGGCCCGCTGCTGCACCATCGGGGCCCGGGTCAGGGTCGAGCTGGCCGATGACCGGTTCGAGGGCACGGCCACCGACCTGACCTCCGAGGGTCACCTCGTCGTCGAGGTCGGCGGCGTCGCCCGCCGCGTGGTCGCCGGAGATGTCGTCCACCTCCGATCCGCCGGTGGGCCCGGCGCCTCCGGCTGACGGGTCGCGGCCCCGAGTAACATTCCCCGATCATGCGACTGCTCATCACCGGCGGTGCCGGCTTCATCGGGTCGAATTTCGTGCGGTACTGGGTGCAGCGGCACCCCGACGATGCCGTCGTGGCGCTCGACGTGCTCACCTACGCCGGAAACCGGCCCAATCTGGCCGACGTGGAGGACCGGATCGAGTTCGTGCAGATGGACATCGGGGACCTCGAAGGTGTGTCCAAGGCCCTGGCCACCCATGAGATCGACGTCATCGTCAACTTCGCGGCCGAGTCCCACAACAGCCTGGCCATCCTCGATCCGGCCCGGTTCTTCCGCACCAACGTGCTCGGCACCCAGACCCTGGCCGAGGCGGCCCGCCGGCACGGCGTGTCGCAGGTTCCACCACATCTCCACCTGCGAGGTCTACGGGGACCTGGCCCTCGATTCGGACGAGGTCTTCACCGAGGAGACGCCGTACCGGCCGCGGACTCCCTACAACGCCTCGAAGGCCGGGGCCGACCATGCCGTCCGGGCCTATGCAGAGACCTTCGGCCTACCGGCGACCATCACCAACTGCTGCAACAACTACGGGCCCTACCAATTTCCCGAAAAGGTCATCCCGCTGTTCACCGCCAAGGCCCTCGACGACCAGCCCCTTCCGCTCTATGCCTCCACGCAGAACCGCAGGGAGTGGCTGCACGTCGACGACCACTGCCGGGCCATCGAATTGGTGCTGCAGCACGGTGAGGTGGGCGAGACGTACAACGTTGGCAGCGGGATCGAGGCCAGCATCGAGGAGATCGCCGACGCCGTCCTCGACGCCACGGGCAGGCCGCAGAGCGCTGAAGGAGATCGTCCCCGACCGGCCGAGCCACGATCGCCGGTACCTCCTCGACTCCATCGAAGATCCGCGCGGGCCCTGGGCTGGGAGCCCACCGTACCGTTCGAGCGGGGACTCGCCGAGACCGTCGGGTGGTACGCGGCCAACCGGAGTTGGTGGGAGCCGCTGCGCGACCGGGCCCCGGTGGTCGAAGGGGCGTGGTCGGGCGCCGATGCTCCACCCGGATCTCCCCAGAAGCCGTGATCCCGCCCCTGCGGGTGCTGGTGACCGGCGGCGAAGGCCAACTGGGCCGCGATCTCCGCGATGTCCTCGCCGGGGACGTCCCCGACGGCGGGCTGGATCCACGGGGACATGGGGCGGACGGGATACTCCCCCCGGTGGCCGAGGGGACGTTCGAGGTGATGTCCACCGACATCGACACGCTGGACATCGTCGATCGGACCGCGGTGAAGGCGGCCGCCGACGCTTTCCGGCCCGACATCGTCCTCCACGGGGGCGCCTACACCGCAGTGGACGCGTGCGAGTCCGAGTCCGGATACCGCCTTCGCGGTGAACGCCCTCGGTACCCGCAACGTCGCCGAGGCGGCCGCCGCCGTGGGGGCCCATCTGGTGTACATCTCGACCGACTACGTCTTCGACGGCACGGAGGACCGTCCCTATGTCGAATGGGACCCTCCCAATCCGCGCTCGGTCTACGGGCGGAGCAAGCTGGGCGGTGAGCTCGAGGTGCACGCCGTGGCCGGCCCGTCCTCCACCGTGGTCCGAACCGCCTGGGTGAGCGGCGCCCACGGGGCCAATATGGTCAAGACGGTGCTCCGCTTGGCGGCGGGGAACCCTGACGGGCCCCTCCGCTTCGTCGACGACCAGCACGGGTGCCCCACCTTCACCGCCGACCTGGCTCAGGCGGTGGTCCGCCTGGCTCTCGATCGCCGCCCGGGTACCTTCCATGTCACCAATCAGGGGGAGACGACCTGGTACGGATTCGCCCGGGCCGTGCTGGAGGCGGCAGGCTCCGATCCGGACCGGGTCGAGCCGATCGCCACCTCGGAGCTCGACCCCCGCCCGACCCGCCGAGCGCCCGGCGAACTCGCGGCTCGACAACGCCGCCCTCCGGCTCTCGGGCGCTCCCGATGCTGCCCGATGTGGACCGACTCGTTGGCCCGGCTCGGTCGCGGTCCTTTCGCCGGCGGGCTGAGACCGCGCTGGGTCACCGGTGCGACAGAGCGTTCAGGACGGTCGAGAATGAGCCGATACGGGGAGGGCGCTGACGGCCCCGGCGCCCGAGGCGCGGAGATGACGGGGGTCGATGGGTAATGCCAGGGAGCACAGGTATGTTCGGAGGATCAAGCAGCCCACCCGGTCCTCGGCCCCTCGTCCGGCGGGGAGGCGGGCCCGGCCGGTGCCTACTTCGGCCACGGTGGTGCCGCGGTCCGGGTCCTCCCTCACGGACGGGGCCACACGGTGGCGGTCATCGGGGCCGGCTACGTGGGCCTCCCCACCGCAGCCACCCTGGCCCACCTCGGTCACCGGGTGACCTGCGGCGACACCGATCCGGACAAGGTGGCGCTGCTCGAGAAGGGCGGCGTCCCCATCTTCGAGGACCACCTCGAGGACCTGGTGCGGGAGGGACAGGCCGCCGGCCGGCTCCGGTTCGTGGTCGGTGCGGGTGCCGCGGTCGAGGGTGCCGAATTCGTCTTCCTGTGCGTGCCGACCCCCCAGGCGGAAGACGGTTCCGCCGACCTCTCCTATGTCGAGGCGGTCGCCGAGGAGATCGGCCCGCACCTCCTGCCGGGGACGGTGATCGTCAACAAGTCGACGGTGCCGGTGGGCTCGACGCTGGTGGTCGAGCGGGTCCTCGGCCGGCACGATGTGACGGTCGTGTCCAATCCCGAATTTCTGCGGGAGGGAACGGCGGTGGCGGACAGCCTCCACCCCGAGCGGATCGTCGTCGGTGCCGACGACCAGGCCGCGGCCGCCACCGTCGGAGACCTGTTCGCCGGCACCCACGCACCGCTGCTGATCACCGACGCGGCAACCGCTGAGACGATCAAGTACGCATCCAACGCATTTCTGGCCACCAAGCTGAGCTTCGTCAATGCGGTCGCCGGCCTGTGCGAGGCCGTCGGAGCGGACGTTCGGGACGTGATCTTGGGGCTGGGGTACGACAAGCGCATCGGGTTCGAGTACCTGCGTCCCGGGCCGGGGTGGGGAGGCAGCTGCCTACCCAAGGACACCCGGGCGCTGGTGCAACATCGCCGACCAGGCAGGGTATGACTTCGCCTTCCTCAAGGGGGCGATCGCCACCAACGCCGAACAGTTCGTGCGGGTGGTGGCCAAGGTGCAGGGCCGCGGTGGGTGATGACCTCGAGGGTGCGGTCATCGCCGTTTGGGGGCTCACCTTCAAGGCCGGAACGGATGACCTGCGTAACTCACCGGCGGTGGAGGTGGTGCGGCGCCTGGTGGACGGCGGAGCCATCGTGCAGGCCTTCGACCCGACGGTACCGGTGCCGGACGGACAGAAGTCCGGGCCCGCCGACCGGTTGTCGACCTTCGGCGCCGACGGGGACGGGTTGGGACTGGCCAACCTGGTTCGGGTCTTCCCCGATGCCTATGCCGCCTGCCAAGGCGCCGGTGCCGCGGTGGTGCTCACCGAGTGGGATGAGTTCCGGTGGCTCGACTTCGCCCAGGTCGGAGCCGCGATGACCTCGCCCGTGGTCGTCGACGCCCGCAACCTCCTCGACCCGGCCCAGCTCCGTCGGCTCGGCTTCGAATACACCGGAATCGGTCGCCGGTGAGCCACCGCCTGGTGGTGCTGGGCGGCGCAGGCTTCCTCGGCTCCCACCTCTGCGATCAGCTCCTGGCCCGGGGGGACGAGGTCGTGTGTGTCGATGACTTCTGCACCGGGCGACGTTCGAACGTCGCCCATCTGGAGGTGCATCCCGGGTTCAGCCTGATCGAGGCGGACATCTGCGAGCCGTTCCCGGTGGCGGGCCCGGTCGACGGGGTGTTGAACCTAGCCAGCCCGGCGTCCCCTCCCGACTACCTGGCCCTTCCCCTGCAGACCCTGGCCGTCGGAAGCGAAGGTACCCGGCAGGGGCCTCGAGCTGGCCCACCGTCACCGCGCCCGCTTCCTCATGGCCTCGACCAGCGAGGTCTACGGCGACCCCGAGGTGCACCCGCAGACGGAGTCCTACCGGGGGAACGTGAACCCGGTGGGACCGCGCAGCGTCTACGACGAGGCCAAGCGGTTCGCAGAGGCCCTGACCATGGCCCACCTCCGGGCCCTGGGCACCGACGTGGCCATCGCCCGCATCTTCAACACCTACGGACCCCGGCTCCGTCCCGACGACGGACGGGTCGTTTCCAACTTCCTGCTCCAGGCGATGCGGGGCGAGCCGTTGACCGTCTACGGCGACGGGAGCCAGACCCGGAGCCTCTGCTACGTCGATGACGAGGTGCGGGGCCTGATCGCCCTGTTCGACTCCGACCTGACCGGACCGGTCAACATCGGCAACCCCGACGAATACACGGTCCTGCAGCTGGCCCGCACCGTGGTCGAGCTGCTCGGCTCGTCGTCCCCGATCGCCCACCGCCCGCTGCCCGAGGACGACCCCACCCGGCGCCGGCCGGACATCTCGCTGGCCCGGTCGGCGCTTGGCTGGGAGCCGACCACCGCCCTCGAGGAGGGCCTGGCCCGGACGGCTCGCTTCCTGGCCGGTGAGGCCGGGGTGGCCCCGCCGGTCACCCTGCCCGCCGAAGGCGTTCGGAGCGGCAACAATGGAGCCGGAGCGGGCGCGGTGTGAGCCCGACGAGTGAGCCGGCCCCCGAGGGGTCGATCGAGGAGAACGATCCCATGTCCGATGACGGAGTCGACCTACCGCCGGGCGGGTCCCCCGACCGGTACGCCCTGCTGTCGGTCATCGTCCCCGTCTTCAACGAGCGGGCCACGGTGGCCGAGGTCATCCGTCGGATCAGAGCGGTCGAGCTTCCGGTCGACATCGAGGTGATCGTGGTCGATGACGGCTCGTCGGACGGGAGCGACAAGGTGCTCGCAGCACTCGGCGACTCGACGGTCCGGGTGATCAGCCATCCCCGGAACCGCGGCAAGGGTGCAGCCATCCGGACCGGCCTGGGGGCGGTCCGCGGCGACCTCGTGCTGATCCAGGACGCAGACCTCGAGTACGACCCGCAGGACTGGTCCAAGCTGCTGGAGCCGGTACTCCGGGGCAAGGCCCGCGTGGTCTACGGCAGCAGGTTCACCGGCGAGCGGAAGAACATGTTGCCGCTCCACTGGATCGGCAACCGGTTCCTGTCCCTGATCACCAACGTCCTGTACTCGTCCACCCTCTCGGACATGGAGACCTGCTACAAACTCTTCGACCGCCGGGTCCTCGAAGGGATCACCATCCAATCCGACAAGTTCGACTTCGAGCCCGAGATCACCGCCAAGGTTCTGCGCCGTGGGCAGCGAATCTACGAAGTCCCGATCTCCTACGCGGGGCGGGAGCTGGACGAGGGCAAGAAGATCACCTGGAGGGACGGGTTCGGCGCCATCAGGGCGCTGATCAAGTACCGATTCACCCGGCTCGACCCGTGAGTCCCCGCGCCCGAGGGCGCGACAGCGGAGGGACCGGCGTCGCCGTGGTCGTCGTGAACTACGAATCGGGCCCGGTCGTGGTCCGCTGCGTCGAAGGATGGCTCTCCGAGGGCGTGAGCGAGCTGGTGGTGGTGGACAACGGCTCGGTCGACGGCTCGCTGGACGAGATCCGGCGGCGATTTCCGGAGGTAGGCGTGGTCGTTCCTGGTCGCAACCTCGGTTACGGGGCGGCAGCCAACCGCGGCATGGCGGCGACCTCCTCCGAGCTGGTACTGGTCAGCAACCCCGACCTGGAGGTCCGACCGGGGGCCGTCGCCGTCCTGGTCGCGGCCCTGGCGGGTGAGCCCCGGTGCGGGTTGGTCGGGCCCCTGATCCGCACCTCGACCGGCGACCGGTATCCCTCGGCGCGACGGTTCCCGTCACTGGTCGACGCCGCCGGCCACGCCCTGCTGGGAATCTTCGCACCCGACAACCGGTTCACCCGCTCGTACCAGCAGGCCCAACTGGCCGGCGCGGAGCCGAGCCTGTCTGTGGTCGACTGGGTGTCGGGGGCGTGCTTCATGACCAGACGGTCGGCGTTCGAGCAGGTCGGCGGCTTCGACGAGGCGTACTTCATGTACGCCGAGGAGGTCGATCTGTGCTGGCGCCTCGGCCGGTCCGGGTGGCAGGTGGCCTACGCCCCGGCGGCCGAGGTCACCCACCTCCAGGGTGTCTCGACCGGCCGCCATCCGTATCGGATGATCTTCGAGCACCACCGGTCGCTCCTCCGGTTCGCCTCCCGATCGATGGTGGGTTGGCGCAAGGGCCTGCTGCCGCTGGTGGCGTTGGGTATCGCCACCCGGGCCGGCCTGGCCTGCCTGGCCCGGGTCACCCAGGCCCCGACCCGCCCGACGAGGATGCCTGATCACAGGCTGTAGGGTGTCATCCGATCATGGCCAGCAATTCGACGGGAAAGTGGGTGGAGCGCGCCGCCACCACCGGCGGCGGGCGGACGTATCGCGGCCAGATGCCGGTCAACTGGTATGCCAGCCTGGCCGTCATCTGCATCGTCGGTTTCCTGCTCATCGGGTTCAGCCGGTACCAGCGCACCCATCAGACGGCATCGTCGGCGGGAACGCCGACGACCTCCCAGCAGTGGCACGTGGCGCTGGGCATCGACATCTGCGGCACCATGCAGCCCGATCTCCCGGCCAGCACCAACACCGCCCAGACCGGGTTCGTCGCCAACGGGAACGGCGTGTTGACCATTGCGCCGAAGAACAGCTCCGAGTCCGGGAGCAACGCCACCCTGGGCCGGTTCGTCTCCGGCTACAAGGGCCTCGAGCTCACCTCGTCCACCCTGCAGTACCCGGGGAAGGCGCTGCTGACCAACGGGGATGTGTGCGCCAAGGGGACACCGGATGCCGGCAAGCCGGGAGTGGTGATCGTCGACAGCTGGCCCAACTTCACCTCGAAGGGCCGGGGGACCGAGACCAGCGGCCCCCCCGAGAACCTCCGCTTTGCTGACGGTCAGCTCATCACCATGGCCTTCGTGCCGGCCACTTCGTCGGTGCCGAAGCCACCGGCCAGGGCGATCACCAACCTGATCACCGCGGTGACCCAGGGGTCGGCATCCCCCACACCCACCACCCCCACACCCACCACCCCGGCATCGCCAGTCACCCCGACCACGGCCCACCCATGAGAGCGGTCGTCCTGGTGGGCGGCGAGGGCACGCGCCTTCGGCCGCTGACGCTCACGACCCCGAAGCAGATGCTTCCGATCGTGGAGCAGCCGATGATCGAGCGGGTCATCGGCCACCTGGCCCGTCACGGGATCGACGACGCAGTGCTCTCGCTCGGCTATCGGCCCGACGCGTTCATCAGCGCCTACCCGGGGGGAACGATCGCCGGCGTGACAGTGTCCTATGCCGTCGAGCCCACGCCGTTGGACACCGCCGGAGCGATCAGGTTCGCGGCCCAGCACGCCTCCGTCAACGAAACGTTCGTGGTGGTCAACGGAGACGTGCTCACCGACCTCGACATCTCCGAACTGGTCGCCTTCCACCGTCGGAGCGGCGCCGAAGCCACGATCAGCCTGACGCCGGTGGAGGATCCCAGCGCCTTCGGGGTGGTGCCCACCGACCGCGCGGGCCGGGTGGAGGCGTTCATCGAGAAGCCGCCCCGTGACGAGGCCCCCACCAATCTGATCAATGCCGGCACCTATGTGTTCGAGCCCTCGGTGCTGGTCCGGATCCCCGGGGTCGGCCGCGTGTCCGTCGAGCGTGACACGTTCCCTGACCTGGTCGGGGCGGGCAGCCTCTTCGCCCAGGGTTCAGATGCGTACTGGTTGGACACCGGCACTCCGGATGCCTATCTCCGGGCCCATAGCGACCTCCTCCTGGGCCGCCGCTCCGGTCCCCCCGCGCCGGAAGCCGAGCTCGACCCGTCGCTCGGTTCCGGGGTGTGGCGCATCGGCGACGTCGAGGTCGGGAGCACTTCGGTCATGCGGTCGCTGTTCGGAAGGGGTGCGTCGGTCGCCCCCGGCGCGGTGATCGAGGAGTCGGTGGTCGGTGCCGGGGCGGTGATCGAAGAGGGGGCCACGGTGATCGGGTCGGTCCTGTTGGCCGGTGCCCGGATCGCAGCCAGGGCCTCGGTCGAGGGATCGGTCATCGGCCCCGGGGCCATCGTCGGCCAACGGTGTGCGATCCATCCGCTCTCGGTGGTCGGAGCCGGCGCGGTCACCGCTTCCGGTACCGTGGTCGATGGTGAACGGGTAGCGGCAGGGGTCTGACCGTGCGCATGATGGTCACCGGCGGTGCCGGGTTCATCGGCTCGAACCTGGTGGACCGCCTCCTGGCCGAAGGACACACCGTGGACGTGGTCGACAACCTCTCGACCGGGACCCTGGCCAACCTCGCCGAAGCCCGGGCTGCGGCCGCCCATCAGTTGACCTTCCACCAGATGGACATCCGGTCCGCCGAGCTGATCGACCTGATGCGGCGGCGCCGACCCCAGGTGGTGTTCCATCTGGCCGCACAGGCGGACGTGCGGGTCTCGGTGGCCGATCCGGTCCTCGACGCCGACGTGAACCTACTCGGGACCCTCCGGCTGCTCGAAGGGGCACGGGGCTCGCAGGTCGAGCGGGTGGTCTTCGCCGCCAGCGGCGGGACCCTCTACGGCGAGCCGGATCCGTCGGAGCTTCCGCTGAAGGAGTCACTTCCCCACCGGCCCCTGTCCCCGTACGGGGTGTCGAAGAAGGCGGCAATCGATTACCTGGTCGCCTATCGGGAGCTGCATTCGCTCGAGTTCTGCGCGCTGGCACTCGGCAATGTGTACGGCCCCCGCCAGGACCCCCACGGTGAGGCCGGGGTGGTGGCGATCTTCGCCGAGCGACTCCTACGGGGACAGCCGATCACCATCTTCGGTGACGGCGAGCAGACCCGTGACTTCGTATACGTCGACGATGTCGTCGACGCCTTCGTCCGGGGGTCGACCAAGGGAGGCGGGCTCCTGTGCAACGTGGGCACCGGCCGCGAGACCTCGGTGAACGAACTCTTCGCTGAGATGGTCGCCCGGGCCGGCGTCACGGCCAAGGCTGACTACGAGCCGCTGCGTCCCGGCGAATTGCTGCGGGTCAGCCTCGACCCGAGTCGGGCGGGCATCCAGCTCGGCTGGCACCCGTGGACGGAACTCGGGACCGGGACGGCAGCGGTGCTGGAGTTCGTCGGGAAACGACTGGCCACCCCGGGTCACGGGTAGTCCCGCCGTCCGGTCCCCGGAGCGGATCTGCGGCCGCCCGGTGAGGGTGCGCAGGCACCGGGTGCCGGAAGCACTAGCCTGGGGGTCGTCCTGGTGCGCTGACTTGGCGACAGGCATTCCCGTCGGCACAATCCCGTGCCCTCCCTGTCGCCCGAAAGCACCCCATGCCACCCCAGTCATCCTCCTTCGCCTCCCTCGGCGTGCCCTCCGACATCGTCGCTGCACTCGACCGCAAAGGCATCACCGAGCCGTTCCCCATCCAGTCGGCCACCATCCCCGATGCCCTCGCCGGCCGGGACGTGTGCGGGAAGGCACCGACCGGATCGGGCAAGACGCTGGCCTTCGGCATCGGCGCGGTGGCTCGGATCACCGGCAAGGCGTCCCATCCGAAGCGCCCGAGGGTGCTGGTTCTGACGCCGACCCGCGAGCTGGCCGCGCAGGTGGCCACCGAACTCCAGGTCCTGGCCACGCCCCGCAATCTGCGGGTCAGCTCGTTCTACGGAGGTGTCGGGTACGGTCCGCAGTTGAAGGCCCTGTCCCGCGGCGTGGACGTGGCGGTGGCGTGCCCGGGCCGGCTCGGTGATCTCGTCGAACGGGGAAGCATCCGCCTCGACGCCGTGGAGGTCGTGGTGCTCGACGAAGCCGACCGTATGGCCGACATGGGATTTCTCCCCGATGTGCGACGGCTCCTCGACCTCACACCCTCCGACCGGCAGACCCTCCTGTTCTCGGCGACACTCGACGGTGACGTCGATGTCCTGGTCCGCCGCTACCAGCACAATCCCACCCGGCACGAGCTCGAGGTGGATGAAGGGGATGTCGAGGCCGCGACCCACCTCTTCTGGAAGGTCCCGTCGGGCGACCGGGTCGGGGTGGCCGCAGAGGTCACTCTGGCGTCGGGTCCGACGATCGTCTTCTGCCGCACCAAGCACGCCACCGACCGGGTGGCCCGGCAGCTGGAGCAGCGCGGGGTCCGGGCCGCCGCCATCCACGGTGACCGGTCCCAGAAGCAGCGGGACAAGGCGCTCGATTCGTTCGTCCGGGGCGCAGTCGATGCTCTGGTGGCGACCGACGTGGCTGCCCGGGGCATCCACGTGGACGGCGTCAACGCGGTCGTGCACTTCGATCCTCCCGGGGAAGCCAAGGACTACGTGCATCGCTCTGGACGGACCGCCCGCGCCGGCGCCACCGGGGTCGTGGTCAGTTTCGTCACGCCGGACAAGTCTGCTGCGGTGAAGCGGCTGCAACGGGATCTCGGCGTACCTGTCGGAATGGGGCCACCGGACATCTCGTCGATAGCCGCGGTGATCGGCGCCCCCCCGGTGCGGCGGCCCGGCGTCGCCGGCCGGGCTGTGGCCGATCGGTCCGAACGACACCAGCCTGGTGGTTCCGACCGGCCCCAACGACCGGGCAAGCCATGGAGGGCGCGTCCTACGGGCAAGGCCCAGGGCAACGGCAATCGGCAAGGTCCAGGGCAACGGCAAGGTCCAGGGCAACGGCAAGGTCCAGGGCAACGGCAAGGTCCAGGGTCAACGGGACGAGCCCGGGCAAAGCCCAGAGCCGGGGCGACGGCAGGAGGGACGGCGCCGCCACCTGGGAGGAGCGCAGCGTGCCCGGGGGGCCCGTCAGGAAAGTGAGGCCGGCCAAGCCCGGCAAGCCCGGTAGGCCCGGCAGAAGCGGCAAGGCGGCCCGACACGGTAGGCCCGGTGCCTCGGGCAGGCCAGGGACTCCGTTGCCGGGATCACGCCGCCGAGGTTCAGGGGGCGGGGGCCAGGGCGTGCCGGGTCAGCCGGGTTCCCACAGCCAACGGCGAGGGTCGAGGCGGAGCACAGGTGGCTCGGGAGGCTCGGGCCGGGCCCACTGACCCGGGGGGCGAACCCCGCCATCCGCACCGGCCGTGGCGTACAGTCGGGTCGATGGCAGCCGACACGAGACCCGCCGTCACGATTCCCGATGGTCCCCCTCCGGATGAGCTCCTGATCGAGGACATCGAGATCGGCGACGGACCCGAGGCCTCACCCGGCAGGCAGGTCGACGTTCATTACGTGGGAGTGTCCTGGTCGACCGGCGAGGAGTTCGACTCGTCATGGAGCCGCAGTGAGCTCTTCGGGTTTCCGCTCGGGGCCGGACAGGTCATCGCCGGGTGGGATCAAGGGGTCGCCGGAATGAGAGTGGGCGGACGTCGCCGGATCACCATCCCACCGCATCTCGGCTACGGGGAGCGGGGGGCAGGCGGGGTCATCGCTCCCGACGAGACGCTGGTGTTCGTGGTCGACCTCCACAACGTGGGCTGAAGAGGTCCCCGTCGCGCCGGTCGGCGAAAGGGGCGGCGCGGTGAGCGCCACCGGGCCGATCAGCGGAACAGGTCCTCAGCCGGCGGCCTGACGATCTCGGCGGCGACCGACGCCGTCCGGAGCCAGCCGGGCTCCACGCCGCGGAGGACGGCGGCGGGGATGCCGCGGTCCTTGCCCATCACCAGTTCGGCCGCTCCGGCCAGCTCGTCGGCCACGCACACCTCGGTCGACTCGAGGATCCGACCGGTGGCGTCCGCCTTCCCCCGCAGATCCACGATTCCGGCGATCCCGGCGACACCGATTGCCACGTCACAGACACCCCGTCGCCAGGCCCGACCGAAGGTGTCCGAGATGACCACTCCGACGGCCACGCCGTAGCGGTGCTCGAGCCCCTGGCGGATCCGGCGTGCCGACCGGTCCGGGTCGAGTGGAAGCAGTGCTGCTGTTCCAGGGGCGACATTCGAGAGATCGACGCCGGCATTGGCGCAGACGAAGCCGTGCCGCGTCTCGGTGATCAGGAGCTCGTCGCGACGTCGGAGGATCCGCACCGACTCCTTCTCGACCAGTGCGAGTCTTGCCTCCCGATCGGCACCGTCGATCTCGACGATCCGACCCTCGGCCTTGGAGACGACCTTCTGGGTCACCACCAATACGTCGCCGTCGAGCAATCCCCCCGGGAGCGCACCGCCGGGTCGGGAGGCGTCGAGCACCCCGGCCAGCAGGTCGGCCAGGTCGTCGCCGGGGGCCACCTCGCCCAATCCCGAAATGGGGAAGATGCTGATCCCCGCCCGGCCACCCGGGTGGGAAAGCGGGCCCGGATCAGGAGACGGCATCGAGCACCGCCCGCGACAACTGGGCCGACCGGTCCACACTCGACATGACGGTGGGGGCGACGATGCAGCGGACGCCTTCGGCTTCGACGGCCGGGGCCAGAGCGGCGTCGGCCTCGTCGATGACCAGTGTGCCCACCCACGAGGCATACCACCTGGCCACCCCCACCACCGATGACTCGTACCCCATCTCCCTCATGAGCCGGTCGGCCGGGCCCTTGAGCGCAGCACCGGCGATGATGGGGGAGACGCCGACGGTTCGCCGGCGGCGCCGGCGCAGTTGGTCGAGCACGCCCGGGACCGCCAGCAGGGGGCCGATGGAGACCACCGGATTGGATGGGCACACGACGACGGTCTCGGCGCCGGCCAGGGCGTCGAGCACTCCGGCACCGGGGCGGGCCTGGTCCGCGCCCTCGAAGCGAACACCCGACACCGGGACTCCGTGGTGCAGACGGACGAAGTACTCCTGGAAGCCGACCTCCGGGCCGTCGGCGAGCTGGATGCGGGTCCGGAGCCGGTCATCGGTCACCGGGACCAGTCGGACGTCCACGTCCCACGCCCGCGCCAACTCCGAGGTGACCTCGCCCAGGGTGGCGCCCTCCGCGAGGCGCTGGGTCCGGTAGCAGTGGGTGGCGAGGTCCCGGTCGCCGAGCCGGAACCAGGTGACTCCGCCGAGGCGTTCCAGTGAATCCATGACCCGGAAGGTCTCGCCGGCCAGGCCCCAGCCGGTGTCGGGGTTGATGGCGTCGGCCAGCGTGTACATCACCGTGTCCAGGTCCGGCGCGATGTGGAGGCCGTGGAGGTCCGTGTCATCGCCGGTATTCACTATGGCGGTGATCTCGGTGGGTGGCACCACCTCCACCAACCCCCGGAGGAGCCGCGCCGCCCCGACTCCGCCTGCCAACGCGGCGATCACGAGGCTCGGGCCCCAGGGAGCGAGTTCGGGGTGGTCATCGTGGGGGCAGGCTACCCGGCCCACACCGGGGTACCCGCCCCCGCCGGACCACCTGAGCCGGTTCCGGCCGCGCCGATGATGTGCAAGGCTCCCTGCGTGCCGCCGGAGCGAACAGCCCCCTCCGACCAGGGTCTACTGTCCGTCGGGTTCGACGCCACCCCGTTGCTCGGCCAGCCCACCGGCGTCGGGGCGTTCTGCTCCGGCGCGCTGTCGGGCCTGTCGGGACTCCGGGAGATCGACGCCTCGGCGTTCGCCGTCAGCTGGCGCCGCCGCAAGGGGATCGAAGGGCTGGTTCCGCCCGGGATCGGCACCCGGCAGCGGGCCATGCCGGCGCGCCCCCTCCACGCCGCGTGGGGGAGGTCCCGGTTCCCACCGATCGAGTGGTTCATCGGTCGTCGCGACGTCGTGCACGGCTCCAATTTCGTGGTGCCGCCGTCCGCCCACGCCGCCCGGGTGGTGACCGTGCACGACCTCACCGTGGTGCTCTACCCCGAGCTCTGCGATCCACCCACCCTGGCGTTCCCGGGCCTCGTCCGCCGGGCGGTCGCCGAAGGGGCCTGGGTCCACACCCCGTCGCAGTTCGTGGCCGACCAGGTGGTCGCCGAGCTCTCTGTCGACCCCGAGCGGGTGCGGGCGGTCCATCACGGAATTCCTCTGGCCCCCGCCGGTGACCGCCCCGGGTCGCGACCGCCGGTCGGGCTCCCCGAGGGGTGCGGGCGCTATGTGCTGGCCATCGGGACCATCGAACCCCGCAAGGACTATCCCCTCCTCGTCTCCGCCTTCGCCGCGGTTGCCGCAACCCACCCCGACGTGGCCCTGGTGGTGGTGGGCGGCGCAGGCTGGGGGGCCGACCGGTTCCTCGCCGCCGTCGAGTCCTCACCGGTCCGGTCGCGGATCGTGCGGCCCGGATACCTCGACGACCAGCGACTGGGGGCGACACTGCGACAGGCGTCGGTGCTCGCCTTCCCCTCGCTCTACGAGGGGTTCGGCTTCCCCCCCCTTCAAGCCATGGCCGCGGGGGTGCCGGTGGTGGCGACCTCGGCCGGAGCAGTACCCGAAGTGGTCGGCGACGGAGCCTTGCTGGTCGGGCCCGGCGACCGTGACGGGTTGGCGGGCGCCATCAGCCACGTCCTGGACGGCGGGACCGACGTCGAGCAACTCGTGGACCGGGGGATGCGTCGCAGCCGGGCGTTCAGCTGGGATGCGTGCGCCCGAGGCCTGGTGGCTCTCTATCGGGATGCGGCCGGGGTCGGTGATGCCGGTGCGCGCAGCCGGCCGGTCCGAAGCCGGCCGGTTGACAGCCGGGACGGCCGTAGGGGATGAGGTCCATCCGCCTGCTCATCATGGTCGAACAGCTTCGGAGACCGGCCCCCGGCGGGATCGGGACCTACGTCCGCGGCCTGCTGAAGGGCATCGCCACGCTCGGGCCCGGGGACCGGCCCGACATCGAGACCCTGGCCAGCCGTCCACCCGGCGCTCGACGCCGGCCGGCTCTCTTGGACGGCCTGGGCTGTCCGCTGCGGGGCCCACCCCTACCGGGGCCGCTGTTGACCCGGGCCTGGGACCACGGCCTCCTTCGTGCCCCTCGGGGCTTCGACGTGGTCCACGCCACCTCGCTCTCGACCCTCGAGCCCGGCCGGGCCGCCTTGGTGGCCACGGTTCACGATCTGCTGTGGCGACGGGTTCCCGATGCCTACCCGAACCGGGGACGGGCCTGGCACGAGGCGGCGCTCCGCCGCGCCCTCCGGCGGGCCGATCGATTCATCGTGCCTGCCGAAACGGTGGCCGGCGACCTGCAGCAGGCCGGCGTCCCGCGGGACGCGATCACGATCATCCCCATGGGGTCCGATCACCTGCCTGCCCCCGACCTCGCCGCAGCCGGTGCCCTGCTCTCGCGCCTGGGGGTGAACGGGCCCTTCCTCCTGAGCGTGGGCACCCTCGAGCCCCGCAAAAACCAGGCACGGCTGATCGAGGCCTACGGGCGCGTGCGGGACCGGCTCCCCGAGCCGTGGCCGCTGGTGATGGTGGGACCGAGCGGATGGGGTCACCAGGTGAAGCCCAGGGCCGGCGTGGTGTTGGCCGGGTCGGTCTCGCCTCCGGAGCTGTCGGCGCTGTACTCCATGGCCCGCCTCCTGGCCTACGTCCCGCTGATCGAGGGATTCGGTCTGCCCCCGGTGGAGGCGATGGCGCTGGGCGCACCCGTGGTCGCCAGTCCACTACCGAGCACAGCCGGTGCCGCATTCGAGGTCGATCCCCATGACGTCGACTCGATCGCCGGGGGGCTGCTGCGGGTGGCCACCGATGACGACGAGCGGTCCCGCCTGAGATCGCGGGGGCTGGACCGCTCGTCGGAGTTGACCTGGTCGGCGGTGGCCCGCCGGCATGTCGCGGTCTGGAACGAGGCGGTCGACCCGGCACGGGACCGGTCACGTGGGTGACCGCGGGCTCCGCCTCTCGGTCGATGTCACCGCGGTTCCGGAGCGCCCGGTCGGGGCCGGTCAGTACACCCTGCAACTGGTCCGCACACTGGGCGCCCGATCCGACATCGACCTGGTGCTTCTCACCCGGCGGTCGGATCCCCGCTGGCACGCAGTGGCCCCGGCGGCCGAAGTGGTCGCCGCCGCGCCCGGCCCCCGCCCGCTGCGGCTCGCTTGGGAACAGGCCCGGCTTCCCGGCCTTCTGGCCCGCCGGTCGGTCTCAGTGCACCACGGCCCGCACTACACGATGCCCGTGCGCTCGCCGATCCCGGCGGTGGTCACGATCCACGACCTGAGCTTCTTCGAGTGTCCCGAGTGGCACCAACGGTCCAAGGTCATCCTCTTCCGCCGGGCCATCGCAGTGGCGGCACGGCGGGCCGCCGCCGTGGTGTGCCCGAGCCGGGTGACCGCCGACGGAGCTGGCTCGCTGGTGCCGGGTGGATGCCGAGGTCGTCATCGCCCACCACGGAGTGGACACCAGCCGGTTCCGGACCGACGAACCCCACGATGGGGCTGACCGGGTGTCACCTGGCCCTCATCGACGCCCGCCTATCCGATGGCCGCCCCTACCTCTTGTTCGTGGGGACCCTCGAGCCCCGAAAGGACGTGCCGACGCTGGTGCGGGCCTTTGCCCGCATTGCCGATCGGCATCCGGACGCCCTGTTGGTACTGGCGGGCGGGTCGGGATGGGGCGGGTCCGAGATCGACCGGGCGATCCAGGCGTCAAAGGTGGCTTCCCGCATCCTCCGCACCGGGTTCGTGTCCGACGATGCGGTCCCGGCCCTGCTGCGTTCGGCCGCAGCCGCGGTGTATCCGGCGCTCTACGAAGGATTCGGCCTGCCTGCGCTCGAGGCGCTGGCGTGCGGTGCGCCGCTGGTGACCACGGCCGGCACCGCGATGGAGGAGGTGGCCGGGGGGGCTGCGACGCTGGTGGCTCCGGGGGACGCCGCGGGACTGGCGGATGCCATGGATGTCGAATCGTCCGGTCGCACAGGGACCGGGCCGGCCGACGCCGGGCGCCGTCGACGCGGGCTGGAGATCGTGGCCCGGCACAGCTGGGAGATGAGCGCCGACCGGCACATCGAGGCCTACCGTCATGCGGCCCGACGGCCGGCCCCCCGCTGAGATGATCGTGGTGGCCCCCAGCCAGTAGGGTCACCGTCGTGCGATCCCTGATCACCGGTGGTGCCGGGCTTTGTCGGCCACTGGCTCGCCGACCACCTCCGCTCTCTCGGCGACCAGGTGGTGGCCATCGACCGGGAAGTGGACGTCACCGATCCAGGGGCGTTGTTGGCGGCGGTTTCCGACGCCCGACCCGACGCCATCTACCACCTGGCGGCCCTGACCCACGTCGGAGAGTCGTGGGACGAACCGCTGCGGGTGTTGGGGGTAAATGTCATCGGGACGGCCGCCCTCCTGGCCGCGGCCAGGGAGTGCGGTACCGATCCCCGAATTCTGGTGACCAGCTCGGCCGAGGTCTACGGACCCGTCACCGACCCGGCGCTCCTCCCCCTCACCGAATCGTCCCCGACCGCGCCGCTGACTCCATACGCGGCGAGCAAGTTGGCCGCGGAGGCCATCGTCTCCCAGGCCGGCCGGGGGCACGGCCAGCACGTGATCACCGTGCGACCGTTCAATCACATCGGCCCGGGCCAGACCCCGAACTTCGCCGTTCCTGCCCTCGCCAAGCGCATCGTGGATGCCGAGCGGAGCGGCGCCCTGACCATCCCGGTGGGCAACCTGTCGGCTCGGCGGGACTTCACCGATGTCCGGGACGTCGTCAGGGCGTACCGCCTGCTGGTCGAGGCCGGGCAGCCCGGCGACGTGTACAACGTCTGCTCGGGGGTCGACGTGTCGATCCGGGAGATCGCCGACCGGCTCCTCCGTTTGGCCGGCACCTCACTGGCGTTCGAGACCGATGCGGCGCTGATGAGGCCGGTGGAGGTCCCCGTGCTGCGCGGCGATCCGGGTCGCCTGGTCGAAGCGACGGGCTGGAAACCCGAGATACCGCTCGACGAGACCCTCGCCGACGTGCTGGCCTACTGGCGTGGGCGGCCCGGCTGAGGCACCGGTGCTCCGGTCACATGGGCGAGGGTTGATCCGTGGACGGATCGGGTGCCCGGGCAGTTGCGTGCGCTATCCGGTTCGCCGACAGCAGAACGGCCCGCCAGGGGCGGGCCGTTCTGCTGGCCGTGACGCTCAGGCCGTGACGCTCAGGCCGAGGGGATCAGGGTACGCAGCTGGTTGCGGGCTTCTTTGGCCTGGACATGGGCCTGCTTGGCCAGGTCCCGGGCCTGGGCCGGAAGGCGGTCCTCCAAGGGGGCGACGGCCGTCTCCAACCGCTCGATGATCTCCTCGAACCGCTCCATCAGCCCCTCGACCGTGGTGTCGACGTTGTGGAGGGCGCCGCTCAGGTCGCTGCGCACCGAGTTGAACCGGTCCTCGAACCCTGCCTTCGGGTCGGCCAGGCGCTTGAGCAGCTCCTGACGCTGCACCTGCACCTGCTGGTACCCCAGCACGCCCGCACCGATGACCACATAGGTGGCATCCTTGGCGACGGCGGCCACGTCCTTGGCCGCCCGGCTGAGGTCGGCGTTGATCTCCGGCATCTTGATCTCTGGCATCGTGTTCTCCTCGTCTCGGTGAATGGCATCCCGGGGGTGGGAATGCACCGGAGGGGTGCCGGAGTGTCATCTGACCCTGCGGCCCCGCCTCTCGTGATGGATACAACTGTA
The DNA here is from genome assembly GCA_963806285.1 of uncultured Acidimicrobiales bacterium. GTDB lineage: Bacteria > Actinomycetota > Acidimicrobiia > Acidimicrobiales > RAAP-2 > Bog-756. Next base: position 129,292 of record CAWDXJ010000001.1, read on the forward strand.
TACGGAGTGATAAACATTTGCAAGCACCCTGGCAACTCCCGGCATTTATGCCCTCTGAGCAGGGACGACACCATTTTGCCGTCCCGGCCCGATAGCCTCTGACCCTTGATGGAAACACTGGCACCGCCGGTTGTCGCCGTCGTCGTCGCCCACGATCCAGGCCCGTGGTTCGAGGAGACGCTGACCTCTCTCGCAGCCCAGGACTATGCGGAGCTCTCGGTGCTGGTCCTCGACTCGGGCGGTGGCGACGACCTCACCGCCCGGGTCGCCGCCGTGCTTCCCACGGCCTACGTGCGCCGTTTCGAGGAGAACCGGGGCTTCGGGACCGCGGTCAACGAGGTGCAGGCCATGGTCGCCGGGGCGGACTACTTCCTGTTGTGCCACGACGACGTGGCCCTTTCGTCCGATGCCGTGCACCTGATGGTCGAAGAGGCGTTCCGTTCGAACGCCGGCATCGTCTCCCCGAAGGTGGTCAGCTGGGACGACCCCGAGCGCCTGGTCCACGTGGGGATGATGGTGGACAAGGGGGGTTCGGTGGTGGAGCGCGTGCAGCCCAACGAGATCGACCACGGCCAGCATGACGCGGTCCGCGATGTCTTCGTCGCTCCCGGCGGGGCCACGCTGGTCAGGGCCGATCTGTTCGAAGAGCTCGGGGGCTTTGACACCGACATCGTGGCGATGGGTGAGGACCTCGACCTGTGCTGGCGGGCCCAGGTGGCGGGAGCCCGCATCATCGTCGCCCCTGACGCCCGGGTCCGACACCTCGAAGAGCTGGCCGGAGGATCCAGGCCGGTGGATGCGTCGCTGGTGTCGGCCGGTCCGGGCCGACCGTCGAGGCACCCGGTCACGCTCCAGGAGCTCCAGCGCCGCCATGAGCTCCTGGCCGTGTTCAAGTGCTACAGCCGCTTCCACCTCGTGCGGGTGGTGCCCCAGATCGCGATCCTGGCCCTCGGTGAGGTCATCGTCGCCGAGGTGGCCGGCAACAGGGCCCGGGCCCGGGCCGTGGTCCGGGCGTGGCGCTGGAACCTCGGCCGGCTGTCGGCGATCCGCAGGCAACGGAGAGAGCTGAAGGGGCATCGCCGGCTGAGCGACAAGGAGATCCGGCTGCTCCAGGTGGGAGGCAGCGCCCGGCTCTCCACCTACGGGCGCCGGGTGTTCCAGAGCGGTTTCCACGGTGCCCACGCCGACGAGCTGGCCGCGGCCGAGGGTGCCCGCACGTCGGGGGCGGGCCCCGTGGGCACGTCACCGGGCGCGGGCCAGCCTGTCGGGGGCGGCCCCCCGGGGACGGTGGGCGAACCGGCCCCCGGCGTGTCCGGACGGGGCCGGGTCGCCCCGCGGGTGCGGGCAACCGTGTGGCTGTCGGCAGCGGTGGTGGCGTTCATCGGGAGCAGGGGTGTCGTCTCCGGGCACCTCCCGGCCGTCGGACAGTTCACACCGTTCCCGAGCTGGTCCTCGACACTGTCGATGTTCGCCTCGGGGTGGCAGCCGTCCGGGGTCGGGACGACGGCGCCGGCCTTCCCCGCACTCGGGCTGGCCGGACTGGCCGGCACCCTCGTGCTGGGCGCCATGGGGCTCACGCAGAAGCTGATGGTCTTCGCCTGCGTCCCCTTGGGTGTGTGGGGGCTGGTGCGGCTGTTGCGACCCTTCGGCTCCCAGCGCGCCTCCCTCGTCGGCGGACTCGCGTACCTCGCCTTGGCCGTGCCGTGGAACGCCCTCGCCCTCGGGAGATGGGGGGCCCTGGTCGTCTACGCCGGCGGGCCCTGGGTCCTGGCCCTGTTGTTCCGGGCCACCGGCACCGCCCCCTACACCCGGTTAGGGCCGGGAGTGGGGCGCATCCTCGCGCCGGACGTCGATGCCGTCGACCCGACCGACCGGCGGCCGTCGGCGCTGCGGCGGTTCTCCGCCTGGACCGTCCGCCATGGAAGGGTCCGGAGCGTGGTGGCACTCGGCCTGCTCCTGGCGGTGCTCGTCTCGTTCGTCCCGGCAGCCGCGGTCGTGGTGCTGCTGGCCGCTTTTGCCCTCGCCCTGTCCTCCCTCGTCCACGGCGACTGGCGTTCCACCGGCAAGGCGGCCGCCCTGGCCGGCGGTTCGACGCTGGTCGCCGCCCTCATCTGCCTGCCCTGGCTCATCGGGGTGCTGTCGGCCGGCCGTGGTGCGGTGGCGGTCTTCGGTGTCCCGACGCCCGTCTCCGAGGCGGCGTCATGGTCGTCCCTCCTCCGTTTCGCCGCCGGTCCCGTCGGGGACTCGCCGCTGGCATGGGGGTTTGCCGTGGCGGCCGTCGTACCCCTGGCCCTGGCCCGGGGGGAGCGGTTCCGGTGGGCCGGCCGACTGTGGTCGATCGCGCTGGTCTTCTGGCTCGCGGCCTGGGCCACCGGCCGGGGCTGGACGGGCAGCCTGGCCATCGATCCGCTCGTGTTGCTCGGACCGGCGGCGGTTGCCGTCGCCGCCGCCATAGGACTGGGGGTGGCCGCTTTCGAGGAGGACCTGAGGGCCGCAGATTTCGGGTGGCGTCAGCTGGTGACCGTCGTCGCCACCGGTGCCGTTGTGCTGGGGGCGGCGCCGACGCTGGTCGCGGCCCTTCCCGGTCGATGGGGTCTCCCCATTGACGACTTCCGCCAGTCGGTGGCCTGGATGCACGGCCAGGCGGCCGGTGGCTCGTTCCGGGTGCTGTGGCTGGGGGACACGCGGTCGCTCAACCAGGGCTCGTGGAGCGCGGGGGACGGGCTGGCCTACGCCACATCCGACGAGGGTGCCCCGGATGCCAGGTGGTTGTGGAACGCCGCCGGACCCGGCCCGGCCTCCGGCCTGGCCTCGGCCGTCACCTCGGCCCGGACCGGCCGGACCGATCAACTGGGCCGGAGGCTGGCTCCGGCCGGAGTTCGCTACGTGGCCCTTCTGACCTCGTTGGCGCCGGAGATCGTCGGCGAGCAGACGCCCGAGGTCTATCCGGTCCCCGCCGATCTCGCCCCCGCTCTCGACCGCCAGCTCGACCTCAGCCCGGTGGTCTCGGGCACCGGGATCACCGTGTACGCCAACGCCGACTGGGTGCCGGTCCGGGCCGAGGTGGCCGGCGGGAAGGGTACCGCCTCCGCCCCGCCGGGCCCGGGGGTCCTCGCCAGTCCACCGGGATCCGGCATCATCGCCGGTGCCACACCCGTGCTCCCCGGCCGGGCCGCATCCCGTTCCTACACGGGCCAGCTCTCAGTGGGCACCGTGCATTCGGCGCTGGCCCCGGCCGGCCGGTGGGCCCTCACCGGGCCGCAGGGTGCCCAGGAGAGCCGGACGTCGTCGTTCGGTTGGGCGGCGGCGTACCGGGTCACGACCTCAGGAGTCGGGTCGCTGCACTTCGACGGCGGGGTGGAGGCGCCGGGCTCGTTGCTCTTCTCGATCGTCGCCTGGACAGCGGCGATCGCCTTCCTCACTGGCCGGTGGGGCCGTCCGTGGCCGCGGATGCGGAACCGGCGCCGCCGCCCCGGCGGCCGCGGACCTGGCAGTGCCACCGGGTCGGGGCCGGTGCCTCCACCTGACGGGAGCCCGGTCCCGGAGCGGGCGCCATGACCGGAGCAGGTGGGCCGGTGCCCGGAACCGCCGGGACCGACGACCAGGACGGGAGCGCTCTCCGTGCGGTCCGGAGGTCCCGCCACAGCGCCTTGCGCCCGGTCCGCGGCCGATGGGCGGCCATCCTCTCGGTCGCGGTCGTGGTCATCGGGGCAGCACTGGTCGACGCCGCCGCCCCGGTCCCGCCTGCGTCGCCCGGGCCGGGGCCGGGCGACGGGGTGCCGGTGGCCCCGGTCGGCGCGTACTCGTCGTCGGCGTTCTGCTCGGCCGGAACCGGGACGGCTGCAAGCAGCACGATCTATCTGACCAATTCGACACCGGACCGCGTCACCGGCGTGATGACCTCGATCGGGCCGGCGAACAGCAGCGGTGTGGTCCAGACCGTGCGTCGCAGCGTGGAGGTGCCGGCCTTCGCCACCGGCGCGGTGAACCCGTCCACCGGGCTCCCCGCCGGCGGCAACTCCACCTCGTTCGCCTTCGCGGGCGGGGGGATGGCAGTCAGCCAGGTCGTCTCCGGGCCCAACGGCTGGAGCACCGCGCCCTGCGCGTCGCAGGCGTCCCCCCGGTGGGCGTTCGCCGGGGGTTCCACAGCAGCCGGGAACTCATTGGCCCTCTCCCTCTTCAATCCGACCGCGTCGGAAGCCGCCGTGAACATCTCGTTCCTCACCGGCTCCGGACTGATCACCCCGCAGGCGTATCAAGGACTGGCGATCCCGGCGGGACAGATGGTCGTGGAGAACGTCGGCGATTTCGTGCAGGACGCGGCCGACATCGCCACGCTGGTCACCACCCAGTCGGGTGACCTGGTCAGCACCGAGTTCCAACAGTGGTCGTCGGGCCCCACGGCGGGAGTCTCCCTCCGACTGGGTGCACCCGCGCTGTCGACCACCTGGCGGTTCGCCCAGACCACCATCACGCCGGGATCGGATGCGAGCTTCGACCTGGCCAACCCGACCGGGAACCCGATCGCCGCGACCATCGGATTGGGGCTCTCTTCGGGCTCGGTCGTTCCCCGGAACCTGGTGCTCGCGCCGTTCTCCGTCTCGGCGTTCACCGCGTCCGGGAAGGCAGACGTGCCTCAGGAGGTGCCCTTCTCGGTGACCGTCACGTCGGCGGCGCCCATCGTGGTCGGTCGGTCGGTGCAGGCGGCCAGCGGTGCGGCGCCACCGGTGTGGGGTTCGTCGTCCGCGACCGTCAGCGTGGCCGACCGCTGGCTGGTGCCTGCGCCGGGGGTGGCGGGTGCCCCGGGGACGGCCGGTGCCACCATCGAGAGCCTGGCAGTGGCCAACCCGGGGCCCGACGCCGCCCAGGTCACCGTCTCACTCCTCGGGGGGAGACGTCCGACGGCAATGGTCATGATCGCCCCCGGCGGGCTGGCCGTCCTCGGCCCCCATCAGGTCGGGGGACTCTCCGCGCTCTCGGTGTCAGCCTCCCGACCGGTCTACGTGGAAGAGGACAGCGGGCCGACCGGTGCTCCGGGGGTGGTCAGTTCGGCGGGATTCCCCTTCGTCGGCTGAGCCGGTCGGAGGGTCCGCCGCCGATCAGCCGTGCTGCCACATCCGGGCCTGGAGGGTGCGGGTTCCCGGAAGGGCGGCTTCGTCGAGCCGGGCCAGGTCGTCCTCGTCGATGGTCCAGCCCAGGGCTCCGGCGTTCTCCTCTGCCTGGCGCCGGTTCTTTGCACCCGGGATGGGGACGACCCCTTTGGCCATCACCCAGTTGAGCGCCACCTGGCTCGGGAGCTTGCCGTCGTGCTTTTCACCGATCCGGCGGAGCTCGGCGACGACACCTTCGACCACGGCCATCGGGTGGTTCGAGAAATTCCGCTTGCCGGGCGGGGGGTGGTCCACCGAGTACTTGCCGGTGAGCCGGCCCTGGCCGATCGGGGAGTAGGCCATCGGCAGCACTCCCAACTCCCGGCACGCCGCCAACAGACCGGTTGTCTCGGGAGCGCGTCTCAGCAGGGAGAACTCGATCTGGTTGGTCGCCAGTTGCATCCCCCGGCCGCGCAGCGCCTCGGACATGGCGCGGGTCTCCTTGACCGAGTAATTCGAAACTCCCACGGCCCTGACCAGGCCTGCCTGGTGTGCGGCGGCCAGGGCGTCGGCCAGGGCCGAGTGCGAGCGGAGGCTGATCGGTCCGTGGATCTGGTAGAGATCGACCGCCGGGAGGCCGAGACGCCCCAACGAGGCCCGGAGGGACTTGAGCAGCGCGCCGCTGACCTGCAACTTCCACGGTGAGGGCATGAACTTGGTGGCGATGACGGCCGAGGCGGCCCGCGAGGGGTCGTGGGCGAGCATGTGGCCGATGATCCGCTCGCTCTCGCCGCGGCCGTAGACCTCGGCCGTGTCGAACAGAGCGGCTCCGGCATCGATCGAGGCGTCCCATGCGTCCTGGATCGAATCGCGGGTCAGGGTGCTGTCGTAGCCCCCCATACCCCACGTCGAGCGGTCCCCCCAGGCCCAGGTGCCGACGCCGATCAAGGGGACGGTGACCTCGGAGCCGCCGAGCCGGTAGCCGTCGGGGAGCATCCCTGCACGGTACCGGATCCGTCCGGGAGAGGGGGCGGAGGGACACGCCTCGCGGGAGGTCGTGGGCCGGGCGACAGCGACCGTGCCGGTCCTGCCGGGGGAACTCCTTCGAATTCGCCCTCGATCCGAACCGCTACCGGCAGGCCGACCGCAGGATCGGAAGGATGGGGGCGACGGTCAGGTCCGGGGAGGGCCGGTACGACCGTGAGGTCATCCCGGAAGGTACGGACGTCACCCACCGGGGCGCCGACGAAGTCACGAGTGCAGCTCGACGGAGATCCGATCGTCGCCGAGGTCCCTCCCCGAGAACTGGCAACCGGCAGCCTTCGCCACCCGCATGACCATCTCGGCGTTCGAGGCACTCACCGCCATATGGCACGAGCCATATGAGTTGAGCCGCTCCCAGAGCACGCCTATCTCGAATCCCCGGACGAACTCCGGGTCGTCCGTGTCAAACCGAAGCTCCGATTCCATGGGGAGAGCATCGTCAAAGGGGCTCCCGCCCTTGAGTGGCACCCGGCGGCTTCCCCGCCCCCCGTCCGGTGCGCCAGGCCGGCTCAGGTACCGGGAGGGGCCGACGAGGCGGGTACGACGGTGATGTTGACGGCGAACTCGCCCGCCCGGAGCCCGTTCCCCGAGGAGGTCGTGCTGCCCGACTCGACCTGCACGGTCCATTTTGCGTTCTCTGCGGTGAAGATCGAACCGGCCACGGTCACCGTGGTCGAAGGGGAGCCGGCGTTCGAGGCGGACCCGGTGGCGACCGGGGAGGACCCGGCCTGGACATTGGTGATCCCATAGCCCGACGAGCGGAGCTTGGATTGGTAGGCCGCCGTCCCCACGGTGATGGAGCCGGTGACGGCAAAGCCCACGTCCCAGTGGTTGTCGGTTCCGCCGCCGATGAGGACCCGGGAGTTGTCGGGAACGGGAACATCGGCCGGAAAACCGGTCGGGAGCGAGCCGTTGGCGCCCGAGAAGCTGTGGCCGAAGAGGTTGCCGCTCACTCGATGCCTGCTCACGTGCAGGCTGCATCCGGAGGCGACGAGACCGACCGAGACGGCCACGACCAGGGAGACGGCCGCGGCCGTCGGTGACCACCGTGCGGGGGAGCGGGCAGTCATGGTCGCCGCCGCCGCGCCGCCCGGATCAGAAGGCGTCGCTCCACCCGTCCTCCGTCGCATGTGGCGGCCTCCCCACGCTCGGTCACGCGCCATCGGCCCGGTGGCCCTGGATGCCCGTCCGTTCGGTCACGGGTCTCGCATCCACCGCCGGGATCGACTCGCCCTGCGGACTCTACCGCCTGGCCTGGCAGAAGGGGCGGGGCGACCGCCGGCGACGAGGGCTGTGGAGGGGGCTAGGAAGCCAGGACGGTGACGAAGTCCCGCGTCCAGCCGACCTGGTACTGGTCGGCTGGACGGTTCTGGCCCGGTATGCCGACGGCCAGCGGCGCGCCGGGAGCGGGTGCCGACGCCAATTGCACCCATTCCGGGTTGATGTCGAGTTGCATGGCCACGGTCGCCCCGGCGCCCACCATGGCATCGGCCAGGTCCAGGGGGAGTGCCTGCATCCCGGCGGAGTAGATCAGGTTCCCCGCCCCGTCCTCTCCCACGGCGCTGCGGGCCACAGCGGCCTCCCCCCCGATGGTCGACCCCCACGCTCCGATGTCGGTGATCCGGGGACTGATCCGACCGGCGGTGACCAGAGTCGTGAGGTTCTGGCGGACACTCGCCACCTGCTCCCCGGGGGCAGGCAGGCCCTGGCCCCAGATGCCGACCCGGGCGGCGCCACTGGTGTCGATGACCAGGCTGGCGGCGCCGGGCACCAGGGGGACCAGCACCTGTCCGTTCAACTCGAATCCGCCGACGCCTGCGTTGGACTTGAACCCACCGTTGAAGGCGGCCAACAGCAGGGGGGCCTCGTGGGGCCCGATGGTGGATGCATTGTCCGGAGCCACCGTCGCCGCGCCGGTCGGTGGGTCCGAGCTGCCGGCATGGAGGTTGAATCGAGTGAGTCCGACCCGGAAGCGGAAGGTGGTGATGACGGCCCCGGTCGACTGGGGAGACGACTGCCTGTCGACCGCGATCGCTCCGTTGACCAGGGAAACCGGTGTCCACCCCGGCTGCTCCGTGGTCGTGGTCGTCGGCGGAGTCGTCGTCACCGTCGTCGACGCAGGGACGGCCGTCTTCGCCGGAGCGCTCGAGCCCCGGGCGGCAGATGAGCACCCGGCCGCCATGAGCACGGCCGCGGTCACGCCCAGCGCCACCCACGACCTGACCGGCCCCGCTGCATCTGGCCTCGACCGAAGCGCCTGCGACGTCACGGGCTGTGAGCATACGGGCCGGCCCGCCGCTGCCGGCATCGCCCCCCGGCGACCGCACCTGGACCGTCTGCCCCGGGCGGATCCACCGTCGACGTCCTCATCTGGACCGGTGCAGGAATGCGGTGGCTCTGGCGGTGGCGATCAGGCGTAGGTCCGCACGAGGGCCAGGACCGCTTCGACGTCCGGGCCCTCGCCGCCCAGCGACGTGGCCGAGGGCTCGACCCGCCGGGCCGCGACCGCGCACAGCTCGGCGGCCGGGCCGGAGATGGTGGTGACGGCCGGCCCGTCGGGGAGGAAGTCCCACCGGTCACCGTCCGGCGAGACCAACCGGAATGCCACCGGTCCGGCCGCGGTCCGACCGGCCGATGTGAAGGCGTAGGGAAGCGTCCGCCAGGCCAGCCGGGCGATGGGCCTGAGGCGGTCGGTGGCCGGAAGCTCCCCGCCGACGGCGCCGGCCACGTCGCCGGCGTGGATCCACGTCTCAGCCAGCCGGGTGGTGGCCAGCGTCCGGGCCGACAGCTCGCCGGCCACCCAGTCGACCCGGGTGGACAGGTCCATGGCATCGAGGACCCCGACCAGGCGATGCGCGCCCGAGGACCAGCGCTCGGCCAGCCGCGGCGCTCGGCAGTCCCCGCTCGCCTGCGACCATCGAGGCGGCACCGTCATCGACCGAGGCCGCGTCCCCCACCCGGGAGCCAAGCCGGCGATGACCTCGGAATAGGTGCCGGTGGCGCTGGCGATGGCCATCTCGTCCGTCTGTGCCAGGTGGAGCACCACGTCGGCGACGTCCCAACCCTCGCAGCGGGTGGCGGCGTGCCAGTCCGGCTCGGTCAGGCCGGCCAGCAGGCCGGCCAGCTCAGCATGTTCGGCGGTGAGGGCGGCGACGGCGGCGTCCACTGGTCCAGACCATAGGGCTCCGACCGCCGCCCACGCCCAGGGAGGGGAAGGACCGACTCCGTTACCGGGAGGTCGGGGGTGGGGGAGGAGGCCAGGGGGACTTCTTCGGCCAGGGGCCGGACGGGTTCGTCGGGATCGGCGATGGCGCCTGGGGCCAGCGAGCGGCCGGGTCCGGCGGGGGCGGCCACGGAGCGGGTCCGGCCTGGCCCTCGCCCGCCTTCTGCGCCGGGTCGGCCGGCCCGGCCGGTTCGGTCCCACCCTCCGGATCGGGGGCATGGGCGGCACGCGAGAGTGCGCCGCCGGTGGACACCTCGGCCTCGCCCCGTCCGCCCTCGGGGGGCCCGGTCGGGGCCGGAGCCTCCCCGGCCCCGGCACCGTCTCGGGGGTCGGCCCCGTCGGCCACTCCCGGGGCAGTCCCGTTGGCGGCCCCGGGAGGACCGTCGACATTGTCGGATCCGGTCGGACCGTGCTGGGCGGCGACGAAGATCGGAGGTACCGTCTTGACCCCGTGCTCGTGCACCGGCCGCCCGTAGGCGGTGTCCACCAGCTGACCGACGGTCTCACCGTCGATGGTCTCCTCGTCGAGCAGGGCCCGGGCCACCGCGTCGAGGCCACCCCGGTGGCGGGCCAGCACTTCGAGCGCGCGCTCTTCTTGGGCCCGGAGGATGATCTCCACCTCGTCGTCGATGACCTGACTGGTGTGCTCGGAGTAGTCCCGGGTGTGCATCAGGTCCTCACCCAGGAAGACCTGTCCCTGGGATCCCCAGGCCATCGGGCCGATCTTGTCGCTCATCCCCCATTCGCGGACCATCTTGCGGGCCAGCTCGGTGTTGCCGACCAGATCGTTGCTGGCCCCCGTCGACAGGTCGCCGTAGACCAGCAGCTCGGCGGCCCGACCGCCCATGCGCACGGCCAGCGAGTCCTCGATGTGCTGGCGGGGGTGGATGTGGCGCTCCTCCATGGGGAGCTGCATGGTCACCCCGAGTGCCATGCCGGTCGGCAGGATGGTCACCTTGTGGACGGGGTCCGCATCGGGCAGCACATAGGCGAGCACCGCGTGCCCTCCTTCGTGGAAGGCCACCCGCTCCTTCTCCGCACCGGACAGGACCAGGCTCTCGCGTCGCTGGCCCATCAGGACCCGGTCACGCGATGCCTCGAAGTCGACGTTCTGGATGACCGTGGATCCCCGTCGGACCGCGTGCAGGGCGGCCTCGTTGACCAGGTTGGCCAGATCGGCGCCGCTCATGCCGGGGGTGCCGCGGGCGACCGTGCCCAGGTCGACGCTCGGGTCCACCCGCTTGTCCTTGCAGTGGACCTGCAGGATGGGAAGGCGCTCGTCGAGGTCGGGGAGGGGAACCACGATCTGGCGGTCGAACCGGCCGGGTCGCAGGATGGCCGCGTCCAGGATGTCGGGCCGGTTGGTGGCGGCCATGACCACGATGCCCTCGGTCGGGTCGAACCCGTCCATCTCCGAGAGCATCTGGTTGAGTGTCTGCTCACGCTCGTCGTGGCCGCCCCCGAGCCCGGCGCCCCGCTTGCGCCCGATCGAGTCGATCTCGTCGATGAAGACGATGGCCGGTGCCTGCTTGCGGGCGGTGGCGAAGAGGTCCCGGACCCGGCTGGCGCCCACCCCGACGAACATCTCCATGAAGTCCGATCCGCTGACCGACATGAAGGGCACGCCCGCCTCACCGGCGACGGCCCGGGCCAGCAGGGTCTTGCCGGTGCCCGGGGGCCCGACGAGCAGTATGCCCTTGGGGATACGCGCGCCTATCTCCTTGAAGCGGGCCGGTGTCTTGAGGAAGTCCACGACCTCGCTGATCTCGAGTTTGACCCCGTCGTATCCGGCCACGTCGTCGAAGGTCGTCGACGGCCGCTCGGTCGAGTACAGCTTTGCCTTGGAGCGGCCGATGGACATGATGCTCCCCATCTGACCCTGCGCCTTCCGGCTGACGTAGAAGAAGACGGCGCCGATCAGCACGAACGGGAGGACCCAGCCCAGGATTCCGACCAGCGGGTTCGAGGTCGGGGTGAACAGCTTGTAGTTGGAGCCGAGCGGCTTGAGCGCGTTGAGCTCGGAGTCGGTCACCGGATTGGGCCCGTCGACCGTGTAGGAGCGGCCGTCCGACAGGGTGCCGGTGATCACACCGGTGGTCTGGTCGATCGTGGCCGTGTGGATCTGCTTGCCCTGGATGTCGCTGAGGAACGTGTTGTAGGTCAGGGTGTTGGCATTGGCCTTGTGGAGCAGGTTGGGGACGATCAGGACGGACAGGACGGCGATGGCGATCACCGCGTAGATCACCATCCGGTTCTTGTTCTGGCCGGGCGCTTCCTGTCCCGGGCCCCCCGTCCCGGGGGGACCGCCGGGCGCATTCGGGTTGGGCGGGGTCACCCCTCCATGCTATTCGCACCGGGCGTCATTTGAGGCATCGCCCAGGGCCTGAGGGCTGCTGCCGCCTGCGTCCGGGGTTCGATCGGTATCGTGACAGGGTGATCGAGCGGCCCGAACAGGGAGCAGACTCCGCCGCGGCCACCGCTCGAGGTTCGGTCGGGGCGGTCCCCGGCCCGATCCCGACGGACGGCGCCGGCCCGGTCGACCCCGGGGGGTCCCTCGGGCGCCGGCTCGCCGCCGGTGCGGCCCCGAGCAGTCGGCCGGCGGCCTGGATGTGGCTGCTGTTCGCCGCCCTCGGGTTCCTGGGCGGCCAGGTGCTGGCCGCCGTGTTCGTGGCCGTCACCGCCGCCTTCGAGGGGAAGCTGAATTCCCTGGCCGCCATCGCCCGGCTCGACGAACCCCCGACCTGGTACATCGTGTCCACCCTGCTCGGCCTGTGGGCGGGCTTCTCCGGGGCCGGATGGCTGGCCACCGGGCTCCGGGGCACCAAGAGCTTCGCCCGGGACCTGGGGCTCCGCTTCCGATGGGCCGACCTGATGGGGATCCCGATCGGGATCGGCGGGCAGATCCTGGTGGCCCTGATCTACGTCCCCATCTCCCACCACGTGCACGATTTCACCCAGCGGTTCAACGCGCCGAGCCAGCGGCTGACCGGCGGGTCGCACGGGCTGGGCTTCGTCATCATCGCCATCTGCACGGTGGTGGGGGCGCCCTTCTTCGAGGAGCTGTTCTTCCGGGGCGTCCTTCTCCGCGCCCTGGCCCGTCTGTTCGGGACCATCGGCCGGTGGGTGGGGCCGGCCCTGGCCATCGTGATCTCCGGGGTGCTCTTCGGCCTGGCCCACGCCGAATCGCTCCAGCTGCTGGGCCTGGCGCTGTTCGGGATCATCCTGTCGGGCGTCTCCTACCGGACCGGCCGGCTCGGAATGAACATGGTCGCCCACGCCACGTTCAATCTGATGGCCGTGGCCGCCGCCGTCGTGGCGCCGATGACCCTCGGCGCCGCGCTCGAGATGACCGCGCCGGTCGATGTCGCCCCGGCCGAGGCGGGGCCGGGCGTGCGCCTCGCCCCCCCGCGGGAGGGTCCGGCGCTCCTCCGGAGGCTGACCGCGAGGTCGTCGTGGCCGGGGTGGACCAACCTGGTGACGGTGGTGGGCGTCACGTTGGTCGCCTTGAGCCAGCTCCATCCGTCGCTGCTGGTGGCCAACACCACCACCGCGGGAGGGGACACCGGCGCACACGTGATCCTCCCGGCGTTCCTCAAGTCCCATCTCTTGGCCCACGGCCTGCTGACCGGCTGGGACCCGGGCTGGTACGACGGCTTCCCGGTGTACACCTTCTACTTCCCGCTGCCCGGGCTGGTCACCGTCCTGTTCAACGCGGTGGTGCCCTATGACGTGGCCTTCAAACTGGTCACCGTGCTCGGCACCCTGCTCCTCCCGGTCAGCGCCTGGGCCTTCGGCCGCCTGGCCCGGCTGCGTGACCCCGCCCCGGCCTGCCTGGCGGCAGCCACACTCCCCTTCCTCTTCGAGCCCAGCTTCTCGATCTACGGGGGCAACCTCCTCTCCACCCTGGCCGGAGAGTTCTCCTTCTCCCTCAGCCTCTCGTTCGCGCTCTTGTTCCTCGGGGTGGTCGCCTCGGGCCTCCGCACCGGACGCCACCGGGCGCTGGCCGCCGTCCTGTTCGCCGCGACCCTGCTCTGCCACCTGATCCCCGCCCTGTTCGCGGCGGTTGGCGCGGGGGTCTGGCTGCTCCTCGACGCGGACCTCGGCCGCAGTCTCCGGCCGGGGTTCAGCGGCCGACCGGCCCGGCGACGGTGGTCGCGCCGACTGGCCTGGTCCGTCGTCGCCGGCGCGGTCGGCACCGGGCTGGCCGCCTGGTGGCTCATCCCGTTCGCCCTCGGCCAGCCCTACACCACCGACATGGGCTACACCAAGGTCCTCGGATTCCCCCATCTGCTCTTCCCGGCGTCGGCCCGCTGGGTGCTGGCCGCAGACCTGGTCGGCCTGGTGGCCATGATGGTGCGCCGCAACCGGGTGGCGCTGTTCCTCGTGGTCATGGGGGCCGTCTCGGCCGCGGTCGTCTGCCTCGACCCCACTCCCAAGCTCTACAACGTGCGGTTCCTGCCGTTGTGGTTCCTCTGCCTCTACCTGCTGGCCGGCTATGCGGTGGCCGAGGTGGTGGCCGCCGTCGCCCGTTGGAACCGCCGGCGCCGGCTGGATCACTGGGTGGTGGCCGTGCGGGAGCGCCTCCGGTCGCCGCACGGGCGTGCCCTGGCGGCCCGGCAACCGGATCAGCCGGTTCCGCCGGCCCACCCCCGATCCGGGCCCCCCCGGCTCCGTGGTCGGCCCGCTCGTCGCCCTGGCGGCCGCCTGCCTGGCGGTGGTCCCCCCGCTGGTGCTGCCGGCGTCGACCCTGGCCAAGGTCGGGGTGGCGGTCAGCGCCAACCAGCCGAGCGCCTGGGCCCAGTGGAACTACTCCGGCTACGAGAGCAAGCCCGACTACCCCGAGTACCGGGCGGTGATCCAGATGATGGCCAAGGTCGGGGCCGGCCAGGGTTGTGGTCGCACCATGTGGGAGTACGACCCATCGCTCAACCGGTTCGGCACCACCATGGCCCTGATGCTCCTTCCCTACTGGACCCACGGGTGCGTCGACTCGATGGAGGGCCTCCTCTTCGAGTCGGCCTCCACCACCCCGTTCCACTTCATCGACCAGAACGAGCTCTCGGTCACCCCCTCCGACGCCGTGGTCGGCCTGCCCTACGGGGGGCTGAACGTGCCTCTGGGCATCGAGCACCTCCAGCAGCTCGGAGTCCGGTACCTGCTGGCCTCCTCCACGACGGTCGAACAGGCGGCCGCCGCCGATCCCAGCGCCACCGAGGTGGCCTCGAGCGGTCCGTGGGCCACGAGCTACAACGGGCAGACCCTGAACACGACCTGGAAGGTGTACAGGATCAGCGGCTCGTCGCTGGTCCAGCCGCTGGCCAACCAACCCGTGGTCTGGAAGGGCGTTTCCCCGGACCAGACCAGCTGGCTGGCTCCGGCGGTCAGCTGGTACGACGCGCCGGGCCGATGGAGCGTGGTCCCCGCCGCCGGCGGTCCTCCGGGGTGGACCCGGGTGCAGGTGGGCGACAAGCACCCCGCGGCGGTGCCCGAGCCGGCGGCCACCGTGTCCCGAATCACCCAGAGCGACAGTTCGGTCTCCTTCCATGTCGACCGGGTGGGCGTGCCCGTCGAGGTCAAGGTCTCCTACTTCCCGAACTGGCGGGCCGCCGGGGCGAACGGGCCCTGGAGGGTGGCTCCGAACCTGATGGTCGTGGTCCCGACCGGTCACGACGTCACCCTGCGCTACGCCAGGTCGGGGGCGGACAAGGTGGGCGGGGCGATCACCCTGGCCGCGGTGGTGGCCGCCGCGGTCCTGGCCTTCCTCGATCGTCGGTTCAGGCGGAGGCGCCGGGCCGCCGCGCACCGCCCGGCGCGGTGAGCCGGACCGGGCCATGACCCGGGCCCTCGGCATGTTCCCCCTCTCGACCGTCTTGTTCCCCCACGCCGGGCTGCCGTTGCAGGTCTTCGAGGCCCGCTATCGGACGCTCATGGCGGACTGCCTGGGACGGGCCGACGACTTCGGAGTGGTGCTCATCGCCCGGGGCTCAGAGGTGGGCGGTGGCGACCAGCGGTTCGAGGTGGGCACCGTGGCCCGGATCGCGCAGGTCGCCCACCTGGACGAAGGGAGGATGATGGTCCTGGCCCGGGGGATCGAGCGGGTGCGGGTGCGCCGTTGGCTCACCGAGGATCCCTATCCCCTGGCCGAGGTGGAGGGGGTTCCCACCCACCGGGTTGCCGAAAGCAGCCCGGTGGTCACGAGGGGGGCGGGGGCGGTGCGCCGGCTACGCGGCCTGCTGTCCGAGCTCGGCGACATCCCGGCCCTTCCCTTCGACCTCGACCTCTCCGCCACCGATGAGGAGACAGGTTGGCGGCTGTGCGAGTTGGCACCGCTCAACCTGATGGACCGCCAGCGGCTGCTCTCCTCGGGAGGCCTCGCCGACCGGATGGAACTGCTGGTCGAGTTGTGCGACGCCATGGCCGCGGACGTGGTCGGGATGCTGGGCGCCGGACCCGGGGACTGACCGGCACGGCAGGCCGGCACCGTCGGACCGGCGTCCGTCGGAGACGCAGGCGCGGACACGTGGTCGACTGCGCCCTCGGTCATCTCCCGGCGGGGGGCGGACCGGGCCTCCGATGCCGACAGGCCGGCTGGCTAGGATGGCCCGGCCATGTGCGCGACGAGCCTCTCAGGCGTTTTCAAGGCCTACGACGTCCGAGGCGTGGTCCCCGACCAGCTCAACGCCGAACAGTTCCGGGCCATCGGCATGGCCGTGGCGCGCTTCACCGGCGCCCCGACGCTGCTGGTGGCCCGCGACATGCGCGAATCCGGGATCGACCTGTCCCGGGCGTTCGCCGACGGTGCCCGGTCGGAAGGGGCCGCGGTCATCGACCTCGGTCTCGCCTCCACCGACCTCCTGTATTTCGCTGCCGGCAGCCTCGACGCCCCCGGGGCGATGTTCACGGCCTCGCACAACCCGGCCCGGTACAACGGCCTGAAGCTCTGCCAGTCCGGGGCGCGCCCGATCGGACGTGACACCGGACTGGGCGAGATCCAGGCCACCGCCGAAGCACTGCTCGACGCCTGGGGCGACAAGGGTCCGCCCGACCTCGACCGGCGGCTGCTGGCCCCCATCGAGGAGCGCTCCGTGCTCGGCGCCTATGCCCGACACGTCCGCTCCTTCGTCGACGTCGACGTCCTCCGTCCGCTGCGGGTGGTGGCGGATACCGCCAACGGGATGGGCGGCCTGGTGGCCCCCGCCGTGTTCGAGCCGCTTCCCTTCGACGTGGAGATCCTCTTCCCCGAGCTCGACGGCAACTTTCCCAACCATCCGGCCGACCCCATCCAGCCCGAGAACCTGGAGGACCTGAAGAAGGCGGTGCTCTCCTCCGGGGCGGACATCGGACTGGCCTTCGACGGGGACGCGGACCGGGTGTTCCTCGTGGACGAGGCGGCGGAACCGGTTTCCGGCTCCCTCACCACGGCTCTGGTCGCCTCCTCGATGCTCGACAAGTACCCCGGGGCGACCGTGCTCTACAACTGCATCTGCTCGCGGGTGGTCCCCGAGGTCATCGCCGAGAAGGGAGGTGTCGGCGTCCGCACCAAGGTGGGTCACAGCTTCATCAAGCAGGTGATGGCCGAGACCGGTGCGGTCTTCGGCGGCGAGCACTCGGGCCACTACTACTTCCGTGACAACTACCGGGCCGACTCCGGCATCATCGCCGCCATGGTCGTCCTCGAGCTCCTGAGCGTCTCCGGCAAGCCGCTGTCCGAGCTGCTCGAGCCGTTCAAGCGCTACGCGGACTCGGGCGAGATCAACACGGAGGTCGCCGACCCGGCCTTGGCGGTCGAGCTGATGGCCGCCGAGGTCGAGGGGGCCGCAGGGGAGCGGGGTACGGCCGACCGATTGGATGGCCTCACCGTGGACCGGGGCGACTGGTGGTACAACCTGAGGCCCTCGAACACCGAGCCGCTCCTTCGCCTCAACGTGGAGGCCCCCGACGAGGCATCGTGCGCACGACGAGTGGGCGAGGTGCAAGCGGACATCGACCGGCTGCTGGCGACGTGACCGCGGCGAGCCCTCCGGCCCCGCACCGTGGGCGCGCCGACCCGCTTCGCTGACCGACGAGAAAGGAACCTGACCATGACCCTCGACCCGCTCCTGATCGAGGTGCTGGCGTGCCCGGAGGACAAAGGGCCACTCCTGTACTTCGAAGACGAGGACCGCCTCTACAACCCACGGCTGCAGCGCAGCTACGAGGTGCGCGACGACATCCCGGTCATGCTGATCGACGAGGCGACCACGGTCGACGCGGCCGAGCACGCCCGGCTGATGGCCAAGGCCGAGGCCGGTGGGGCACGGTCCACCAGCGAGGCGTCCGGGTCGTGACCGTCACCACCGGGGCCGCCCCGGTCCCGCACCCCTCCCCGCTCGGAGTCGACTCGCTCGACATGTGGGGGGCCACCGTGGCCCTACCCGAGCAGGTCGAGGCGGCGGTGTCCGCCGCCCGGGGCGTCGAAGGCCTGCCCCGCCACGATCGGGTGGAGAACGTGGTCGTACTGGGCATGGGTGGGAGCGGCATCGCCGGCGACGTCCTGGTGGCGACGGCAGCGCCCTTCATGCCGGTGCCGGTCACCGTGGTCAAGGGCTATGAGCCTCCCGACTACGTGGGAACCGGGTCGTTGGTCTTTGCCATCTCGTTCTCCGGCGACACCGAGGAGACCTTGGAGGCCGCGGCCGGTGCCTACGAGGCCGGGGCGTCGCTCGTCGTCGTGGCCGGGGGCGGGTCACTGGTGAGCCTGGCCGGCGAGTGGGACGTCCCGGTGGTGCCGGTGCCCACCAGCATTCCCCAGCCCCGCGCCGCCCTCGGGGCGATGGCCATCCCGCCCCTCGTGCTCCTCGAGGAGATCGGGCTGTTCCCCGGCGCGCTGCAGTGGGTGGACCAGGCCGTCGAGCAACTGCGGATCCGTCGCCGCGAGCTGGTCCGGGACGGAAGCTACGCCGAGGAGCTGGCCCGGAGGATCGGGCGGACCATCCCCCTCGTCCACAGCTCCGGCGATCTCGGGACCGCCGCCGCCCTGCGCTGGAAGGCCCAGATCAACGAGAACGCCAAGTGCCCGGCCTTCTTCAACGTCCATCCGGAGGTGTGCCACAACGAGGTTGCCGGCTGGGGCCAGCACGGTGACGCCACCCGCCAGCTGATCACCCTGGTCAACCTCCGCCATGACGCGGAGCACCCCCAGGTCGCCCGCCGATTCGACCTGGTCACCGAGGTCCTCCGGGAGGTGGTGGCCGACGTCATCGAGGTCCGGGCGGCCGGCGAGGGCGATCTCGCCCAGCTGCTGGACCTGGCCTTGGTCGGTGACTTCGTGTCCCTCCACCTCGCCGGGAACGAGGGGATCGACCCCGGGCCGATCCCGGTGCTCGAAGAGATCAAGCTCCAGCTCAGCCAAGGTCCGGACTGAATCCCCGGTCCGGCCCGGTCTGCCGACCGGGCCCGACCCTGTGGGCGGGCGGAAGACACCGGCGCTGAGCTGGGACTTCCCGCGCCGTCGGCCTTCCGGACGGGGGATGCCGCGGTCGTATTGCCGTTGGATGACGGCCCGATAACAACCTCGTGAACTCGGGTCGGCCGGGATGTCGGACTGCCTCCGCCGGGCGTACACTCGCGGCTTGTGAGCTGCGTGCGGGTCTGTGGTTGCAAGTCGAAGCCAGTCGCAGGCAAAACGACCCACGTAAGGCAACTCGTGGTTGCTGAGCATGGTGCGGCTTAGGAGTAAGACCTGCCCGTCGCGCTTCCGGCTCCCGGGAGCGGGCGGAGATGAGTTGACGCGGCCACCGATGGTTCCGCAGGGCCCCCGACCGGTTGCGGTCGGGGCCGCCGGAGCCGGGCCGCCACTCTCACTGCAGGCGAGTGTGGGGTCAAAGACCAGGTCAGCCGCACGCAGCTCACAAAGACAGTTCCGACGACCGATCAGGAGGACGGCCGACAGCAGGCAAAGGCACCAACAGCACAACCAGGGAGGCGAGCAAGTGGACGTTGTCATCGCAAACGGCAGGAGGATCGTGTCCAACCAGGTGAGGGCCCTCACCGACGAGAAGGTCGGCCGGCTCGGTCACCTGTGCCCCGGGCTCGAACGGGCCGAGGTCAACTTCTCCGAGGAGCACAATCCGAGGATCGCCGATCGCGAGCGCTGCGAGGTGGTCATCTCCGGACACGGGCGGACCATCCGTGCCCACGCTGCGGCCCCCGAGCCGCTGGTGGCCGTCGACCTGGTGGTGGAGAAGCTCGAGCATCAGCTGGAGAAGACCAAGGGCCGCCTGGTGGCCCGGACCCACCCCCGCCGCCGCCCGTCCAATTCGGTGTCGGTCCTCCGGGGGAAGGTGCGCACGGCCTGACCGGACGGCCTGAGCCGGCGACCCGACCGGACGGCCTGAGCGGCGACCCGACCGGACGGCGGGCCGGAGCGGGGATCCGCACCGGGAGCGGGCCGGCCCTGAACACGTCCGACAGTAGAGTGAGAAGCCGATGAGCGTGCTCACCAAGGTTCTCCGCGCCGGTGAAGGCAAGAAGGTCCGCCGTCTGGCGGAGCTCGTGCCGTTGGTCAACGCACTCGAGCCCGAGATGGAGGCTCGCACGGACGCCGAGCTGCGGGCGCTCACCGACGTGTTCCGGGAGCGCCTCGGAAACGGGGAGAACCTCGAGGACCTGCTCGTCGAGGCCTTCGCCGTGGTCAGGGAGACCTCCTGGCGGGTGCTCGGCCAGCGCCACTTCGATGTCCAGCTGATGGGGGGGATGGCCCTCCACTTCGGATGGATCGCCGAGATGAAGACCGGTGAGGGCAAGACCCTGGTCTCCACCCTGCCGGTGTACCTCAACGCCCTGGGTGGGAACGGCGTCCATGTGGTGACCGTCAACGACTACCTGGCCACCCGCGACTCGGAATGGATGGGGCGCCTGCACCGGTTCCTCGGTCTTTCGGTCGGCCGGGTCGGGCCCGACATCGACGACGCCGCGGCCAAGCGTGAGGCATACGGGTGCGACCTCACCTACGGCACCAACACCGAGTTCGGCTTCGACTACCTCCGGGACAACATGGCCCGGTCCAAGGACGCCATGGTGCAGCGCGGCCACCCTTACGCCATCGTCGACGAGGTCGACTCGATCCTCATCGACGAAGCGCGGACGCCGCTGATCATCTCCGGTCCTGCCGCCGAGTCCGCACAGCTCTACTACCAGTTCGCCGGGATCGTTCGGACGCTGAGGAGCGGGGACGACTACGAAGTCGACGAGGAGAAGCGAATCGTCGTTCCCACCGAGGCCGGCATCGAGAGAGTCGAGCGGCAGCTCGGTGTCGGGAACCTGTACGACGCAGTGGCGGTCAACTACGTGCATCATCTGACCCAGGCTCTGTACGCCAAGGAGCTGTACCGGCGGGACAAGGACTACCTGGTCGCCCAAGGCGAGGTGAAGATCGTTGACGAGTTCACCGGCCGTACGCTCGACGGCCGGCGATGGTCCGACGGACTGCACCAGGCCGTCGAGGCCAAGGAGCGGGTCAGGATCAAAGAGGAGAACCACACCTGGGCGACGGTCACCCTCCAGAACTACTTCCGTCTGTACGAGAAGCTGGCCGGCATGACCGGCACGGCGGACACCGAGGCCTCGGAGTTCGCCAGCACCTACGACCTGCCGGTCGTCCCCATACCCCCGAACAAGCCGCTGATTCGCGAGGACAACCCGGATCTGATCTACAAGACGGAAGACGCCAAGTTCGGAGCCGTCGTCGACGACATCGCCGAGCGCCGGGCCACCGGCCAGCCCGTGCTGGTGGGCACGGCGTCGGTGTCGAAGTCCGAGCACCTCTCCCGTCTGTTGGACAAGCGCGGCATCCCCCATGAGGTGCTCAACGCCAAGCAGCACTTCCGGGAGGCGGAGATCGTGGCGCAGGCCGGCCGGGTGGGCGGGGTGACCGTGGCCACCAACATGGCGGGCCGGGGCGTCGACATCATCCTGGGCGGCAATCCCGAGCTGCTGGCCCTTCGGGAGGCCAATGCCCGCGGCGTCGATCTGGCGACCGAGGAGGGCCAGGCCGCCCTGCAGGCCATCGAGTCCGAATTCGAGGCGAACTGCAAGCAGGAGGCCGAGGAGGTCCGGGCGGCCGGCGGCCTCTACGTGCTCGGCAGCGAGCGGCACGAATCCCGGCGAATCGACAACCAGCTGCGAGGCAGGTCGGGTCGGCAGGGGGATCCGGGCGAGAGCCGGTTCTTCCTCTCCCTCGAGGACGACCTCATGCGCCTGTTCGCAACCGGCGCCATGAACTGGGTGATGGGCCGGGCCCTTCCCGACGACGTGCCCATCGAGGCGAAGATGGTCACCAAGGCGATCGAGAGGGCCCAGAACACGGTCGAGGGGCGCAATGCCGAGTCACGCAAGGACGTCCTCAAGTACGACGACGTGATGAACGAGCAGCGCAAGGTGATCTACCGTCGCCGCTACCAGATCATCGACGGCGAGGACCTGCAGGAGGAGACCGTCGAGCTCCTCGAGACCACGATGACCGCGGTGGTCGCTTCGTCATGCCCGTCCGAGTATCCCGAAGAGTGGGACCTTCCCCGACTCGTCACCGAGGTGACCCAGTACTATCCGACCAAGTTCGTCGCCGAAGACCTGGCCGGTGCCAGCACTATCGGCCAGGTCACCGAGAGCATCCTCACCGAGGCCCTCGCCATGTATGCCGAGCGGGACGAGACCATCCCCGGCGGTGCGGAGACCGCCCGCCAACTCGAACGCGACATCATGCTGCAGATCATCGACCAGCGGTGGCAGGACCACCTGGCCGAGATGGACTACCTCCGGGAGGGCATCAACCTTCGGGCCATGGGCAATCAGGACCCGCTGGTCTCCTATCAGCGCGAGGGCTTCTCCATGTTCGGCAAGCTCATGGACGGGATCAGCGACGACTATCTCCGGTATGTGTTCCACGTGCAGGTCATCACCGAGCCCGCCGCGGAGCCGGACCTCGAACGGGCCAACTACCTCGCGGCCGAGGACCCGGTGCAGGGCGGCGCGGCCCTGTCGGCAGCCTTTGCCGCCGCCACCCCGGCTGAGCTCGAACAGACCGCCTCCTTCCCCGTGGACGGCAACGGTGCCCAGCCGGGCGTGACCAACCGGCTCGCCGACGACGGCGAGACCCAGCTGCCGATCGTGAAGTCCGACCGGGAGAAGATCGGGCGGAACGAACCCTGCTGGTGCGGGAGCGGCAAGAAGTTCAAGCTCTGCCACGGCGCCAACTAGATGACAGAGGACGATGGTCCCCGCAGGGGGGCCGGGGAGCCCGTCGACATCCCGGAGGCGCTCTCGTCCCTGACCGGACGCCTGCGGGAGGCCGAGCACTACCTGGGGCGCGATCGTCTGCTCGAACGCCGCACCGAGCTCGAAAAGGCGGCCTCGGAGCCCGGCCTGTGGGACGACGCCGATCACGCCCGCCGGGTGACCACCGAGTTGGGGCAGGTCAACGAGGACATCGAGCTGCTGGCAGGCCTGACCGAGAAGCTGTCGGACGCGGACACATTGAACGAGCTGATCGAAGAGGAAGGTGACGACTCGCTCCGGCCCGAGGTCGAAGAGTTGCTCGGGGACCTCGACCGCCGCTTGGGCGCCCTCGAGCTCCGGGCCCTGTTCGCCGGTCCCTACGACGAAGGCGACGCCGTGGCCGAGATCCATGCCGGAGCCGGTGGAACCGACGCGCAGGACTGGGCGGAGATGATGCTCCGTATGTACACGCGCTGGGCCGAGCGCCGTGGCTTCGGCATCGAGGTGGAGGAGGCGACCCCGGGGCAGGAAGCCGGCCTGCTTTCCGCCACCTTCATCGTGAAGGGCCGCTACGCCTTCGGTCTGCTGGCTGCCGAGCGCGGCGTGCACCGACTGGTGCGCATCTCCCCGTTCGACGCGCAACACCGACGCCAGACCAGCTTTGCCTCCCTCGATGTCGTCCCGTTCCTCGAGGACGTCTCGGACGAGGTGGAGATCGACGAGAAGGATCTCCGCATCGATACGTACCGTTCCTCGGGGGCGGGGGGGCAGCACGTGAACAAGACCGACTCGGCCGTTCGGCTCACCCATCTCCCCACCGGGATCGTCGTCTCGTGCCAGAACCAACGGAGCCAGCACCAGAACAAGGCCAAGGCAATGCAGGTCCTCGGGGCCAAGCTGGCCGAACGTCAGCGGGCCGAGCACCAGGCCACGCTCGACCAGCTGTCAGGCGACCGCACCGACAACGCCTGGGGCAATCAGATCCGGTCCTATTTCCTGGCTCCCTATCAGCTGGTCAAGGACCTGCGCACCACCGAGGAGACCGGAAATGTGGAAGCGGTGCTCGACGGTGACCTCGACGGTTTCATCGAGGCCGAACTGCGCCGGGGGGCGGAGCTGCGTCGCAACAACGATTGAGTCGGTCGCGTGTCGCCGCGTGTCGACCGCGTGTCGACCGCGCGTCGCCGGAGGTCAGAAGGGCTGAATCAATTGCCGGCGGCAGTCGGGATAACATTGTTCGGAATGAGAAGTTCGCTCTCCGTTCCCTCTCCTCCCTCGGGTCCCTCCTCATGATCAAATTCCAGAACGTCACCAAGACGTACAAGGGCTCCACCGTCGCCCTGAACAATTTCTCGGTCGAGATCGACAAAGGTGAGTTCGTGTTCCTGGTGGGCCCGTCCGGCTCCGGCAAGACCACGTTCATCCGCCTGCTACTGCGCGAGGAGTTGCCGGACGCCGGCCGCATCTGGGAGGCGGGCAAGGACATCGTGCACATCGCCAAATGGCGAATTCCCTACCTCCGCCGCAACATCGGGTGCGTGTTCCAGGATTTCAGCCTGCTGCCCAACAAGACGGTGTTCGAAAACGTCGCCTTCGCCTTGGAGGTCATCGGGCGCCCCAAACACGTCATCGGCGCCCAGGTCCCCCAGGTGCTCGACCTGGTGGGGCTCACCAAGAAGCGTGACAGCCTGCCACACGAGCTCTCCGGGGGCGAGCAGCAGCGGGTCGCCGTGGCCCGGGCCTTCGTCAACCGTCCGCTCATCCTGCTCGCCGACGAGCCGACGGGGAACCTCGACCCCACCACCAGCCTCGGGATCATGAGACTTCTCGATCGGATCAACCGGACCGGTACCACGGTGATCGTCGCCACACACGACGCGGGCATGGTCGACCAGATGCGCCGACGGGTCATCGAGTTGGACAGGGGCCTGCTGGTTCGGGACCAGGCCCACGGGGTCTACGGGATCGACAGCGCCACGGCCGCGGCCGGGGCGGGTTCCCCCACCGGATCGTTGGCAGGACACGCGCCGGCAGGTGCTCCGGCCGGCCTTCCCGACAGCCTGGCCCGCCGCGCCTGATGCCGGTCTCCCCTGGGTACGTCTCCAGAGAGGCGGTGACCAACCTCTGGCGCAACCGCCTGATGACGGTGGCCGCCATCCTCACCGTGGCCGTCTCGCTCGCCTTGGTCGGGTCCTCCCTCCTGTTGAAGCAGGGAGCCTCCAAGGCCACCGTGCAGTGGCAGAACGGCGTGCAGGCGATTGTCTGGGTGAACCCCGACGCCAGCCCGTCCCAGGTGTCGGTCATCGGGTCCGAGCTGAACCAGTACCCCTACATCAAGTCGTGTCTGCAACGATCCCAGGCCTACGACTACAGCGAGGCCAAGAAGATCCTGCCGGCGGACGAGAGCGGGGCCACCACCCTGGCCGACTACCCGTCGTCCTACCGCTGCTCGCTCAGGGATCCGTCGCAGGCCACGGCCGTGTACCAGCAGTTCGTGGGCAAGCCCGGGATCAAGACGGTCAGCTATCCCGGACAGCAGATCAAGACCATGCAGAGCGTGATCCGCATTCTCCAGTGGGTCTTCCTGTCGGTGGCGGTCGTGCTCCTCTTGTCGGCTTCGGTCCTCATCCTCAACACCATCCGAATGGCCATCTTCGCCCGGCGCCGCGAAGTGTCGGTGATGAAGCTGGTGGGTGCGACCAACTGGTTCATCCGGCTGCCCTTCATGGCCGAGGGTTTGATCCAGGGCCTGCTGGGGGCCGGCGTCGCCGTACTGGTGGTGCTCGCCCTCTACTGGGGCATCGGACTCGACACGGCCAAGACCGCGGCCAACCAGGGGAGCATCATCGCCCAGATGTCGCTCGGCGGATGGGAGGTGGCCAGCACCTGCATCCTGGTGGCGGTGGTGGGGGTCGTGGTCGGCGTGGTCGGCTCGGCCTTCGCCGTTCGCCGCTTCCTCGACGTCTGAGCTCCTGTCGCGCCGAGCGGATCGGCCGGCGCCGGTGGCCCGGACCGGACGCCGATCGGCCCGGCATGGTCGGCGCGTCGACGGTGTCCACCACCCCCTACGCTCCTGTCGGATGGGTGCCCTGCAACTGGTGGTCGGCTGGCCGGTCGGAAGCGCCGCCGTGGGTGTCGTCGGACCGGACCGGCCGAGCGCGGGGACTGGCCGGGACCAGCCGGACCCGGGCCTGGTGTTCGGGCCCGACACCCGATCGTTTCCGTGGGCCTCGGTGACCAAGTTGGCCACCGCCCTCGCCGTTCTCGTCGCCGCCGAGGAGGGGACCCTGGACCTGGACGATCCGGCCGGCCCGGCCGGAGCCACGGTGCGCCACCTGCTGGCCCATGCCTCCGGTCTCGGGCCCCTGCCCGGCGCCCCCCTCGCCCCACCCGAGGAGACCCGGATCTATTCGAATGCCGGTTACCTGGTCCTCGGGGAGCTGATCGCCGAACGGTCGGGAATGTCCTTCGCCGACTACCTCCGCCAGGGGGTTCTCGGCCCCCTGGGCATGACGAGGACCGTGCTCGACGCCGACGCCCCGGAGGGCGCGGCTGCAGCCGGGTTGGCCGGTCCGCTCGTCGACCTCCTCTCGCTGGGCCGGGAGCTGGCCATGCCGACCCTGATAGGCATGGAGACGCACCGGATGGCGACGTCCGTCCAGTTCCCCGGCCTCGGAGGCGTACTGCCCGGCTTCGGGCGGTTCGAGCCGTGCGACTGGGGACTCGGCCCGGAGATCCGGGGAACCAAGCAGCCTCACTGGACCGGCACGGAGAACTCGCCCGCCACCTTCGGTCATTTCGGGCGCAGCGGCTCGTTCCTGTGGGTGGACCCGGTGGCCGGTGTGACCTGCGCCGGGCTCAGCGACCGGCCGTTCGGCCCGTGGGCGGCGCGGTCCTGGCCACGGCTCGCCGATTCCGTCCTGGAAGAGCAGGCGGCGGGCGGCCACGTCTAGGCTGCCCTGGATGAAGGGCGTCATCCTGGCCGGTGGAACCGGCTCGCGGCTGCATCCGCTCACCCGGATCACCAACAAGCACCTGTTGCCGATCTACGACCGGCCGATGATCAACTGGGGCATCGAGGCGCTGGTGAACGCCGGGATCACCGAGATCATGCTGGTGACCGGTGGCACGCACGCCGGCGAGTTCCTCCGATTGCTGGGCAACGGCCACGAGTTCGGGATCGATCGCCTCAGCTATGGCTACCAGGACCGGCCCGGTGGCATCGCCGAGGCGCTCGGGCTGGCGGCCAGGTTCGTCGACGGGGAGCCGGTGCTGGTGATGCTGGCGGACAACATCGTCGAGCGGTCGATCAAACCGATGGTCGACGCCTTCCGGACCCAATCCAGCGGTGGCCGCATCCTCTTGACCCCGGTCGAGGAGGACGAGCACCTCCGCCATCTGGGCGTGCCGACATTCGACGATCAGAAGCGGGTGATCGGAATCGTCGAGAAGCCCGAACGCCCCGACTCGAAGTTCGGTGTCACCGGCATCTACTGCTACGACTCGGACGTCTTCGATGTCATCCCAACCCTGGTGCCGTCCGGCCGAGGCGAGCTCGAGATCACCGACGTGAACAACCACTACATCAGCCAGGGGACGATGGCCTACGACGTGCTCGAAGGATTCTGGGGTGACGCCGGCGAGTCCATCGACGCCTACTACACGGTCAACGACTTCGTGCGCACCCACGGTGCCAACAAGGGCTGAGCCCGGCCCGGGCGCGGGCTGGACCGTTCCGCCCGGCGTCACCGACCTCCTCGGTCGCCCGACGGGCAGCTTCCTCCAGCTCTACCGCCCGGCCTGATCCGGGGCGGGGTCGCCTCCGCTCGGCGCCGGGCCCGTCGGCCTCCGCCGCCAGGTGTCGAGGCAGCCGTGCGAGCAGAAGAGGGTCGCGTCCCCCCGGGCGTGGTCGGAGGTCGCCTCGGCCGTCGCCTCGGACAGCGGCAGGCCACAGATCGGGTCGAACACGGGGACCGGACCGAGGTCCGCCATGCCGATCCGCGCTGTCAGCACCGGCTTCTCCACGCCGCGCAGGGCGATGTCCCGGTGCTCGAGGGCCGTGCCCCATTTGGGCATGTCCTCCATCACGGAGGGGGCGGCGAGTGCCTCTCCTCCATGGGCGAGATCGCACAGCCGGGCGGCGACATTGACGCAGTGGCCGATGTAGTCGTCCCCCTCCATCAGGATCACGTCGCCCGAAGCGATGCCGGATCGTATCGAGAGGGTCAGGTCCGGGCCCGACGCATCGCCGGCGACGTGGTGCAGCTCGATGATGGTGGCCAGCAGCGGCCGGGTGTCCACGCAGACGAGCATGACGCCGTCGCCCAGCCACTTGGCGATGCGCACACCCCGCCGGGAGCAGATGTCACGCAGCAGGGCCCGGAACGCCGTGAGCACTTCGACCGCATGCTCGTCCCCCTCGCGCTCGGTCAGGGCGGTGAAGCCCGAGACGTCGACGAAGGCAAAGCTGCGATGGACCCGCACGGGCCGATCGTGCCACGTGCCCCCGCGGATCTCCCAATCGGACCGGGGCCACGCCCCGGGACCGACGGCGCCCGTCGGCCTCCCCGCCGGCTCCTTCCCAGCCGCTCAGGATGGGGCTATTCCGGCCCACTCCGCAGTCTCGGCGCGATGCCGTGCGTAGTCGACCTTGCCCGACGGCGCCCGCCCGATGGTGGTGGTGAACCGGACCCGGCGCGGTGCCTTGTAGGCGGCCAGCTTCGACCTCACCCGGTCGATGACCGCCTCCGGTGTCACCGAGCCCGGGGGTGTCCCGACGGCCAACTCGACCACGGCCACGATCTCCTCACCGAACCGCTCGTTGGGGATGCCCACCACCACCGAGTCGGCGACCCCGTCGACCGTCTTGACCGCCTCTTCGACCTCCTCGGGATAGACCTTCTCCCCGCCGGTGTTGATGCACACCGATCCGCGTCCCAACAGGTGGATGGTCCCGTCCGCGGCGATTTCGGCGTAGTCGCCCGGCACCGAGTAGCGGGTGCCGTCGATGGTGCGGAATGTCGCCGCCGTCTTCACCTCGTCCTTGTAGTAGCCGAGGGGGATCCGTCCGCCCAGGGCCAGCACGCCGCTCCGGCCCGAGCCCGGCTCGACGTCGTGGCCGTCGGCGTCGACCACCCGAACGTCGGGACCGAGGGTGAACTGCGCGGTGTGGGCCGCGGAGGTCCCCGTCGAGACCGAGCTGCCCATGCCGAGGGCCTCTGAGGACGAGAACGCATCGACCAGCAGCATTCCCGGGTGGTGGCGGAGGAGGCCCTGCTTGGACTGCTCGCTCCACATCACCCCCGACGAGATGATCCCGATCAGGCTGCTCAGGTCCCACCGGCCCGGGTGGGCATCGAGCACGGCGAGGATGGGCTTGGCGAAGGCGTCGCCCACGATGATCAGGCCGTTCACCTTCTCGCGCTCGACGGTGTCGAGGAGCTCCTCCGGGTCGAACTGGCGAGCGGCCAGGGTCACCACCCGGCCCCCCTCGCTCAGGCACTCGAGGGAGGTGAATCCCCCGGTCCCGTGCATGAGGGGACAGGCCGGAAGGAGGGTCATGCCCGGGCCGTTCCGCTCGAGCTCGGCCCGCACGTCGTCGGGGCCACCGTCCTCGGGGTAGCGGCGGAACCCCGCGGTGTTGAGCCGGGCGAACAGGTCGTCCTGGCGCCACATCACCCCCTTGGGCATTCCGGTGGTCCCGCCGGTGTAGAGCAGGCAGAGGTCGTCGGGGCTCCGGCCCCACGGCGCGCGTACCCGCCCGGGTCCGACCGGTCCTCGGGGACCGCCCGACCCGGCGGCCTCCTCGTACGGCACCGCCCAGGACGGGCACCCGTCCGTCCCGTCGTCGACCCAGAGCCAGCGGCGTACGCCGGGGACCCGGTGGCGGAGCCGCTCGATACGCCCGGAGAAGGCGCCGTGGAAGACCACCGCCACCGTGTCGGCGTTCTCCCACAGGTAGACGAGTTCGTCCTCGGCGTACCGGTAGTTGGTGTTGATCGGGACCAGTCCGAGTTTGAAGCAGGCGAAGGTCGCCTCGAGGTACTCGGGACAGTTGTAGAGGTAGAGGGCCAGCTTGTCCTGATGGGCGACGTCGCTCCCGAGCAGCCAGCGGGCCAGGTTGTCGGCCTTCCGGTCCATCTCGGCCCAGGTCACGGTGCGGGTCCCCTGGGTGAGCGCCGGAGCGTCGGGCAGGACCTCGGCCACCGTCTCCCAGACGTCCCCGTAGATCCATTTGCTCACGGCGCGCTCCTCATCGCTGGTCCCCCACGGGCCGGCCGAACCGCTGCAGCCTACGCTGGCCGCCATGGACTTCGCGCTGCCGGCCGAAGACGATCCCCGGCGGTCGTCGATCCGCCGCTGGCTCGACGCCCACCCGGGGCCGCCTGCCCGGGAGCTGGCCGAACAGGGACTGGTGGCTCCCCATTGGCCGCCGCCCTGGGGACTCGGCGCCGATCCCGGCCACCAGCTGATCGTGGACGAGGAACTGAGGCGGGCCGGGGTCGGCCGCCCCGACAACCCCATCGGGATCGGTTGGGCGGGGCCGACCATCGTGCAGGCGGGCAGCCCCGGACAGAAGGACCGCTACCTCCTCCCGATGCTGGCCGGCGAGGAGATCTGGTGCCAGCTGTTCAGCGAGCCGGGCGCGGGCTCCGACCTGGCCTCGCTGACCACCCGAGCCGAGCTCGACGGCGACCAGTGGGTGGTGCGGGGCCAGAAGGTGTGGACGTCGTACGCCCACACCGCCCACTTCGGCATCCTGCTGGCCCGCACCGAGCCGGACCTACCGGTCCACCAGGGGATCTCCTATTTCATCTGCCCGATGGACTCACCGGGCATCACCGTCCGGGCCCTGTACGACATGACCGGGTCCCACACCTTCAACGAGGTCTTCCTCGACGACGTGCGGCTGTCGGCCGACAGCCTCGTCGGCCGGCGCGGCCAGGGCTGGTCCCTGGCCAAGGTGACCCTGGGGAACGAACGGGTGTCGCTCTCGGGCTCCGGCGCCCTCTGGGGGATGGGGCCGACCGCCGCCGACCTGCTCGACCTGGTGCGCGGCTCGGGGCGCCCGCTCGATCCGCAGATCCGACAGCGCCTGGCCCGGTTGTGGGCGGAGGGCGAGATCCTGCGCCTGCTGCGGCTGCGGACCGTGTCGGCGGCCGTGGCCGGCATGGAGCCCGGCCCCGAGGCGTCGGTGCGCAAGGCGCTGGCCGACGAGCACGGGCAGCACGTGATGGACCTGGCCCGCGACCTGGCCGGGGCGAGGGGCATGCTCCAGGGGACGGGGCCGGTGGTCGGGGACCCGGCAGGGACCGGCACCGGGGGTCGGCCCTGGCCCGACCAGGTCTGGAGCAGCGGGTTCCTCTTCGCCCCGGCCCTGACCATCGGGGGCGGGACCGCAGAGGTCCAGCGGAACATCATCGCCGAGCGGACGCTGGGCCTGCCCCACGACCCTCCGGCCTGAACCCATGACCGGGGTCAGCCGGCGATGGGCCCGGCGTCCTCGTACCCCTGGCGCACACCGCGCCCGGCCCGACGGAGCAGCTGCTCGGGGTCGTAGAGCATCCAGTAGGCGTTCCGGGCGTGTTTGCGGGCCCGGTCGGCGCACACCGCCGCCAGCCTCACCGCGTCCTCCTCCTCGTTCTCGTGGACGAAGACCTCGAGGATGTGGGTCGAGGTCGTCAGCTGGGCCTGCATGATTCCCTGGGAGGCCTCGTGGGCGCACACCTGGTCGATTGCGGCCCTCCCGGGCATGCCCAGCGCCACCACGATCAGACAGCCCTCGTCCTCGATGAGCCGCTTGCACGCCACACCCAGGTCCTTGACCCCGGGGACGGTACGGCGCACCACCTCGAATGCCGTGCCGAAGCCGGGGCAGCGCTCCAGCTCGTCGATCGCCTCGGCACCCATGTCGTAGCGGGCGAACATGGTGTCGACGACGCCGATCCGATCCATGCCCGGGATCCTACCGGCCCCCGGACGCCAGCCACCGGGGCCCGCCCGCTCCCGACCGGTTCGACCGGGCCGTTCCGGTCGACAAGACTCTGCCGGGTGAGCGCGCCCTCCCCCCACGCCCTCCACCGATCGATGGGTGGACCGGGACGCGGCCGTCGTGTGGCACGGGTTCACCCAGATGTCCGCCTACCCCGACAACTCACCGGTCACCGTCGAGCGCGCCGAGGGCCGTGAACTGATCGACGTCAACGGCAACCGCTACTTCGACGCCATCTCCTCGCTCTGGGTCACCACCCTCGGCCACCGGGTCCCGGAGCTGGACGCGGCGGTGGTCGACCAGTTGGGCCGGGTGGCCCACGCCACGCTGCTCGGAAACGGCAGCCGGGCCGCGGTGGAGTTCGCCGAGGCCCTGGCCGAGGTGGTCCCGGTGGCCGATCCCCACATCATGTTCGCCTCGGACGGGGCCGTCGCCGTCGAACAGGCGCTCAAGATCGCCTATCAGTACTGGGTCAACCGGGGCGATGCCGACCACCGCCAGTTCCTCGCCCTCGGCGACGCCTACCACGGGGACACGATCGGGGCCCTCTCGGTCGGGGACGGCGGGTTCGGCACCGCCATCTTCGACCAACTGCGATTCCCCGTCCTCCGCACGCCCGGCTACGCCGCCGCCGACTGGGCGGCCAAGATGGTCGCCTGTATCGAGGCCAACGCCCAGTCGCTGGCCGCGGTGGTCATCGAGCCACTGGTGCAGGGGGCGTCCGGCATCCTGGTGGCCGAGCCCTCGGACCTCGCCCTCGTGGGGCGGGTCTGCCGGTCGCTCGGCGTGCTCCTGATCTGCGACGAGGTCGCGACCGGCTTCGGCCGGACCGGGAAGCTGTTCGCCTCCGAATGGGCCGGCAAGGGGTTCCGGCCCGACCTCCTCTGCCTGGGCAAGGGCATCACCGGCGGGTACCTGCCCCTGTCGGCCACGGTGGCGTCCGGAGCAGTGTTCGAGGCCTTCACCGGGCCCGACCTCGGCGAGTCGACCTTCTACCACGGCCATTCCTACGGGGGCAACGCCCTCGGCTGCGCGGTGGCGCTGCGCCACCTGCAGCTCATCGAGGAATGGGACGTCCTCGCCAACGTCGCCGCCGTGGCCGGGCGGCTGTCCACCCGGTTGGTGGCGGTGGCCGCCCAGCCCGGCGTCGCCGCGGTCCGCCAACGTGGGCTCATGGCCGGGGTCGAGCTCGACCCGCCGGAGGGCGCCAGTCGCTGGGGGCGCCGGGTGTGCGCCGCCGCGGTGGCACGCGGCGTGCTGCTCCGGCCGCTCGGGGACGTGGTCGTGGTGATGCCGCCGCTGACCACGACCAGTGCCGAGATCGACCGGGTGGTCGACGTGCTGTCCGAAGCGATCCGGGCGGTGCGGGCCGAGGACGACCGTTGAGCCACGGAGTGGACGAAGGTCACCCGGCTCCGAGCGTCCCCTCGCCGTGGTCGTCGTGGGTCGAGGAGGCGTGCGGGGTGGTGGAGGCGGCAGGGCAGTGGCGCCGTCCCCGTACGTTCGATGCGAACGGGCCGTCCGGGCGGCTCGACCCGGGCGCGGGCGGGGCCCGAGGTCCCGGTCCGGCGGTGGTGTCGTTCGCCTCCAACGACTACCTGGGCCTCGCCTCCCACCCGGCGGTGGTGGCCGCAGCCCACCGGGCGCTCGACCGCTGGGGTTCCGGTTCGGGCGCATCCCCGCTGGTCACCGGCTCCCGGCCCGTGCACCGTGAGCTCGAGGAGGAGCTCGCCTCGTGGAGGGGGTGCCAGCAGGCCGTGGTGCTTCCCACCGGCTTCGCCGCCAACCTCTCGGTGCTGTCGGTCTTCGGCTCGTCGGGCGCCCAGGTGTTCTCGGACGAGCTGAACCATGCCTCGATCATCGACGGGTGCCGGACCGCCCGTGCCGGTGTCACCGTCTACCCACACGGCGACCTCGGCCGGCTCGACCGTGCGCTGGGCTCCGCCTCCGGCCGGCCGATCATCGTCTCCGACACCGTCTTCTCCATGGACGGCGACGAGGCCGACCTGGCCGGCCTGGTCGACATCGCCTCCCGACGGCGGGCCCTGCTCGTCCTCGACGAGGCCCACGCCGTTCTCGGCCCCGAACTGCCCGGCCCGGCCCGGCGCCGCGGCACCGACATCCTCCGGGTGGGAACGCTGTCCAAGGCGCTCGGGGCCCTCGGCGGGTTCGTGGCCGGACCCGCACGGTTCGTGGACCTCCTGGTCAACCGGGCCCGTCCCTACATCTTCAGCACCGCTCCGACCCCCGCGGATGCGGCCGCGGCGTTGGCCGCCCTCGGCATCGTCCGCTCCGACGAAGGGACGGTGCTGCGGTCCCGGTTGGCCGCCCATGTGGCCCGTCTGGGGTCGGTGCTCGGCCGGCCCGACCATCCTTCACCGATCATCCCGGTGATCATCGGTGGGGAGGCTGCCGCGGTCTCCGCCTCCGCCGCGCTCTCGGACCGCGGCCTGTGGGTGCCGGCCATCCGCCCCCCGACCGTGGCCGCCGGGACGGCGCGCCTCCGGATCACCGTGTCGGCCGTCCACACCGACGCGCAGGTCGACGGCTCTGGCGGGCGGGCTGGTGGAGCTGGGGATCGGACCGGCCCTCGCCGGTGCCGACCGGGCGGGGGGCAGCCGTGCGCCCTGAGCGGGTGGTGCTGGTGTGCGGAACCGGCACCGAGGTCGGCAAGACCTGGGTGGGCTCGACGGTGATGCGGACCCTCCGCGGCCGCGGCCTGTCGGTGGCGGCCCGCAAGCCGGCCCAGTCGTTCGACATCGATTCGGAAGGGGCCCCGCTGGGCGGGCCGACCGACGCCGAGGTGCTCGGGGCGGCATCGGGCGAGCCCCCCGGAGCCGTCTGCCCTCCGTTCCGCTCGTACCACCGGGCCATGGCGCCACCGATGGCCGCCGATGCGCTGGGCCTGCCCAGCTTCACCGTGGCCGACATGATCGCGGAGCTGGCCTGGCCCGCCGAGGTGGTGGGGGTGGGCCTGGTCGAAGCGGCCGGAGGGGTGCGTTCGCCGCTGGCCTCCGACGGCGACACCACCGACCTTCTCGCCGCCCTCGCCCCCGAGATGGTGCTGCTGGTGTCCGACGCCGGCCTCGGCACGATCAACCTGGTCCGGCTCTCGATGGACGCACTGGCCCGCCGTCACCCCGGTCCCGCCCACGGTCGTGGTGCTCGACCGGTTCGACCCCGGTCACCTCATCCACCAGCGCAACCGCCAGTGGTTGACCGGCGCAGTGCGGTTACCGGGTGGTGGCCCTCCCCGGCGAGGAGTCGGACCTGGCCGACCTGGTGGCCGACTGCAGAACGGGGGTGGGCCCGTCGCCGCCCGCTGGGCGCTAGGTGCCGAAGCCGGAGGCGTCGACGATGGCGCGGCTGAACGGACGGGCCAGGGCCCGGAGATCGGCGCACCCCTCCTCCCCGATCGCCCCGTAGGGGTGGACCGCCATCTGATCGGTGGCGTCCTCGATGGCCTGGCGTGCCGCCGCTCCCGACGGGCTGAGGACGGGTGCGGGGCCGTCTCCGTCGGCGGGTTCCAGCCAGCCGCGTCGGCGCAGCCGCTCCACCCCCGCATCCCACTCGTCATCCGACCATCCCCTGGTCGCCCGCAGGAAGCGGGTGGCCACCTCGCCGGAGGCCGCGTGCATCACCAGCGCCTCCACCGGGTCGAGTCCGTGTACGACGAGGGCGGCGATGTGTCCGTCGCCCCGGAACTCCCGGAGCAGGGTCTGGGCGTGCCAGAGCACCAGGTGGGCCGCTTCGGGCCAGTCGAGCCCGGCGTGCCCGGCGAACAACGGTCGCCCGGCCGACCCGTCGGCGGCCCGCTCGGCCGCCCTCCGGGCCAGGTCCCCGGCGCGCCGCATCTCCGCCGAGTGCACGGCGTCGCCGAGCATCCTCTTCAAGGACGCGTCGGCGGCCTCGAGCCGGGCCTCGAGCACCGCCTCGGGACGGGCCGTGGCCCACACCCCGGACATGGCGTCGCGGACCAGGTCGGGGCGGAAGTTGTAGAAGGTGGCGATGACCGTGTCGACACCGACGGCACCCATGGGGGCCGAGCGCGAAGCAAAGTACCCGGACTCTTGGCGCAGCCCCAGCCGGGAATAGGACTCGGATGCCTCGGGGGCGAAGTAGATCATGGCGTGCAGGGGCTCGACCGTGCGCCAGGTCTTGCGGGCGGTGAGCGGGGAAAGGGGTTCCGGGTGGGTCGGGCTCGGGGTCATGGCTCACCGTATCCCGAACCGTGGCGGACGCCATATAGTGCTGCCAGGGACCCGGAGGTGTTGGCGCCGGGGTCGAGGTCGGAAACGGAGTCGGCGATGCTGAACGGTGTCTCGGGCATGATCGGCGAGACGGCGGTGGTCAGGAAGGCGGTGTCCGACCGCCACGAGCCCGGTTCCGTGTTCTCCCGGGGCGAGGAGTGGTACGCGGTGTCCTTGTTCCCTGGTACCACCATCGACGCCGGGACCACGGTGGTGGTGGCCGACGTGGAGCGCGGCCTGCTGGTCGTGTACCCCACCACCGACGGCTCCTGAGGGAGCCACCCCTGAGGGAGCCACCCTGGAGTCCCAGCGCCCCGTGCGGCGCCGGACGGGGGTTCTGCCTACAGTGGAGTCCAGGAGGTGGTCACCATGATCATCGCATCCGCAGGAACGTCGATCGCGCTGGTGGTGGTGGGCGTGGCGATCTTCTCGCTCATCGTCGTGTTCCTCAAGTCCAGCCTCAAGGTGGTCCAGCAGGGCTGTGTGGGGGTGGTGAAGCGGTTCGGTGAATTCAAGGCCATCCACCAGCCCGGGCTCCACGTCCTGGTGCCCCTGGCCGACCGGATGGACAAGGTGGACATCCGCGAGTTCCCGCGGACCGGCGACCAGCAGGCGGTGATCACCAAGGACAACGTCTCGCTGTGGGTCAGCGCCACCATCTTCTGCCAGGTGACCGACGTGAAGCTGGCGCTGTTCGAGGTGAACGACTTCGGGCTGGCCATCGACCAGATGGCCCGGACCGCACTGCGGGCCGTGTTCGGGGAGCTGACGCTCGACGAGTCCCTGTCCGAGCGGGAGACCATCAACTCCAAGATGCAGGACCACATGGCCGAGGCCACCCTCAAGTGGGGCGTCCGGCTCAACCGGATCGAGATCCTGGACATCACCCCGCCGGCCAACGTGCTCCAGGCGATGTCGGAGCAGAAGGAGGCCGAGCAGCACAAGCGGGCCGCCATCTTGAAGTCCGAGGGCGAGCAGCAGGCGGCCATCAACAGCGCCCAGGGGCGCAAGCAGGCCAACATCCTCGAGGCCGAGGGGGAGAAGCAGGCCAACATCCTGGCCGCCGAGGGTCAGAAGCAGACATTGGAGCTCCGGGCCGACGGGGAGAAGCGCGCCGCCCAGCTACGGGGCGAGGGCGAGGCTGCCGCCCTCAACGCCATCGACCAGTCGGTGATCAAGGCCAACACCCTGGCCGTCATGCAGCTCCGGGCCCTGCAGGCCCTGGCCTCGTCACCCAATTCGAAGATCGTCGTCCCCTATGAGGCCGCCGGCCTGGTCGGGCGCCGCCCAGGTGCTGGTCGACGCCATGAAGGATGCCGGCGACCCGGGCGATGCCGACGTGGCCGGCAACGGCAGGGCCCCCCAGTCCACCGCCTGACGGTCCTACCTGGTCTCCACCTGGTCGAGGTACCTGTCGTCCCAGTGGGTGAAGACCTCGTCGGGCAGCCGGAGGCAGTGGGTCGGCTCCAGCGCCTCGACGAAGGACCGGTCGTGGCTGACCACCGCGATGGTGCCCGGCCACCGGCTCAGCATGGTGCCGACCGCGGCGATCGAGGAGGGGTCGAGGTTGTTGGTGGGCTCGTCGAGCAACAGCACGTTGGCCCGCCCGGCGGCCAGCATGGCCAGGCCGAGCTTGGCCCGCTCGCCCCCCGACAGGGTCCCGGGCATCTGGTGGGCGGCCTTCCCGGCGATGCCGAACGAGCCGAGCAGGGCGCGGCGGTCGGTCTCCTCGACCAGGACGGTGTCGTCGATGTTGTCGAGCACGGTGACGTCGGGATCGACCTGCTCGTGCTCCTGGGCGAAATAGCCGAGGGTCACATTGGCCCCGAGCCCGACCTCACCGCCGGTCGGCTCCTGGACCCCGGCCAGACAGCGCAGCAGGCTCGACTTGCCGGCGCCGTTCCGGCCGACGACCACGACCCGGTCGCCCCGGCGGCAGTGGAAGTCGACCCCTGACAGCACGGCGGCGTCCCCGTAGCGGACCTGGAGGTCGGTCACCCGCAGCGGGACCTCACCCGAACGGCGGGGGGTGGGCAGGCGGAACGAGCTCTTCCGGTCGCGCTTGTGCACCTCGGTCTTGGACGATTCGAGGCGCTCCACCCGTTTGTCGATCGATTTGGCGATGCGCGCCCGGCGGTTGGTGCTTCCCCGCATGGAGTCGGCCAGGGTGGACAGTCGCTTGATCTCCCGGCCCTCGAGCAGGGACGAGCGCTCGCGCTGGCTCCGGTCGGCCTCGAGCTGCACGGTGTAGGAGGAGTAGGTCCCCTTGAACTCGTGGAGTCGCCCGTCGGACAGGTGCAGCACCTTGTTGATGGACCGGTCGAGCAGCTTCAGGTCGTGGGAGACAACCAGGATCGCCCCTGGGAAGCTCTCGAGCTCCTCCATCAGCCAACGCTTGGCCGGCAGGTCGAGGTGGTTGGTGGGCTCGTCGAGGATCATGGTGTCGGGCCCCTGGAACAGGATCCGGATCAGGTCGACCCGCCGGCGCTGGCCACCCGACAGTCCCTCGATGTCGGCGAGGAGGAGGTCCTGGCGGAGGCCGAGGCCGTCGGCCAGCCGGGCCATGGTCGACTCGGCCTCGTAGCCTCCGTTCTCCCGGAACTGCTCCTCCAGGTCGGAGAACAGTTCGATGTTCTCGGTGGTCGGGTCCTTGGCCATCTGGGTGCGGGCCTTGTCGAGGGCGTCGTCGAGCACGTCGAGGCCCCTGCCCGAGAGCACGTGGGAGAAGCCGCTCGGCTCGAGGCCGAGCCCTCGGGGCACCGGCACCTGGGGTAGGTAGCTGAAGGTGCCCCGGATGCGGGCGTTGCCCGTCGACCGGACATTGCCGCCGGGCTCGTCGACGATCACCGAGATGAAGGTCGACTTTCCGGTGCCGTTCCGGCCGACCAGGCCGACCTTCTCGCCGGCGCCGACGACGAACGACGCGTCGCGCAGCAGCGTCCGGTCACCGATTTCGATGGTAAGGGAGGAGCCGACGATCATCAGGGGAGGGTGGCTCGATTGCGACCGGTTGGCACCCCGGTCGCTGCCGGGGGCCCCCGACACGCTCAGCCGGACACCATTGTCCCACAACCGGGACGCCCCTCATCCGCATTGCGCCCGGGCCCACGGTTCAGCCGCCCGAGGCCAGGATGTCACCGCCGGAGGGGGGTGTGGGATCGTCGGCCCGCTCGAGCCATCCGGCCGGCAGATGGACCGGCCGGGGCCCGTTGGTGTGGCCGCGGGCCAGTCGCCGGGCCTCGGGGGGGAAGGCCAGGTCGGGTTCGAGGGCGTCGAGCAGGCCGTGGACCTCGGCCCGCGAACCGGCGCAGGCGAGCGCCCGCCGGACCGCCGATCCGACCGGCAGACCGGTGAGGTACCAGCCCGAGTGCTTGCGGAACTGCCGGATCCCGAGGTCCTCGCCGAAGGCCTCGCACAGCAGCCCGGCGTGGTCGACCATCATCTCGATGATCCCGCCCAGGTTGGGAGGGTCCTGGACGGGCCGGCCGGCGAAGGCATCGTCCAGGTCCCGGAACAGCCAGGGGCGGCCGAGGCAGCCCCGGCCCACCACCACGCCGTCGCATCCGGTGGCCGCCACCATGGCCAGGGCATCGGACGCCTCCCACAGGTCCCCGTTGCCGAGCACCGGGATCGAGGCGATCGCCGACTTGAGCTCGGCGATCGCCGCCCAGTCGGCAGACCCCGAGTAGAGCTGCTCGGCCGTGCGGGCGTGCAGGGTGATCGCCGCCACCCCCTCGTCCTCGGCGATCCGACCGGCCTCGACGAAGGTGAGGTGGCCGTCGTCGACCCCGATCCGCATCTTGACGGTGACCGGGACCGACCCTGCCGCGGTGACGGCGGCGTCGACGATGGCCCGGAAGAGGTTCGGGTGGGCCGGGAGGGCGGCCCCGCCGCCCTGCCGGGTCACCTTGGCCGCGGGGCAGCCGAAGTTGAGGTCGATGTGGTCGACCCCGATCTCGTCGACCAGTCGGCGGACCGCCGCGCCCATGACCCCGGGGTCGACGCTGCACAGCTGCACGCTGCGTACCGGCTCGTCGTCACCGAAGGCAGCCATGCCCAGGGTCTTGGCATTGCCCTCGACCAGCGCCCGGGCGGTGATCATCTCGCTCACATAGAGCCCGGCGCCGAACCTCCGGCACAACCGGCGGAAGGCGATGTTGGTCACCCCGG
The DNA here is from genome assembly GCA_963806285.1 of uncultured Acidimicrobiales bacterium. Taxonomy (GTDB): domain Bacteria; phylum Actinomycetota; class Acidimicrobiia; order Acidimicrobiales; family RAAP-2; genus Bog-756. The sequence goes on from CAWDXJ010000001.1 coordinate 169,315, forward strand.
CCATCGGGGCCAGCACCACCGGCGGGTCCACGGCCACTGCACCCAGCCGGAGGGTCGGCCGGAGGGTCGGCCGGAGTGTCGGGTCCGGAGGGTGGCCACCGGAGCGGTCATGCCCCGGCCCGGGACCACAGGTCGGTGATCGGGATGCCGAGGCCGGCCAGCAGGGCGCGCAGCAGCGGCAGGGAGAGCCCGATGACGTTGCCCGGGTCGCCGTCCACCCCGTCGATGAACGGCGCCGACCGGCCGTCGAGGGTGAAGGCTCCGGCCACGGCCATGGCCTCGCCGGTGGCGAGGTACGCCTCGAGCTCGGCGTCGGAGGTGGCGCCGAACCGCACGGTGGTGGCGGCCACGCCCGACGCCTGCCGGCCGGTTGGCTCGTCGATCACGCAATGGCCGGTGAACAGGGTGCCCGACCGGCCCCGCATGGCCCGCAGCCACTCCCGGGCCTGGCCCTCCGACGATGGCTTCCCGTGGGGGCGGCCGTCGAAGTCGAGCAGGGAGTCACAGGCCACCACCACCGCGGTCCCGGACCGTTCGGCCACCGACCGGGCCTTGCGCTCGGCCAGGACGGTGACCAGGGATGCCGTGTCGTCGGCATCGATGCCGTCCTCGTCGATGCCGCTCACCACCACGACCGGGTCGAATCCGGCGTCCCTCAGGAGGCGGAGGCGCGCCGGGGAGCCCGAGGCGAGGACCAGCGAGCGTTCGACCATGACCAAGAGCGTAGGGGTCGGGCCCACCTGCGGAGCCCGGCCCGGTGGCGGGCAGGCGGACCGGGTGGCACCGGGTGCGACACCTCGCTGTGTGGCGGGCCCGGGAGTGCGCGATCCTGTTGGGATGACCGACACCGGTATCTCCACGGCGCCGACCCGGGTCGACCCGGCGCTCGACGGCGACCATGAGCGGATGTCCCACATCGTGCTGGAGGGGTTCAAGCCGGAGGAGGGCGACTACGTCTCCGCCGGGCCGTCGGTGGTCGAGGGAATGGTCAACGGCACCGCCGTCAAGGCCCTCTGCGGGAAGATCTGGGTGCCGGGCCGCGATCCCAAGCGGTATCCGGTGTGCCCGACGTGCAAGGAGATCGCCGAGTCGCGGGGGTGGAGCGTCCCCGCCGGCTGAAACGGGGTGATGGCTCAGGCGACGTGGACCGGGCCGTGATGACGGCATCGGGCCCGATAGCCGCCGGGCGTGACGGCCACGGTGAGCCGGCACCCGCAGGCGGGGCAGAACCGGGGTGGATCGAGCGGGCGGCTGCACCCGGCACAGGAGGCACCGCCGCATCCCGTGCAGAATTCGGCATCGCCGTCCGACGGGTGGGTGGAGGGATCGGCGATGCCGGTCATCGCCGGCCGCTCAGAGGACACCGGTCAGGGCACCGACCGGCATGCGCAGGTCGGAGAGCATCTGGAGGTCCGCACCGGCCGGCCGGCCCAGGGTGGTGAGGTAGTTGCCCACGATCAGCGCGTTGATCCCCGAGGTCATGCCCATGGACTGCAGCTCCCGGAGGGTGACCTCGCGGCCGCCGGCGTAGCGGAGGATGACCCCGGGAAGGCCCAGCCGGAACAGGGCGATCCAGCGGATGGCGTCCCAGGCGGCCACCGGCTGCCCGTCGCCGAGTGGGGTGCCCGGGCGGGGATTGAGGAAGTTGAGGGGGACCTCGGTGGGATCCAGCTCCTGGAGCTGGCCCAACAGCTCGACCCGTTGGCCGTCGCTCTCGCCCATTCCGATCAGCGCGCCGCAGCACAGCTCCATCCCGTGCTCACGCACCAGGAGGCAGGTGTCGCGGCGCTCGTCCCAGGTGTGGCTGGTGACCACCTGCGGAAAGAAGGACCGCGCCGTCTCGAGGTTGTGGTTGTAGCGGTGCACGCCACCCTCGGCCAGACGCCGGGCCTGCTCCCCGGTCAACAGCCCAGCGCTGACGGCCACGTTGAGGCCGGCCCGGTCGCGGATGAGGGGGACCAGCTCGAGGATCCGCCGCATGGTCCGCTCGTCCGGGCCCCGCACGGCCAACACGATGCAGAACTCCGAGGCCCCGGCGGCCCTGGTCTCCTCGGCGGCCCGGAGCACCTCGTCGGCATCGAGGAAGGGCGTGGCCTTGACCGGGGTGTCGAACCGTGACGACTGGGAGCAGAAGTGGCAGTCCTCCGGACATCCCCCGGTCTTGGCCGACAGGATGCCCTCCACCTCGACCCCGGGACCGCACCACTCGAGGCGGACCTGATGGGCGAGCGCGGCGAGCGAGGTCACCCATTCGTCGGGGAGTGCGGCCAGGCCGGCCAGCTCCCCTGCGTCAAGGAGGCGACGGTCGTCGAGGAGGGCCGAAGCCGCATCGCCCAGGCGGCCCCGGGCCGTCGTCGAGTCGAGGTACGGTCGCACCGGCCCGGGTCGGGGGGGCCGGTGGGGGGCGGAGAGGGTGACAGCGGTACGGACGGGTCTGGTCGTGGCGTCGCCGGGCATGCCGTTACGGTAGTTGCCGGAGGCACACCGAAGAGACGACAGGGGACCACCGTGGCATGGGACTTTTCCACCGAGCCGGAATTCGAGGAGCAGTTGGCGTGGATGCGCCAGGTCGTGCGCGACGAGATCTTCCCGCTCGAGACCCTGGGCCTGGGCCACGAGGCGATGCTCGAGGCGGTCAGGCCGATCCAGGACGAGGTCAAGCAGCGGGGGCTGTGGGCGTCGCACCTGCCCCCCGAGCTCGGCGGGGGAGGGTTCGGTCAGGTCCGGCTCGGCCTCATGCACGAGATCCTCGGTCAGACTCCCTACGGCCCGGTGGTCTTCGGCAACAACGCCCCTGATTCGGGCAACGCCGAGCTCCTGGCCGTCGGCATCGAGAGCTCGGGGCGCGAGGAACATCGCCAGCGGTGGCTCCAGCCCCTCCTCGACGGGAGGATGCGCAGCGGATTCTCGATGACCGAGCCGGGTGCGGGGGCCGACCCCACCATGATCTCCACCACCGCCGCCCGGGACGGGGACGAGTGGGTCATCGACGGCCACAAGTGGTTCACGTCCAACGGGTCGGTCGCCGACTTCCTGATCGTGATGGCGGTGACCAACCCCGACGTCCATCCGTACCAGGGATGCTCGATGATCGTCGTGCCCGCCGACACCCCCGGGGTGGAGATCGTCCGGGATGTGGCCACCATGGAGGACCCGGTCGAGCACTACGGCAGGTTCGGCGGCCACGCCGAGATCCTCTATCGCGAGGTACGGGTCCCCTACGAGAACCTGGTCGGTCTCGAAGGCGAGGGCTTCCTACTGGCTCAGAAGCGGCTCGGCCCCGGCCGCATCCACCACTGCATGCGGTGGCTCGGCCAGTCCAGGCGGGCGTTCGACATGCTGTGCGAACGGGCCGTGTCCCGCACCACCCACCACTCGCTGCTGGCCGAGAAGCAGACCGTCCAGAACTGGGTGGCCGACTCCCTGGCCGAGATGACCGCGGCGCGGCTGATGACCCTGTACGCGGCCTGGAAGATGGACAACGAGGGTGCCTCCGCCGCCCGGGTGGAGATCGCCATGATCAAGTACTACGGGGCCGGGGTCCTCTACAACGTCATCGACCGGGCCATCCAGGTGCACGGCGCCCTCGGCTTCTCCACCGACCTGCCGCTCGAGTCCATGTACCGCCACGCCAGGGCGGCGCGCATCTACGACGGGCCCGACGAGGTCCACAAGGTCACCGTGGCCCGCCAGACCCTGAAGGGGTACAAGCCGGCCGACGTCCCGACCGAGCACGTCCCCACCCGCCGGGCCGAAGCCCGGCAGCGCTTCGCCCACCTCCTCGACGTGGAGACCGCCGATCTCTGACCGGCCTCCGGCGGACCCCCGGTCCCCGGTCCCCGGTCCCTTGGTCAGTAGCGGTAGGTGTCCGGCTTGTAGGGACCGTCGACCGGGACCCCGATGTACTCCGCCTGCTCCTTGCTCAGCGTGGTCAGGTGGACCCCCAGCGCGTCGAGATGCAGCCGGGCCACCTTCTCGTCGAGGTGCTTGGGCAGCACGTAGACCCTGTTCTCGTACTCGCCGGCGTTGTTGAACAGCTCCATCTGGGCCATGGTCTGGTTGGTGAAGGAGTTGGACATCACGAAGCTGGGGTGACCGGTGGCGTTGCCCAGGTTCAGCAGACGGCCCTCGGACAGGATGATCACCGCATGGCCGTCGGGGAAGACCCACTTGTCTACCTGCGGCTTGATGTTGACCCGTTCGATGCCGTCGATCTTCGCCAGTCCGGCCATGTCTATCTCGTTGTCGAAGTGGCCGATGTTGCCCACGATGGCCTGGTGCTTCATCTTCGACATGTCCTCAGCGGTGATCACGTCCTTGTTGCCGGTGGAGGTGACGAAGACGTCGGCGGTGGCGACGACGTCCTCGAGGGTCGCCACCTGGTAGCCCTCCATGGCCGCCTGCAGCGCACAGATCGGGTCGACCTCGGTCACCACCACCCGGGCACCCTGGCCGCGCAACGAGTCGGCGCATCCCTTGCCGACGTCGCCGAATCCGCACACGACGGCCACCTTGCCGCCGATGAGGACGTCGGTGGCGCGATTGATCCCGTCGACCAGCGAGTGCCGGCACCCGTACTTGTTGTCGAACTTCGACTTGGTCACCGCGTCGTTGACGTTGATGGCGGTGAACAGGAGCTCGCCGGCCTGCTCCATCTCGTTGAGACGGTGCACCCCGGTGGTCGTCTCCTCGGAGACGCCCTTGATCCCTCCGGCGATGGTGGTCCACCGGGAGGGGTCCTCGGCCAGGCCGCGGGCGAGCACGCCGAGGACGACGGCGAACTCCTCGGAGTCCGCCGTCACGGGGTCGGGAACCGCGCCCGCCTTCTCGAATTCGACGCCCTTGTGGACGAGCAACGTGGCATCGCCGCCGTCGTCGAGGATCATGGTCGGGCCCTCTCCCGGCCAGATCAGCGCCTGCTCGGTGCACCACCAGTACTCCTCGAGCGACTCGCCCTTCCAGGCGAAGACCGGTACCCCGCCGGGGGAGTCGACGGTGCCGCCGGGTCCGACGGCGACCGCCGCGGCGGCGTGGTCCTGGGTCGAGAAGATGTTGCAGCTGGCCCACCTCACCTCGGCACCCAGGGCGACCAGGGTCTCGATGAGCACGGCCGTCTGGATGGTCATGTGCAGCGAGCCGGTGATGCGGGCGCCGCGCAGAGGCTGCTCGGCGCCGTGCTCGGCGCGCATGGCCATCAGGCCGGGCATCTCGTGCTCGGCCAGCTCGATCTCCTTGCGGCCGAACTCCGCCAGGGAGAGATCGGCCACTTTGAAGTCGGGTCGGGATTGGCTGGTCATGGGGCTCCTTCGCTGTGGCCGCTCCAGGGGTGAGGCCGGAGTCGACGTGGGACCCGCAGGCCCGCGCTGGTCCAATTCGGTAGGGCCAACCGGAGGTGCAGTCCCCCTACCCCGATCTCAACCCCTGGATGGTAGCCCACCGGGCGGCCCGGTCCCGGGCCGGCGTGTCGACCCACCCGGGGTGCGGGGTCCATCCGTGTGCCGGGGCGGATCCCGGACCGGCCGTTTGGTGCCCTGTGAAGAACCGGTCGTCGTGCCCATTTCGGGCCGGCCAGCCCAGGAGCGGGCGGCGGCCCGGCCCGTGGGCCTTGGCGGCCTCGCCGGCGACCCGTCTCCGACGACCCGCAACCGATGAATGGCGGCCCGCCGATGCGGGCTTCGGACGTGACCGACCGCCGTCGGACTCAGGGCGCGGGCAGCGTTGCCGTCAACCGCAGGTCGGACGACGACTCTCCGACCGCCACCGTGTAGTCACCGGGCACCGTGGTCCAGGCCCCCCCGATGAAGGCCCGGAACGCCGATGCCGGGACGGAGAGCGTGACCCGACTGGTCTTCCCGGGGCCGAGGGTCACCGGTGAGAACGCCACCAGCTGGGCGGGCGGTTCGCCGGCCCCGGCGGGCCAGGTGAGGTAGGCCTGGGGCACGTCGGTCCCCGTCCTCGCCCCCTGGTTGGAGACGACCACAGTGAGCGCCAGCCCGTTCCGGGTGCGGGTGACGGCGAGCCGGCTGAGGGAGAAGCGGGTGTACGAGAGCCCGTAGCCGAATGGGAACAGCGGTTGGATGCCTTGGAGATGGTCGTAGCGGTAGCCGACACCCAGGCCCTCGGAGTAGGAAGCGGTCAGGTTGACCCCGGGCCATTGCGCAGGCGTGTTGACCGCCGCCTGGGCGTCTGAGGTCGGAAAGGTGACCGGCAGCCGACCGGACGGATCGACGTCGCCGAACAGGAGCGCGGCGATGGCGGCACCGTCCTGTTCCCCCGGGTACCAATCCTCGATGACGCCCGCCACCCGTCCGAGCCACGGCATGAGCACCGGTCCGCCGGTGTTGAGGACCACGACCGTCCGTGGGTTGGCCGCGGCCACCGCGGTGATGAGAGCGTTCTCGTCACCGGGGAGGGCCAGCGTGGGACGATCGAAGGCCTCGGAATTGAAGTCTCCGGCGAAGACCACTGCCACCCTGGCCTTGCGGGCCGCGGCGACGGCGGAGGCGATGCGGTCGCTTTCGTACTGCCAGCCGAGGGTCAGGGTCCCGGGGGTGATCGCCGACTCGCCGGTCGGCGTGAGCTTGTCGAACGGCTCCCAGTCCAGGTGGACCTGATAGGCGTGTCCTCCCACCAGCGGGACCGCCTCGGACCAACGACCACGGGCGTGGCTGAGCATGTCGGAGACGGCGGGCACCCCGTCCAGTGTCAGGTTGGCCCCTCCGGACCCCTGGAGCGACAGGGTGTAGAGCCCGCTGCGCGGGGGGTGAGCGTCCCCGTCCAGGTGGCGGAGACGTCGGACCAGCCCGCGGGCAGGACGACGCTCGAGCGGGTCGGCGACGCCGCCCGGCCCAGCGGAGACCTCGCGGCCGGGGACAGTGGACCGCGAAGGCGGTTGCCGGCCGCCGGGAGTGGGGCGTTGGGGAGGAGCTGGCTGATCGAGGGATGGGGGCGGATGGAGGTGTCGATCGAGGGCTGGACGCTCTGGACCGACAGCGGCCCGGTGTCGGGATCGGTCTGGGTGAGCGTGAGGGTGAGCCCGTGCCCGACGCCTGACGCGGGGGTGAGGACGTCCGACGGGATGGCGGGGAGCGGTGTGGTGGTGCTCCCGCCGTCCGAAAAGGAGACGGTGTCCTTCGGCCCGACCCGTCGACGGATGGCGTCGAGCGGCGTCGAGGTGAACGGGGCGACGACCCGGGAGCTGCCGTAGCCGGTGGCGACCCGATGGGAGCCCGCGTCGGCGCCGATGACGGCGATCGTGTGGGTCCGGCAGGGGTCCAGTGGGAGCACGCGCGTGCGAGTCCTTGAGCAGCACGGCCGAGCGTTCCGCGGCGGTCAGGGCGAAGGCAGTGTGGGCGCCGGGTGTCGACCGCGCGAGCCCGGAGTGCCTGTCTCCTGGCGCCCGACCAGGCCGTGGGCGAACATCTGGGTCAGCACCCTGGTCACCGCGGCGTCCACGGCTGCCATGGGGAGCAGGCGCTCGCGGACCAGCTCGGCCAGCTGCGCGGCGCTCGAGGGCTTGATCAGGTCGGTCCCGGCGACGAGGGCCGCGACCGGATCGTGGACGGACCCGAGGTCGGATCGGACGAAGCCGGTGAACCCCCACTGGTCCAAGAGGCCCGAGCAGCCCGGCGTCCTGACATTGGAAGGTGCCGTTCAGCTGCGGGTAGGCGCACATCACCGTCGACACCCGGGCCTGGGTGACCGCGGCCCGGAAGGGCGGGAGGTAGATCTCCTGGAGGGCCCGCTCCGACACCACGTCGTCGAGCTCGCCGCGGTCGGTCTCCTGGCTGTAGACGGCGAAGTGCTTGGCCATGGCCATCGCCCCTCCGGCCCGGATGCCCTCGATGTTGGCCACGCCCATGGCGGAGACGAGGGTCGGGTCCTCGCCGAACCCCTCGTAGGTCCGGCCGCTCTGGGGGACCCGGTCGATGTTCAGCGTCGGGCCCTGGATGACGTCGATTCCCTGCCCGGTGGCCTCAGAGCCCTCCACCCGCCCGTAGGCACGGGCGATGGCCGTGTCGAAGGTGGCGGCGATGCCGAGGGGTGCGGGGAGCTGGGTGACGTGGACGGCGCCGAACGCCAGGCCCTGGGGGCCGTCCTGGAGGGTGAGGGCGGGGATGCACAGCCGGGGGACCCCGGCGTTGACGTTCTCGTAGACGCCCGAGTTCACCAGCACCGTCTCCCCGAGCTTCTCGGAGACGGTCATCTTGTCCACCGCCTGGCGGGCCAGGGCCGAGGGGGTCTCGTGCCGGTCCATGGCGGCCTCGAGCCATGGGCACCGCGAGAGCGGGACGGGGGTGGTGGGAGTGGTCGGGGGCGCACCGGCGGTGGCCTGGCCGGCAGGTTGGCTGGCGACCTGGTCGGCGACCTCGGCGGGTACCGGGCTGACGGCCACCAGCACGACGACCAGCGCGAACCCGGCGGCGGCCGAAAGGTAGAGCCAGCCCTTGTGGCGGCGCCACCCCGTCCGATCCGGCGGCGGTGGCTGTGGGTCGTCGGGGGGTTCCATCGAGGGGCTCGGCGGCCAAAGATAGCCAGGGCAGCCAATCGTGAGGGGTCGCCTCCCCGATGCATCCCGCCCGGATGCAGGCAGCGCAGGTGTGGGGGGAAGGGGCGGACACCCGGGTCTGCGGCGCTGCTGACCGGGGCCCTGTGCCGGCCGTCTGTAAATCGGTGCTACTGTAATGATGTAATCAATCGATTGGAGCATCCGATGAGACACCCGCACGAGGGCGCCCGGCGCCGAGGGCCGGCGAGCGAGGAAAGACCGACCACCGAAGGGCTCACCGGATGGCTCGCCGGCCGCCTACCGGGAGACTGGTTCGAGGGGGCACCGACGGTCACCGTCGACCGCGAGGAGATCCTGGTCGTCGGCCGGTTGTCGGCACCCGAACTGCCCGACGGGGAGGACGAGGTGGGCCGATCGGCCGGAGAATCGGGGCGGATCACCCGGTTCCGCGAGGAGACCCGCGAGGAGCGCATGGCCGTCGCCCGGGAGGTCGAGCACCGTTTCGGCCGCCGCGTCGCCTGGGGAGCCGAGGTCGGGGAGACCACCGTGGTGTTCACCAACCTGTCGGTTCCGGTCATGACCCGGCTCCGCCAGACCGAGCGCCTGGTCCTCGACACCCTGGTCGACAGCGGCGTCGCCCGGAGCCGGTCCGACGCGTTGGCCTGGTGCGTGAGACTGGTGGCCGCCAACACCGAGGACTGGCTCCGCGAGCTTCGCGCCGCCATGGAGGCGGTGGAGACGGTCCGCCAGCAGGGTCCCCCGGCGGCCTAGCGACCCACGGGAGATTCGGACACGGCGCCCGACGGATCGGGTAGACGAGAACGGGCATCACCAAGAGGGGATTCATTCGGGGTCAGATCTTTGGCGGCCGCCGCTGTCCTGGCGGCGGCCGTGCCGGCGGCGATTGGCGCCATCGGGTGGCTCGGATGGTTCGGGTGGCGAAGGCGGAAGGCTCCCGCCAGCCAGGCACCCGTCCGTCTCAGTCCGAGCGCCGATGGCCGACCGCACCATCGGCCCCGGGGAGCCCGGCCGGGCACCGAGTCCAGGGCGTGGTACGGCAGACTGGGGGCGATGGAAGCGCCCGAGACCCACTACGCGCGACGGGGAGGTCTCCATATCGGCTACCAGGTGTGGGGCGACGGCGAGCCGGACATCCTGGACTTCGGGTTCGGCACGTACGTCTCGATCGACGAGGCCGCCGAGCAGCCCTGGTGGCGTCGCTACACAGAGCGCCTCGCCGGGTGCGGCCGGCTCATCCGGTTCGACCCGAGCGGCATCGGGTTGTCGGACACCCCCCAAGACCTCGGCGAGCTGAGTTTCGAGGCCTGGGCCGACGACGCCCTGGCCGTGATGGAAGAAGTGGGCTCGGACCGGGTCGTGGTGCTGGGTGCATCGGGTTCGGCGCTCACCGCCCTCCTGTTCGCCGCCGAACACCCCGATCGCACCGAATCGCTGGTTCTGGTCAACGCGTCGGCCCGGTACGTGGAGGCGGAGGACTACCCCTTCGGCATCCCGCTCTCCCTCATGGAGGAGTTCCGCGCCGGGCTCGACCCTGATCGCCCGGACGAGGGAAGTGAAGACCTCAGCGATCTGCGCCTCTTCGCACCCAGCGCCGCGGACGATCCCGAATTCGAGCGCTGGTGGACCCGGACGTCCAAGCGGGGAGCGGCCCCGGCCACCGCCGCGGTGCTCGGTCTGCTCACCACCGGGGCCGACGTCCGGCATCTGCTCCCCCGGATCACCGCGCCGGCTCTCGTCCTCCACCGCCGCGACTCTCGCGCCCGAGCCAGGAGCACGGTCGTTACATCGCGGCGCGGATCCCCGGCGCCCGCTTCGTGGCGCTGCCCGGCGAGGACGTCGTCCCCTTCGTCGGGGATCTCGAGGGCCTCGTCGACGAGATCCAGGAGTTCGTCACCGGGGACCGATACCAGCCGGGTCCGGATCGGGTGCTCGCCACGGTCCTGTTCACCGACATCGTCGACTCCACCGCCATGGCGGCCCGGATGGGCGATCGTCGGTGGACCCAGGTTCTCACCGACCACGACGCGCTCGAGCGCCGACAGCTCGAACGGTTCAGCGGCCGCTACGTGAAGGACACCGGCGACGGGCTCCTCGCCACCTTCGACGGGCCGGCCCGTGCCATCCGGTGCGCGCTGGCCATCCGGGACGGCGCCCGCCATCTCGGGGTGCAGGTGCGGGCAGGTCTGCACGCCGGTGAGATCGAGCGCCGCGGCGAGGACGTCGGGGGCATCGCCGTGCACATGGCGGCGAGGGTGACAGCCGAGGCCGCCGCCGGTGAGGTGCTGGTGTCCGGGACCGTCGTCGACCTGGTGGAGGGGGCGGGGATCGCCTTCGTCGATCGAGGTACCCACGTCCTCAAAGGGGTCCCCGAACCCCGTCGTCTCTGGGCGGTGGCCGGCGCGTAGGCCGGCGTTAGGCGGCGCGTGGATCAGCCGGCCATGGCCACCACGGGTGCGACGAGGAGGACGGTCATCGGACCAGCGGTGACGCTCCTGTCCTCCGCCCGGCCCGGCTCCGGACAGGCCGGGCTAGCCGCCCCGGATGGCGGTGGCCTCGAACTGGACGAGCGGGTCATCGAGCGGGACGACCATGCGCGGCCCCAGTCGCTGATGCCCGCCCGCGACGAGCCGGACCACCGTTCCGTAGGCGGTGAATCCGATGGCGTGGCGGGCGAAGCCCATCGGTCCCTCGGTCACCTTCACCTCCACCACACCGGAGCCGGCCATCTCGAGGGCGGCGCGCTGCATACGCTCCATGGCCGACTCTCGGGCCGAGTACATGGCCTCGGTGAAGTTGGCCAGTTCGACGTTCTGGGACTTCTGCTTGATGGCCACGCCCGCCGATCGACGGGGGGCGTAGACGAAGCTCGCCCCGACCGCCAGTCCCAACGGTTCCCACCCCGAGGCGTGGAGGAGGGCGAAGTCACGTCCGGAGAGGTCCGAGACGAACACCGGGTCGGCAGACTGCCCCTTCCATCCGACGCTGCGGACGGCGGTTCCGACCAGCGCCACGTCGACGTGGTGCCGGTGCACCTCCGACTCGACGTGGACACCCACCACGCCGCGTCCCCCGACATCGGTGCACTCCCGGTGGATGCGGTCGGTGGCTGCCGCGAAGGCCCGGGCGTACGCGGTCGATGCATGACCGATCTCCCCCTGTCCCCAGTTCCAGACGCCCATGGGTATGGAGTACAGGGACACGCCGCAGACCAGTTGGATCGGCTCCCAGCCGATCGAGTGGAGGACGAGCTCCTCGTCGATCGACAGGTCCGAGGTCCTCTGTGCACCGGCCCCCCGTGGGGACCTGTCGGATGGCGGGGTCCGGCTGAGGAACTCGGCGGCGGCACGCATCTCGGCCCTGAGAACGGCCGGATCGGGACCGGTGGCCTCCGGAGACGGGTCCGGGTCCCGGGTCACCGCAGGCGCACCGTGGGCTGCGGCGGGGGCAGCGGGTCGAACTCCTTGTATCGGCGCACCCGGTTCCCCCGCAGGATGCACTGGAGCTCGGCATCGCCCTGGCCGAGCTCGTGCTGCCTGGTGACCATCGAGGCACCGTGGAACGAGTCACCGGCCAGCTGGGCCCGAACCTGATCGCGGGCGATGCGCCGGACGGCCATATGGGCCCTCGCCGTCTGCTCGATCTCCGCCGCCGCCACCTGGTAGCCCCAGCCGGGGCTCGATCCCTCGGTCAGATATTCGGTGACGCAGTACGCCCAGACCCGCACCGAGGACACGGCGGCAGCAATCGACACCGGCGCAAAGCCGGCTTCGATCGACTTGGCCAGCCGTTGCCCGGCCAGATAGGTCGTCCACGGCCGGCCTTCGGCGGGGGCGGGTCCACCCTCTACCCGCACCGCGGTGCCCTGCACCCGGAACTCCAGGACCCCCAGATCGGCCACCGGCTCCGAGGCGTCGACCACACCCACGATGCCGTGGGCACCCAACGACGTCGCCTCTTCGATCATCCGCCCGTAGGCGGCGTCGAAACCCTGCCGCCAGGCGTCCTCGATCCACGACTGCTCGTAGTTCTGGCCGAAGCCGCGGTGCTCGGCGGAGACGAGTCCGTGCGGGCACGGCCAGTTCTCCGAGTAGCCACGGTTGCCCGGCCCGGTGAACTGGCCGAAGGGACCGAAGGTGGCGCCCATCCCGTACCACCTCCACTGCATCACACAGAAGCCCTGGACGTAGGCGACCGGAGCGAGGCCCAGCTGGAGGCAGGCGGCGAAATCGGGCACCGTCAGGGCGGAGGTGAAGGCCACTTCGGCGAACCGCCGGCCCGCAGCCTCCGGGACGTCGGCCGGGACCTCGGCCGGGAAGTCGGCCATCAGTTGTCGAGCGAGATGATCGTGGTCGGCGTGGGCAGGGTCACCGCGTCCGAGGTCTTGACCACCGCCGTCCCGAGGGAGAGGAACTCGATGGTGTGGCTGCCCCACTGGTGGGATTTCTCCTCCAGCCGCACACCGACGATGCCCGCTGCGCCCAACCGGCTGGACTCGTCCTGCATCCGGGTCATGGCCAGTTCCCTCGCCTCGTACAGGGCCTGGGTGAAGTTGGGGAGCTCGACGTTCTGCCCCGCCGATCCCAGCGTCTGGCCGAGTCCGCGGTGGGCGATGTGGTAGACGCACGTACCCATGACCAGGCCCTGGGGGATGTAGCCGGTCTGCATCAGTGTCCAGAAGTCCTGGCCCGAGAGATCGGAGGTGAAGGGCTTGCCCAACTTGTTGCGGTGGGACACCCCGCTCTCCGCCTTGACCGCGGTGCCGACGGCGATGAACTCAGCGGCGTCCTTGCCCCATTCGTAGTAGTTCACATCGAGCCGCACTCCCACCACACCGTCGGCTCCGAGCTCGGTGGCCTCCTCCTCCATCCGGTTCATTGCCAGCTCTCGGGCCTCGTACATGGCGCCGGTCAGCTTGGTCAGCTCCTGGCTCTGTCCCCACCTCCGGGTCTGGATCCCGGTGTGGTAGATCGAGGAGCCCATCACGAAGCCGAGGGGGTGGAAGCCGACCTCTTTGATCAGCAGGAACTCGTTCACCGAGAGGTCCGAGGTGAACAGGCCCTCCTCCAGCTCCTTCAGCCGGTGGCTGGCTTCCTCGGGAAGGTCCGGCGGCGGCTCGCTCACGGGTTCCCTCCGATGACGATGGACTCGAGTGCCTGGCGCACCGATTGACTGTGGGCCGCCTCGGACTTGAGCACGGCGAGCAGCCGGGCCAGCCAGACGTCCACCCCCACCTTTTCGCTGCGGATGCGAATCCCCCCCGACGAATGGCCGATCGTGCACCGGAGGCTGTCGCCTTCGACCACCGCCCCGAATTCGTCGTCGTCCAGGGAGATCCGAATGGAGGCGATCCCTCCCGATTTCCGAAGCCGCCCTCCCGACCTCCGCACTTCGAGGCGCGGTCCGAGGGCGTCGGACAGTCGATCGGCGAGGACCTCGACCAGGATGCGCACGTCGGAACCGTCGGCCCGCAACGAGGCGGCCGCCAACTCGAGGTCCATCGAATCGTCCGTGCCGGTCACCGTTCGAACCCTACCGCCCGGTGCGTGGCCGGAGGCCGGGCGAACCGGCCCGGACCGGGACGCTCCGCGCCGGCGCCTCCCCGAGGGGCACCGGGCGTCAACCCGGCAGGACAAGGTTCCACGGAGCGCACACCCGCAATGTTACATTCCGATGTCAGTTGCCGGCGCTCGGCGGCGGCGTCGGACGAGCTCGGAGCGACCGGCAACACACCTCGACCGGGAGCACCGAGTTCGCTCCTGGGGGCCAGCTAACGTGCGCGTCATGACCGATCCCATGGAGCCGGGTCCTGCGGCGCCGATCACCGGGCTCTCGCATGTGCAGCTGTCGGTCTCCGACGTCGGCGCCAGCGCCGAGTGGTATTCGAACGCCCTCGGGCTCGAGCCCTTCGCTGCGGACGTCGAGGGAGGCTACGTCGCCCTCCGGCATCGGGGAGCCAGGCTGGTGATCGTCCTCACGCCGCGATCGGACGCAGCGACGGGCCGGGGACCCGGAACCGCCTCGGCGGGTCACCTGCCACGGGTGGCCAGAGCCTCGACCACCTGGCCTTCGCCGTACCGGACGGGGACGCCCTCTGCGCCTGGGCCGACCACCTCGCGGCGGAGGGGGTGGAACATGGAGGCGTGGTGCCGGAGAGGGGCAACCCGTCCCTCCAGCTTCGCGATCCCGACGGCATCGCCATCGAGTTGGTGGCACCGGGCCCCACCGGCGCCTGACCGGTCGCCCGGGCGGTGACCGCGGCGACGTTCGCCGACAGCCGGTTCAGCGCGAGGGGGGGATGCCGCCGGGGTGATCTGGGCGTCGATCTCCTTGAGGTCGAAGTAGTCGCGCCAGCGGGTGACCAGTCCCTCGTGGTTGACGTCGACGACGGTGCACCCGTGGATCTCGATGGGGACGGTTCCGCCGAGGGTTCCCTTCCCGATCCACTCGAAAGCGCCGCCCGTCTGATCGCCGTGTACCCATCTGATCTCCTGACGCCAGTCGGGAAAGGATGCGTTGGTCATCGCCTCGATGGCCCCGATGTCGGTGGTGGGCGGGTTGACGGGATCGCTGAAGAGGGCTCCCGGGGCGAAGAAGGACGGGAAGTCCCCGTCGGGTCCGAGTGCCGCCTCGAGCCTGCTCGCCCATGACGACCAGTCCATGGGCACCACCGTATCCGCATCCGGCACCACGGGAACCGAGACGCTGCCCTGGGGGGTGGGGTCACCCACCGCTCCGAGCGGGTCGTCACGACCCGCAGTAGTGTGCGCACGGCGGCTGCAGTGTGGTCTCAACGCCGGGGAGGCGAGTCGGTTGGCCGGTCGGGAAGCTGAAGGGCTCCGGGACGGAAGGCCCTACGTCGTCGTGTCCGCGGATGCCCACGCGGCGCCCGACGACCTGGACCAGTTCCTCACCTACGTCGATCCGGCCCACCGGCAGGGGGTGGCGGAGTTCGGCGACCTCTCCTCGCTGGCCATCCCCATGTTCGGTGGCGTCGACCCCGGGGAGGTCGACGATTCGGACAGCGGTTCGGGCGGTGGCCACCCGCCGCCTGGCCGGAATGGGCGTCGACACCGTCCAGGCAGCCGACTGGTTGGACAATTACAGCTCGAACTGGGTCTTTGCCTCCGATGCCGACGGTCGGAGACTCGCCGTGCTCGAGGACCAGGGAATCCACGCCGAGGTGACGTTCCCCGGCCCGGTGCTGGCCGGAGGCCTGTCCCCGGCGATGTACATGGGGGCCAACTCGAACAAGGACCTGGACCTCCTGTGGCCGGCACTCCACGGATACAACCGCTGGCTGGCCGAATTCTGCGGGGCGGCGCCCGGACGCCGGGCCGGGTGCCTCCCCATCGACCTCCATGACATGGACCGCGCCGTCGAAGAGATCGCCTGGGCCCGCAACGCCGGACTGTTCGGCGGCGTGATGCTTCCGGCCATGTCGCTCCGGTCCGGCCTGCCCGGGTACGCAGACGACTACTACGAGCCATTCTGGAGCGCCTGCGAGGATCACGATCTGGTGGTCAACCTCCACACCGGTGCCTCCGGCACCGCCACGGACGCCAAGCAGCTCTACGACGCCAAGCACGGCGGCTTCCTCGGGCTCTTCGAGGTGTTCGTGTTCACCCGTCGGCCGCTGTGGTTCATGATCTTCGGTGGGGTCTTCGACCGCCACCCAAAGCTCAAGGTCGTGGTCACGGAGAACGGGGTCCAGTGGTTGCCCTCCTTGGTCCGGGACATGGAGTCCTTCTTCGACACGCACGGCGGAGCACCCGTTCGCTCCTACCTCGGTCAGCGCCCGTCGGAGTACGTCGACGGCCATGTGTTCCTGGGCGGATCGCTGATGAAGCGACAGGATGCCGAGATCCGCGAAGAGATCGGCGTCGACCGCATCATGTGGGGTGCCGACTACCCCCATCTGGAAGGTGCGGCTCCGGTGCACCGGCTGATCCTGCGCCAGGTGTTCGGGGGCATGCCCGAAGAGGACGTCCGCCGGATGCTCGGCCTGAACGCCGTACGGGTCTTCGGCTTCGACGCCGATCAGCTCCAGGCCGTTGCCGACCGGGTCGGACCGACGGTGGCGGACCTGTCGGCGACCGTCTCGATGGAAGAGATCCCCAAGACCTTCAGCTGGAGCCTCGCCCGACCGGTGCCGCTCTCGGTACCTGCAGGCGCCGCGTCCTGACCGTCGGGATCGGGGTCGGCATCGCTCTGCGGCAGGCCGTCTGGTCGGTGGCCACAGATCTGGCGAGCTCCAAATACACTCGTGACCATGAGCAGAAAGCACGACGCCGCCATCCGTGCCACCAAGCAGCTCATCGAGGCGAACAAGGAGATGAGGCGGAGTCTGCAGGAGAACGAGCTCATTCTGCGCCGGGCGCAGAAGCTGCTGGAAATGGGCGGCGGCATAAGGGACACGTTCGAGGAGGTTGCGCCGACCGGTCCCCGCCTGGCGATCACCGTCGCCCTTCAGAAGCTCGTGAAGGCCCGCCACCAACTGCGGCTCAGCGTCTTTGCAGCAGGACTCGAAGAGGGCATGACCATCGGTGAGCTGTCCCGATTCTGGGGATTCTCCCGGCAGCTCGGGGCCCGGTACGCCAAGGAGGCCCGGTCCAAGTCCTGACGCCACCGGCGGCGGCGGGTCGTCGGACGGATGACGGTCGGTGGGTGGTCGGTTTCGGGTTGCCGTCCGAGCGCCCGGTCGGGCGTCCAGGGTGAGAATCCGAGCGGCCGTGGACCGGAGCGTCGAACCTCGCCTGGACGGCGAATCGGCCGCGTGGGTCCCAGACCGTCCCCGAGCGGCGCGCCCGATCGCGTGACACCATGGGGTCCCCGAGCGAGTCGGCGACCCTTGCGGCTGCCGGCGGTCTGGCTCCGGAGAGACAAGGACCTCCTCGTGCCAACTGCCCTCATCACCGCCAGCGTCGGAGGATACTTCCTCGGCTCCGTGATCTACTTCGTCCTCTGGATCGCGGTCATGGTCTGGATCTACAACATCGCCAAGCGCAAGGGCCGTCATCCGGTCGGCTGGGTGATCCTGGCCTTTTTCTTCTTCTTCCTCGCCTTGATCCTGATCCTGCTGTTGCCGTCCAAGCTGACAACCGACCGGAACGAACGCCGCTAGTCAACCGGTGCCCTTCGAGGTTTCACGGAGATCGTGTGTCCTGAAAGGGGAGTGGTGACGATGTAGGAGATCGCCAGCATGAACCGTGCTGTGCCAGGGATGGAGGTAGGCCCTCCGGGTTCGCCGAGCAGGCGGAGATCCCAAACCGCCTCAGTGTCATGCCGGTCAAGAGCCGGGGTGGGAAGCGACTGGGGAGAAGGCCCGCTATCAGCGGGTCAGGTACGCAACGAGAAGACGAACATGTGTGAACCACTGCTGACGCATCGTGAAAAACAACCTTGACATCGAAACCGGGGCTGAGTCTCTGTCCTGGGAAGAGGGCGTGCTGTGACGGCGCGTCTGGAGCCGGGGAGCTGCCTGCTGGTGGCCCTGGTGGTGTCCGGTGTAGAGGTGGCGTGAGCTCGTTGCAGGCCTTGGCATGGAACAGGAGAATCTGTCGCCTCGACACGGACGACCGATTTCATTCGGTGCTGTCGGCACCATGGTCGTCAAGAGGGAGAACCCCGGGTCGCCACGGCTGCGTGGGGGAGAGTACCGATGCGAGGCACAGAGGCGGACCAGTTCGTAGTAGCGATGAAGGCCCTGTAATGGGGCTGGAGCGAAGGGGCTGGGCAGGTCAGGTCACTCATCAGTCAACCCGCATGGGGAGGAGCTGATGGTCGGACCACAGTTGGAAGTGAAGTCGTTTGAGATTCGAAAGCGCCTCGTCTACGAGGCGTGGATGAAGGTCCAGGCAAACAATGGAGCGCCGGGCGTGGACGCCGTGACCATCGACCGGTTTGCAGACAAGGAGACTGACAACCTCTACAAACTGTGGAACCGGATGAGTTCGGGGAGCTACTTCCCCGGACCGGTGCGAGCGGTGGAGATACCGAAGGATCATGGGGCAGGGGTCAGGGTGTTGGGTGTGCCGAACACGGTGGACCGAATCGCCCAGACCGCAGCAGCAATGCTGCTGGAAGAGAAGCTTGAGCCGATCTTCCACCATGACAGCTATGGCTACCGTCCGGGGCGCAGTGCCCATGACGCACTGGCCGTGGCCCGTCAGCGGTGTTGGAAGAAGGACTGGGTGTTGGACATCGACGTCCGGGCCTTCTTCGACAGCGTTCCCCACGATCTGTTACTCAAAGCGGTCGCTCACCACACCGACGAACGCTGGGTTCTGCTCTACATCGAACGGTGGTTGACAGCCCCCATGCTGATGCCGGACGGGACCCTCTGGCACGAGAGAAGGGGACCCCACAAGGGTCTCCGATCTCGCCGCTGCTCGCCAACCTCTTCATGCACTACGCGTTCGACACGTGGATGGACCGGGAACACCCCGGCAGTCCGTTCGAGCGCTACGCGGATGACGTGGTCATCCACTGCGACACCGAGGCAAAGGCTCTCCATCTGTGGGCCGCACTCGCTGAACGGCTCGGGTCCTTGGGACTCGAGTTGCACCCCGACAAGACGAAGGTCGTGTACTGCAAGGACACGCACCGCCGGGGGACCTCGGAGCACACCAGCTTCGATTTCCTCGGCTACACCTTCCGGGGTCGCCTGGCCAAGGGTCGGAGGGGGTTCTTCATGAACTTCCTTCCAGCCATGAGTGCCAGTGCGAAGAAGGCGAAGGGCAAGCAGATCAGGGACTGGCACCTCGATCCGCCGCAGTGGCACGGACCTGTCCGGCCTTGCCCGGGAGATCAACCCCCAGGTCAGAGGCTGGATCAACTACTACGGAGCCTTCTACCGCTCCGAGTTGTATTCCATCGCAAAGCGCATCGACGAGCATTTGGTCCGATGGGCAATGCGGAAATTCAAACGGTTGCGGGGCAAGCCCAAGCAGGCGTGGGAGCGGCTGAACGCTGCAAGACAGCGGACACCGCAGCTCTTCGCCCACTGGTTCCTTCTCCCTGTCACCCCCCGCCGACCTGCAAGAGCCGGATGAGTCGAGAGATTCACGTCCGGTTCTGTGAGAGCCGGGGGGTGCGATTCCCCCCGGCTACTCGACC
>CAWDXJ010000002.1:0-344575 GCA_963806285.1 uncultured Acidimicrobiales bacterium
TCCGCTGGTGGCCTCCTCTGCCCTCAGCGATTGTCAGCGGCCATGAGATCCTCCCCAGTGGCGGCCAAATAACTCCCCGCTGACGGCCACGAGAATTCCCCAGAGGTGGCCATGAGAATTCCCCAGTACTGAGTGTCCGCGCCCGCCGGTGGCTATCCACCGGCGGCGTGGCCCCTCCCCGAAGGCTGGTTGGTGACGAAACCACCGACCCCCGAGGAGGGAGCCACACATGAAGTCTGACGAGGAGATCATGGAAATACTTGAAGCTTTCGACCTGACCCAGTCATTTCGAGATGCCGCCGAGCTGGCGGGATGCGATCACCACACCGTTGCCCGCCTGGTCGGAGCGGCGGGAACGGGGGGAACTGCTCATCGAGTTCATGCCCCCGGGACCGGCTCATCGACCCGTTCGCCGACAAGCTCGAAGAGTGGGTCGACCAGTCCAACGCCAAGGTGCGAGCCGACGTCTGCCACGACAAGCTGGCCGCCCTCGGCTATTCCGGCTCGGAGCGGACCACCCGCCGGGCGGTGGAGGTGGCCAAGGCCTCCTATGCCGCAGGGACGCCGGCGGGTGTTCCGCCCCTGGGTGCCCGAGCCCGGCATGTGGTTCCAGTTCGACTGGGGTGACGGGCCCCTGGTGGGTGGTGTCCTGCGGACCTGGCTGTTCTGTGCCTGGCTGGCCTGGAGCCGGTTCCGGGTGGTGATGGCCGTCACCGACAAGACGCTGCCCACATTGATCGGGTGCATCGACCAGACGCTGCGGCACTTCGGCGGTGTGCCCACCTACGCTCTGACCGACAACGAGCGCACGGTGACCACCGATCACGTGGCCCGCATCGCCATGCGCCATCCGTTGCTGGTCCAGCTCGGTGGGCACTATGGACTGACCGTGGCGACCTGTGTGGTGCGTGACCCGCAATCGAAGGGTGGCTCCGAGGCAACCGTCCGGGTGGCCAAGGCCGACCTGGTGCCGACCGATGCCAACCTGTTGGAGGAGTACTCGACCTTCTCCGAGCTCCAGGAGGCGTGCGAGGCCTTCTGCGTCGAGGTGAACGGCCGGGTGCACCGGGTCACCCGCCAGATCCCCGATCAGATGCTCGTTCAGGAGCGGGCCGCCCTGCACCGCCTCCCCGAGCGGCCCTTCACCGCCTGTTTCGGAGTGACCCGCACCGTCGGGACCAACGTCCCGGTGATCAGCTTCGACGCCTGTGACTACTCGGTCCCCGAGGTGTTCCGCAGCGAGGTGGTCTGGGTGCGGCCGGTGGGCGACGAGGTGGTCATCACCGCGGTCACCGATGCCGGGCCGCGAAGAGGTGGCCCGTCACCGGCGGGGCTCGCCGGGCAACCCCCGCTACATCGACGAACACTTCGGCCCGACGCCCGAGGGCCCGCTCAACCGGACGCCCAAGGCCAATACCGCAGGCGGAGGCGGACTTCTTGGCCATCGGTGACGGGGCGGCCCTGTGGCTGACCGAGGCCGGGGCCTCAGGGACGGTGCGGCCACGGGTGAAGATGGCCAACGCGGTGGCGCTCGCCGCCATCCACGGTGCGGCCGTCGTCGACCGGGCCCTCGCCCATGCCGCCCTCCTCGGGCGCTTCGATGAGGGAGATCTGGCCTCCATCGTTGCCCACCAGGCGAGCGGTGCGACCGACGAACAGCGCCGGGCCACCGAGGATCACTCCCTCCAGCCCGGCACCGGCTCGTGGAACGGGTTCGGACGATGAACTACGAACACTTCGACCTCCCCGACACCGTCATCATCTCCCGATCGACCATGGACGACGTCCTCTGGCTGCTCGACGCGGTCAACGAGTTCGTGGCCGGTGGCGAGCTCAGCTCCATCGACGAGCTGTTGGGCTATGCCCATCGGCATCTCTCGGCCGACGGATTGTCCAACATCACCGGCAACCTGATCACCTCGATCCGCAAGCGGATGGAGCCGAAGCGATGAGGACTCCGGAGCCCCCACCGCTCACCGACGAGCTGGAGACGCTGTTGCGGCGGCTCCGGCTCCCGCACATCCGACGCAGTGCCCCCGAGGTGCTCGCCACCGCCCGGGCCCAGCGCTGGGAACCGGCCGAGGTGCTGAAGGCGTTGCTCACCGAGGAGTTGAGCGGCCGGGAGCGCTCCGCCCTCGGGACCCGACGCAAGGCCGCCGCCTTCCCGACGGGCAAGACCTTCGAGGCCTGGGAGCCCACCTCCTCGTCGATCCCCGCACCCACCCAGTCCTCGCTGCGGACCCTCGAGTGGGTCAAGCGCCGGGAGAACCTGGTGGTGTGCGGGCCGTCGGGCACCGGCAAGACCTTCTTCTTGGAGGCCCTCGGCCAGGCCTGCGTCGAGTCCGGCATGAAGGTGGCCTGGTTCACCTTGGAGGACCTCGGTGCACTGGTCCGACGACACCGGGCCGACGACACGGTGACCAGGGCCGTCGGGCGGATCGTGCGCTCCGAGCTGGTCATCATCGACGACATCGGGCTCTTGCCGGTCTCCACCGACGCCGCTGAGGGCCTCTATCGGGTCGTCGACGCCGCCTACGAGAAGCGCTCAGTGGCCATCTCGTCCAACCTCCATCCAGCCGGGTTCGACGAGCTGATGCCGAAGACCCTGGCCACGGCCACCGTCGACCGGCTGTTGCACCACGCTCACCTGTGCGAGACCGGAGGCGAGAGCGTCCGGCTCCATCAGGCCACGGCCGGGAAGGGGGTGGTGCCGCTGGACTGAGCACCCCAGGGAAAACTCATGGCCGCCACTGGGGAATTCTCATGGCCGCCACCGGGGAGAACTCGTGTCCGTCTCCGGGGAGAAACCAATGGCCATTGACAAGCGATGAAGAGCGAGCGCTCGGCCACCTGGATGTCAGCGAGACGCAACCCGAGCACCTCGCACCGCCGGAGCCCGCCCAACGCCATGGCGAAGACCATCGCCCGGTCGCGGTGGGTGCGCAGTGCACCGACCAACGCGTCGACCTCGCCAGGCGAGAGGATCTGGGGCAACGTGCGGGGCACCCGGACCAGCGGGGCGAGGGTTCTCCGCCCACCTCTCCGGCGGGTTGACAGTCCCCGGGGCACCGGGTTGGCCCGGAGCGGCGTGTCGTCCCGGGCGATCACGTAGGAGTAGAAACCCGACACCGACGACAGCCGTGTCAATGGCCGGCGGGCGATCGTCCGAGCGGCCAGGCCCGACTCTCCGTCGATCAGACGGACGACACGCCCGTCGCCGCGCTGGTGGGCCAGAAAGTCGAAGATGTCCGCCGCCACAACGTCAGTCGGGTCCTTGTCGACGACGGTGAAGAACGTCTTCAGGTCGAAGGCGATGGCCCGCAACGTGTTCGCCCGCACCCGCCCGGCCACGAACTCCAGATATCGGTCGACGAGCGAATCGCCGAGGAAGTAGCGGTCCTCACCGTTCGGGGACGCGCCACGGATAAGGGTCGGGAAGGGGCTCATCCGTGCACCCTCCCAGCCCAGTGTGAAAGACGCGGGGATGCACTGAGGATCACACGTGTATTAAGTGATCAGGGGCAGTGCCACCTACAACTTGGGAGCCGCAACCGCCAGCCAATGGCGACCTACTTGTGAGATCCCATGGCCCTGCGTCCGTAAGCCGCACGAATGAGCAATCCGATGCCGACCGCAACGGCTGCTACCAGGATTCCACCAAGAATCGAGGCGAGCGCTGAGGCTCCTGTGGTTAAGCCTGGAAGCACCGATCAATAGCCTGATCTGAAGGCCGCGCATCCGCGGAAAGTGCCTCCCTGCCTGGGAGAATTGTGATTGTCGAAGTCACGATTCGCACCAGAACCAGGAGGCACTTTCAGTGAGTTCAGTATCGCGCGGAATCGACCGCATCGAGGTGACCTTCGATGACCCCCACCTGGTGGCCAACGCCGGGCTGTTGTTGGTGGCCACCTTGGTGGTCCGGCTTCGTCTCGAACGCCTGATCAACGAGATGGTCGACCTGTCGGGTCGTGTCGGTGGAGCGCTTCCGGGACGCAAGGTCCTGACCCTGGTGCACGCCATGGTGGCCGGTGGGAGCCACATCGATCACGCCGACATGCTGCGATCCGGTGCCACCCAGGCGGTGCTTCCCCACCGGGTGATGGCGCCGTCCACGTTGGGCACGTTCCTGCGGGCGTTCACCTTCGGCCACGTCCGCCAACTGGATCGGGTGCTCGCCGAAGCACTGCGGCGTGCATGGTCGTTGGGTGCGGGACCGGGATCCGGACCGGTTGGTCGTCGACCTCGACTCCACCATCTGTGCGGTGTGCGGCAAGGCCAAGCACGGTGCCGGCTACGGCTACACCAAAGAGCTCGGCTACCACCCCCTGCTCGCCACCCGGGCCGGCACCGGTGAGCTCCTCCACGTCCGGATGCGCAAAGGGTCGGCCAACACCCAGCGGGGGACCAAGCGGTTCGTCGAAGAGCTGGTGGCCCGGCTCCGTCGGGCGGGAGCCACCGGTGAGCTGGTCATGCGGTTCGACTCGGGGTTCTGGTCGAACGCCACCATCGCCACCCTCGGCCGACTCGGTGTCGGCTACACCATGGGGGTGCGGATGGTGAAGTCCGTGGTCAGAGCCGTCTCGGCCATCGACGAGGGTGCCTGGACGCCCATCGACTACACGTGTGACGGCATGGCCGAGGTGGCCGAGTGCATCTACAAGGGACGCCGGCTCGTCGTGCGTCGGACCCGACTGGTCGGGCGCCAGGCGACACTGTGGCCCGAGTGGCGCCACTTCGCCTTCCTGACCGATCAGCCAGGCACCGCCGTCGAGGTGGACGCCTTCCACCGGGCCCACGCCACCGTCGAGCTGGCCATCAAGGACTTGAAGGAGGGTGCGGGCATGGAGCACGTCCCTTCGGGAAACTTCAGCGCCAATGCCGCCTGGCTCGTCTGTGCCGCCCTGGCCCACGACCTCATCCGCTGGAGCGCCATGCTCGGCGAGATCACTCCCGAGGACCACCTCGTCGTGGCCCGCACCGTGCGCACCCGGTTCCTGTCGGTGCCCGGCCGGCTGGTCAACGTCTCGGGCACGACCGACACTGCGTGCTCCACTCGAGTGGCCGTGGGCCAAGAAGCTTCAAACGGGCCCTCGAACTTCTGCGTGCCCTTCCCCCAGTCCCCGTGTAGTCGCCCACCGCGGCCGGCGCACCGCAGACGACCGCAGGACGGCGCTGACAACCGATGAGAATCACAAACCCTTGGTCTCGCACGCCCCGACGGCCGCTGAAGAAGTCAGCTGTGCCGCCGAAGCGACCCTTCGGTCAGCGCTCACTCGATTTGGCGCCCCACCAGGTCGTTGGTCGGTGGATCGAGGTTAAGGCGATGACGAAATAGATCACTCCGGCCACAAAGCCGGAAATAGCAACATTGCCCATAAATGAACCGAACTTCAGGACTATGGCATGCATGGCTGATCTCCCAGCTTCACTGCGGAACACCACCTTACCCGCCATTGATGCAGCCGCCCCGGTCCCGGCGTTCGGGGATAGTCCGATCCCTGTGCCAAGTCGCAGCCGGCTCTGGTCGACTTCCGCCTACCCCAGCTGGGAGGGTGGCTTTCTCCCATCTCGAAGAAAGCAGTTCTAGTTGATGTTGTTAACCAGAATTCGACTCATTAGAAGTGAGGAGGTGGCACAATACCTATCGCATCTGGGCCACCTCCAACTGGGATCGGAGTTCCTGGGGTGTCGGTAGCCGTGCTGATCGGCGTCACGGTGCCAGTGCCGCTACCGATGTTGGTCACGTAGGCGGTGGCACCGTTAGGCGAGATAGCGATGCCAATGGGACCGAATCCCACTGGAATCGGAGTTCCTGGGGTGTTGGTTGCCGTGTTGATTCGCGTCACGGTGCTGCCGGTGGCGCTACCTTCAAAGTTGGCCACATAGGCGCTGGCACCGTTAGGCGTGATAGCGATGCCAAAGGGAACGAATCCCACCGGTATCGGAGTTCCTGGGGTGTTGGTGGCTGTGCTGATCGGCGTCACTGTGTTGTCATTTCTGTTGGTGACGTAGGCGGTGGCACCGTTAGGCGTGATAGCGACACCCCAGGGACCGCTTCCGACTGGGATCGGTGTTCCCGGGGTGTTGGTGGCTGTGCTGATCGGCGTCACTGTGTTGTCATTTTCGTTGGCGACGTAGGCGGTGGCACCGTTAGGCGTGATAGCGATGCCTTCGGGACCGAGTCCGACTGGGATCGGAGTTCCTGGGGTGTTGGTGGCTGTGCTGATCGGCGTCACCGTGCCGTCATGAAAGTTGGTGACGTAGGCGGTGGCACTGTTAGGCGTGATAGCGATGCCTTGGGGATCGAATCCCACTGGGATCGGAGTTCCGGGGGTGTTGGTGGCCGTGTTGATCGGCGTCACAGTATTGATACTGGTGGCGACGTAGGCGGTGGCACCGTTAGGCGTGATAGCGATGCCCTCAGCAGAACCGCTTCCGACTGGGATCGGGGTTCCGGGGGTGTTGGTGGCCGTGTTGATCGGCGTCACCGTGCCGTCATACGAAATTGGCCACATAGGCGCTGCCACTCTGACCCTGAATCTGTCCAATCGAACGATGTGTAGTTGAAGCGTCGATGATTGTGCACCGACCAAACCCAGTTGTTTAGGAAGATCGTTTCCAATCCGGTGCTTTTCCCATGAAACCGAATGCCATTCTCCGATATGTAGGTGATCGTTCCGGTCCCGTTCGAAACGTTCACCTGCGAAACGACACCGGTATGACCGACTGGATCTGTTCCCTTTCCACCCCACATGCTTATGACGTCTCCCGAAACTGGCAGCACATTGGCCCCGGATGACGCGATAGGAATACCGTCAACGCTGTTGAGGTTCCTCACGACTTGTTGTCCATCTCCG
The DNA here is from genome assembly GCA_963806285.1 of uncultured Acidimicrobiales bacterium. Taxonomy (GTDB): domain Bacteria; phylum Actinomycetota; class Acidimicrobiia; order Acidimicrobiales; family RAAP-2; genus Bog-756. Next base: position 6,858 of record CAWDXJ010000002.1, read on the forward strand.
CCAGCTGGAGAAATCCCATAGACGACAGATTCGTACCGGTAGCTCAACTCCACACACTGGTAGCCGAACGGATCGTGGATATTTGGATTCGCACAGGGATAGACGTTGTTGAGGCTAACTCCCGAGGTTGACAGCCCACGATATGGGATGCAGAAACTCGGTCCGGAGCCAACCGCCGCGGCTGTTGCGCTTCGCGCTGAACCGCGAACACCTGCAGGCCCTCGGTGGATCCTGGCTGCGGGTTCCTTCGCCGCCGGTGCAGCATTCGCTGCGATAGCGCTTCCCATGATCGCAATCAGTGTGGTTGCAATCATTAACGCAAAGTGAAGACGTCGCCTGGGATGAACCCGCATTTCGACCACCTCGCCCGCGCTCTTGGCTGACCAACCAGACGAAAGTTCCGCCGGAGCCGCCTTACTTGCTGACTAGCACTCGACCGTAAGTTCGTCAAGTGCGACATGTATTGACCTGGCAACGGAAGTTGTTGCAGGGTCAAGGAGCGGTCGCTCAGGTTCTCGGATAGGGGATGGCGTCGTGACAGCGAGCGAAATCTCTCAGAGTATGATCGTGTCAGCCCTACACCCAGCACCAGGTCCCCCCGAGGAGGGGGAGGAAACTTGCTGACCGCCGCCTCGGGGTCAGGACTCCCCCCTGTGTGCTCCCCTTGACACTCACGAAGGGCGGACCTAGGTTCCTTCTCAGGTCCAGCGCGTCGGGGAGGCGTCATGGGAGGGAACCGGCGGAGTTCACGTCGCGGTGCGTGGCTCTTCGTCGCGGCCGTCACCCTGGTGCTGACGCCCGTTGTCGGTGTTGTTTCGGTGGCGTCGCCCGCAGCGGCACTCACGGTTACAACGACGAGCGCATCTTCGACGCGCAACCCCGCAGGCTATGGCGAGCTGGTGCTTCTCGACGCCACTGTGAGCAGCACGGGCGGGGGCGGGATTCCGACGGGGACGGTGACGTTCTTCGATGGCGCGCAAGCCCTCGGCACGGCTTCCCTGAACAGCGTTGGGCAGACAGCGATTCGAGCTAGTTCCCTAGCGGCTGGAAGCCACACCATCACTGAGCACTACAACGGCGACGGCACGTTCGCGCCCAGCGTGTCCAGTCCATTGACACAGGTCATCAACCCGCAAGGAACCACCAGCCTGGCCTTGGGCACAATCAATCCTGCCGTAGCCGGTGACCTCAACGTGCTTGTGGGCATCGTGTCCGCCAACAATGGCACTGGCACGCCGACCGGGTCAATGGAGTTCTTCGCCGGTGCCCAGTCGCTCGGAACCGAGCCCTTGGACAATAGCGGCAGCGCTGCGATCGTATGGTACCCCCCGGCTGGCCACTACGCGATGACGATCGTCTACACCAGCAATTCAACGAACTGGCTGAGCAGCACCTCACCGCCGTTCACAGAAGATGTCATTGGCTTCACGATCACCACGTCCTCACTCCCCAGCGCCACGCCAGGGGTCGCCTTTGGCCCAGTTACCCTCCAGGCAGCCAATGCGGGAACCAGCACCAGTCCCTACGTGACCACGCTGAAGTGGAAGAAGGTCACCCTACCCAAGGGGTTGAAGCTGTCCTCGGCCGGAGTGCTGTCCGGGACTCCGAACAAGAAACTGGCCGCAGGTTCGAGTTCGGTCACGGTTCAGGTGACCGAGACGGTGACCACCCTCAACGGGAAGAAGAAGGTCAAGACCAAGACCACGGTCCAGGCCAACATTCCTCTGACAATCAACTGAGCCACCCTCAACAACTGGCGATGGCCCCCCGGCCGGGGGCCATTCGCGTGTGACCGTCGAGTATCCCGTGGGCAGTTATCCAGTCGAGTAGCCGGGGGGAATCGCACCCCCCGGCTCTCACAGAACCGGACGTGAACCTCTCGGCTCATCCGGCTCTTGCAGGTCGGTTGGGAGTGGCTGCGAGAAGGTGCCAGTGGGCGAAGAGCCGGGGATTGCGCTGTTGTTCCTCACGCAACCGGTCCCATGCCAGCTGAGGCTTCCCTCGCAGTCGCTTGAACTTCTGCATGGCCCATCTGACCAGATGCTCGTCGATGCGCCGTGCGAGGAAATACAACTCGGAGCGATAGAAGGCTCCGTAGTAGTTGATCCAGCCTCGGACCTGGGCATTGATGGCCCGGGCGAGGTCGGACAGGTCCGAACCACTGCGACGGTTGAGGTGCCAGTCCCTGATCTGCTTGCCCTTCGCCTTCTTCGCCTTGGCACTCATGGCCGGTGAGAAGTTCATGAAGAACCCCCGCCGGCCCTTCACCAGGCGACCCCGGAAGGTGTAGCCGAGGAAGTCGAAGCTGGTGTGCTCGTAGTCCTGGCGGCGTTTCGTGTCCTGGCAGTACACGACCTTCGTCTTCACAGGGTGCAGCTCGAGTCCCAAGGACCCGAGCCGTTCAGCGAGTGCGGCCCACAGATGCAGGGCCTTGGCCTCGGTGTCGCAGTGGATCACCACGTCATCCGCATAGCGCTCGAATGGACTGCCGGGGTGGTCCCGGTCCATCCACTTGTCGAACGCATAGTGCATGAAGAGGTTGGCGAGCAGCGGCGAGATCGGGGACCCTTGCGGGGTTCCCTTCTCCCGTGCCACCAGGGTCCCGTCTGGCATCTGCATGGGGGCGCAGAGCCACCGTTCGATGTAGAGCAGGACCCAGCGTTCGTCGGTGTGGTGAGCGACCGCTTTGAGCAACAGATCATGGGGAACGCTGTCGAAGAAGGCCCGGACGTCGATGTCCAACACCCAGTCCTGCCTCCAACAGCGCTGACGAGCCACGGCCAGGGCGTCATGGGCACTGCGCCCCGGACGATAGCCATAGCTGTCACGGTGGAAGATCGGCTCAAGCTCTTCTTCCAGCAGCATCGCTGCTGCGGTCTGGGCGATGCGGTCCACCGTGTTCGGCACCCCCAACACCCTGACCCCGGCCCCGTGGTCCTTCGGTATCTCCACCGCCCGCACCGGCCCGGGGAAGTAGCTCCCCGAACTCATCCGGTTCCACAGCTTGTAGAGGTTGTCCCTCTCGTTGTCTGCAAAGCCTTCGATGCTGACGGAGTCCACGCCCGGCGCACCGCTCGTTCGCCTGGACCTTCATCCACGCCTCGTAGACGAGGCGCTTGTCGATCTCAAACGACTTCATTCCCAACGGTGATCCGTCCATCAGCTCCTCCCCCGAAGGGTTGACCGATGGGTGACCTGGCCTGCCCAGCCCCTTCGCTCCAGCCCCATTACAGGGCCTTCATCGCTACTACGAGCTGGTCCGCCTCTGTGCCTCGCATCGGTACTCTCCCCCAGGTGGCCGTGGCCACCCGGGGTTCTCCCTCTTGACGACCAGGGGGCCGACATCACCCATTTCGACTGGCCGTTCGTATCGAGACGACAGATTCTCCTGTTCCGTGCCAGGGCCTGCAACGAGCTCACGCCACCTTTACACCGGACACCGCCAGGGCCACGAGCAGGCAGCTCCCTGGCTCCGGACACGCCGAGGGGCGCTCCTTTGGAGCGCTCTCGGATGGTGGCCACGGGCCCCACCGGAGCCGAGTAGGGATAAAGTAGGGATACGGAGCCGAAATTGCCCGATTCTGCTCTGCCCGCAGAGCCCAAAACCCTATCCCAACAGCTTCTTTGCGATCACCACCCGCTGGATCTGGTTGGTTCCCTCGTAGATCTGGGTGATCTTGGCGTCCCGCATGAACCGCTCGACGGGAAAGTCCTTGGTGAGCCCGTACCCGCCCAGCAACTGGACCGCATCGGTGGTGACGGCCATGGCGGTATCCGAGGCGAAGCATTTGGCCATGGCCCCCACCATGGAAAGCTCCCCTTCGGGATCCTCGCCGTCGATGAGGGAGCACGCCCGGTAGATCAGGGTCCGCGCCGCTTCGGTGCGCATGGCCATCTCGGCCAGCATGAACCGAAGCCCCTGCATGTCGGCGATGGCCCGGCCGAAGGCCTTGCGCTCCTTCATGTAGCCGGCGGCGTAGTCGATGGCGCCCTGGGCGATGCCGACGGCCTGGGCACCGATGGTGGGACGGCTGCAATCCAGCGTGCGCATGGCGATGGTGAATCCCATCCCCTCCTCACCGATCCGGTTGGCGACCGGCACCCTGACTTCGTCGAATGTGACCGCTGCCGTCGGGCTTCCCCGCAGTCCCATCTTGTCCTCGTGGGGCGCGACCTCTACACCCCAGTCGGCCTCGACGAGGAAGCAGCTGATACCCCTGCGACCGGCGGCCGGGTCGGTGACCGCAAAGACGGTGTAGAGGTCCGAGATGCCCGCGTTGGTGATCCAGTACTTGGTCCCGGAGAGGACGTAGTGCTCCCCATCGCGGACCGACCGGGTGCGTATGGCGGCGACATCGCTGCCCGCATCCGCCTCGGACAGGCAGTAGCTGGCCTGGTGCTGACCCGAGGCCACCTGCGGGAGGTACTTCCGCTTGAGCTCCTCGGTGCCCCAGTTGATGACCGGGAACATCCCGGTCTTGGAGATCAGGATGGTCAGTGCCGTCGAGGCGCAGACCCGGGCCAGCTCTTCGGCCATGATCGCCTGGGTGACCATGTCGGCTCCCGCTCCCCCGTACTCGACCGGGATGCCCAGGGCGGGGAGCTCGAGCTCGACACAGGCGTCGAACGACTTCTGCGGATAGGTGGCCTCCCGGTCCGCCTCCGCGGCATTGGGGGCGATCCGGTCCTCGGCAAACCTGCGCAGGGTGTCGCCGGAACTGCCGGTGGGTCTCGGTCAGGGCGAAGGGTGGCGCATCCATCCGACAAGGTACTCAGCGCCACCGGTGACGACACCTGCGTGGCCCGACGACCCGGGCCACCGCGAGTGCCCCGATGGCGTAACCGGGCCCCCAGAGCCGTGAAGTCCTCCCAGGTGCCGGCACTGACCGGTGTTCTCAAGTGGGAATCTCAATCGGCCGACAATGAACCCGGATGACTTTCAGCCCTCGCCGGGCTAGCGTATATTCATTATTCAATTACCACGTAGAGTAGTGGAGGCAACTGTATGAGTGATAAACCCGAGGGGCCAGGCTGGTGGATCGCCAGTGACGGCAAGTGGTATCCACCTGAATTGCATCCGTCGGTGCGGGACGATTCCCGCGTGCAGGTGCCCGCCCAGGCGCCCGCCAAGGTGGCCGCCGGACCAGAGCCGCACCGGTGGCAGGGTCAGGCCGAGCGGTCGACACAGGTCGGACCGCAATTCCCCGATCTGTTCAAGAAGGCCATGCGAGGGCTCGCACCTGGCCGACAACGTCTCGGTGAAGTACGACGGCGACGATGAGCGCAATGCCGCCGCCCCGGCCGCTACCCGGTCGGTGGCCGGTGCGAGGAGCGGGGGCGACCGCTTCGTCCTCGTCGGGCGCCGGCTCGACCGCCGGAGCGCCGGCCAAGCGGAAGTGGCGCAAGGGGCGCTGACGACCCCGGCTCACTCAGTGCCGCGCCGGGCGCCGGCGGCATGGCGATCAGCTCCCGCCACCGGCCGATCCGGTCGGCCACGGCCTCCGGCGTGAGTCGAAGCGCCTGGTCGGCGACACAGTCGGCGATGGCCCGCTGCGCCTGGTAGTGGTGGGCGGCCGATCGGAAGAGGGGCCCGCGGCATCGACCAGGTCGGCCGGGGCACCTCCGAGGAACCCCCACAGGGTGAAGGCGAAGGTCCAGGTCGTAGACGGCCGGGGCCCGCCCGAAGCGCGCGCAGCGGCGCATGGCGACCGCGGTGCATCCGGCGATGGCGTCCTCTGCGGACTCCCCCGCGGCCCGAGCACCAGGCGCTCCTCGAATCGGCGGGCCAGCTTGAGGGCGAATCCCTGGTCAGGACCGGGGCTGCCCAGCTGGGGACCGGCGGGCTGGCCGGCCCCCGGAGCTCGGCAGGCCGGGACTGGGTCCAGATGCTCGGCACCCTCAGCCGATAGGCGCGGCGCACCTGGTCGGCCTCGACGATCGGTACGAAGCTGGGCTGGGTCACGGCGAAGACTCCTGAAGGTCGGCCTGCGGCGGGTCCGCCAGCGCGTGTCAGCTGCCGGAGGGCGCTCCCGGCGTGGAGCAGACCGTAGACGATCGAGTCGGAGAGGGCCTGCCAGGAGGCGGCGATGATGTTCTCCGACACCCCGATCGTGGTCCAGGTGCGGTCGCCGTCGGTGGAGTCGATGAGGACCCGGGTGACCGATCCGGTGCCCTTGGCCGAGTCGAGCACCCGCACCCGGTAGTCGACCAGGTGCACCTCGGCCAGTGCCGGGTAGTGGGCGCCGATGGCCGCCCGCACGGCTCCGTCCAGCGCGTTCACCGGCCCGTTGCCCTCGGCGGTGGCCACGATCCGCTCGTCCCCCACCAGCGATCTTCACCGTGGCCTCGGTGGACTGCCCCTCGCCGTGGTCGGCGATCACCCGGTAGGACTCCAGCTCGAAGAAGGGCTGCTCCCACCCGGTGGCGTTCCGCAGCAGGAGCTCGAGCGAGCCGTCGGCCACCTCGAAGTGGTAGCCCTCGTACTCGAGCCGCTTGAGGGAGTCGAGCACCGAGGACATGGCCTGCGAATCGAGCTCGAGCCCCAGCTCCTCGGCCTTCAGGGCCAGCGTCGAACGACCGGCCATCTCGGACACGACGAACCGGGTCCCGTTTCCGACCAGCTCCGGCGAGATGTGCTCGTAGGCGTCCGACCGCCGGGCGATGGCCGAGGTGTGGAGGCCGGCCTTGTGGGCGAACACCGAGGCGCCGACGAAGGGCTGCTGCGGGTTGGGCGCGATGTTGACCAGCTCGGCGATGTGGTGGGACACCGGGGTGAGCAGCTCCAGCCGATCGGGGGGGATGGTGCCCACCCGCAGCTTGAGGGAGAGGTCGGGGATGGCGGCCGAGAGGTCGGTGTTGCCGGCCCGCTCGCCGTAGCCGTTGACGCATCCCTGGACGTGGGTGGCCCCCACCCCCACCGCGGCCAGCGAGTTGGCCACCGCACACCCACTGTCATTGTGGAAGTGCACCCCGACCTGGGACTCGAACCCGCCGAGCACGTCGGCGACGATGCGCTCGACCTCGTAGGGAAGGGTCCCACCGTTGGTGTCGCACAGCACCAGGGTCTCGGCCCCCGCCTCTTCGGCGGCCCGGAGGATGCGCTTGGCGAACTCCGGATTGGCCTTGTAGCCGTCGAAGAAGTGCTCGGCATCGAGGAAGACCCGGAGGTCGTTGGCCCGGAGGAACTCCACCGAGTCGGCCACCATGGCCACGGCTTCGTCGAGTGTGGTTCGGAGGGCATCGACCACGTGCATCTCGGACGACTTGGCCACGATGCAGACCGCCTCGGTCTGGGCGTCGACCAGGTGCCGGAGCGTCTCGTCGTCCTCGGCCCTGACGCCGGCCCGGCGGGTGGAGCCGAACGCCACCAGGGTCGACCTCGACAGCGAGAGCTCGGTCGGGGCCCGGGCGAAGAACTCCTCGTCCTTGGGATTGGCGCCGGGCCATCCACCCTCGATGAAGGTGACACCGAGGTGGTCGAGCTGCTCGGCCACCCGCAGCTTGTCGTCGACGGTCAGCGAGAGGCCCTCCTGCTGGGACCCGTCCCGCAGGGTGGTGTCGAAGACGTCGACCGCGTCGGGGAGGGCGGGCAGGTCGAAGTCGTGGCCGGCGCCGTCGGCCGGCTGCTCCGTCTTCGTCCTTGCGTTGGGCGTGGGCGTGCTGGCCCGGGGTCAGTGGGTGGGCTGTGGCTCGGCCCGTCCCCGTGCGAATGGGCGTGCCCGGTCCGCGATCGCCCACCGGCGGGCCGAGTCGTCGTTGAGCGTGGGACCGTCATTCGACATAGTCCAACCAGTCCTTGTACTGATCGACCTCGCCGCGGACGGTGGCGAAGTAGGTCTGCTGGAGCTTCTGGGTGATCGGGCCCGGCTTTCCGTCGCCCACCTGCGCGATCGTCGACGGCCCGGATCGGGCACCAGCTCGGCGGCGGTGCCGGTCAGGAACGCCTCGTCGGCCGTGTAGAGGTCGGTGCGGATGATCGGCTCGTAGGACACGCCGTAGCCGAGGTCCCGGGCGATGGTCTCCACCGACTGCTGGGTGATCCCTTCCAGCGCGCCCGAATCGGAGGTGGGCGGGGTGATCAGGCGCCCCTTGCGGACGATGAAGATGTTCTCCCCGGTGCACTCGCTGACCTTGCCCGTCCGGAGCCAGCAGGATGGCCTCGTCGTAGCCGGCCTTCAACGCCTCCACCTTGGCCAGCGAGGAGTTCACGTACATGCCGGTGCCCTTCGCCGCGGTGGGGACCGCGTTGGGGTCGTGCCGCCGCCACGAGCTGATCTTCATGGACACGCCGTTGGCCACTCCCTCGTCGCCGAGGTAGGTGCCCCAGGGCCAGGCGGCGATGGAGACGTTGACCGGGCAGGGGATGGGGTTCAACCCCATCTCGCCGTAGCCCAGGTAGACCAGCGGCCGGATGTAGCACCCGTCGTCGAGTCCGTTGACCCGGACCACGGTGCGGGTGGCTTCCACGATGTCGTCCGACCGAATAGGGGACGTCGATCATGAACACCTTGGCCGAGATGAAGAGCCGTTCGATGTGGTCGCGGAGGCGGAACACCGCCACGCCCCGTTGGGTCGGGATAGGCGCGGATGCCCTCGAAGACGCCGGAGCCGTAGTGCATGGTGTGGGTCAGCACGTGCACGGTGGCATCGGCCCAGTCGACGAACTCGCCGTCCATCCAGATCTTTTCGGTCGGGGTCAAGGGGCATGGCTCAGAGCCTTTCTGCGATGGCGTCGCCGATTGCGGTGGTCGAGAGGGTGGGGTCGGGTCGTGAGGCGATGAACTCGGCGACCGCCTGGGTCATCTTTTCGGCCGCCGAGGCCTCGCCCAGGTGCTCGAGCATGAGGGCCGCCGACCGGATGGCGGCTGCCGGATTGGCCTTGCCGGTGCCGGCGATGTCGTGGGCCGCCCCGTGCACCGGCTCGAAGAGGGACGGCCCGGTGCGGTCCGGATTGAGGTTGGCCGAGGCGGCATACCCGATGCCGCCGGCAACGGCGCCGGCCAGGTCGGTGATGATGTCCCCGAACAGGTTGTCGGTCACGATCACGTCGTAGCGAGCCGGCGTGCTCGACCAGGTAGATGCAGGTGGCATCCACGTGGTTGTAGTCGCGGGTGACGGTGGGGTAGTCGGCCGACACCTCGTCGACCGTTCGCTGCCAGAGATCGCCGGCGAAGGTGAGCACGTTGGTCTTGTGGACCAGGGTCAGATGGCGGCGGGGCCGTCCCGATGCCAACCCGAAGGCGAACCGGGCACACCGCTCCACGCCGTGGCGGGTGTTCACCGATCCCTGGGTGGCCACCTCGAAGGGGGTTCCCCGTCCGCAGGAATCCACCCTCGCCGGCGTAGGTGCCCTCGGTGTTCTCCCGGATGACCACGAAGTCGCAGTCGGGCGCCAGGGCACCGGGCACGCCGGTGAACGGGCGCATGTTGACGTAGAGGTCGAGCTCGAAGCGGAGGCGGAGGAGCAGACCCCGTTCCAGCGCCCCCGGGGGGACGGTACCGGAGCCCACCGGGGGCCCGACCGCCCCGAGGAGGATGGCGTCGTGCTGACGCAACTCCTCGAGCACCGGGTCCGGGAGGATCTCACCGGTGCGGACATAGCGGTCGGCCCCGAGGTCGTACTCGGTGGTGGACAGGGACACGCCGGCGGCGTCGACCACTTTGAGCGCCTCGGCGACCACCTCGGGGCCGATGCCGTCGCCGCCGATGAGGCCCACCTTGTACGTGGTCACTGTCTCATGCCTTCTGCCGTGCTCGTTCTCTGCCGTGCTGTTCCCTGCCGGCTGTTCCCTGCCGTGCTGCTCCTGCCGGCTGTTCCCGGCGTGCTGTTCTCTTCTCTGCATGCTGTTCTCTGCGGTCGCTACCGGCGGCCGGCCCGGGTGGGGCGGCCCCCCAATTGAAAAACCGCCCACCAAGTGGACGGTCGAGAGGCACATACCGGGTGGGTATGTGCCTAGTCGATAATGATTACGGTGCCGGTGGACGTCAAATCGTGTCTCCATCAGGCTAACCAGTGTCCCCTGCCCGGAGGGGAACCGTCAACCCCACCCCTCGGCCCGACCCGGGGCGGCCCGAATCAGGTGGTCTTGGCGATCAGCACGTGGCAGCCGGCCTTGTGGGCGACGCTGTTGGGCACCGAGCCCAGGATCCGCCGGGTTCCCCGCATGCCCCGGCTCCCCACCACGATCAGGTCGGCGCCGACCTCGTCGGCCAACCGGACGATCACGTCGGCCGGGTCCCCGATGCCGGTATGGATCTCCATGTCGAGGCCCTCGACCCCGCCGGCCACCTTCTCGAGCATGCTCTGCGCCGCGCTCCGGAGCAGGGACTCTCCCGACGGATCGGACACGTTCGCACCCCCACCCGGCACGGCCACGGCGGTCGGGGAGTGCACGCCGACCACCAGATGCAGCTTGGCGTTCTCCTCGCCGGGCCATCTGCACAGCCAGGGCCACCGCCGCGCCTGCGGTCTCCGATCCGTCGGTCCCGACCACGATGCTAGAGAACACGACTTCCCCCAATGCTCGAGGGACCTGTTGGTCCCCAGACCGGATGGTAGTGGATGGCGGGCCGTTGTTCCCCGCCGGCCGAGGCCGTGCCCGAGGCCATCCTCTGGGTCACCGAGTGGCGGCCTATTCCGTGACCAGTCCCGGATCTCGCTCCACGGGATGGCGCCCTCGCGCAGGCACCGGACCGAACCGCCCAGGCACTCGACCACCGTGGAGGGGTGCCCCGTCGCACCCCGCCGTCGAGGACCGCCGCGACCCTCGGCCCCGGTCCGCCCGCCACCGTCGAAGACTGCCACGACCTCCTCCACCGTCGTGGCCGGAGGAGCTCCGTGGCGGTTGGCGCTGGTCACCGCCAGCGGGCCCAACTCCGTGCACAGGCTCACGACGAGTGGATGGTCCGGCCAGCCGGACCCCGACCGTCTGTCGGGCCGACGGCGGGCCGCCCAGATCGACGTCAAAGCCCTTCCCCGGGGGAGGACCAGGGTCAGCGGTCCGGGCCAGTACCGCCCGGCCAGGTCCCGGGCGACCCCGTCCAATCGCCGGGCGATGGCCACGACCTGCGCCCGCGTACCGACCAGTATGGGGAGGGCGACGTCCGGAGGCCGTTCCTTGAGGGCGAAGAGCCGCTCCACGGCGTCGGGTCTCGGCGGGGTCGACCGCCAGCCCGTAGACGGTGTCGGTCGGGAGGGCGACGACCGATCCGGCCCGCAGCGCCTCGGCCGCCAGGGACATCGCCTCCGGATCCTGAGGCCGGGGAATGCCGCTCATGGTCACCTCCGGGCCACCAGCATCCGTTGCCGCCCGGCCAGGTCAAAGTCGGTGGTGACCTGGCCGAAACCGGCCCGGCGGGCCGCCTCCACCGATGCCTCCGCCTGGGAGGGGGCGATCTCGACGACCAGGCATCCGGAGTGGCGCAGCCAGCGCCGCGAACCGGCGATGATCGCCTCGATGGCGCACATCCCCCCGACACCGCCCGCACCCGCTGGAGGCCACCAGCGCGCCTCGGGGCTCCCAATCGCGGACCGACGGGCTCGAGACGGGAGTACTCGGACTCGGCCACATAGGGCGGATTGGAGACCATGAGGTCGACCCGTCCGGCCAGCTCGGACGGGAGCGCGTCGAACCACGAACCCGTCGGCCAGGCGGACCCGGCCGGCGGCGGCGCCATCGGAGTTGGCCAGCGCACGCGAGGTTGTCGCCCGCCACCTCCAGGGCGTCGGCGGACCGGTCGGTGGCCCAGACCTCCAGGCCCGGACAATCGGCGGCGCCTTCGACGGCCAGCGAGAGGGCGATCGCCCCGGAGCCGGTCCCGAGGTCGACACACAGCCGGCTCGAGCCCGGTCCTCCCGCCGGCCCACCACCGCCACGGCCGGCCCGAGGACCTCCGGACATCAGCTCCAACTGGTCCAGCGCCACCTGGACCACCTGTTCGGTCTCCGGACGGGGAATGAGGACCCGGGGATCGACGTTCAGCTCGAGCGACCGGAACGGCCAGCGGCCGAGCACGTACTGGAGGGGCTCGCCGGCCGCCCGCCGGTCGGCCAGCGCCCGAGCCGTCGAGTCGATCCGCCGGTGGTCGGGCGAGCGGTCGGCGGCCTCCCGGTCGTGGCCGCAGCGTCGCCCCACCTCGGCTTCGGCATGGTCGACGATCCAGCCTGCCTCCCGGGCCGAGCCCAGTCGTGCGGCGATGGACGCCACGAGGCATGACCGTCCCGCGCCCGGTGGTGTCAGCTCCGCCGCAGGCGCGGGCTGTCCCGGGACCATGGGTCCCCGAGTGGCCGGCACCTCAGTCACCGTTCAGCTGGCGGTAGCGCTTGTCGGCCATCAGGGCGTCGGTCAGCTCGTCGAGATCGCCCATCAGGATGCGATCGAGCTTGTGCAGGGTGAGCTTGATCCGGTGGTCGGTCACCCGGTTGTCCTTGTAGTTGTAGGTCCGGATCTTCTCCGAACGGCCGCCGCCACCCACCTGGTCGCGCCGCTGCTTCGAGAGCTCGGCCGCCTGGCGGTCCTGCTCGGCCTTCAGCAGCCGGGAGCGGAGGACGACCATGGCCTTGGCCCGGTTCTGGATCTGGCTCTTCTCGTCCTGCATGGCCACGACGACACCGCTCGGGAGATGGGTGATCCGAACCGCGGAGTCGGTGGTGTTCACCGACTGCCCACCGGGGCCGGTGGACCGGTAGACATCGATCTTCAGGTCGCCCGGATCGATGGCCACGTCGACCTCCTCGGCCTCGGGCAGCACCGCCACGGCAGCCGAGGAGGTGTGGATGCGCCCCTGGGACTCGGTGACCGGCACCCGCTGGACCCGGTGGGGACCGCCCTCGTGCTCGAGCCGCTGCCAGGCGTCCTCGCCCTTGACCACGAAGGTGATCTCGTTGAGGCCGTCGCGCTCGGAGGGGCTGGAAGAGAGCACCTCGAGCCTCCATCCCCTCGAGGCTGCGTACTTCGAATACATCTCGAAGAGGTCCTTGGCGAAGATGTTCGCCTCCTCTCCACCCTCGGCGCCCCGAATCTCGATGATGACGTTGCGGCCGGCGTTGGGGTCCCGGGGCACCAGCAGGACACGCAGTTCCTCCTCCAGACGGGCGATCTCCGCCTCGGCCTGGGCCACCTCGCCCTGGGCCAGGTCCCTCTGGTCCCCGGCCGAGTCGTTGAACATCTCACGGGCCGCCCCGAGGTCGGATTCGGCGGCCTGCAGACGGTGCCAGCTGTCGACTACCTCCTTGAGGTCGCGATGACGCCGGGAGACGTCGCGCAGGCGGCTCGGATCAGACGAGAGGGTCGGGTCGCTCAGCTCGGCCAGGACCGCCTCGTACTCCCGTTCGAGCTCCGTCAGGCGGTCATGGAACCGATCGTCGAACACCGCGCAAGGGTACCCCCACGATGTGGCGCACCCGGGAGCGCTCCAGGCCCGCGGCCGGCGGGCGGCACCGACGGGTCAGGCCGTGGGCGGAGCCGCCTTCTTCCGGGAGCCGGATTTGGCGTAGCGACGCTGGAATCGCTCGACGCGGCCCGCCGGAGTCCACCAGCTTCTGCTTGCCGGTGAAGAACGGATGGCACTCGTTGCACAGCTCGAGATGGATGTCCGACTTGGTCGAATGGTGGTGAAGGTATTGCCACACGAACAACGCACCGATGCTTCGACATAGGGGGGGTGGATGTCAGCCTTCATAGGATTCTCCCGTAGTTGCGGCGATTCGGTGCCGGACGAGCCGATTCGCAGCGCACCGAGTGTACCGGAACCGATCTGCAGTGCGGATCCGCCACCGGCTGCCGAGGTGTGGAGCGATCAGGTGGCGGGACCTTTGGCGATCTCGGCCAGGAACTCGTCGTTGCTCTTGGTGGTCCGGATCTTGTCCATGAGCAGCTCGAGGCCGGCTGCCGCGCTTCCCTCATTGGCCAGGGCATTGAGCACCCGACGCAGCTTCCACACCTGCTGGAGCTGGGACCGGTCGAAGAGCAACTCCTCGTGTCGGGTGGAGCTGGCATTGACGTCGATCGACGGGTAGAGCCTGCGCTCGGCCAGCCTGCGGTCCAGGCGGATCTCCATGTTGCCGGTGCCCTTGAACTCCTCGAAGATCACCTCGTCCATCTTCGAACCGGTCTCCACCAGGGCCGTGGCCAGAATGGTGAGTGAGCCGCCCTCTTCGATGTTGCGCGCTGCGCCGAAGAACTTCTTCGGCGGGTACAGGGCTCCGGAGTCGACCCCGCCGGACATGATCCGCCCGGTGGCCGGCTGAGCCAGGTTGTAGGCGCGTGCCAGCCGGGTGATCCCGTCGAGGATGATCACGACATCGCGGCCGGACTCGACCAGGCGCTTGGCCCGCTCGATGGCCAACTCGGCCACAGCGGTGTGCTCCTCCGAGGGCCGGTCGAAGGTAGAGGCGACCACCTCGCCCTTCACCGAGCGCCGCATGTCGGTGACCTCCTCGGGGCGCTCGTCGACGAGCAGCACCATCAGGTGCACATCGGGATTGTTCGCCTCGATCGAATGGGCGATGTGCTTCATCACCGTCGTCTTGCCGGCCTTGGGGGGCGACACGATGAGACCGCGCTGGCCCTTGCCGATCGGCGACAGCAGGTCGACGATGCGCACGGTCATGTTCTCCTGCTCGCCGGGCATCTCGAGTCGCAGCTTCTCGTCCGGGAACAGCGGGGTCAGGTCCTCGAAACGCGGGCGGTTGCGGGCTACCTCAGGGTCGACCGACGAGACGGTGTCGATCTGCAGCAGCGCCGGGAACTTCTCCGTGCTCCCGGCCGGCCGGCAGAACCCCTCGATGCTGTCGCCCTTGCGGAGGGCGAATCTTCGAGCCTGGCTGATCGAGACGTACACATCCTTGGCGGAAGGAAGATAGCCGTCGCACCGGAGGAACCCGTAGCCCTCGTCCCGCAGGTCGAGGAGGCCGCTGACCGGAATCAGCTCTCCTTGGTACTGCTGATCCTGGTTGCCGCCTGCACCTTGGAGATCACCCTCGGACCCCACCGGTTTGTCGATCACGACCCCGGCGGCGGCGGTTGCTCCGACGATTGCCCATGTCGTCATTGCCGCCACCCTGGTTGTTGCGATTGCCTGGTTGTTGCGGCCCTGGTTGTTGCGGCCCTGGTTGTTGCGGTTGTCCTGGTTGTTGCGGTTGCCCGGGCTGTTGCGGTTGCCCGGGTTGCCCCCCTGGCCGGAGCCGGGTTGCCCCCCTGGCTGCCGCCGCCGAACGACGGTCCCGGTCGGCTCCCTTCGCCGCCTGGCTCGCCTCCTGACCCGTTCGACTCGGTCGGCTCGGAGCCGTTGTCGGCACCAGACACCGCCTCGAAGTCATCCTCCAGATCGACGGTCGTCCCCGATTGTTCGGCATCGTCGGTGGGGCTGAACGACTGCACCGCCGGTCGCCGCCGCCCCGGCCTGCGCCCCGCCGGTTCTTCAGGATCCCGGGTGGTGGACACGGTCGGGGTGTCCCCGTTGTGGGATGTCACGCTTCCGGCGCCATTGGACGACTCCGTGCCCCCGGAAGGCTGGTCATCGACGGATACGCCGGTGGCTCTGAGAATGCCATCGATCATGTCCGCTTTCTTCGTCCTGGTGTTGGTCTTCACAGACAGTGCCTGTGCGATGGCATGGAGCTCGTCCCGCTCCTTGCCCTCCAGCACCGAGCGCTCGAGCTGCTGTTCGGCAGTCATCGGCCTCCTCGTTTCAAATGTCCTCGTTGGCAGGTGGATTGACTCCATCTGCCAGGGAATCAGGGGTGGGGAGTTGCCTAGCCTCGAGATCGACTCTCGCTGCTACTCCCCCCGACGCTTATGCGGGCTGGCCACGTCGTTGCGAAACGAACCAGAAGGTCCCGCCCACAAGCCCGAACGGGCAAGTTGTGGAAGCGAAGGTGCCCCCATACTACAGGGGGCGGGGCACTCGGGCAACAACCCCCTCACGGAACGGGATCTCGGGCAGCCGAACCGGCCCCCGCCCCACCGCAGATCCGAGGGACGCCCGCGACCCCTACAGCGACAACTCTGCGGCGACCGCATCGAGGTCGGCGTCGACCACCGTCGGCACCGAGATCTGGCTGATGGCGATGTCCGGGTCCTTCAGTCCGTGGCCGGTGAGCACGCAGACCACGGTGGCGTCGCGGCCGATGCCTCGGGGAGGCCGGCCTTCAGCAGACCGGCCACCGACGCGGCCGATGCCGGTTCGCAGAACACCGACTCCTCGGCGGCCAGGAACCGGTAGGCGGCAAGGATCTCCTCGTCGGTCACCGCGGTGATACCTCCACCGGATTCGGAGGCCGCCGAGGTGGCGCCGTACCAACTGGCCGGGTTGCCGATCCGGATGGCCGTGGCCACGGTCTCCGGGTGCTCGATGGGATGTCCCTCCACGATCGGCGCGGCACCGGCGGCCTGGAAGCCGAGCATGCGCGGCAGCCGGGTGGACCGCCCCGCCTCCTTGAACTCGAGGTAGCCCTTCCAGTAGGCACTGATGTTGCCCAGCGTTGCCCACCGGGATGCAGTGCACGTCGGGCGCATCGCCCAGTTCATCCACGATCTCGAACGCCCCTGACTTCTGGCCCTCGATCCGATAGGGGTTGACCGAGTTGACCACGGTGACCGGGGCCCGCTCCGCCAGCTCGCGCACGATGGTCAGCGACTGGTCGAAGTTCCCCCGGACCTGGAGCACCCGGGCGCCGTGGATCAGCGCCTGCGCCAGCTTGCCCAAGGCGATGTGGCCCTCGGGGATGAGCACTGCACAGGTCAGTCCGGCCCGGGCCGCGAAGGCGGCCGCCGATGCCGAGGTATTGCCGGTCGATGCGCACACCACCGCTTTGGCTCCCTCTTCGGCCGCCTTGGAGATGGCCACCGTCATCCCCCGGTCCTTGAACGAGCCGGTCGGATTGGCCCCTTCGACTTTCAACAGCACCCGGGCGCCGACCCGCGCCGACAGCCGGGGAGCAGGCAGCAGCGGCGTGCTCCCCTCGTGCAGCGTCACCACCGGCGTGCGGTCCGACACCGGGAGGAACTGGCGATACTCCTCGATGATCCCCCGCCACCCGCGGTTCGCCTCCGGCTGTCGGTCATTCGCCGCCACCCACGATCCGCATCACTCCGCCGATCCGCTCGACCGTGTCGAGTCCCGGCAAGCGCATCTCGGGTGGCACGTACGTCTCCTTCGCGTGCCAGGTGGGTGAGGAACATCAGCCGCGCCTCGCCTGCGATGCCCTCTTGCTCCATCGATCGGATCGACACCTGGTGGTCGCCGAAGACCTTGGTCACCGCGGCCAGCACGCCGGGACGATCGGTCACATCGAGGCTCACGTAGTACTGGGACTCGAGCTCCGCCTCGGGGAGGAGGTGAGCCGGCTTGCGATCTGGCGAAGGGGCGGTGGTCCCGGCCAGCAGGTTGCGGGTGGCGTCGATCAGGTCGCCGACCACTGCGCTGGCAGTGGGGCGGCCTCCCGCCCCCTGGCCGTAGAGCATCAGCTCTCCGGCCGCCTCTCCCTCGATGAACACGGCGTTGAAGGCGTCGCGGACCCCGGCCAGCGGATGGGTCCTGGGCACCATGGCCGGATGGACCCGCACCGAGAGCGCGTCGTCGCCGGTGCGCTCCACGATGGCCAGCAGCTTCACTGCGTACCCGAGCCGCTCTGCGAACTCGACGTCGACCGCCCGGATGCCGGTGATCCCCTCGCGCATGACGTCGGCCCGGCCACGTCGTATCCGAACGCCACCCCGGCCAGAATGGCCGCCTTGGCCGCGGCGTCGAATCCCTCGACGTCGGCGGTCGGGTCCCGTTCGGCCAGACCCAGGGCCTGGGCTTCGGCCAGAACGTCGGCGTAGTCGGCGCCCTGCTCGCCCATCTTGGTGAGGATGAAGTTGGTGGTGCCGTTGACGATGCCCATCACCCGGTGGATCCGCTCGCCGGTCAGGGACTCGCGCAGGGCACGGACCAGTGGGATGGCACCGGCCACCGCCGCCTCGTAGAGCAGGTCGACGCCCTGCTTGTTGGCCAGGGCCCGCAGCGCGACGCCCTCGGGCGAAGCCAGCAGCGCCTTGTTGGCGGTGACCACCGGCTTCCCCGCATCCAGTGCGGCCCGAACCAGGCCCTCGGTCGGGTCCAGGCCCCCGATGAGCTCCACCACCACGTCGATGGACGGGTCGACCACCAGATCGGCTGCTCGCGTGGTCAGCAGCTCCCGCGGGAATGTGCGGGGCCACGGGCCCGGGTCAGATCGTTGACGGCGATGCCGCCGAACTTCGAGGCGGGCCCCGCTCTGGACGGCCAGATCGGCGGCCCGATCCTGCAGGATGCCGACCAGGGCGGAACCCACGTTGCCGCATCCGAGCACCGCCACCCGGACGACACGTTCGGAGGAGGGCGCCGAGGTCACCCAGTCACGCTACCGCCTGGCCGGACGGCGGACGGGTGCGGTCAGAGGTCCAGACGGATCAGGTCGTCGAAGGTCTCCCGCCGGACCACCACCCGGGCTTCGCCGTCGGCAACGAACACGACCGCCGGCCGCGGGCACCTTGTTGTAGTTGGAGGCCATCGAGTGCCCGTACGCGCCGGTGACCGGGGTGGCCAGGATGTCACCGACGGCCAGATCCTCGGGGAACAAACCCCTCGGACACGACGACGTCGCCGGTCTCGCAGTGCTTGCCCACCACCCGGACCGGACCAGGGGCGGGCCGCGCCGACGACCCGGGGCAGGAATGCCTCGTACCCGCTCCCGTAGAGCACCGGGCGGGGGTTGTCGCTCATCCCGCCGTCCACCGACACGTAGGTGCGGTGTCCGGGGACGTCCTTGACCGTTCCCACCCGGTAGAGGGTGATCGCCGCCGAGGCCACGATCGACCGCCCCGGCTCCGCGGTCACCCGCACCGAATCGGGAATGCCGGCCTTCCGGCACGCCTGGCTCACCGAGGAGGCCCACTGGGCCATGGGCGGTGCCTCCTCGCCGTTGACGTAGGCCACGCCCAGTCCCCCGCCGACCACCAGCTCGGGAAGGCCGAGCGGGGCGAAGAACTCGGCCAGCACCTCGACGGCCCGGGTGAACGGCGCCAACGAGAAGACCTGGCTGCCCGAGGTGGGCGTGGATGCCGACGAACTCGACGACACCTTGGGCATGGAGCTCCGACAGCCGGTCGACCGCTTTGGTCGCCGCTCCCGAAGCCAGCCCGAAGCCGAATTTCGAATCGTCCTGTCCGGTTCGGACGAACTCGTGGGTGTGTACCTCGACGCCGGGGGTGATCCTGGCAAGGACCGCGGGCCGGGGCGCGACGCCGGCGTGAAGCGGGAGGTTGGCTGCTCGGGCGCACGGTTGCGCCAGCAGCCGCTCGAGACGGTCGATCTCATCGAACGAGTCGATGACGATCCTGCCAACGCCCACATCCAGAGCGGCGGCAAGCTCCTCGTCCGACTTGTTGTTGCCGTGGAGCACCAGACGACCAGCCGGCACGCCGGCCGACAACGCCACGTGCAACTCGCCCCCGGTGGACACGTCGAGGCACATCCCCTCTTCGTAGGCCAGCCGGGCCATGGCCATGCACAGGAACGCCTTGGTGGCATAGGCGACGCCGTCACCCCATGCCTCGACCGCCTCGCGGCAGCGGGCCCGGAGGTGGGCCTCGTCGTAGACGAACAACGGCGTGCCGAACTCCTCGGCCAGATCGAGCAGGTCGACGCCACCGACCTGCAGTCGTCCGGAGCTCCGACCTCCGCGGTCATGGGCAGGAGGCGGCGGGCGACCGGTGCCGTCGGGTGCCGCGGTCGGGCGCGGTCCGGTCTGTGACGGGTCGGTCACATCGCCTCCGGCGCCGACACGCCGAGCAGGCCGAGGCCGATGGAGAGGCCGATCCGGGTCGCCTCGACCAACCACAGGCGGGCCTGGGCCAGTGCCGGGTCCACGCCGTCGGCCAGGATCGGGCAGTCGTGATAGAAGCCGTGGAAGCAGGTGGCCAGCCGGCGGACCCAGGTGGTGACCTTGGTCGGCGCACGGTCGACGGCGGCGTCGGCCACCACCTCGGGGAGCTCTTCGAGGCAGCGGATGAGCTCGAGCTCGCGCTGGTGGGTGAGGAGGGTCAGGTCGACCTCGGACAGCGGCGACCGCTCCACCCCTCGCTCGGCTGCCTTGCGGCCCACGCCGCCGATCCGGGCACTGGCCATCTGGACGTAGAAGACCGGGTTCTCGACGGATTGCTCCCTCACCTTGGCCAGATCGAAGGTGCTGGCCTGGTCGAGCGATGTCATCAGGCTGAGTATCCGGGTGGCATCGGGGCCGATGTCGGCGACCAGTGAGTCGAGGGAGATGGCGTTGCCGGCCCGCTTGCCCATCTTCACCGCCTCGTCGCCGTCCACCAGCGAGACCATCTGGCCGAGCTTGACCTCGAGCGCGACCGGGTCGATGCCGAGGGCTTCGACGCCGGCCATCAGGCTGGCCACCTGGCCGTGGTGGTCGGCGCCGAACACGTCGATCACCCGGTCGAATCCACGGATGAGGAACTTGTCCCGGTGGTAGGCGAGGTCGCCGGCCAGGTAGGTGGCGTCGCCGTCGGACTTGCGCAGTACCCGGTCGCGGGTGTCGCCGAGCTCGGTGGCTCGGAACCAGGTGGCGCCGTCCTGCTCGAACACCAGGCCCTTCTCGGCGAGCAGTGCGATGGTCTCGTCGACCGCACCGCTCTCCTCGATGGAGGCCTGGCTGTACCACTCGTCGAACACGATGCCCACCGAGGCCAGGGTGGCCCGGATGCGGTCGAGGATCTGGTCCGCCGCCCACCGACCGGCCGCGGTGACGTCGTCGGGTCCGTCGTAGACGTCGGCCAGTTCGGTCACGTACTCGCCCTGGTAGCCGCCCTCGGGGACCTCTCCGCCCCGGCGGCGGGCCAGCAGGCTCTCCCCCAGGGTCCGGATCTGTCCACCGGTGTCGTTGACGTAGTACTCGCGGCTCACCTGGTAGTCCGAGCCGGGCCAGGACCCGGGCCAGGGAGTCGCCGTAGCTGCCCCACCAGCCGTTGCCCACATGGATCGGGCCGGTCGGGTTGGCCGAGATGAACTCGACCTGGACCCGTTCGCCGTGGCCGACGTCGGGTCGGGCGTAGCCGTTCTCCCCTTGCGCCAGCAGCTCGGCCAGGGCGTCGTGCAGCCACCCGTCGTCGAGGCGGAAATTGATGAAGCCGGGTCCGGCGATCTCGATCGCGACGGTGTGAGCGGGCGGGTCGGCCGGGAGTACCTCCACCAGGGAGGTGGCCAGGTCGCGGGGGTTGGTCCCCGCCTTTTTGGCGGTGACCAGGGCGACGTTGGTGCACCAGTCGCCGTGCTCCCGGCGGGCCGGGACGCTCGAGGTGCACCGAGGCCGGGTCGACCTCGAGGTCGAGGCCGTCCCGCTCGGCAACGGTGGCGACGGCGTGGCTCACGGCTTTGGCGAGGTGGTCCCGGGTCGACATGTGGATGCGAGGATACGCCGTCGCCGGGCTCGGGCCGGCGGTCGGGGGTCCGGTCCGTGCACAGCGGCACTAGAGTTGGCAGTCGGCGCGGGAACGCCGGTCCGACCGATCGGAGCGCTGCCCGTTCTCGCCCTCGTAGCTCAGCGGATAGAGCATCGGCCTCCGGAGCCGTGTGCGCAGGTTCGAGTCCTGCCGAGGGCGCCATTTGTGATGTCGCGAGGGATAAGAGATAAGGGGGTCTGAAACTCCCCATCCCCCCAAGCCGCCCGCCCTGATCCGCCGAATCGGCCGCCTCGGGGAGTCTGAAACTCCCCGCCCCCGGCCACCGCCCACCCCCGGTCCGCCGCCGAGGTTCGATCCGCCGCACAGGGAATTGTGAAACCCCCGAGGCAAGGTTCCGACGAGGGCCCGCAAGGCGTATGGCGACGTTGCTCCACCGGACCAGTCGAGTCCTCGACCCCGCCTGCACACCGGTCCAGGAGGACGGGGGCGCCTGGACCGGACAAGAGCACTCCGGAGATGACGGGTGGGGCCCCCTCCGGGTGGTGTGGGACATTCTGTGTGGGACGTTGGGTTCGTCAGCGACAGTTGCCTCGCCTGTACCGGCACGTCGGGGATGGTGGGAGGCGGCTCGCCCCGTCGCTCGAAAAAGCCATTAGCAGTTCCCGGTGCATAGAGTGAGTTGGTCGCAATCAGTCTCACGAAGGAGGGGGATGTCTGAACAGAGGCGGTTGGTCGCCGTCATCTTGGAGGTCTCCGATCTCGATCGTTCGGTGGCTTTGTACCGAGACGGTTTCGGCGTTGACCTACATCCGGGGGACAATGCAGTTGACGACCGGTGGATAGGCGGCAGCCATGCGGATATCTCCTGGAGAGTTGGTGCCTACCTTCATTTCGCCATCTATCCCGCCAAGGGGCAGCCGACTTCTGGGTGCAGATCACGCTGTCGGTCGAGAACATTGACGATGCCCATGCTGCAGCCGTAGATGCAGGTGCTCGTGTCCTTCACGAGCCTCGAAACGAGCCCTGGGGCCGGAGCGGGCGCTATGAAGACTTCGACGGAAACGTCATCGAACTGACACAAGCATTCATAGTCCACTACGGCATACCTGCAGCCGACAACACCGGGAAGGTGGCTACCTGCCAGAGCTCCCCCGCTCACGGCGTAGGCTTGGAGGGTGGGAAGACACTTAGCCGTCGGGATCTACGTCGTTGCTCTTGTGGGCATCGTGGTCGGCGTCGATATCCTGATCTTTCGACACCACGTCTGGGCCCGGCTGTTGGCGAACGTAGGTATCGTCGTCGTGTTCGCCGCCTTCTACTTGCGATTTGCGAGTGCTCTCGGGGGTGGGCCCGGGTAACGGGTCGTCCACAGCGCCGGGACGATGGGGCAGTTCGGAACAACGGTGGCAGGGCGCTCACCGCTCAGCCATGATCCGAAGGTCGGACCCGGCTGAAAGTGAAGACTGGACCATGGCAGAGGAAAGCAAGCCGGCCGAAGTGTCACGCAAAATCGAAGCACCGGCGGCCCGCATCTTCAAGATCCTCGCGAATCCGCAACGTCACGTGGATTTCGATGGGTCTGGCATGCTCCGTGGGGCGGTCCTCGACCGTCCCATCTCCGACGTGGGCGACACCTTCAGCATGAAGATGCATCGGCTCGGTGATGACTACCTCATGCTCAACTATGTGGTGGAGTTCGAGCCGGATCGGCGCATCTTTTGGGAACCCGCTCCCGGAGACCCATCTCGGAGTGAGGATAATGATCCATCCAAGGTCGGCATTCCTGCCGGCTACCGCTGGGGCTACATCCTCGCTCCAGATGGTGACGACGCCACCGTGGTCACCGAGGTCTTTGACTCCGGCCCCTTGCCGGAGGACCTCCTACTTGACGGCGGGGCGTGGATCAACGGGACCAATCCGGTCCTTGAATCCATGGCGGCCAGCCTGGAGAGACTCGAGAAGATCAGTACCGAGTAGGACCGCTGCCGGAGCGTCCCTATGGATCGATCTTCAGGGCGTTCGAGCAGTCAGATAATGCACCCAGAGCCGGCAGCGAGGATTGACGTAGCCCGCTGACGGTCCACCACTCGGAGGGAGAACTGGTCAGCGTGTGGGTGAATGCCCGAGCCAGGTCTGACTCCATCAATCCCGGCTGACGTCCTTTCGGACTGTCCTGAAGTCGATTCGTCGGCCTGGCTCGGACACTCACCCGACACCAACCGGTCGGACGGAGTGACCTCATAGGAGCCTGCCGCACAGGCCCGTCGCTGTCCTGTCCATCGTCCCGGCGGTGCGGTGTCACCCACCCAAGCGAAAGGAACAGATGACGATGACCACTATCGCGCGTCGGATCACCGGAGGGGTCGACACGCACCTCGACGTCCACGTGGCGGCCGCCCTCGACGAACGAGGAGCCCTGCTCGGCGTCGAGAGCTTTGCGACCACGGCCGCGGGCTACCAGGAACTGCTGCGGCTGGCTGGAGGGCTTCGGGACCCTCGAGCTCGTCGGCGTCGAAGGGACCGGCAGCTACGGGGCCGGGCTCACCCGGCACCTGCTTGGGCCCAGGTCGCCGTCGTCGAGGTGGACCGGCCCAACCGCCAGCGCCGCCGGCGCAAGGGCAAGTCCGATCCCGAAGACGCCGTGGCCGCCGCCCGGGCCGCCCAAGGGGGTGAGGCCACCGGATCGGCCAAGACCAGGGACGGAAACGTCGAGGCCATGCGGGTACTGCGGGTGGCCCGGCGCTCGGCCAGGGGCAGCCGGACCCAGGCCATCAACCAGATGCGCAGCCTCATCTCGACCGCTCCCGAGGAGCTCCGGGCCGAGCTGCGGGACCTCTCCATCTACAAGGTCCTCACCTGGCCAGCGCCTATCGCCACACCGGACAAGACCGACGTGACGACGGTGACCAAGCTCACCTTGCGCACACTGGCCCGGCGGGCCCTCTCTCTCGAAGAAGAGGTCAAAGAGATCGACCGGCTGCTCAAGACCCTGGTCGCCGAGACCGCACCGGAGCTCAACGCCATCGACGGGGTGGGCACCGATGTGGCCTCGGCCCTCTTGGTGGCCGCCGGCGACAACCCCGAGCGCCTGAAGAACGAGTCCACCTTCGCCAAGCTCTGCGGGGTCTCGCCCCTCGACGCCTCGAGCGGCAAGCAGCAGCGCCATCGACTCAACCGCGGCGGGGACCGCCAGGCCAACTCGGCCCTCTGGCACATCGTGTTCACCCGGATGGTCAACGACCCGAGAACCACGCACTACATCGAGCGCCGGATGAAGGAAGGGCGGACCAAGAAGGAGGCGATCCGCTGCCTCAAGCGCTACGTCGCACGGGAGGTGTTCGCAGCGCTCCCGCGGTCAGCAATTCGCTCTTGACAGTCCATAGGAGCATCGTTCGGGGATACGCGTCGTGATTCAGCTAGGGTCGGCCTCAGATCGGTAATGATCTCGGGCTTCCAACCTCAAACCGAGGTTCGGACCGCCTAACGGAAGTGGGTGGTCATGTACGCACGACAAGCATCCCGGGTGCGTAAAGCGCCAAGGTTCGTTGGCCTGGCCATGATTCTCGGTATGACATTGGCGTTGACCGCCCCGATCGGCACCAGCCCTGCCGGGGCTACTCCAGCGCCAGGCTGGACAGCCTACGTGGTCAGCGAGTCCCCCGACACGGTTACGCCGATCGACACGGCCACCAACACCCCAGGAACTCCGATCCCAGTTGGCTCCTCGCCCCTCAGCATCGCCATCACGCCCAACGGGGCCTCTGCCTTTGTGGCCGACTTCGGAGACAACACGCTCACGTTCATCAACACCGCCACCAACACATCCTCGACGGCGGCCAAGGTCCCCACTCCAATCGCCGTCGCCATCTCGCCCAACGGGCCCGGCCCCGCCTACGGTGTCTACGTGGCCAACTTTGGGACCAATACCGTAAGTACCAACACCTCAAGTACCCTGATCACTGTCGGACCCGGTCCCCACGGCATTGCCATCACACCCAACGGGAAAACGGCCTATGTGACCGACGCCGGAAGCAATACGGTTACGCCGATCGATACGGCCACCAACACCGCCGGACCGCCCATCACCGTCGGAAACGAGCCCATCGGTATCGCCATCACTCCCAACGGGAAAACGGCCTACGTGGCCGACGCCGGAAGCAATACGGTTACGCCGATCGATACGGCCACCAACACCGCCGGACCGCCCATCACGGTCGATGGCCCCGGTTACATAGCGATTGCGCCCAATGGAGCAACGGCCTATGTGACCACCACGACCGGGTCACGCCGATCGACACGGCCACTAACCCCCGGGCCATCTATCGTCGGTCGCCGCCGTCCGAGCGGCATCGCCATCACGCCCGACGGGGCCACGGCCTACGTGACCGGCGGATTCAACACGGTTACGCCCATCGACTTGGCCACCAACACCGCCGGACCGCCCATCACGGTCGATGGCCAGCCGGTGGCCATCGCCATCACTCCGGATCAGGCCCCAGTGGCCCACCTCTCGGTCACCCCGGCCGTGGTGGGCCAGGCCACCAGCTTTGATGCCTCGGCTTCCACCGTCGCCGTCGGCACCATCTCGACCTACGCCTGGAACTTCGGTGACGGCTCGACGGTGACGACTTCTACGCCGACCATCACCCACACCTACGCCGCAACGGGCCGCTTCACGGCCACGGTCACCGAGACCGACTCGGCTGGCACCTCTACGACCCAGGTCTTCACCGGCCAGACCATGAGCAGAAATGGGGGGCCATCGGCTTTGGCCTCCCAGAGCTTCACCCTTCCTTTGACAATCGCCACCACCTCGGTGCCTCCGGGCATGGTGGGGATCCACTACTCGACGACCCTCCAATCCAGTGGGGGGACCCCCCTTACAAGTGGTCGATCGTCTCTGGCAGCCCGCCGACCGGTCTGCTTCTGCGTCGGGGTACCGGAATCCTCACCGGCAAGCCCACCTCGACCGGCACCTTCACCTTCACCGTGCAGGTCGTCGACCATAAGACGACCACCAAGCCCCACACCCAGAACTCCGCCACGGCAACGTTCTCCCTTACGATCTCCTGAACCCCAGCCGGTGTCGCTCACCGAGCGAGGTGGACGTCATGTGGTGGGGTTGACCCGCCCATATGTGCCGCTCATGGGCGGTTGGCGGTGAGCAAAGCATCTGTTGGCCGATATCCGCTGCCGAGCCGGCGGTCAGGGGCACCCGAGTGCTCCGTCAGCCCTTCGAAATGAGTTCGACTACGGGTATCACCCGGCTGGTCTTCTGCTCATACTCGGCGAACCCTGGGTATCGCCGAGCCTGCTCTGAGTAGACCCGATCCCGATCGTCTCCGTTCACCGGCCTAGCGGAGACTTCGTATGTCTCGGTTCCCACCTCAACGGTCACGTCGGTATGGGCCACAAGGTTCCAGTACCAGTCCGGGTTGGTGTCGGCACCTGCCTTGCTTGCAAAGACGTAGCGGTGTCCGTCAAGGTCCAGGTACATCATCGGATTCACCCGTTCCCGGCCGGTCTTCGCCCCAGTGGTGTGAAGGAGCAGAACCGGCGCACCCGCGAAAGGTCCGCCCACCTCGCCCCCGTTCGCCCGAAACTCCTCAATGATCTTGCTGTTCCAGTCCTGGACGTCGCTCATTGGTCACTCTCCTTTCTCGGTTGGGACCCTACCGGTCGTCCCGGCTGGGTCGGCCCTGATCGAAGATTGCCGGTTACCGAGCGGGACTTTCGCTTGCAGGATTAGCCCCGGTCGTGCCGGTCGGTGGCAGCCTGTGTCCATGGCCAGGTTTCAGTCCCCGCTTTTGGCCACGAGAAGTCCCCACCCCTCGGAGCGGATGTTCAGGTTTTGGCCAGCGTAGATCGGTCTCCCTTCTGACGCGTGATCGTCGATACGACACCGATGTTCGGCGGTCTCCTCGATCCGCCGGCAGGACTCTGGCGGGTGCGGTACACCGTCAGCTCAGCCAGGCGCCTACGGCATCCGTCGTCGCCGTTGGGCGCCCAGATGGTCCGGCCGCCGTGTCGGCCCAGGGCCGGCGTCGCCATCGGGAGGTGGCTTCTGCCAGGGCCCTGCCGGACACCGGCCTCTCGGCGGGGATGGCCGAAGCAGAACGGGGGGAGGGGAGCCAAAGCACCGACCGCCAAGGAACGCGGACGCGGGAGGCGACCGTCCGAGCCGGAGCGGCAGGGGGAAGGAGGGAGGCCCCGGTGCAGAGAAGGAGGCGGGCCCGCAGTCAGGACTGGTCGGACGTCTCGAGCAGTGCCGCCCGCCGCTCCCGTGCGGCTTCGGCCCTGCACCCTCGGCACCTGCTGGTCAAACCATCGGATTTGCCTCTGTCCTTCCCGAACGCCCCCACAGGGAGGACCAGCTTGCAACGAGAGCAACGTTTGTCGCCCGGAGCCTGGTCGATGCGAGAGCGCTCAGCCGTTGGCCGACTTCTCGCCGCGTTCCCGTTGATGGTTCTGGGAGAAGGACCACCCGTGCGCGACTGTTCGGTGCCCCTGGAACCGGCCGGGTCATATTCGAACCCATCC
Organism: uncultured Acidimicrobiales bacterium; assembly: GCA_963806285.1. GTDB lineage: Bacteria > Actinomycetota > Acidimicrobiia > Acidimicrobiales > RAAP-2 > Bog-756. The sequence goes on from CAWDXJ010000002.1 coordinate 34,829, forward strand.
GTCGACACGAGTACCCCGGGCTCGGACGCGGTCGACGGCATATCAGGTCGTGAGTCCAGAGAGTCGGGGCCGGCCGCACCCTCTGGGGGACGTCGAACCGGCCGCCTCACGCGGTCGTCCAGAGCCACCAGTGCCAGCGGTAGGAGGCAAGCCAGGATGACCAAGGCCCAGCCCCACCAGGGCAGGGCGGCGCTCACTCTGATGTCGAGAGGACGGTGCTTGGGCGCCAACCCGGTCACCAGCACTTCTTGTCCCGGGACCGCATGAACGACGCGACCCGCAGCCGGCGAGAACTTGACGGGGAGTATGCCGGTATTGACGAGGTTCACCGCCACCAGACGACCCCGACGCCCGGATCCGTAGAGGAATCCGCCGATGAGTGGCTGAAACCACAGGAGGGGGACAGCGATCAGCAGTACCGGTCCGAGGGCGAGGATCCATCGCCGTTGGCGCTCCCCGACGAAGAGGGCGACGGCGGCGAGAGCGGCGGCGCCGAGGAACAGCCATGAAGCACACTTGTAGATCCAACCGATGGCGGGGATGATGGCTCGGGGCGTGCCGATGACATCCCCACGGGTGATGACCCACGGGTCGGGCTCCTGGTTGAGGTCCCCCTTGGTCAGATACCGGTCGCCGGGAAGGACCCGGTAGATGCGGTGCACGTAGGTCAACGCATGCCCGGGATGGGGCTCCAACACCACGATGTCGCCGACCCGCAGGACGGCCGACGGCGTCAACGGCTGGGTGGCCACCAGGGAGCCCACGGGAGCGGCCATTCCCATCGACGGGGAGCCGACCATGAACAATCCACCCCCGGAGACCAGCCAGCCCGCCCAGGTGACGGCGAGTGCAACGAGCACCGATGAGATGCAGAATGCAGGCCACCGTCGGGCCCGTCGCTGAAGGGGGGGCTCCCTGTCGTCCTTCCCCGCCGCGCCGGCGGCGGCCACGGTCACAGTGGCATGTTCACCATCAGCTCCGAAAGTCGATTCGATCGCGTCGCTGCCGGGCTCGACGTCCTGAGCGGGTGCCCGGGTCGCCGGCTGGTCGTCCGCTTCGACGATCACTTGAGACCTCACAGGAGTACGTATCCCGAATCGTGGGTCAACTGGGACGAAAACCCGTTGGCCCCGTCGGTGATCACCCAAGGGACGGAGACGTGGAGCCCCACCGCGGCCGCCGGGACGGTGCCCGACGTGGCAGTGGTGAACTTCAGTGCCGGCAGCGCGGTCGGGATCGATGAGCTCATCGACAGCCAATTCGACGCCGGGACGGCCGGGCAAGCACCGGTGGCAATTGGATAGACGCACACCGACCCGGCCTGAAGGGTCATGGCGATGTAGGTGCAGGGTGGAGACCCGGGCTGGGAATCCTCGTCGAGCGGCCAGAACACGTTGGAGGTGGCCACCCCACCGGTGACCGCGCTGAGGTATGCCGATGCCGAGGACGCGCCGTAGAGCGACGACACGTCGGCCGCGGTGAGTGCGGAGGGAAACACGGCGATCTGGCCGAGCGATCCCGACCAGTATCCGCTCGTCGGGGGGTCGGACCAGGAGCTGTTGGCATTCGACCACCCGAGGTGCCACCAACCCCCGTACACCTGTGCAGGCTCACTGCCGGTGATCGCCTCGTTGCCGACCGAGCCGGCGACGAGCACGCCGTCGACGTAGAGCAGTACCGTGCCGACCGTGGCGGAGACCGGTGCGACCGTGGCCACGCGAAGTGCCAGTTCCCATCGGCATAGTCCTTGGCGGTCGTGGCCGAACTGTTGACCTCGAAGATCCTGTTCGGGTAGACGCCGAACACGACATGTCCGGACGCATCGAGCCACATGTGGCGGTCCCACATGCTCGGTGAGGCATTCGACTGCAGCGTGGTGAAGCCCATGACCGATCCGCTGGTTGTCGTCTTGAACCACCCAGCAACGGAGAATGTCTGTGGTCCCGGCGATGCGTAGAAGGCCGTCGGCGGGCCCAGCGTCGTCTGGACCCACCCGGACGTGCCGTTGAAGGTCGTCGCAGTGTCGCCGATGGGACCTGAGGCGTCCACGCCGAGTGCCCCCTTTCCGGTCCCCGTGTTGGTGCCGGGATTGTTGGACGCGTCCCGGTAGCTCGTCCCAACGTTGTTGGCGGCCACGTTGGCGATGGCGCCCGAGTAAAGGGATGCACCGGTGTCCTGCAGCGGCCAGTAGGAGGTCGGGGAGTTGGCGAGGACCTGAGTCGACAATCCGGATTGCGTCGTCTGGCTGTAGAGCGTCGTGACCGCTGCCGCGCCGAGGGCGGTCGGGAGCACCGCTTCGTCGGCCACGTCGCCCCCGAAGAAGTCGGTCGTGGGCAGGTTGGAGAACGCCGAGCCGACGGCTCCGCCCCAGCCCAGATGCCAGTAGCCCGTGTAGTTCAGCGTGGCCTCGGCCCCGGCGGTGGCACTGGTGTTGTTCAACGCCCCGTTGATGTAGAGAGCCATACCGGTGGTCGTCGACTTGGTGGCCACGACGAGGTACCAGTTGCCCGCGGCCAGCGCCGACCCGGCAGTGGCCCGCAACGTGGTGATGTCGTTGCCGAAGTCCAAACGCCCGGCGGCATCGATCCATACCATGCGGTCTGCGCTCGATGCAGCCCCGTTGGACTGGGTGCTGGTGGCCCCGATCACGACCCCGCCGAGCACAGAGGGCTTGATCCACGCCATCAGCGTGTAATTGGCCGGCATGGTCAGGCTGGACAAGGTCTCTCCCCAGCCGGTGGAGCCGTCGTAGGCAACCGAAGTCGCCGGGCCGGTGTAGGAGCTCGGTCCGGCCGCGCCGTAGGTCACACCGCCGAGTGGGAGGCCGGTGTTGGTACCCGCCGCCGAAGTGTCGGCGAACTGTTGGACGCCACAGGTACCGCCGGTGGCCACCGAGGCCGATGTGGGCGCTACCGATCCCTGGTTACCGAGGGTGGTGGTCGACGCCGAGCCCACGGTTGGCGAAAGCGGATACGTCGCGCACCTCGCCTGGTTGGTCGTGATCCCCGCCGCCGAGTTCGACGACGACAGGCAGTTGGTGCCCCCGATCGTGTCGGAGAGCAATTGGGTCCCGCTCCCGAACGTGCTGATTCCGGAGATCTGGCCCGAGAAGCCTGCGCCCCAGCCGACGAGTGACCCACTCAGAAGGGCGACCACCCCGAGCAGGATCAACGAGCCAACAACGGGACTGACCCAGGGTTGCCCCTGGGTCAGTCCACTCCGTGTCCGTTTCATTTGATCGCCACTCTACGAGTCGGCGGCCCACGAGAGCCGTCTTTCGGGACTACTGACCGAGGGTGTAGGTCATGGTCGCGTTGGCTGCGAGACCCTGGTCGGCGTTGGTCGCCGACGCGTCGAGCTGCGTCGTTATGGTGAGCCCGACGCTCGCACCGGATGCCAGCGAGGTGGCCAGAGTGAACGGGCTGGCCGAGGCCAGGGTGACCAGGTTATTGGCGGTCGACGGTGCGGGGCATGCACCCACGGCCGCCGGGTACAGGCACTTGCCCGCGGTCGAGTTGTAGATGGTGATGTCGACCTTGCCGCAGAAACCGGCGGTGTCGCTACCCGATGAGAGGGGGTTGAGGACCGACGCTCCGTATGGGGCAGCGACGGCCGAGCAGGCCCCGGTGGTGAGGGTGAGCCCACTGGCTGAATTGATCGAGCCCTGGTTGGTCAGTGTCACCGTCGACGTCTGGTTGACCTGAGGAACATTGGTCGTGCCCGCACCGAGGTCGCTGCCGGGACAGGCAGCGTTGATGTTGGTGGTGATACTGCCGGCCGAGTTGCCGCTCGAGAGGCATGTCCCAGACGCATTCGTCTTCGACAGCAGCAACGTACCGGTCTGGAAGGTGCCGCTGCCTCCGACCTGGGCGGAGAACGTGGTCACACCGAGAGTGACGACGGCGGTCAGCCCCAAGGCTGCCACGCCGACGAGCGCCGCAATCAGTCCGCCCTTTCGTGACTTCTTTTCCGAGTCCATTGGTCTCCTCCGCCGAAAGGCGCTCTCTACGGCAGATCGACGACCCACCTGGACCATGTATCGACATGTCCTCCGGAAACTTGACAACAGCTGATGTCATTCTCCACAGTTCGTTCCGAACACCCAGGTGGAGCGGCATATTGAGGATGCATTCCGTCATCGGGTGCGGAGAGGAGCGACCCGACCGCCGGACGGCCGGGGACGCGCGTCCGGTTCCCCGACCGCCTTCATCTCACCCGGGAAGGCCGGTCTGACGGACCGTGATGTTGAGACGCCCGCTCCCGACGCCGAGCGAGGGGTCGCCGGTGCCGGCCACCACCTTCGCCACGCCGTGGAAGGCGCGCCGGGAGGGCCCGCCGAACACGAAGAGGTCCCCGGACTCGAGTTCCACGTCGGTCCACGGCCGGCCGCGGCCGGCGGCGTTCCCGAAGCGGAACACCCCGGTGTCCCCCAGACTGAGCGAGACCACAGGGGCCGGGCTCAACTCCTCCCGGTCGGCGTGCATGCCCATCCGGGCGCCGGGCCCGTACCAGTTGACCAGGGCCACATCGGGCTCATATCGCTCCGTGCGCCCGACGACTCCGCGCTCCCCTCCGACGAGGACCGTGGCGTCGACGGCACAGGCGTCGGCGACCGCCCGTCGGCCCAGATCGCCGAGCCGGTCAGGGAAGGCGGCAACCGGCCGGCCGTCCCCGTCATCCACGGTCCTCGAGTAGCGGTACGGGTACCAGTGCCATCCCAGGCAGGCGATCTGCACGGACATCGTCCCGCCCCCCGGCATGCGCGGCGATCGGAAGCCCCCGGCCCCCTCGGACCACGTCCGGCACGAACCGGCCAGCTCACGCTGACCGTCCCCGTCGAGCCAGCCGGGGAGGTGGACGGCGCCCGGGGCCACCACCACCGGCTCCCGCTCGAACAGCCCGGTCACCGGACGGCCCCGGTCACCGTCACCGTCACCGTCACTACCGTCACTACCCTAGTCACTCCCGTCACTCACCGTCACTACCGTCCGACCGGTTTGCAGCTCGGGCACGGCCGGTAGCCCTCGGCGGTGGCCTCGGCCAGCGAACGGAAGCCGCGGCTGTGCTCACCGTCGAGGCGGAGCTGCCGATGGCAGGTCGGCATGCAGACCACCCGGCCGACGTCATCGCCCACGTAGTTGGCCCCCCGGCGCGCCATCGAGAGGACCATGTCGACGTCGACCCCCTCGCCGTCGAGCAGTTGCCGCTTGAGGCCACGCCCGAACCCGTACTCGCCCATGTCGCCGTCGGACCGGATCACCCGGTGGCATGGGATCAGGATGGGAACGGGATTGTGGCCGAGGGCGGTGCCGACCGCCCGGACCGCCCGGGGCCGGTTGACCCGGTGGGCGATCCACGAGTACGGGCGGACCTCACCGACCGGGATCTCGAGGGCGGTACCGAGCACGTCCTGTTCGAAGTGGGTCCGGCCGCGGAGATCGAACCGGAGGTCGAGGGCGCTGCCGGTCACCAGGGCCTCCACGACCCCGTCCGGAGGACCGTCGGCGGCGAGGAGGGGACGGCCGAACCGGCGGCGGAAAGCGGCGGCGAACTCGTCGGCGCCCGAGACACTCGGCGCCGGTACGACGCTGGAGATGCCGGCGTTGCTGAAGGCGACAAAGACGTCGACGATCGGACCTTCGACGTAGGCCCAGTGGACCACGATCCGTTCGGCCAGATCGGGTGGTGCCGGGACGGAGAGCAAGGACAGGGCGCTGATCAGTCGTCGGTCATCGGTGGCGGTCATCGGAGCCCTCCTTCGGTCACATCGCGGATCCCTGTACCCGGTTCGCCTGGCCGGAGCCGGGCCAGCCCGCGGCTGATCAGGGACTTGACGGTTCCGGTCGGGCACCCCATCACCTCGGCGACCTCCCCCACCGGGAGATCACCGATGTACCGGAGCACCACCGCCATCCGCTGGCGCTCGGGCAGGCCGGCGAGCATGGCGGCGAGGCGGTCGCCGTCGGCGTGGCTCTCCACCCGGTGCTCGACGCCGGGGAGCACATCGACGTGATCTGCCTCCCGGACGGCATCCGAGGACACCGTGGCGGGCCGGCGGGAGGCGGTCCGGCGCTGATTCCGCCACTGGTTGACCACGATGGCCGTCAGCCAGGCCCGGGTCTGCAGCGTCTCGAGCCGCTCGTGATCGAAGCCGGAGAGCGACCGGTAGGCACGGCAGGAAGGCCTCGGCGGCCAGGTCCTCCGCGTCGTGCCGCCGGCCGGTGAGCCGGAGCGCCGTCGAGTAGACCCGATCCCGATGTTCCTCGAACAGGGCCATGAACACCGCGTCCACCTCCGACGCCGGCACTTCCGACTGCGGGACCTGGTCCGGCGGCGGAGGGTCGGGGGCCGCGCAGGCGGTGGAGGTGGGGACCGCGTCATGCCCCTTTCAACACCGCCGGGCGCGGTTCGGTTGCGCACGACCATGACCCTGGCACAGCGGCCGGGCATCAGGCCGAGGCCGTGCTCTCCTTCTTGGCCAGCCACCGCAGCCGGGCCGCCCGGGCGTCCCACGAGTAGACCACCGCCGTGCCGGCCAGGCGGTCGTGCAGTGCATGGCGGTCGCGGTTGGTGAGGATGCCGACGAACCCCAGCCCGAGGAGCAGGAAGCTGAGGGGGAGCGCCAGGGTCCGGACGACCGCCTGTCGGGGGCCGATGGGCGACCCGTCGGTCCTGACCACCCGGATCCCGAGGAGGGCCATCCCGATGGTCTTCCCGCTCGACGCCCACTGGTAGGCGAAATAGACGAACTCCCAGACCACCGCGGCGACCAGCGAGACGATCTGGTGGCTGCTCAGCGAGAAGTTGGCCCGCTGACCAGCTGGATGGAGAAGGCCAGGGCGGCCGCGCCGAGGGTGAACAGGCCCCACGAGGCGCCCACGTCGGCGGCGAAGGCCACCAGCCGGCTGACCGCCCCGGCATAGTGGCCCTGTCGGCCCTCGATGGGCGCGACGGTGGGCGCCAGGGCCATCAGGCGGCACCCGCGGTGAGCTCGGCCCGGGCCGGGGGTGGGTCCACCAGGGTGGGCGGGCCGAGGGGCAGGTCCTCCGGAACGGCGGCGGAGGACGCGGTTGACCCAGCGGGCGAAGAAGTCGTCGAGCCCGACTCCCTGGGCCCTGACCACGTCCAGCACCTCCGAGGCCACCCCGCTGGTCGACCTGGCGATGATCGAGCCGAGCTCGGTCTTCTCCATCAGCCCGTCGATGTCGACCCGTTGGATGATCTTCTCGACATCGACACGCTCGATGATCTTCTCGACGTCCACCCGGTCGATCAGCTTGTCGACGTCGACCCGGCTGACCACCGAGTCCACGTCGACACGGGAAACCAGGGCGTCCACATCGATCCGCTGGAGGAGCGCATCGATGTCGATGGCATCCATCACCACGTTCACCACCCGCTCGGCCACCGCTTGGGCGAACTGCTCCATGCGACCGCTGCCGGGCACCGGGCTCATCGGGGCTGGATCGCTGACCGTCGGTACATGGCCCACAGTTTCCCATCGGAGGGGCCTGCGGTCTGGGACGGTCGCGCCGTCCGGTCGCCACCTGCGGGCCCGGAGGTCTTCAGGACGGCGAGTTCGACCTTCAGCGCCTCGAGGGCCCGGTCGGCGTGCAGGTTCATCCGCACCTCGCTCTGGATCACGTCGATGATCCGGAGATCGGGCCCGATGACGAACGTGGCCCGCTTGGTCGGGGAGATCATGGTGAACCGCCGCCGCACCCCGTACTGGGTCGCCACCGCCCCATCGGGATCGGAGAGGAGCGGGAAGTCGAAGGAGTGCTTGTCGGAGAACCGCTTCTGCTTCTCCACCTGGTCGGCGCTGATCCCCACCCGCTGGGCTCCGGCGGCCTCGAACTCCGCCTTCATGTCGCGGAAGTGGCAGCTCTCGGCCGTGCAGCCCGGGGTCATCGCCGCCGGGTAGAAGAACAGCACGACCGGGCCTTTGGTGGCCAGGTCGCTCAGCCTGGTGGGGGTGCCGTCCTCGTCGGGCAGCTCGAAGTCGGGTGCCAGGTCGCCCTTCTGCATGGCCCCGAGGCTACCGGGATGCGCCACTGGGTGCCACGGCCGGGCCTTCCGAGGGTGGCCCGTGTCGCTCCCGGACGACCTCCCCGTAAGATGCGGCGACAGGCAGTGCTCGACCATCCCGGGCGTGCCCCGATGGGCGGGGCCCGGAAACCCGCGGACCACGCCGCGCCGTCCCCGGTCCTCGCCCCCGGACAGCTCCCCCACCCGGCAACTACCGGGCCGACCAGACAGGAAGCCCCTCCTTGCAGTACTCGATCGAGGCCGACACGCTGAAGAAGACGTTCACCGGCAAGCACGAGGTGCGCGCCCTCGACGGGGTGAGCTTCCGCGTGGCCGAGGGAACGGTCTTCGGCCTGCTCGGTCCCAACGGGTCGGGCAAGACCACCGCGGTGCGGGTGCTGACCACCATCCTCAGAGCCGACAGCGGGACGGCCCGGGTGCTCGGCCACGACGTGGAACGGCGGGCCGATCTGGTCCGCAGTCTGATAGGGCTGGCCGGGCAGTACGCCGCCGTCGACGAGAACCTCACCGGTCGGGAGAACCTCGAGATGGTGGGACGCCTCAACCACCTGGGCCGGTCGCAGGTGACCGGTCGGGCCAAGGACCTGCTGGAGCAGTTCGACCTGGCCGACGCCGGCGACCGGATCCTCAAGACCTACTCGGGAGGCATGCGGCGCCGGCTCGACCTGGCTGCCGCCCTGGTGGCCAGGCCCACGGTTCTGTTCCTCGACGAGCCGACCACCGGACTCGACCCCCAGAGCCGCAACGACCTCTGGGAGGTCATCGAGAGCCTGGTCGGCGGGGGGACCACCGTGCTGCTCACCACCCAGTACCTCGAGGAGGCCGACCGGCTGGCCGACACCCTGGTCGTGCTCGACCACGGCCGGGTCATCGCCGAGGGCACACCGGAGGCGCTGAAGGCCGACCTCGGGGCCACCGTGCTCGAGGTCGGTTTGGAGAGTCTCGAGGACGCCCGGCGGAGCGCCGTGCTCTTCGACGGCCCTCGGAACCCACACCCCGGTGGTCAACGGCACGGTGGTGGAGGTGACGGTGGACAACGGCCCGGAATCGGCCATGCTCGGCCTGCGCTCCCTCGACCAGGCAGGGATCATCCCTGGCGCCTTCACCCTGCGTGAGCCCAGCCTCGATGACGTGTTCTTGGCCCTCACCGGTCGACGGACCGAGATCCAGACCCCGTCCATCGCGGACGAGACCGACCAGCAGCGCCGCGGCGGCCGACGACGACGGGCGCGCCAGGCCATGCCGATTGCCACGGGAGAGCTCCAGTGACCACCACCATCAGCGCCCCGACCATCCCGGGTGCCCTCCACTCCGACAACGTCATGACCCGTGCCCGGTGGGCGATGGTCGACACCTGGACCATCACCAAGCGGAACATCTTGACCTACACCCGGATCCCCGAGGCGCTGTTCTTCTCGACCGTGCAGCCGATCATGTTCGTGCTGCTCTTCGTGTACGTGTTCGGCGGATCGATCCACACCCCGGGCACGACCTACGTCAACTATCTGATGCCCGGCATCTTCGTCCAGACCGTCGCCTTCGGGTCGGTGCAGACCAGCATCGGTCTGGCCGAGGACCTCCAGAAGGGGATCATCGAGCGCTTCCGGGCCCTGCCGATGGCCCGCTCGGCGGTGCTCACCGGCCGGACCACGGCCGACCTGGCCCGCAACATCCTCACCATCCTCATCGTCACGGTCGTCGGCTTCATCGTCGGCTTCCGGCCCACCACCGGCGTCCTCGCCTATCTGGCCGGGATCCTGGTGATCCTGCTGTTCGCCTACGCGCTGTCATGGGGCTTCGCGGTGATCGGGCTGTCGGCACCGAACAGCGAGGTCGCCCAGGTCGTGTCCTTCCCCATCCTCTTCCCGCTGGTCTTCGCCTCCTCCGCCTTCGTGCCGGTGTCCCAGATGCCGGGCTGGCTGCAGGGATTCGCCACCTACCAGCCGGTGAGCGTCACCATCTCCGCCTGCCGTGCCCTCATGCTGGGCGGGCCCACCGCCAAGTGGGTCATCCAGTCGGTGCTGTGGGCGGCCGTGCTCCTCGTGGTGCTCGTCCCCCTGGCCGTCCACCGCTACCGCACCCGGACCTGAGGCCCGGACCCGGGCCCGGGGCCTCCGGCATGCCGGGTCGCCGTCTTCGAGGTGGCCCCGCTCGCCAGGGCCGGTCCGGCAAAGCAGAATGGGGCCTATGGCACCAACCCCCACCTCCCCGGCCGGCCCTGACTCCTTCGGGGCGCGGGGCAGCCTGGCCGTCGGTGACGCCACCTACGAGATCCACCGGATCAACGCGCTGGCCGACCGCTTCGACGTGTCCCGACTTCCCTACTCGATCAAGGTGGTGCTCGAGAACCTGCTCCGCCACGAGGACGGTCGGGCCGTCCAGGCCGCGGATGTCGAGGTCGTCGCCGGTTGGGGCAACCACCCCGAGCGCCACGGGCTCGGCGGCCCGGACGCCTCCGAGATCGCCCTCACCCCCGAGCGGGTGCTCATGCAGGACTTCACCGGCGTCCCCGCGGTGGTCGACCTGGCGGCCATGCGGGACGCACTCGGCAAGCTCGGCGGAGACCCGGCCGAGGTCAACCCGCTGGTGCCCGTCGAACTGGTCATCGACCACTCGGTGATCGCCGAGGCTTCCGGTGGGGCCGGCGCCTACGACCGGAACGTGGACATCGAGTACCAGCGCAACATCGAGCGCTACCAGCTCCTGCGCTGGGCCCAGCAGGCATTCGACGGATTCCGGGTGGTGCCGCCCGGCACCGGGATCTGCCACCAGGTCAATCTCGAGTACCTGTCGCGGGTGGTCTTCGCCACCGACGACGGCCGGGCGTACTGCGACACCCTGGTCGGCACCGATTCCCACACCACCATGGTCAACGGGCTCGGGGTGCTCGGCTGGGGGGTGGGGGGCATCGAGGCGGAGGCCGCCATGCTGGGCCAGCCGCTGTCCATGCTGTTGCCACCGGTGGTCGGCTTCCGGCTCACCGGAGAACTCGGCCAGGGCACCACCGCCACCGACCTGGTGCTCACCATCACCCACCTCCTGCGCCAGCGCGGCGTGGTCGGCAAGTTCGTCGAGTTCTACGGCCCCGGTGTGGCCGCCGTCCCCCTGGCCAACCGGGCCACCATCGGGAACATGTCCCCCGAGTACGGTGCCACCTGCGCCATCTTCCCCGTGGACGAGATCACCCTGGACTATCTGCGCTTCACCGGGCGTGACGAGCGCCATGTCGACCTGGTGGAGGCCTATACCAGGGAGCAGGGCATGTTCCATGTGGCCGGAGGCGTCGAGCCGGTCTTCTCCGAGACCATCGAGCTGGACCTCTCGACGGTGGTCCCGGCCATCGCCGGGCCGACCCGGCCCCAGGACCTGGTCACCCTGGCCGGTGCGGGGACCTCCTACCGGGGCGCCCTCGGACGGGACCAGCGCTCGGGCACCGCCTCTCTGGTTGATGGGCCAGCGGAGGTCGGCGACGGTTCGGTGGTGATCGCGGCCATCACCAGCTGCACCAACACCTCCAATCCCCAGGTCATGGTGGCGGCCGGGCTCATCGCCCGCCGGGCCGTCGCCTGCGGCCTCCGGTCCAAGCCGTGGGTGAAGACGACGCTGGCCCCCGGCTCGCGGGTGGTCATGGACTACCTGGACCGGGCCGGGCTCACCGAGCCGCTGGCCCGGGTCGGCTTCGCCCTGGTCGGCTTCGGGTGCACCACCTGCATCGGGAACTCGGGCCCCCTCCTGCCCGGCGTGGCCGAGGCCGTGCAGGAGCACGACCTCTCGGTGGCCTCGGTGCTGTCGGGCAACCGGAACTTCGAGGGCCGGATCCACCCCGAGGTGCGGATGAACTACCTGGCTTCGCCGCCCCTGGTGGTGGCCTACGCACTGGCCGGCACCATGGACATCGACCTCACCACCGACCCGATCGGTCACGGGACCGGGGGCGAGCCGGTCTACCTGGCGGACCTGTGGCCGACGGCCGAGGAGGTGACCGAGGCCATCCGGTCCTCGATCACCTCCGACATGTTCCGCCGGCGCTACGGTGCCGTCTTCGACGGCGACGACCGGTGGCAGGCGGTCGAGACGGCCACCGGCGACACCTTCGACTGGGACCGGGACTCGACCTACGTCCTGCGCCCCCCCTTCCTGGACGATCTCTCCATGACGCCGACCCCGGTGACCGACGTGGTCGGCGCCCGTGTCCTCGCCAAGCTCGGCGACAGCGTCACCACCGACCACATCTCGCCCGCCGGCAACATCAGCCCGTCCACACCGGCCGGCCACTATCTGGCCGAGCACGGCGTCGAGCGCGACGACTTCAATTCCTACGGGACCCGCCGGGGGAACCACGAGGTGATGGTACGGGGCACGTTCGCCAACGTGAGACTGCGGAACCAGCTGGCGCCGGGGACCGAAGGGGGCTTCACCCTCCATCTCCCCGGCGGCGAGGAGACGACGATCCACGAGGCCGCCCGGCGCTACGCCGAGGAACGCATCCCCCTGGTGGTGCTGGCCGGCCGCGAGTACGGATCGGGGTCCTCACGCGACTGGGCGGCCAAGGGCACCGCCCTGCTCGGGATCCGTGCGGTCATCGCCGAGAGCTACGAGCGTATCCACCGCTCCAACCTGATCGGGATGGGGGTCCTCCCGCTCCAGTACGTCGACGGCCAGGGCGCCTCCTCGCTCGGCCTCACCGGGCACGAGGTCTTCGCCGTCAGCGGACTCGGGTCCCTCAACCAGGGGATCACCCCGAAGACGGTGGCCGTCCGGGCGGAGGACGGCGACCGGGTCGTCGAGTTCGAAGCCCGGTTGCGGATCGACACCCCGATGGAGGCCGAGTACTACCGCCACGGCGGGATACTGCCGTACATGCTCCGTCAGATGGCCGGGTGAGCCCTGGCCGGGTGAGCCCTGGCCGGTGACCCGGAACGGTCGGGTGGTCGCGACGCCGCCCCGACGAACCGACGGAGGACCCGGCGTCCCACCGTCTCCACCTCGGCCAGCCCGGGGCCGTCCAGGGTGACGCCCACCGGGAGGTGGGCCCGCCACGCCTCGGCCGACGTGCGGTCCACCTCGACGTGGAATTGGAGGCCGTAGGCGCCCGATCCCCAACGGAAGGCCTGGTGGGGGAAGGCCTGCGTGCCGGCCAGGTGGACGGCGCCGGCGGGCATCGAGAAGGTGTCCTGGTGCCAGTGCACGCACGGGAGGGCGGTGGCCGCCAACCCCCCGTACTCCGGGCCGAGGACCGGGTCCCGTCGGCCGGCTGGGGTCAGCTCGACCCTCCCGAGGCCGACCTCGGGCTCGGGGCCGTGGCTCACCTCCGCGCCGAGGGCGACGGCGAGCTGCTGGGCGCCAAGGCACACGCCGAGCACCGGTGTGCCGTCGTCCACCGCCGCGCCCATCAGTGACCGCTCCGCCTCCAGCCAGGGGTGGAGGGCGAGGTCGTGGACACCCATCGGACCCCCGAGCACCACCAGTCCGGCCAGCGACCCGCGGTCGGGCAGATCCTCACCGCGGTCGGGCCGGACCACCCCAAAACCGCACCCGGCCTCGCGGAGCACGTCCCCGATGAGGCCCGGGCCCTCGTGCTCCACGTGCTGGATGATCGACCAGTGGCGGACGGCCATTAGGCCGTGTTCACCACATGAAACGACTCGGCCAGCCTTCCGTCCGCCAGGCCCGCCGCCGAGGCGGTGGCGGACATCCACGTCCGGAGCAGTTCCTCGAGGTGGTCGCCGTCGCCGACCTGGCTCCGGTGGGACCGGAGGGCGGCCAGCTTGCGATCGAATTGGTCGGTGACATCGACCGCCCGGTCGGCGCGATCGGTGGCCATGACCCAGAGCTCGGGCACCGAGTGGGGCTCCAGTCCCTCCTCGAGGAGCTCGGGGAAGGCGAACGGGTTCCGGGCATCGGGGTAGACGGCGCAGGTGGCGGCCTCGCCCGCCGCCAGATGGTCGGGATGGCTGGCATAGATGCGCGTCCAGTTCCGTTCCGGCGACTGGGCGACCACCCGGTCGGGCCGGAACCGGCGGATGACGCCGCTGATGGCCCGGCGCAGGTCGAGGTCGGCCACCAGTCGGCCGTCGGGGAAGCCGAGGAAGGTCACATCGGACACACCGACCACCTTGGCCGCGGTCGTCTGCTCCTCACGCCGCAGCTCCGCCATGGCGGCACGCGCCACCGATCGATCGGACCCGCCGGCGTCGCCGTCGGTGCAGATGCAGTAGGCGACCTGGGCGCCGGCGTCGGTCCAAGAGGCGACGGCCCCGGCGACCCCGAAGTCCACATCGTCCGGATGGGCGGTGACCACCAGGATCCGCCGCGCCAACTCGGATCCGGGTTCGAACCGTGGACGGCTGTGGCGATCGGCTCTCGGGCACTGCGACCTCTCAGCCTGCGGTGGGCTGCCACCCGGCCAGATCCGCCAGCCGGGGATCGTTGGAGAAGATCTCGACGATGGGTGACCGCAATCCGATCCGGGCCTGGATCCGCTCGATCTCGAGGATCTGGTTCCACTGGACCAGGGTGACCACCAACCCGGCCTCACCGGCCCGGGCGGTGCGCCCCGAACGGTGGAGATAGGCCTTGTGGTCCTCGGGCGGATCGAAGTGGACGACCACGTCCACCAAGTCGATGTCGAGGCCGCGTGCGGCGACATCGGTGGCGACCAGGGCCGGGAGCTTGCCGCCGGCGAACTCCTTCAGGGTCCGCTCCCGGTTGACCTGGCGGAGGTCGCCGTGGATGGCGTCGGCCTTGACACCCTCCTTGCGGAGCTGCTCGACCAGGCGGTCCGCGCCTCGCTTGGTCCTGACGAACACCAGGGTCTTCTCCGAGTTCCGGCAGATGGCGGCACAGACCTTGACCCGGTCCATCTGGTGCACCTCGAGGAACCGGTGCTCCATGGCGTCGACCGTGGTGTTGAGTGACGCGACCTCGTGGAGGACGGGATCGGTCAGGTACCGGCTGACCAGCCGGTCCACCGCCCCGTCGAGGGTGGCGGAGAACAGCAGCGTCTGGTGCTTCCGTTCGAGACGCCGGAGCACCCACTCGACCTGGGGCATGAACCCCATGTCCGCCATGCGGTCGGCCTCGTCGAGGACCAGGGTCTCGATGTCCGCCACCGACAGCTCGCCGCGGTCGCCGAGGTCGATGAGGCGGCCGGGCGTGGCGATGATCACGTCCACCCCCCGCCGGAGCTTCTTCACCTGTCGCTCGATGTCGGCGCCGCCGTAGACCGCGGCGATCCTCAGGTCGGCCGACTTGGCCAGGGGCTCGAGCACCCCGCTGACCTGTACGGCCAGCTCCCGAGTGGGGACGAGCACCAGCGCCCGGGGCCGGCCAGGCTCGGTGGACCGCTCCGCCATCGTCCGCTGGAGGAGCGGGATGCCGAAGGCCAGGGTCTTCCCCGACCCGGTCTTGGCCTTGCCGCATACGTCGCGTCCGGCCAGTCCATCGGCGACGGTCATGGCCTGGATGGCGAACGGGGTGACGATCCCCTGACCGCTCAGGGCGGCGACGAGCGCCGGGTCGACGCCCAACGAGGCGAAGGTACGGGCCTCGCCGGTCCCGGCCAGGGGGTCGGCATCGTGCTCGAGGACGCGATCCGACGAATCGGCAACGGTTGTCATTGGTGTGGAACCCACTCTCATCTGTTCGGTGACGGCCGGCACGACCGTCGACGTCCGTGCGAGTCACGGATGCCTACGGGCCCGCCTCGGGCCATCGATCCTGCCTGCGTCAGCAGGCCTGATGAACAGATGAGGAAGACCCCGGTGGAAGGGCACCTGCCCGACCACGGAGTCCAGTCTACCTGGGATCGCCCGCCACCCCGGGTCAACCGGTGCCGACGGGGCACGGGATGTGCCATCGTGGGCGGGACGACCACCCGCCAGGGGTGCCGGTTGCCGGCCCACCCCACGAAAGGAGCCGACCATGGGAAAGCTCGCCGCCGGCGACAAGGCCCCTGCATTCGCCCTCGCCGACCAGGACGGTGCCCGGGTCTCGCTCAAGGACTTCAAGGGAGGCCGGGTGGTGATCTACTTCTACCCGAGGGACGACACCCCGGGCTGCACCAAGGAAGCCTGCCAGTTCAACGACAACCTCCGGGCCTTTGCCAGGGCCAAGGTCCCGGTTCTCGGGATATCGGGCGACAGCGCCGAGAAGCACAAGGCCTTCCGGGCCAAGTACGGCCTCAAGTTCCCCCTGCTCACCGACGCCGATCATTCGGTCGGCGAGGACTACGGCGCCTGGGGCGAGAAGACCCTCTACGGCAAGAAGTCGGTCGGGGTCATCCGGTCGACCTTCCTCATCGCCCCTGACGGCAAGGTGGCCCGGGCCTGGTACCACGTGAAGGCCGACGGGCACGCGGCCAAGGTCTTGGCCGAAGTCGGCGCCTGAGCGCCGGCCTGCCGGCTCTCCGACCGTCACACCTGGTGGAGGGGGCACCACCACGTCGTGCGCCCGCCCACCCTCGAACGGACCAGTGCTGTGCCGTCCCGCGGGCACCGGCCGCCACCTCGGCGCTCGTCCGTGAGATCGCCGAGGTGGGAGCCGCCCCGTCCGATCAGGTGTCCGATGGTGCGCCGGAGGTGCCGGTGCAACCGGCGCCCCTCGTCGGCCGAGAGGGAGCCGGCCGGTCGCAGCGGGGACAGTCCGGAGCGCCAGAGCACCTCGTCGGCGATCAGGTTCCCGACGCCGGCCACCCGTGACTGGTCGAGCAACCGGGCCTTCAGCGGGGCGGCGGAACCCCGCAGGGCCGCGGACAGCGCCGACGGGCTGACCGAGGCGGCATCGGGACCGAGGCGCGACAGGTCCGGATCGAGCAGGACCCCGCCGAGGCGCCTCGGATCGCGGACCACGAGGGTGCCGCCGTCGGCGAACCGGGCCGACCACCGGTCCCATGACGGGTCGTGACGGCGGGGCGCATACCTCAGCTCCTCGACGCCGGCCCGGCCGTCCACCACCAGGGTCCCGGTCATCCCGAACCGGATGCCCAAGGTCGGGCCCCCCTCGGTCGCCAGCAGCAGCAGCTTGCCGATGCGGTCGGCCGACACGAAGCGATTCCCGACCAGGGCGCGGCGCAGGGCCGCCGCGCCGGCGCCCCCCTTCAGGAACCAGGGGTCCGGGGTGGCGATCGAGGTGATGGCGCGGCACACGGCCGATTCGGCAAGCTGGCGGTAGCGCTCGACCTCGGGCAGTTCGGGCACGGCCCGAGAGTAGCCACCGGTTCGGGGGCGATCCTGATGGCGCCCTGGGGCCTGGGATTTCGCCTTAGGGTTGGTCCATGCCCCCCGAGAAGCCACACTGGGCCGAGCTGTTCACCGAGGTGGTGACCTCCGGCCTTTGCACCGGCTGCGCCGCCTGCATCGTCGCCTGCCCCTACGACGTCCTCTCCTACGACGACACCGGCGGCCGGTACAAGCCATTCCACATCGATGCCGAGGGCGGCCCGGACAGCTGTACCCACGGCGTCAAGGGCTGCACCATGTGCACCCGGGCCTGCCCGAGGTTCCGCAACTGGGAGAGCGAGATCGACACCCATCTGTTCGGGCGGGACCGCACCCCCGAAGAAGTGGCGGGGGTGTCGTCGGACACCCTCTTGGTGCGGGCCACCGATCCGGAGATCCGCGAGCTGGGCCAGGACGGCGGGCTGGTGTCGGCCATGCTGGTCTGGGCCCTCGAGCACGACGTCATCGACGCCGCCCTCGTCTCCGACCTGGAGGGGGACGGGTCGACCTGGAAGGCGGTGCCGGGCGTGGCCACCACCCGGGCCGAGGTTTTGGCGGCCGCCGGGTCCCGCTACACGTACTCGGCCAATCCGCTGGCCTATCCCCGGGCCATCGAGGCGGGTGCGGAGCGCATCGCCCTGGTGGGAATGGGATGCCAGGCCTCGGCCCCGCCGGTGATGAAGGCCCGCAAGGCCGGGAAGATCGCCCGACGCCTCTCCCTCACCATCGGGCTCATGTGCTCCAAGACCTTCGACGATGCCATCTTCCCCGAGCTGTTCGAGGCCAGGTATGGGATCGCCCGGGCGGACATCGCCAAGATGAACATCAAGGGCGTGTTCCAGGTGTGGACGCGGGACGGGGCCTTCCACGAGATCCCGCTGAAGGAAGCCCACGCCTGGACGAGGGAGGGCTGTACGACGTGTCCCGACTTCGCCGCCGAGCACGCCGACATCTCCACCGGGGGCATCGGGGCCTTCAACGACTGGACCCTCACCATCGTCCGCACCGACCAGGGACGGGAGCTGCTGGAGGGGATGAACGCCGACGGTGCCGTGGAGACCAGGCCCGGGGACGACGACCCGGGGGCGATCGCCCTGCTCCACAGGCTGGCCCGGGTCAGCCGGAGGCGCTGGCCCGAAACGGCGGTCCCCATGCCGCGGCGTCTGCCCTCGCGGGCGTGAGCCCCGGCCCAGGCGATTCGCCCGCCGACAGATGAGATTCGCCTAAGAATCAGGGCTCCGGACCGTGGGCGCCTCGGCTCGCGGGTGTCGGCGGTCGTAAGCTCGGGGCGGACCCCACCACCGTGCGGTGGCCGGGGCTGCGTCATGGGGTCCGCCCGCCCTCGGTGCGACCGTCCGCGACGGTGGTGCCCCCCGCCGATCGGGCCAGACGCACCGACCCCCTGGAGGACCTCCTCTTTTGTTCGCCGCCCTCGGACGGTTCACCGTACGCCACCGCTGGCTGATCATCGCCGGGTGGGTGATCGTGACCGTCGTCCTCGCCACCCTCCTCCCCCCGCTGTCGAGCGTCGAGAAGAGCAGCAACTCCCAGTTCCTCCCCTCGACCTCGCCCAGCGTCGTCGCCGGGGGCCTGGCGGCACCCTTCCAATCCAAGGGAAGCACACAGGCCACCTACGTCGCCGCCACCAGCGGTCGCTCCCTCTCCTCGGCCGACACCGCCTCCATCAACCGGGTCGAGCAGGCCGTACGGTCGGTGCCCCGGGTCACCAGTGTGGTCGACCAGGGGCTGTCGGCCAACGGCAGGGCGCGAACGGCGCTCGTCGAGTTCGACACCCGGACGTCCTCCAGCCGGGACATGGCCCGGTCGGTGGCCGAGGTGCGGGCCGCCTTCAAGACGTCCGGCGCGCCGGCCGACCTGGCCATGCACCTGACCGGCGGCGTGGCCCAATCGGTCGACCAGCAGAACCAGTCCGGCCATGCCCAGACCCTCACGGAGATCCTCTCCCTCCTGTTCATCCTGGGACTGCTGTTCCTGACCTTCCGGGCGGTGCTGGCCCCCTTTGTGGCGCTGTTCCCCTCCGTGGTGGCGCTGTTCGCCGCCGGGCCCCTCGTCGCCCAGTCCACCCACATCGGCGTGCAGGTATCCGACCTCACCCCCATCCTGTTGACCGTGGTGATGCTGGGCGCGGGTACCGACTACGGGCTCTTCCTCATCTTCCGGGTGCGCGAGGAGCTCCGGAGGGGACGGCCGGTCGATGACGCCGTGGCGTTCTCACTCTGCAAGGTGGGCGAGTCCATCACCTTCTCGGCCCTGACGGTCATCGCCGCCCTGGCCGCGGTGGTGGTCGCCACCTTCGGCCTGTACCGCGGGCTCGGGCCCGGCCTGGCCATCGGCATCGCCGTGGCGCTGGCCGCCAACCTCACCCTGCTCCCCGCCCTCCTCGCCGTTCTGGGCCGACGTGTGTTCTGGCCGAAGGTGCCCAAGGTCGGCCCGGCCCGGCACGGGGCCTGGGGCGACATCGCCGGAAGGGTGGTGGCCAGGCCCGGGGCCACCCTCATGGTCGGGCTGGTGCTCTTCGGCGGGCTGGGCGTGGCGATGCTCGCCTATTCGCCCACCGGCTTCGGCGACCAACCGCCCCCGGCCACGTCCGATTCGAGCCGGGGCCAGACCCTGCTGGACGCCAACTATCCGTCGACCGAGGCCGATCCGACCAGCCTCTTGTTCCGCCTGCCGTCATCGGTGTGGGACAACCCGCAGGTGCTGATGACCGCCCAGCAGGAACTCGAGCGGTCAGGTGCCTTCCGCGCCGTGAGCGGCGCCCTCGACCCCAACGGCTATCCGCTGAGCGGAACGGCGTTGACCCGCGCCCACGACCTGTTGGCCGGCTACGGGCCGGCGGCCTCCCTCCCCCCGATGCCGCCAAGAGGTGTGGCCCTCTCCGTCACCGAATACAGCGCCTACCGGGCCTCGGCCCAGTTCATCAGCGCCGACGGCAGGACGATCCGGTACTACGCCACGCTCAGCGCCGGCCCGTCGAACAGCACGGCGACGGCGCGGGCCATCCCCGAGATCCGCGCCGCGGTGGACGGTGTCGGGCGGTCGATCGGATCGGTCGCCGACGGGGTCGACGGCTATGCCCCCGTGGCGGCCGACGTCGGCACCATCTCCGGCCACGACCTGGTCAAGATCCTCCCCATCGTGCTGATCGTCCTGGCCCTCCTCTTGGCCATCGTGCTGCGCAGCCTCGTCGCGCCCCTGTACCTGGTGATCAGCGTGGGGCTCTCCTACCTGGCCTCACTCGGACTGGCGGTCCTGGTCTTCGTGATCATCGGTGGCCAGGACGGAATCAACTTCGTCCTCCCCTTCTTCATGTTCGTCTTCATCATGGCCCTCGGCCAGGACTACAACATCCTGGTGATGACCCGGATCCGCGAGGAGGCCCACCACGCGCCGATCCGGGTGGCCGTGCGTCGGGCGGTGGAGGCCACCGGCACGACGGTGACGTCGGCCGGTCTCATCCTGGCGGGGACGTTCGGAGTGCTGACCGCCACCGGCGATACGCAGGTGAAGGAGATCGGCCTGGGTCTGGCCGCCGGGATCCTCCTCGACACCTTCTTGGTGCGCACCCTGCTGGTGCCGTCGGTGGCCGTCCTGCTGGGGCGGTGGAACTGGTGGCCGTCGAAGCTCTCCCATGAGGACCACAGTCGGGACCCGGTGACCCAGGACCTAGGCAATCCACCTCGGGAAGACGCCGGGCTCGTGTCCGAGCCAAGGCCCCTGACAGGCACGCCCCGCTGATCCGGGAGCGCGCCGACCCCCGGTCGGGCGTGGGTCCGGACGGAGTACGGTGAACGGGCGTGGCCAGCCGACGGAAGACCCCGAGCCGTCCGACCGTGGTCCTGTTGGTCCGCCACGGGACGACCCCGACCACCGGCAAGGTGCTGCCCGGCCGGGCGGCGGGTCTCCACCTGTCCGCCGAGGGAGCCGACCAGGCCGAGGCGGTCGCCCAGCGGATCGGCGCCCTGGGCGGGCCCGGTACCCGCCAGCCCGTCGCCGTGTACGCCTCGCCCCTGGAGCGGACCACCGAGACGGCCCGGCCGATCGCCCGGCACCTCGGGCTGCGGGTGCGTGCGGAACGGGGACTGCTCGAGTGCGATTTCGGGGAGTGGACCGGGGCCCGGCTGAGCCGGCTGCAGAACCTGCCGGAGTGGTCCCGGGTCCAGCGTTGGCCGAGCGGCTTCCGCTTCCCCGGAGGTGAGTCCTTCCTCGAGATGCAGGCCCGGATGGCGTCGGCCATCGACCGGCTGGTCCGCCGCCACCAGGGCGAGACCATCGTGGCCGTGTCCCACGCCGACCCGATCAAGGCGGCGGTGTCCTCTGCGGCCGGCACCCACCTCGACCTGTTCCAGCGGCTCAGCGTCTCCCCCTGCTCGGTGTCGGCGCTGGCCTACAGCCCGGCCGGGCCCCACGTACTGACCGTCAATTCCACCGCGTCGCTCGCCGGGCTGGCTCTCTCGTGAGCGAGGGATACGACCTGTCGGCCCCGGAGCGGATCGCCGTCGGGACGGTCGGGCCGGTGGGCGACCGCCTGTTTCTGCTCCAGTGCCGGCAGGGCCCCGTGCTGCTCACCCTCAAGATCGAGAAGCAACAGGTGGCGGTGGTGGCCGACTACCTGGCCCGGATCGTGAAGGACCAGCAGCGCCCGGGCCACCTGCCCGAAGAGGTCCCCCTCGAGGAGCCGGCCGAGCCGGCCTGGGTGGTCGGCACCATCGGTGTGTCCTACGACGAGAGCGACGACCGAGTCATCCTGGTCATCGAGGAGCTGGTCCCCGACGACGAGACCGGTGCCATCGCCCGCCTGTCCATATCGCGTGAGCAGGCGGCCGGATTCGCCATCCAGGCCACCAGGGTCGTCGAGTCGGGGCGCCCCCCCTGCCCACTGTGCGGATCGCCGCTCGACCCCTCGGGACACGAGTGCCCACGGACGAACGGCCACCGACCGCCGGCCGTGTGAGGGGCTGGAGTCCCGGCGTCGGTCCCCGGCTCGACTCGGCCATCGACCAGCTGCGGACCTCCGAGCTCACCGTGGCCGGGCGGCTCCCGTGGAGCTCCAACCTGACCTTCCTGGTGACGTTGGAGGACAGCGGGCCCGATCCCCTCAACGCGGTCTACAAGCCGGCCCGCGGCGAGCAGTCGCTGTGGGACTTCCCCGGAGGCCTCTATCGGCGCGAGGTGGCGGCGTTCGCCCTCTCCGAAGGGCTCGGCTGGGGCCTCGTCCCCCCGACGGTGGAACGCGACGACGGTCCCTTCGGCCCGGGCTCCCTCCAGCTGTTCGTCGAGGCCGACTACAAGCAGCACTACTTCACGCTGTTCGACCAGGGCGGCCACGACGACGCGCTGCGGGCCACGTGTGCCTTCGACGTGGTGGCCAACAACGCCGACCGCAAGAGCGGGCACATCCTCCTCGGACCCGACGGGCGGCTCTGGGCCATCGATCACGGGCTGTGCTTCCACGACCAGCCCAAGCTGCGCACGGTGATCTGGGACTTCGCCGACGAGCCGGTGCCCGGGAACCTGCTCGCCGACCTCGACGGGCTGGCCTCGTCGCTGCCGGACGGTCTGGACCGGGTGCTGTCCGCCGTGGAGCGGGCGGCCCTGGTGTCCCGGATCAACCACCTGGTCGACTCCGGCGTCTTCCCGGGGCCGGTCGGCGACCGTCCACCCTATCCGTGGCCCCTGGTGTGACCGGGGTGTGACCGGGGTGTGACCGGGGTGACCGGGCGTGACCCGGCGTCTCACCCGACCGGTCGCCGAGGTGACGGCGCAGGGCCGTCACCGGCCGGATCAGCGGTGGCGCGGCGGGGAATGCGATCCGGGCGACGGGGTGGCCGTCGTGGATGCGGTCGGGGCCTTCGTGGTGGTGGTCGACGTGGTGGTGGTCGTGGTAGTGGTGGCAGGGGTCGTCGCCGGGGTCGCCGGTGAGGTCGGCTGGCGGTGGGCGGTGGGGGGCAGCGGAGCCTCGAGCGCCGACACCAGCAGCGAGGCGTAGTACTTCGCCCCCACCGGGTCGAGGTGGGTCCCGTCGGGGTAGAGGCACTGGGGGCAGCCGGCGCTGGCGGCGTTCCAGTCGACGAGGACGGTGTTGGGGTAGGACTGGGCCACCGAGGCGATGGTGTCGTTGACCTCCTGCTGCCAGAGCTGTCCGGGGACGTGGGTGTTCACGAGCACGATCCTCTGCATGGGGCCGAGGGAGTCGAGCAGGGTCACGAGCTGCCCGGCCGTGTAGGGGCCGTTGGTGCCGAGCTCGAGGATCAACCGGTTCCCCACGAATCCCTCGGCCTTCAGCTGGCCGACCATCCCCTGGACCAGATAGAGCTGCTGGCCGACCTGGGCGTCGATGACGATGCCGGGCAGCGCGCTCTGCAGGTACGGGGCGGCGTCGACGATGACCGAGTCGCCGATGGCGGTCACCCCCTGGCCGGCCGGCGGGGCCGCGGTGGTCGTGGTGCTGCCGCCCACGGGCGGGACGGTGGTCGCCGGCGGTGGGTGGTGACGGACCCTCGGGACGATGCTGGCTTCCGGTCCCAGGTCGGCGGCCGACGCCTCGACCAGCCCGAAGAGGCCGAGGGCGCAGACGACGGCGTTGACCGACGCCACCGCCACCATCAACCAGCCGAGCGGGCGCAGCCGGGGCCACGACCAGTCGTGGCGCCGCAGCCGCTCCCACTGGCGTCCGAGGGCGCCGTGACGGACCGGCTGTTCGACGTACCGCCAGGACAGGGCAGCCAGCGCCAGGGTCACGCTGATCTGCAAGGTCGACCGCACCAGGCTGGGCTGCGCGCCGAGCGGGGTGGTCAGGACGATCACCGGGTAGTGCCACAGGTAGATGCCGTAGGAGCGCTCGCCCACCCAGCGGAGCGGCTCCCATCCGAGGATCACCCGCCACTGCGACCCGGGGTGGACGGTGACGCCGATGACCAGGGCGGTGAGCACGGCCAACAGGACCATGCCGCCCTGGTACAGGAAGGGGTCGTACTGGTTGGTGTGCCAGAACATCACGAAGATCCCGGCCAGGGCCGCGGCCCCCGCCAGGTTGAGCACCCGGGTGGCACCGGCGGTGATCGGCCCGAAGGTCCGGTTGCGGGGGAGTCCGAAGGCCAGGGCGGCGCCGATCAGGAGGGCGAAGGCCCGGGTGTCGGTGCCGTCGTAGACCCGGGTCGGATCCCCGTTCGGTGACGCCGCATAGAGGAGGGCCATCTCCACCGCCGACCCCGCCGCCACCGCCAGGGTGATCCCGATGAGCGCCCCCGTGGAACGTATCCACCGCATCCCGGCCAGGACCAGGAGCGGCCAGATCAGATAGAACTGCTCCTCGATGGACAGCGACCACAGGTGTCCGAGCGGGGAGGGTGGGCCGAACTTGGCGAAGTAGGAGACGTGGTGGAAGACGAACCACCAGTTGCTCACGTAGAAGACCGACGGCGGGAGATCGCTCCGCAGCGAGGACAGCTGGACCCGGTCGAAGAGGGTCGCCCACCCGACCGCCACGAAGAGCACGACGAAGAGGGCGGGCAGCAGCCGCCGGGCGCGCCTGATCCAGAAGATCTTGAGCCCGATGCCCTGGTGCCGGCGGTACTCGGCGACGAGCAGGTCGGTGATCAGGTACCCGGACAGCACGAAGAAGACCTGCACCCCGAGCAGCCCGCCGGGGGCCCACCCGAAATTGAGGTGGTAGGCGATGACAGCCAGGACCGCGACGGCCCGGATGCCGTCCAGGCCGGGGAGATACGGGCTGGTCCCCTCGACCGGCCTAGGCACGCCGGGTCCGGACCGAGGAGGCGTTCCCGGAGGGCCCCATCAACCGGCGTCGTTCTGCCGAGGGGCCGGCCCTTCGCGGTGGCGTGATCCCCGGCACCCCGATCTGTGCGGTTGGCCTTCCGAGGTCACGGGTTGGGGGTGGGGACAGGACATGGGACCGTCTCGGGGCTCTGGAAGGTACGGGCGCGCCCGCTCGGGGCCACCTGTTCGGACACTACCCCTCAAACGGCGGTCAGCCGTCGATCACCAGGCACCGCCGGGCCGGGGCCCCACCCACTCGGCGCCGCACCGTGCCGCCGTGCCGGACCGGTTCACCGGTCCGTGCCGCTCCGCTCACCCACGCGCCCTGATGGCCTCGATCAGTTTCGGAAGGACCTTGTGCACGTCGCCGACGATCCCGAGGTCGGCCACCGAGAAGATGGGGGCGTCCTGGTCCTTGTTGACGGCCACGATGTTCTTCGAGTTCTTCATGCCCACCATGTGCTGGGTGGCACCCGAGATCCCGCAGGCCAGGTAGACCGTGGGCTTCACCGTCTTGCCGGTCTGGCCCACCTGGTGCGAGTAGGGGACCCAGCCGGCGTCGACGATGGCCCGACTGGCCCCGGCCGCCCCGTGGAGAAGGGTGGCCAGCTCCTCGATGAGCGCGTACTGGTCCTTTTCGCCGAGGCCCCGGCCGCCGGACACGACCACGTCGGCTTCGTCGAGCTTGGGACCGGTCCGCTCCTCGACGTGACGGGCCACGATGGTGGCGCCGTTGGTGGCGCCGGTGTCCGGGGCGGGTGCGGCCGCCACTGCGGCCGGTGCGCCACCGGAGGGCTCGGCGGCGAACGACTTGGCCCTGACCACGAAGATCTGCGGGCCCTCACCGGTGAACCGGGCGGACAGGATCTGGCTGCCGCCGAAGATGGCGTGCTGGGAGACCAGGCCACCGTCTCCTTCGGTGAGGCCGACCACGTTGGTCAGCACCGGGCGGTCGAGCTTGACCGAGAGGCGGCCGGCGATGTCCCTCCCGTCGTAGGTGGCCGGGAACAGGATGACGTCGGGCCCGCCGCCCGCGGCCACCGCGGCGGCGATGGCGGCGGCCACCGGGGCACCGGGCAGGGCTCCGGCCAGGTCCCCGACGTCGTGGACGGTGGTCACGCCGTACTCACCGAGCGTGCCGGCCACCGAGGCGGTGGCGTCGCCGCAGGCCACGGCCTCGACCGTGCCGGCCAGTGACCGCGCCTCGGTGACCAGTTCGAGGGAGCTGGTGATGGGGGCCCCGTCCGCCACCTCGGCGAGGACCCAGATCTTGTCGACAGACATGTTCGTGCTCTCTCCCTACCCGTCCCTAAAGGACCTTCAGTTGCTCGAGGAACTCGATGACCCGAAGGTAGCCCTCGCCCTCGTCGACGACGATCTCGCCGGCCGACCGGGCCTCGGCGTCGGCCACCTAGGTGATCTCCTGGCGGGCACCGGCGGAGCCGATCTCGCCCGCGTCGAGCCCCAGGTCGGCAACGGTGAGCGTCTCGACCGGCTTCGACTTGGCCGCCATGATCCCCTTGAACGACGGGTAGCGGGGCTCGACGACGCCGGCGGTGACGGTCACCAGGGCGGGCAGCGGGCTCTCCACCTCGTCGTACCCGGCTTCGGTCTGGCGCTCCACCTTCACCGAGCTCCCGTTGATCTCCACCTTCTTGGCGAAGGTCACCGACGGCAGACCCAGCAGCTCGGCGACCTGGACCGGGGTGGTCCCGGTGTAGCCGTCGGTGGACTCGGTGGCGGCCAGGACCAGGTCGGGCTCGGCCCGCTTGATGGCCGCGGCCAGGACCTTGGCGGTGCCGAGGGCATCGGTGCCGGCCAGGGCGTCGTCACTGATGAGGATGGCCTTGGCCGCCCCCATGGCCAGGGCCGTGCGCAGCCCGGAGGTCTCCCCGTTCGGGGCCATCGACACCAGGGTGACCTCGCCGCCGCCGGCGGCGTCGGCCAGCTGCAGGGCCATCTCGACGCCGTAGGCGTCGGAGTCGTCGAGGATGAGTTTTCCCTCTCGGACAAGGTTGTTCGTCCCCGGATCGAGGGCTCCTGGCGCGGCCGGATCGGGGATCTGCTTCACACAGACGACGACGTTCATGGGCGTGCATTGTTGTTGAAAACCGCTTCTTCGACCAATCGGGCCGCGATCCCAGGTCAGGACGCCCGCTCCGCCGGGCCGCCGCCCCGGCCCCGCGTCCGCCGATCAGTCCGGGCCGAGGATGGCCAGGGCAGAGGCCACGTCGTCGGTGATCACGGTATCCACCGCCAGGGCCTTCGCCCGCTCCAGTGCTCGCGGTCGTTCACCGTCCAGGCCGCCACCGCCAGCCCGGCCGGTGGGCCCGGTCCATCAGGGGGGCACTGACCAGGTCGATGTGGGGATGGAGCGCGCTGCAGCCCGCTCTCGACCGCCGACCCGGTCGCCTCGGCGGGATCGAACCGGCTCGCCACGAGCAGCCCGGTCGCGACCTCGGGACTGGCCCGGCGGACGGCGTCGAGGGTGGGGGGCCAGAACGAGGAGACCACCACGTCCGATGCCCACCCGGTCGAGACCACCAGATCGGCGACCTGCCCGGCCAGGCGGTCGCCGGGGTCGAACCCCGGCTCGCCGGGCAGGTTCTTGATCTCGACGTTGACGGTCATCCCCCGGCAGGCCTCGAGCACCTCCGGCAGGGTCGGGACGAAGGCGGGGAGGTCGGCCGCCGCCAGCTCGCCGACGGCCCCGATGCCGGGGATCACCGGGTCGTGGTGGACGGCCAGCGCCCCGTCGGCCGTCGATCGGACGTCGAGTTCGACCCCGTCGGCGCCCAGCAGGCGGGCCCGCACGAACGCGTCGAGGGTGTTCTCCCGGAGCCCGTCTCCGGATCGGGACTGCCCCGGTGGGCCTGGATCGCCGTGGTCGCCATTCCCTCGGGACCCCCTTCGGGCTCTCGGTCCTCCGGGCTCCGATTGGGGCCGGAATGACGTACGGCAGGCACGGAAACTGCTTGCAGCCGTGGTGGCCGGTGATTACTCTAGTGAACGAACCCTGAACGGCCGGTGACATTTTGGCGCCGAGCTATGTGAAACAGATCACAAACAGGAATCCCGGGAACGGGAGCGGAGGAAGCATCGTGGCCCTTATGTGGAACCGTACGGTCGAATGGGACGACGGTGACTGGAGGCATCTGGCTGCCTGTCGCAGCACCGAGCCCGATCTCTTCTTCCCCATCGGCACGACCGGGCCGGCCGTCGACCAGATCGAGGCGGCCAAGCGGGTCTGCCGCGGCTGCGACGCCATGGAGCCGTGCCTCGACTTCGCCCTGGCCACCAACCAGGAGTCGGGCGTCTGGGGCGGCACCTCCGAAGAGGAGCGCCGCAAGCTGCGCAAGGCGTGGCTGGCCGCCCGCCGTCGGGCCTCCTGACCAGCCTCCCGCTCCACGCCCACGACCGCATCGGTCACCGCACCGGCCCCGGTCACCGCACCGGCCCACCGGTCCGCCACTACCCCCGTCGGCTGGACCTCCCGGGCGCGGGAGCTCGATGGCCACCACCGTCCCCTTCCCCCCGGGGTCGGCCTCCCGGCGGTTGCGCATGGTGATGGTGCCGTCCGAGTTGGCTGCGCACCAGGTCGCGGACGATGGACAGCCCGAGGCTCTGGCTGGCGTCGATGTCGAATCCCTCGGGCAGGCCGGAGCCGTCGTCGATGACTTCGAGCGTCAGGCGGGTGAGCTCGTTGACCAGGTGGACCCGGATGTGGCCGACCGGTGCCGCAGGACGGCGCCGGGTCGGCCGTCGCTCGTCCGACCTCGGGGTCGGGGAAGGCGTGCTCCACCGCGTTCTGCAGGAGCTCGGCCAGGACCACCGCCAGGGGGGTGGCCACGTCGGCCGGCACCTCTCCGAGCTCGCCGGTCACCTCGAAGGTCAGACGGCCGCGAGCAGCACCACCGAGTCCTCGGCCATGCGGATCAGCGAGGTCACGATCTCGTCGAACGGCACCTGGTCGCCGGGCTCGCGGGAGAGGATCTCGTGGACGATGGCGATGGACCGGACCCGGCGCTCGGCCTCGAACAGTGCCACCCTCCCGCCGCCGGGAGGAAGCCGGCGGGCCTGGAGCCGCAGGAGCGCGGAGATGGTCTGCAGGTTGTTCTTGACCCGGTGGTGCACCTCGCGGATGGCCGCGTCCTTGGACAGCAGCAGGCGGTCGAGCCGGCGGACGTCGGTCACGTCGCGCAGCAGCACCAGGCAACCGGTCACGTCGTCGTGGGCCAGCAGGGGGATGCAGTGGAGCAGCACGGTCACGTCCGGCCGCCGCTCCACCTCCTCGACCACCGGGAGCGCCGAGGCCAGCGCCCATTCGATGGCCGACTCCTCGATGCCCAGGTCGGTGAGGCGCCGGCCCTCGATCTGGGAGTACATGCCCATGCGGTGGAGGGCGTTGGTGGCGTTGGGCGACGCGTACCGGACCTGGCCCTCCTCGTCGACCAGGACGACACCGTCGCCGACCCGGGGCGCCTCCTCGGTGGCCACCTCCTCGCTCGGGAACGGGAAGGTCGACTCGGCAGACCATGACCGCGAAGCGGTCGAACAGGTCGCGGTAGGTCCGCTCCAGATGGCCGGGACGCCGACCGGCCCCGGCGGACAGTCGGGCCAGCACCGCCACCGTGGTCCCTTCGCAGCGGACCGGGATGCAGTGGAGCCGCACCGGCTCGTCACCGGGCTCGAGCAGCACCTCGCCCCGGGTCACCTCGCCGGACTCGATGGTGAGCACCGCCAGCGGCCAGTCGGCCGACGCCGACGGTCTGGCCGACCAGGTCGTGCTGGACCACCGTGGCGCTGTTGGAGGGCCGCATCTGGCCGAGGATGACCAGCTCCGACCCGTCGTCGTGCTGGTCCCCCGGAGCCGGGGCCATCGGGGCCAGCAGCACCAGGTCGGAGAAGGACAGGTCGGCCAGGATCCCCCAGGTCCCGAGCAGGCGTTGGAGGTGGCCCAGCTGCACCTCGTCCAGGTGGTGCGCTCGAAGGCCAGCTCGGCCGGAGTGGCCACGGTCAGGCTCCGGCCGGCGGGGTCACCGGCCACGTCGTACGGCTGGCGGTCGGCGGTATCCCTGCAACCGGTGGACCCCGGCGCCGAGCAGCAGGTCCCGCATGTCGTCGGCCCGATCGGCCACGTCGGGGAGGCTGTGGGCGTCCGACGCCGTGGTCAGGGGGACGCCACGATCGACGAAGCGCCCGAGGAGCGGCGGCGCCGGGTACTCCTCCCCCATCGGCTTCCGCCAGCCCGCCGAGGAGAGCTCGGCGGCCATGCCCGAGCGCACCGCCGCCTCGGTGATCCGGTCGTAGAACTCGTCGGGGACCGCCGGCACCCGGCCGGCGATCTTGACCAGGTCGGGGTGGGCGAAGACGTCGCACACCCCCGAGGCGCCCAGCTCCTCCATGGCCCGGGTGTACTCGTCCCACACCGCGTCGACGTCCCGCGACTCCCACTCGGCCAGCACCAGCGGCTCCTCGAGGACGTCGAACCGCCAGGCCCCCAGCCAGTGGACCGAGCCGAGCAGCACGTCGAAGGGGTAGCCGGCCAGCAGGTCCGGCCACCTGGTCCATCCGATCCTGGTAGTAGTCGACCTCGAGGCCGAGCACGACGGGCAGTCCTTCGGCCTTGACCGCCTGGACCACCTCGACGTAGGCGTCGAGGTCGACCCGGGCGTGGTGGTCCCAGTAGGCGGCCATCCCGGGGCGGAGGCCATCGCCGGGAAGGTCGTCCCAGAACCCGCCGAGCAGGTCCTTCGCCTGGGTGAACCGGAACAGGTGCTCGGTGACCGCGATCTCGGTGACCCCGGCCTCCACCGCCCGGGCGCAGTAGGCCGCCACCTGCTCGACGGTGGTCTCGGCGTCGCGCTGGGTATGCGGCCACAGATGGAGGTGGTAGTCCAGCACGGCCGTGACCGCCGGACTACCCGGCCGCGCCGGATGAGGGTCACCCCGTCGCGGACCGTGGTCTGCACCACCACCACCCGCGGGTCGACGGCCAGCGCGTCGTTGAAGCGGCGGAGGGCGACGGTGTCCTCGCTGGTGTCGTCGGGATCGAGGACCCGGCCGCTCCACAGCGTGTTGTCGGCGGCGATCAGCCCCCGGGGCGCCAGCTTGGGCAGGACGGCCTCGAAGTAGTCGGCGTAGGCCGCCTTGTCGGCGTCGATGAAGACCAGGTCGAAGGGTCCGTCCAGGCCGGCGATGGTGTCGATGGCCGGACCGACCACCACGTCGATGACGTCGGCGTAGGGGCTGGCGGCGATGTGGCGGCGGGCGAACTCGGCGTGCACCGGGGAGATCTCGCAGGTGGTGATCCGCCCGCCCGGGGCCAGTCCGGCGGCCATGGCCAGCGCCGAATAGCCGCCGAAGGTGCCGATCTCGAGCACCGAACGGGCGCCGAGGGCGAAGGTGAGCATCTCGAGGTAGCGGCCCTCGAGCCGGCCGACCATCATCCCGGGGAACTCGAGCGTGGCCCGCAGGTCGGCGGCCAGCTCGTCGAGGTACGCCGGAGGCGCGGTGGTGTGCTCGCTGGCGTAGGCGTCCAGGGCGGGGTCGACGATGTCGGTCATGGGTGCATCGTAAATGAGCGAGAGCCGGCCTCCGGCTGGGACGGCCACTCCCCGCCCCTGCTCCGGTCGTCCGGCACGCCTGCCGTCCGGTCCGGCCGGTCGCCTATCCCCAGATCTGCTCGCCCAGCCTGACCAGCCCGGCCAGGTCGTAGAGGTCGGTGTCGAAGAACGGGACCGTGGCCAGGACGTCGGGCACCACCGAGAGCATGGCCCGCTCCTCCATCTCGCGCAGGGCCACGACCTGGAAGTTGAGATAGCTGTCGGCCACCTCGGTGAGCACCCGGGCGATCTGGTCGGTGTCGCCGAGGGCGGGGTCCACCTGGGCCAGGCCCGGCGCCAGCCGGCGCGCCAGCTCGCCGGCCCGCTCCTTCATCGACTGCGGCCACCGCGGCACCGTCGGGGTCCCGGAGGTAGTCGGGCAGCACCTTGTTGAGCACGATGGCGCCGAGGTGGAGGCGGCGGGAGGTGAGCTGCTCGGCGAAGAACTCGGCCTCCCGCAGCGGGCACCGCCTCCAGCGTCGACACCACGATGAAGGTGGTCCGGCGGTCGGCCAGCAGCCGGCCCACCGATTCGGACCGTTCGACGAAGCCGTCGTACATCGACTGGAAGAGGATGAAGAACTCGGAGATGTCGGCCAGGAACTCGGTTCCGAGGATCCGGTCGGCGACCTGGTAGAAGGGCTTGGTGGCCACGTTCACCAGCCGCGACCGGTAGGGGACGATCAGCCAGCGCAGCAGCCGCGAGGAGAAGAAGTCGGCCATCCGGCCGGGGGCGTCGAGGAAGTCGAGGGCGTTCCGGGTCGGGGGGGTGTCGACCACGATGAGGTCGTAGTCGCTCTCGGAGTGGATCTCGTACAGGCGCTCCATGGCGATGTAGTCGTGGCTCTGGACGAACCGGCCCGAGATGTTCTGGTAGAGGGGGTTGGCCAGGATCTCGTTCCGGGTCTGGCGTCCGGCGCGTGCCGGCGGATCAAGGCGTCCCACGACTCCTTGGTGTCGAGCATGGCCGCCCACAGCTGGCCCCGCGGCTTGATCCCGGCGGCCGGAAGGCCTCGTCGGGGACCCGGTGCTCGGTGTTGCCGATGCCGTCGAGGCCCAGCGCGTCGGCCAGCCGCTTGGCCGGGTCGACGGTGAGCACCAAGACCTTGCTGCCATGGCGGACGGCGGCCATGACCGCGGCGGCGGCCGCGGTGGTCGTCTTGCCCACCCCTCCCGGCCCGCAGGCGACGACGATCTCCTTGGTGGCCAGCAGACCGTCCCGATCGGCACCCGGTGCCGCGCCGCGGCCGGCCATCAGTACCCCAGCTCCTCGCCCAGGGAGGCGGCCACCTGCCGGGTGGTCCGGAGCCCGTGCGACCGGGTGAACAGGTACGGCAGGTAGAGCATCGGCACCGCACCGTCGATGCTCCTGCGCAGGCGGTCGAGATGGGTGGCCCGGGTGCGGCGCATGGTGACGGCCAGACGGGCCGCCTCCAGCACCGGGCCGGCGTCTCCCGCCACCAGCTCGTCCAGCAGCTCCAGGGCCGGCGGCCGGCCGAGGGTGTCGAACACCTCTTCCTCCTGGCGGCCGAACAGCTCGGGCAGGACCCGGTTGACCACCACCGCCGAGAGCTGGACGGTGGTCTCCTCCCTCACCCTGGACGCCAGCTCGATGGTCTCGTTGACCGGCATCTCCTCGGGGGTGCACACCGCCACCAGTCCGGTGGTCAGGGGATCGGAGAGGATCTCGAGCATCCAGTCGGTCTGGGAGCGGATGAGGCCCACCTTGACCAGATTGTTGATGGCCTGGGGGGCGGCCAGCTGGCCGACGATGTGGCCGGAGGCCGGGGCGTCCACCACCACCAGGTCGTAGTTGCGCTCGCGGACCTCGTAGCAGAGCTTGCCCACCGTGAGGATCTCCCGCACCCCCGGGGCGGCGGTGGCCACGAAGTCGAACGCCTTGGCCAAGGGGCCGATCCGCCCGACCACCGGGATGCGCAGCTGGAGCTTCAGGTACTCGCGCAGCGACGCCTCGGTGTCCATGGTCATGGCGAACAGACCGGGAAGGATCTCCTTCTCCTTGAAGCCGGTGGGAGGGGCCTCGTAGAAGCCGGCCACGTCGCCCTTGGCATCGACCTCGCAGATCAGGACCCTCTTGCCCGGGCTGGAGGCGAACAGCGCCAGGGCCGAGGCCACCGTGGTCTTGCCCACGCCACCCTTACCGGTGACGAAGACCAGCTTGAGGTCGAGGAGCGAGTTCATCGACCCCCGGCCCCGTCACCGGCCGGAGCCGGACCCGGCGGCGGTGAACGGTCGGATCAGGAGATCCCGAAACCGACCTGACGATCGGAAGTCGGCGGGTCCACCTCGACGTAGGCCACCTTGGCCACGGGCACGCCCACCTGGCGGCCCTTCCGGTCGGTGAGCCAGAGGATGGTGCCCTCGTCGGCCAGTCTGGCCTCGATGTCGGCCAGGACCTTGTCGCGGTCCGCATCGTCGGGCAACTCGATGTCGAGCTCCTTCATCGACTGCACGATTCCGATACGTACGTCCACCTGGCACGCTCCTCTCCGACGGGCCCGGCAGGTACCGCCCGGCCACTCCGACGATACAAGGTCGCGGCGGGGCGGCATCCCGGTGTCGCAGCCGTGGGGCACACTGGCAGCATGGGACGAGAGGAGACGGGCCGTTCGGGCAGGGAGGGCGGCCGGGAGGGAGGCAGGGAGTGAGGGGCGGGCGGAACAGGACGAGCGGGGAGAACGAGCGGAATCGGCGCTGGGCGTCGACCATGGCCGGCCACGGCGGGACGGGCATCACCCTCGCCCACGCCGACAGTGCCGCAACCGGGCCGGTCCCGACGGCCCCGGCGGCCTCCGGCGCGAGCGCAGCGCGAGGCGATCGAGGCGGAGCGGCTGGCGCCGGCGGCCACCAGGGCGGTCGGTGCCGGCAACCGGGCCGGGCCGGACGAGCCCGATCCGTGGCGGACCTGCTTCGAACGCGACCGCGACCGCATCCTCCACGCCACCGCCTTTCGTCGCCTGGCCGGCAAGACCCAGGTCTTCGTCTTCCCCGACGACCACCAGCGCACCCGGCTGACCCACGCGCTCGAGGTGGCCCAGGTGGCCACCGGCATCGCCCGGGCCTGCCGCCTCAACGTGGCCCTCACCGAGGCCATCGCCCTCGGCCACGACTGCGGCCACGGCCCGGGCGGACATGCCAGCGAGGACGCGCTGTCCCCCTATCTCGACGGGGGGTTCGACCACGCCCCGTGGGGTGCGGACGTCTCGCTGGCACCGCTCAACCTCTGCCACGAGACCCTCGACGGCATCCGCAACCACTCGTGGTCGCGACCGGCGCCGTCGACGCCGGAGGGCGAGGTGGTGAGCTGGGCCGACCGGATCGCCTACGTCTGCCACGACTTCGAGGACGCGGTGAAGAGCGGGATCGTCACCCCGGCTGCGCTCCCCGCCCTGGTGCGCGAGCGGTGCGGCGACCGACGCAGCCAGCAGCTGGGCACGTTCATCGACGCCATGGTGTCGTCGATCCTCACCACCGGGACGCATCGGCATGGCCGAGGAGCAGGCGGAGGCACTGGCCGCCTTCCGGGCCAGCAATTACGAGCACATCTACCTCCGCCCCAGTTCGGTGGCCCAGGGCCGGTCGGTGGTCGAGGTCCTCCGGGCGCTGGTCGACTACTTCGGCGACCGGCCCAACCTCATCCCCGACCCGGCCGGTGCGACCGACGGTCTGACCGGTGGGGAGCCCCTGGCCGTTCGGGCAGCGGTGGCCTATGTCGCCGGGATGACCGACCGGTTCGCCTTCAGCCAGGCCGTCGCCCTGCTCGGGTGGGACCCGGACAAGCTCCCGGCCGGCATCGGGGTCACCAGGCGGCTGTAGGCCGAGTGGCGACGACGTGATCGCCATAGGATCGGTGCCGACTCGAACGACGGACACCGGTCGAGGAGGTCGACCGATGGTCACCCAGGCATCCCAGCGGGCAGCCCCGTCCAGAGCGCACGGGCCGACCCAGGAAGCAACCGACGAAGACCCGACGGCCGACGCAGCCGGGGTACCCGGGCCGTCCGGTCCGGACCGTCCCGTCCGGGGCCGCGCCGCCGATGCCCTCGCCCCGCTGGTCGAGGCCCTGGTGGGTACCGACCTCCCGGTGCGCTTCGAGTTCTGGGACGGGAGCCACATCGGCCCGGACGACGGGGTCGGGACCGCTGCGGATCCGCTCGGTGGATGCGCTCCGGCGGATCCTGTGGGCCCCGGGCGAACTCGGGGTTGGCCCGGGCCTTCGTCGCCGGCGACCTCTCGGTGGACGGGGACATCTACGCCCTCTTGCGGGTGCTCCACGGGGCATCGCAGCGCGACCTCCGCCAGATGGGCCTGCGGGCCGTGCCGGCCGCGTTCGACGCGGCTCGCCGGGCCGGCGCCTTCGGACGACCGCTTCCGCCTCCGCCCGAGGAGTGCCGGCCCTCGGGTCGGCGGCACTCCCCCGCCCGTGACGCCCGGGTCGTCAGCCACCACTACGACGTGGGCAACGACTTCTACCGCCTGGTGCTCGGCCCGAGCATGACCTACTCGTGCGCCCGGTTCACCTCGGAGGGGGCCACCCTCGAGGAGGCCCAGGGGGCCAAGCACGAACTGATCTGCCGCAAACTGGGCCTCGACCGGCGGCCCGGCACCCGACTGCTGGATGTGGGGTGCGGATGGGGATCGATGGCCATCCACGCCGCGCGGCACCACCAGGCCCGTGTGGTCGGGGTGGCCCTCAGCCGGGAGCAGGTCGACGAGGCCCGTCGCCGGGTGGTGGAGGCCGGCCTCGAAGATCAGGTGGAGATCCGCCTCCAGGACTACCGCGACCTCGGCGGCGAGGTGTTCGACGCCATCTCCTCGATCGGGATGTTCGAGCACGTCGGATCGGCCATGATGGCCCGCTACTTCGACACCCTCCGGCGACTGCTCGGGCCCACCGGGAGGCTGCTCAACCATGCCATCTCCAAGCCGGGCGGCTCGGTGCTCGGACGGCGGACCTTCGTCGGCCGCTACGTGTTCCCCGACGGCGAGCTGCTCGACGTGGCCGAGGTGGTGCGGGCCATGCAGCGGTCCGGCTTCGAGGTCCGGGACGTCGAGTCGCTGCGCGAGCACTACTCGCGGACCCTGCACCACTGGGTGGCCAACCTCGAGGACCACTGGGACGAGGCGGTGGGGCTGGTCGGTCCTTCCCGGGCCAACATCTGGCGGCTGTACATGGCGGCATCGGCCAACGGATTCGACGACGGTGGCCTCGCCGTCCACCAGGTGCTCGGCGTGCTCCCGGGGCCCGACGGCGCCAGCGGGATGCCCCCGACCCGTACGGGGTGGGGATGACCGTCACCGGGCTGGTCCCTCCGGCTAGCGGACGGTGAGCTCCTTGCGGTAGACCCGGGCGGGCCCGAGCTCGGCGATCGAGGTGGCCAGTCGGTCGAAGACGGCCGCCGCCTCGCTGTCCGGGTCGGCGACCACCGCCGGCACCCCGTCGTCACCGCCTTGGCGGACCAGCGGCACCAGCGGGACCTGGGCGAGGAGCGGGCACACCCAGCTCGTCGGCCAGCTGGCGCCCGCCCCCGGCGCCGAACAGCTCGTAGCGCGCCCCGTCATCGCCGGTGAACCAGCTCATGTTCTCGATGACCCCACGCACCGCGAGCTTCAACTTGCGGGCGGCATAGGCGGACCGCTGGGCCACCCGCTCGGCCGCCGGCTGGGGCGTGGTCACCACGTAGACCTCGGTCTTGGTCAGGTACTGGCCGAGGGAGAGGGTGACGTCGCCGGTGCCCGGGGGCATGTCGATCAGCAGGAAGTCGGGCTCGCCCCAGTAGGCGTCGACCAGGAACTGCTCGAGCGCCTTGTGCAGCATCGGCCCCCGCCAGATGACCGGGGTGTCGTCGGGGACGAAGTAGCCCATCGAGAGGCAGCGGACCCCGTTGGCGGTGGGCGGCACGACCAGGTCCCCGATGATCAGGGGGTCGGTGTGCCACCCCGAGCATCTTCGGGACCGAGAATCCGTAGACGTCGGCGTCGAGGATCCCGACGTCGTAGCCCATGCGGGCGAGGGCCACCGCCAGGTTGACGGTGACCGACGACTTGCCGACGCCGCCCTTCCCCGACGAGATGCCGAGGACCCGGGTCTTCGAGCGAGGGAGCATGAACCGGTTGGGCCGGCCCTCCTCGTGCCCGAGCTGTGCGCCGTGGGCATGGTGCTCGTCGGGCGCGTGCTGCGTCCCGCCGTCGACCGGCTCGCCCCGGAGCAGCATCCGGAGTCGGGCTCGGGGCTCCTCGTCCATGACCTCGTGGTCCACCGCCACCTCGTCGACACCCGGCAGCGACCCGACGGCGTCGGCGCACCCGGCGGACCAGCTCGTCGACCTGGGGGTAGTGGGCCACCGGGAGGGCGAGCTCGACGGCCACCCGCTTGCGCTTGACCTGCACCGCCCCGACCATGCCCAACTCCCCCAGCGGACGCCGCAATTCGGGGTCGACGATGCCGGCAACGAGCCGCTCTGACCTGGGACTCGTCGATGGACATCTGGGTTCTCCTCGGGGAAATTCGCCGTCACCGGTAGACTAGGGGGCGTGCCAACGGACCCGGACAGCGCCGACCCCGTCGCCGGGCCGTGCCCCGACCCGGGAGCCTCGGACGCCGGAGCCGGCACGGCCGAGTCGGACAGCCATTTCTCCGCCGCGGTGACCGCGGTGACCGCCGCCTTCGGCGATCCGACCCGCCGGGAGATCTACCTGTTCGTCCGGTCCAACCCGGGCACCACGGCCTCGGAGGTGGCCGCCCGGTTCTCCCTGCACCCGAACGTGGCCCGCCACCATCTCGAGCGGCTGGCGACCGGCGGCTACGTCGAGGTCACCATGGAGCGCGCCGCCGGCAACGGCGCCGGCCGGCCGTCCAAGCGGTTCCGGGCCATCGGCAACGACCCGACCCTCGACCTCCTCACCCGGCGGGACGACCTGCTGGTCCTCCTGCTGCAGGAGGCACTCCAACTCCTCGGCCCGGGGGCGGCCGAGGGCATGGCCGAGCGGGTGGGCGAGGAGTACGGCCGCACGCTCGCCGGCCAGATGTCGCCCGGCGACGGCCAGCGCTCGCTGCGGACCGCCATGCACGCCATCGCCGACACCCTCACCGCCCACGGGTTCGCCGCCCATGCCGAGGACCAGGGCTCCAGCACCGCGGTGGTGGCGGACAACTGCCCGTTCGGCAACGCCGCCTCGCAGTACCCGGTGCTGTGCGCCGTGGACCGGGGCATGGTCAAGGGACTGCTGGCCGGCCTGTGCGGCGAGGATCCCGGGGGTACCGTGCCGGTCGTGCTGTCGTCGTCGCGCGCCCGTGGCGACGACGCCTGCGCCGCAGTGGTCTGACCACCGAGCCCGCCGTTGGCCCGCCACTACCTCGACCACGCCTCGACCACCCCGCTGCGCCGGGAGGCCCGTGCCGCCATGGAGGCCTGGGAACACGGGGGGGTCACCGCCGACCCGGGCCGGGTGCACACCGAGGGGCGCATGGTCCGGGCCACCCTGGAGGAGGCCCGGGACCAGGTGGCCGGGCTGCTCGGCGTTCGGCCCCGCCAGGTCGTCTTCACCTCGGGTGGGACCGAGGCCGTCAACACCGCCGTGTGGGGCGCCACCCGGGCCGACCCCGGGCCGCTCGCCACGGCCATGGTCGAGCACTCGGCGGTCCGCGACGCCTCGGCGCGGTCGGGACCGGTGGTGCCCATCGCCGTCGACGGGCTCGGCCGCATCGAGGTCGGGGCCGTCGAGGACGCCATCGGCCGGTGCCGGTCGGCCCACGGCCGCAAGCCGTCGCTCGTGCACTGCCAGTGGGCCAACCACGAGGTCGGAACCGTGCAGCCGGTGGCCGAGGTCGTCGACCACTGCCGGCGTGAGGGCGTACCCACCCACGTCGACGCGGCCGCCGCCGCCGGACAGGTCCCCCTGGACCTCGGGAGTCTCGGTGCCGACCTGGTGTCGGTCTCGGCCCACAAGCTGGGCGGGCCGGCGGGCATCGGCGCTCTGATCGTGCGCCGCGGACTGCGGATCGAGCCGATGATGGTCGGGGGCGAACAGGAGCGGGCCCGCCGGGCCGGGCTGGAGAACGTGGCCGGCGCCATCGGGTTCGGCGCGGCGGCCTCCGTGCTGGCGGCCCCGGGGGCGGTGCAGGCCGAAGGGGACGTCTCCCGGTCACAGGCCGATCGGCTGCGACGGTCGGCCCTGGCCGTCGGGGGCGTCCACGCCCTCGGCGACCCGGAGGACCGACTTCCCCACATCGTCTGCCTCGGTATCGACGGCGTGGAGGCCGAGCCGGTGCTGCTCGGGCTCGATCAGGCAGGGGTGGCCGTCCACTCGGGCTCGTCGTGCTCGTCGGAGACGCTCGAGCCCTCCCCGGTCCTGGAGGCCATGGGCGTCGACGCCGAGCGGTCCTTGCGCCTGTCGGTGGGGTGGTCGACCACCGACGCCGACATCGACGCGTTCGAGGCGGCCTTCGCCGGCGTGGTGGGCGGCTTGCGGGCGCTCCGGGCCTGACGGGCCGGGCCGAGGCACTAGCTTCTGCCGGTGCGCGCCGTCGTCTGCAACCGGTTGGGTCCGCTCGAGACGCTGGTCGTCGAGGACCGGGAGCCGCCCGAGGCCGGCGATGGACAGGTGGTCATCGAGGTGAAGGCGGCCGGGGTCAACTTCGTCGACGGCCTGCTGTGCCAGGGGAGGTACCAGATCAAGCCGCCGATCCCGTTCGTGCCCGGCAGCGAGGTGGCCGGCGTGGTGTCCGCCCTCGGCCCCGGGGTGGGCGGCGTGGAGGTGGGTGACCGGTTCATCGCCTTCACCGGGTTCGGCGGCTTCGCCGACCAGGTGGTCGTCCCCGCGCTCTCGCTCGTTCCGATGCCGGACAACATCGACTTCGGACAGGCGGCCACGCTCATCCAGAGCTACTGCACGGTTCTCTTCACGCTGACCAGGCGCACGGAACTGGCGCCGGGCGAGTGGGTGCTGGTGCTCGGGGCCGGAGGCGGCGTGGGCCTGGCCGCCACCGACGTGGCCACCGCCCTCGGCGGCCGGGTGATCGCCGCGGCGTCGAGCACCGAGAAGCTCGAGGCGGCCATGGCCGTGGGGGCCGAGGCCAGCATCGACTACGAGAACGAGGACCTGAAGGCCCGGGCCCGGGAGATCTCCGGGGGTGGCGTGGACGTGGTCATCGACCCGGTCGGCGGGAGGCACAGCGAGGCCGCCCTGCGGGCCACCAGCCACCTGGGACGGTTCTGCGTGATCGGCTTCGCCTCCGGGCCGATCGCCTCGATTCCCCTGAACCTGGTGCTGCTCAACAACCGGACGGTGGTGGGCGTCGACTGGGGCGGCTGGACGTTCAAGGACCCGTCGGGCAACAGGGCGCTCATCGCCGAGCTCGTGGACCTGGTCGGGTCGGGGCGCCTCCACCCGGTGGTCCCCACCGAGTTCCCCCTCGAGCGGGCGGCGGCGGTGATGTCCGGCCTCATCGACCGCTCGATCGGGGGCAAGGCAGTGCTGGTGCCGTGAGCGGGACCTGGCTACCCCGAGGCCGACCCGTCCGCGCTCAGCCCGCCGGCACACCCGGCGGGACCGCCAGGCCGGCCGCCTGGTAGGCCTGCCGCACCAACGGCGCGGCCTGTGCGACGAGGGCCGGCGGTGGCCCGTCGGCCAGGAACCGGCCGTACTGGTCCACTGCCGCGGCCGCATTGCCGTCCCGTTGCCAGAGGAGGGTGCCGAGGTAGAGCCGGGCGGCGAAGTCGCCCGGCGCCAGCCGCACCGCCCGGTTCAGCTTGGCCCGAGCGTCGCCGATCAGTGAGGTGCTCCCACCGGAGCGACCGGTCTGGTACTCGAGCCAACCGAGCTGGGCCAGCGCCACCTCGTTGCTCGGATTCCCGTCGAGCACCGACTGGTAGAGCTGGGCGGCCTGGGCCGGCCTGGCCCTGGTCCTCGAGGGCGGCGGCCTGGGCCAGGGACTGCGCGACCTGCTGGTCCCGGCTCAGGCTGACGGTGCCGGTAGGGGTCT
Source organism: uncultured Acidimicrobiales bacterium (assembly GCA_963806285.1). Taxonomy (GTDB): domain Bacteria; phylum Actinomycetota; class Acidimicrobiia; order Acidimicrobiales; family RAAP-2; genus Bog-756. The sequence continues at coordinate 76,507 of CAWDXJ010000002.1, forward strand.
GCCCCGGGAGCCGGTTGGTGGCGAACAGGGAGACACCGACCACCAGCGCGGCGCCGAAGGCGGCCACCGCACCGCCGAGGAACCACCGGCTGCGGCGGCTGCGGCGGCTGCGGCGGCTCCGTCCCGGAAGCTGGGCGACCGCCCCACGGGTCGGGTCTGCAACAGCACGGTCCCCGGTCCCACCCGACGGTCGGCCCGAGGGCATCGACCCGCTGGCGCCCGCAGGCTCGTCGGCGACGATCACCCCGCCGGCCGGACGCAGGGCGGCCGCTCCGTCCGCCTCGGGCGTGCGCGCCTCCAGCGCCGCCAGTCGGGGCATGTCGCGGTGGCGCAGGGCCAGGTAGTCGCTGTCGGAGAGGTCGCCGGCCAGGAACTCGGCGTCGGCGTCGGCCAGGGACAGGCGGAGGAACCTCCGGCGCTCCTCCAGCGCCGGTCCGTCGAGCGGTTCGGTCCGGTCGTCACCGGCCGGACCGTCGTCCACCGCGTGGCGTCGGCGGACCAGCACGGCGGCAACGGCCACGGTGGCCACCAGCCCACCCAGCAGTGGGAGCAGCCACACCAGCAGCGACCACCCGCTGGCCGGGGGCTCCAGGACGATAGCCGGGCCGTAGCGGGCGACCAGGTAGTCCTTGATCTGCTGGTCGGTGCGGCCCTCGGCGATCAGCTGTCGGACCGTGGACCGGACGGTGAGGGCGGTCGGCGCGCTCGGAGGTGGCCACCGAGAGGTCCTCGCAGCTCGGGCAGCGCACGACCGACTCGATGGCCGCGGCGCGCTGCGCGGCGGAGGGCGGCGCTGACCGGAGGACGCCGCTGCCGACCACGAGGGCGACGACCAGGACGGCGGCCAGCACCGACCACAGGGGGAACTTCCGGATGGTCACGCGTGGGCCGCCCGGGCGTCGGCGATGATCCTGTCGAGATCCGACGCCGTCACCGGCGCCACGATGTAGGCCACCACCCGGCCGTCGGGGGCGATCACGAAGGTGGAGGGAGGGGCTCTCACCCCGAAGCTCAGGGCCAGTCTGCCGCCCGGGTCGGCCAGGGTCGGCCAGGTCGCTCCCAGTTCGGACTGGTAGGCCCGGGCCGCCCCCACGGTGTCGTCGAAGACCACGCTGACCAGGGAGGCGTCGCCGGCGGCCTGGTGCTCGAACTGGAATCGAACCAGGTCGGGGCCCTCGGTCTGGCACGGCTCGCACCAGCTGGCGAAGAAATTGACCACGGTGTACCGGCCGGGGACCGGAGCCGGCGCGTAGCGGGTACCGGTGACGGTCGTCCCGGCGACGGGCGGCGCCGGCTTCCCCACCAGCGGGCTCTGCACCTCGGATACCGCCGCCGGGGGCCGGGTGGCCAGCACGGCGATCAGTCCGGCGGCGACGGCCAGCACGCCGAGGCCCACCCAGCGCGCCGTGTGCTTCCCCGGGGCGGCGCCTGCCGGAGCGGTGGCCCCGGTCATTGGGGATCACCGGCCCCCACCGGGACCGGGTCCGCCCCGGATCCGCTCCGATCGCCCGGGCCGGTCTCGCCGCCACCGCCACGCGGCACCGCGGGACGGCGGGCGCCGACGGCCGGGGCCGACACCGGGTCGGTGGGCCGGCGCCTGCGCCCGGGGATGGCCGAGAGCACCGAACCGCCGGCGATCAGCCCCGCCCCGATCCACAACCACATGACCAGCGGTTGCTCGACGACACCGAACGTCCACACGCCTCCTGTGTCGGGGATGGAGGTGATGGTGAGGTACACGTCGTCCCTCCAGCCCGAGTCGATGGCCGGCGTGCCCACCGGGGTCGAACCGGCGCCGAACGTGGAGAGGGCCGGGCGGAAGACCCCGCCCCCGTCGACGCGGAGGACCGCCTCGAGGGCCGAGCGCGACGGCGACACCACCGTGCGGGTCCCGACGAAGGTCACCCTGTGGCCGGCGAACGTGCCCGACTGCCCCTTGGCCAGGTGCAGCTCGCCCCGATGGAGGAACGAGGTGGCGGCGGCCAGCCCCACGGCGATGACCACCACGCCGATATGGACCACCATCCCCCCGTTGGCCCGGCCGACCAGCCCGCGCCAGCCGGCCAGCACCGAGCGCACCGGTGAGGCACCGGACGAGCGAGCCCCCCTCCACGCACCCCGCACCGATAGCACCAGCGCCCGGACCGCCGACGCCGCGGCGAAGGCGCCGAGCCCGAAGGCCAGCAGCGGCTCGACGCCGTGGACCCCGGCGAGGGCGCACGCCGCGACCACCGCCACGCCCACCGCCGCCGGGACCGCCAGCCGCCCCCGCATCGTCTCGACCGAGGTCTTCCGCCACGGCAGCGCCGGGGCCACCGCCATCAGGAAGAGCAGGCCGAGGCCGACCGGGACGAAGAAGCGGTTGAAGTAGGGGGCGCCCACCGCCACCTGTCCGCCGCTGAGTGCCTCGTAGAGCAGGGGGAAGACGGTCCCCAACAGGACCACGAAGGCGAACGCCACGAAGAGGAGGTTGTTGGCCAGGAAGGCGCCCTCCCGGCTGACGGGCGAGTCGATCCCGCCGGGGGACCGGAGGCGGTCGCCGCGCCAGGCGATGAGGCCGACGCCGGTGACCAGCACCAGCCCGAAGAACCCCAACAGGAGCGGCCCGATGGTCGAGTCCGAGAACGAGTGCACCGACTGGATGACCCCCGACCGGGTGAGGAAGGTCCCGAGGATGGTGAGGCTGAACGCGGCCACCACCAACGAGAGGTTCCAGATCCGCAGGAGGCCGCGGCGCTGCTGGACCATCACCGAGTGCAGGTAGGCGGTGCCCACCAACCAGGGCAGCAGGGCGGCGTTCTCGACCGGGTCCCAGCCCCAGAAGCCCCCCCACCCGAGGACCTGGTACGACCACCAGGCGCCGAGCAGGATGCCCATGGTCAGGAAGGCCCAGGCGAACAGCGTCCAACGGCGGGTCTCCCCCTGCCAGTCGTCGTCGAGCCGGCCGGTGATCAGCGAGGCGACGGCGAAGGCGAACGGAAGGGTGAATCCGACGAACCCCAGGTAGAGCATGGGCGGGTGGATGAGCACGAGGGGGTTGTCCTGGAGCAGCGAGTTGGGCCCCGCCCCGGTGGTCGGGACGGGCCCGGTCACGTGGCTGAACGGATCGGCCGGCCCGAGCATCAGCCCGAAGAAGAAGGCCGCCACCACGTAGACCACCAGGGTGGCCCACGCCACCAACTCGTCGGCGGAGCGTCGCCGGAAGCGCCACACCATGGCGGTGGCGTACCCGCCCAGCACGACCCCCCACAGCAGGATCGACCCGGCCAGCGCCGACCACAGCCCGGTGAACGAGTAGAGGAGCGGGGTGGCCCGGCTGTTGTTGTCGGCCACGTAGGCCAGGGAGAAGTCATGGGTGACCAGGGCGTGCTCCATCGCCACCAGGGCCACGACCCCGCCCACCAGGACGAGGGGGGCGTAGAGCCGGCCGCTGCGCAGGGTCGACGCCCTGCCCCTGGCCAGGCCGGCCGACAGCACCGCGACGCCGGCCACCGCCGCCGCGAACCCGAGCAGGACGCCGGTGTGGCCGAAGGTGCCGTTCACCGGTCGGGACCGGAGGTGCCCGGGCCGCCGGCGGTCATCGCTTGGAACCGTTCGCCGCCGTCACCCGGTCCGGATGCTGGGCGATGTAGGTCGAGGAGTGCTTGACCAGGATCTGGTCGGAGACGAAGGCCGCTCCGGCGAAGTGGCCCACGGCGATGACCGGGATCCCCGGCTGGAACAGCGCGGGCGGGCTCCCGGTGTTCTGGACCTGGACGTCGGTCGCACCGGCGGTGACCACGAAGTCGACGCCGTCGGGGGTCGGGTGGACCGAGCCGGCCCGGACCGTGCCCTCGAGGTTGAACGTCCGGCCGCCGAGGCTCGCCTCCTGCTGCACGGCCTGATCGGCGGGCAGGTAGAAGTCGAGCGAGGAGCCGAGTCCCTTGACCATCAGGAAGGCCAGCGACCCGACGAGGACGATACCGACCACGGCGTACCGCATCCGATGGGTGGTCCGCGTCGTCTGGGGGTCTTCGGTCATCGGCTGCCGGCCGGCCCCGCCCCGGGCCCGGTGTCAGGGCCCACCCCCGGCGCCGCTCCCCTCCCACCGGGCCGGTCACCGGGCGCGGCCAGGAGCTCCAACCGCTCCACCGCCCGGGTGAGCCGACTCCGACGCCACACCAGCTGCACCCCGTAGAGGAAGAGGAGCGAGAGCACGATGACGTAGCCGGCGACGACGTAGCCCATCAGGCCGCCTCGTCCTCGTCGTCGGGCGCACCCTCGGCCCGGCGCTGGCGCAGCGCCATGTCCAGCTCCCCGGTGCCCAGCCGGTCCTCGAGGACGCCGATCCGGTAGCGGACGAGGAGCATCCACACGAAGGCCAGGGTGAGGGCGATGAATCCGAGCAGGAGGGTCCAGGCCATCGACCCGTGGATGGTCGGGGTGAGGTCGGGGTTGAGCACCGTCGCCCCCTGGTGGAGCGTCCGCCACCACAGGACGGAGAAGTGCACGATGGGGACGTCCACCGCCGCGAACAGGGCGAGGAAGGCGCTGCGCCTGGCCCGCACCTCGGGTTCGGCCGGCACCCGGCGGAGGGCCAGGTAGCCGAGGAACAGCACCAGGAGCACCGCGGTGCTGGTGAGGCGGGCGTCCCACGCCCACCACACGCCCCAGGTCGGCTTGCCCCAGATCGAGCCGGACACCAGTGTGCACACGTTGAAGACGACGCCGACCTCGACGGCCGCCGCCGCCAGGCGGTCCCAGAACAGCGACCGGGTGCGCGGCCACAAGTAGAGCAGGCTGGCCCCGGCCGCCAGGCCGAATGCCAGGTACAGGGCCACCCAGGCCACGCCGGGATGGAGGTACACCAGGCGCACCAGGTCCCCCTGGGTCACGTCGGGCGGGGTCACCCACAAGGCGAGCCACACGGTCACGGCGATGGCCACCGCGGCGGAGATCCCGAGGGCCCGTTCCGTCCAACGCGCCCGGGAGGACTGCGAGGAGATGGTCCTCCCCCGGGACGCGCTCATGCCGACTCGTGGAGCGGCCCGAACACGACGACGCCGAGGGCCACGTAGACGGCGTCGAAGACCACCAGCAACCGGAGCCACTGGGTCCCCTCGGAGGGGACGCCGCCCGCCATGGCCGCCTGCCAGATGCGGGTCCCGGCCAGCAGCACCGGGGCGGCGATGGGCAGCAGCAGAAAGGGCAGCAGCGTCTCCCTCACCCGGAGACCGGCCGACAGGGCCCCGTACAGCGTCCCGGTCGCCGCCAGCCCGATGGCGCCGAGGACCCCGGAGGTCACGACCAGCCACGGGACTTCGATCCTCGCCCCGTACAGCAGCACCACCCCGGCCCCCAGGACCACTTCGAGCAGGACCAGCTGGACGGCGACGGCCGCCGACTTGCCGAGGAACAGCCCGGCCGGGTCCAGCCCGGACAGACGGAGCCCGTCCCGGGCCCCGTCCACCGACTCCACCGCCACGCTGCGCTGGACGGCGAGCACGGTGCAGAACAGGACGGCCACCCAGAACAGCCCCGGTGCCCCCTTGGCCATCGGCGCCCGATCGGGCCCGAGGGCGAAGGCGAACAGGCCGAGGGCCACGACCCCGAACGGCGCCACCTGGGACAGGCCCACCCGGGAGCGCGCCTCGATGCGGAGGTCCTTGCCGGCGACCAGGACGGTGTCACGCCACATGGGCCACCTCCGGCCCGGTCGGGTCACCGAGCTCGGGCGCCCGCCGGATCGCCCGCTCGGCCGTGACCCGGCCACCGGTCAGGGTGATCGCCCTGACGGCCAGGGACTCCACGGAGGAGGTCTCGTGGGAGGCGATGACCACGGTGGCACCACCGCCGGCAGCCTCGACGATCAGCTGGTCGAGGGCCTGGCGGGCGGAGGAGTCGAGCCCGGCATGGGGCTCGTCGAGCAGCCACAGCTCGGGCCAGCGGGCCGCCAGTACGGCCAGCGCCACCCGCCGCCGTTGCCCGGCGGACAGCTTGGAGGCGGTGGTCCCGAGCAGCCTGTCGGTGATCCCCAGCCGGTCGCAGGCCCCGTCGATCCGACCGGTGTCGGCGCCGGCCGCCCGCACCGCGAACCGCACGTTCTCCCGCACCGTCAGGTCGTCGTAGAGATGGGCGGCGTGGGCGAGGAGCCCGACCCGTCGCCGCACCTGGGTCCGCCGACGGGCCGGGTCGAGGCCGAACACCGCCACCCGGCCCGAGGCCAGCGGGACCAGGCCGGCGCAGACCCGCAGCAGGCTGGTCTTGCCGGCGCCGTTCGGCCCTTCGATCAGCACCGTCTCCCCGCCGGCGACCTCGAGGTCGACCCCGGCGAGCAGTGGGAAGCGTCCGGACAACGCGACGGCGTCGTGGAGGAAAAGCACTGGGGAGGAGGGGGCTGCGGGGGCCATAGCCGGTGCGTCCATGCTACGGGGGCAGGGGTTCGGGAGCCAGACGGGGACCGGTCCCAGGGGCCGCTCAGGTCACCGGACCGGTCCCGTGCCGGCCCGCCACACCCCCGAGCTGGTCGACAGCCGGTTGAGATGCAGGTCACGCAGCCAATTGCCGATATGGGCCGACACCACGTCCACGTTGCCGGTCAAGAGGAGCAGCCCGAAGACGATCAGCACCGCTCCCCCCACCAGGTCGACGATCCAGAGCCTGCCCCGCACCCGGGCCAACGCGTCGGTCATCCGGCCGAAGGCCAGGCCGCTCAGGAGGAACGGGACGCCGAGCCCGAGGGAGTAGGCCAGCAGCAGCGCGATCCCACCGGTGGCCGATCCCCCGGTGCCGGCGGCGAGCGAGAGCACGCTGCCCAGCACCGGTCCGATGCACGGCGTCCAGGCGAAGGCGAAGGCCATGCCCATCACCGGCGGTGCCCAGGCGCCGAGCACCGAGGGGCGGACGATGAACCGGCGCTCGCCGGAGAGGGCCGCCGGCATGGCCACGCCGGCGGCCATGGCCACCAGCACCCCGCCGAAGGCCACGATCAGGATGCCCGAGACCGTCTCGAGCGAGCGCTGGTGGGTGAGGAAGAGCCTGCCGATGGCCGACGCCGACGCCCCGAGGATGGTGAAGACCACCGTGAAGCCGGCGATGAAGGCGAGGATCCCGCGGACCAGCCTCGCCCGCTCCCGCCGGAGGTCGGCCGGGCCGGGTGCCGCCCGTGCCGTCCCGGTTCCCCCGACCGGCCCGTCCGACGGCCCGGGCCCGAGGGGCACACCCTCGGCGCCGGGACCCACGCCGCCGGCCCCGACCGCCACACCGGCCGGCACCGGCGCGGGACGGAGTGAATCCAGCTCCGCAGCCGAGAGGCCCGACACCATCGAGAGATAGGCGGGGACCAGAGGGAGCACGCAGGGTGAGAGGAACGAGAGCATCCCGGCCCCGAACGCCACCAGCATCCCGAGGGGGTCGGCATGGATCGCCGCGGGACCGCCCATCCGCTAGGCCAGCTGGCTGTTCACCAGCGCCATGTCCGCCTCCACCATCATCTGCACCAGTGCCGGGAACTCGATCTCACGGTGCCAGCCCAGCGTCTTCTCGGCCTTCGACGGATTGCCGACCAGGAGGTCCACCTCGGCCGGCCTGAGGAAGCGCTCGTCGATGACCACGTGCTCCTCCCAATCGAGGCCGGCGGCGGAGAACGCGAGCTCCACCAGCTCCTTGACCGAATGGGTCTCCCCGGTGGCGACCACGTAGTCGTCGGGTCGGTCCTGTTGGAGCATCAGCCACATGGCCCGCACATAATCGGCCGCATACCCCCAGTCGCGCTGGGCGTCGAGGTTCCCGAGCGCCAGCTTCTCGTCGATGCCGGCCTTGATGCGGGCCACCCCGTGGGTCACCTTGCGGGTCACGAACTCGAGGCCCCGCCGGGGTGACTCGTGGTTGAAGAGGATCCCCGATGACGCATGCAGGTCGTAGCTCTCGCGGTAGTTCACGGTGATCCAGTGGCCGTAGACCTTGGCCACCCCGTAAGGGCTGCGGGGATAGAACGGCGTGGACTCCCGCTGGGGCACTTCGAGCACCTTGCCGAACATCTCGGACGAGCTCGCCTGGTAGAAGCGGATCTCCGGGTCGACCGTCCGGATGGCATCGAGCACCCGGGTCACGCCGAGTGCGGTGGTCTCCCCGGTGAGGACGGGTTGGTTCCACGAGGTCTGGACGAAGGACTGGGCCGCCAGGTTGTAGACCTCGTTGGGTCGGTTGTCGCGCAGGATGTTGATCATCGACACCTCGTCCAGCAGGTCGCCGGCGACCAGGGTCAACCGGTCCTGGATGTGTGCGATCCGCTCGAAGTTGAGCGTGCTCGACCGACGCACCATCCCGCAGACCTCGTAGCCGCTCTCCAGCAGGAACTCAGCCAGATAGGAACCGTCCTGGCCGGTGACACCGGTGATCAATGCTCGTTTCGACATGCGGTCGTGCTCCTCAGCTTTCGGTCCGTGTCTCGGTGCCGTCGGAGGCTGTCTGCCAGGACGGCGGTCGCTTCTCGATGAAGGCGGCGATCCCCTCGGCTGCCTCGGCGGTCTGGCTGGTGACCGTGAGCATGGCGTGCAGGTACGGGAGGGCCTCCGTCGCCGCCGAGTCCAGTACAGCGTAGAACGAATCGCGGCCCATCCTCATCACCCCCGGTGGCTTGGAGGCCAGCACCGCAGCCATGTCCGCCACCTCGGCGTCCAGTCGGTCCGCCGGCACCACCCGGGTGACGAACCCGATCCGGTCCGCCTCCTCCGCCCCCACGACCCGGCTGGTGAGCATCAGTTCGAGGGCCTTCTTCGGGGCCATGGACCGGAGCATGGGCACCGTGACCATGTAGGGCCAGAGGCCCACGTTGAGCTCGGGCGCGGCAAAGCGGGCGCGGTCCGAGGCGATGACCATGTCGCAGGCCAGCGCCAGGCCGAAGCCACCGGCCATGGCCCATCCCTGCACCCGGGCGATGGTGGGCTTGCCCAGCTGCCACAGCTCCTCGAACAGCTCGGCCAGCCAACCGCGGGCCCGGTGGTGCTCGGCGTAGTCGTCGGCGGCCCCCCCGGGGTCGCGGGGCGCCATGCCCGACAGGTCGGCACCGGCACAGAAGGCCTCCTCGCCGGCCCCGGCCAGCACCACCACCCGCACCCCGGCGTCAGCCTTGGCCCGGGCGAGGTGCTCCCGGAGACCCCCGATCACCTCCCAGGTCATGGCGTTGCGTCGCGCCGGCCGGTTGATCGTGAGGGTGAGGACCGCTCCGCGCCGTGCGACCAGGAGATCGGTGGTCGGGCCGGTCGGGCCGATCGGGCCGTCCGCCGACGGGTCATGGTGGGAGGCGTCGGGCACTCAGACGACGGTAGCCCGCGGCGGCGGGTGCCGTCGGCCCGGTACCCGGCGGACGGCGGAACCGGGCGCCCGGGCCGACGGCGCTGCCGACCGGGCCCACTACGGTGGCGCCATTCCCACCGCAGCCGTGCTCTCGTTCCGCCTCGGAGGCCCCGACGGCGTGGCTGTCGAGGCAGCCAAGTGGCAGGGGGCACTGGCCGCGCTCGGATTCTCCATCCGCACCGTGGCCGGCGGCGGGGACGCCGACCGGCTGCTCCCCGGGCTCGCCATCGGGGCGGCGGAGCCCCCGGCCGCATCGGAGCTGGACGACGCCCTGGAGGACGCCGACCTGGTGGTCGTGGAGAACCTGTGCTCCCTTCCGCTCAACCCGGGCGCGGCGGCTGCGGTGGCGAGGGTCCTGGCCGGCCGGCCGGCCATCCTCCACCACCACGATCTCCCCTGGCAGCGGTGGCGGTTCCGGGCCCATCCGGCCCCTCCCGTCGACCGTCGGTGGACCCAGGTCACCATCAACGAATTGAGCCGACGGCAGCTGGCCGACCGGGGCATCGCGGCCACCACCGTCTACAACGCCTTCGCCGGGGGCGAGACGCGGCGGAGGGCCGCCGCAGGCCCGACCGCGGGACGAAGTCCGGTCGCGGGTGCGCGCCGCCATCGGGGTCGAGGACGACCGGCGCCTCGTCCTGCAGCCCACCCGGGCCATCCCGAGGAAGAACGTGGCCGGCGGCATCCGGGTGGCCGCCGAGCTGGGGGCGGTGTACTGGCTGCTCGGGCCCGCCGAGGACGGGTTCGGGCCCGAGCTCGACGCCCTGGTGGCCTCGGCCCCGTGCCCCGTGATCCTGGGCACCGGCGGCTGCGACCTGAGCATCCACGATGCCTACCGGGCCTGCGACGTGGTCGCCCTGCCCTCCACCTGGGAGGGTTTCGGCAACCCCTCGGTCGAGTCGGCCGTCCACCGGCGCCCCCTGGCCATCGGCCCGTACCCGGTGGCCGACGAGCTGGCCGCCTTCGGCTTCGAGTGGTTCGCCCTGGGGGAGACCGACCGGCTCGGGCGGTGGCTGGACGCCCCGGACCCGGGGCTGCTCGATCGCAATGCGGCAGTGGCGGCGGCCCACTTCTCCCTCGACGACCTTCCCGCCAGGATCGCGTCGGTGATCCCGGACCTGTAGCCGGACCTGTAGCCGGCCGGTGCGCGGTCGGGCCGGTGCGATCGGGTCGCGCCATCGGGCCGGTTCGTCGCCGGAGCGCTTTTCGGGCCCCCGGCTACCATGATCCAATGGACGGTGGAGCGAGCCCGGTGGCCGACGGCAGTCCCCCGGGACGGCGCGGGACGGCGCCCAACGGACGACGACTCACCGCCGACGCCAGACGCCGCCAGCTCTTCGAGGTCGCGCTGTCCCTGTTCGCCGAGCACGGATACGCCGCCACCACCATGGACGACATCGCCGAATCGGCCGGGGTGACCAAGCCGCTCGTCTATCAGCACTTCGAGTCCAAGCGGGCGCTCTACCTCGAGCTGATGGACGTGTTCTCGAGGGAGCTGGTCACCCGGATCGTCAAGGCCACCGCCAACGCCGAGGGCCCGCGCCAGCAGGTCGAGCTGGGATTTGCGGCCTACTTCGAACTGATGGTGGGCAACGAGCAGGCCTTCCGGCTCCTGTACGGACGGGACGCACCCGACGACCCCGAGCTCGGTGCCGCCCTCCGGCGGGTGGAGGACACCATCGCCCAGGCCATCGACCCGCTCATCGACGCCGGGCTCGATCCCGAGCACCGCCTGCTGCTGGCCCACGCCGTGGTGGGGATGGCCGAGGGGGCCAGCCGTCACTGGCTGGACGCCAGGCGGGACGGCCTCCCGACAGGGGGCGGCGGGGACGGGGCGGCCGCGGAGACGGCGGAGGAGGAGGACGGGTCCCATCTGGCCGTCCGCCTGGCCGACTTCGCCTGGGCGGGGCTCCGCCAGGTGCACCGGATCTGACCCCGATCCGGGGTCGTCCCGGATCAGCCCTCCCTTCAGGCATGGACCTCGCCGGCCACGACCGGCTGGTGGTTGCTCTGCACCACACCGCCCGACTGCTCGGCCGTGATGGCGAACGCGCTCACCGACGGGGCCCCGGCCACGCTGAAGACGATGACCTCCGGACGGGAACCGAGCAGCCCGAGCGAGATGGTCTTCCGGCCGACGACACCCCAGAGCTGATAGGTCTGGTCGCCCGGCAGCCCCGACAGGCCTTGGGCCTGTACGAATCCCGTACCCGACTCGGTCAGGACCACCGTGGCCCGCTCCGGGCCGGCACCGGCCGATCCGGGGGCCGCCACCAACTCGACCCGTTTGGTCGTGGGCGAACCCAGCGCCGACCGTTCGGCGGCCGACAGCGGGGCCTGCAGCGAGTTCACCTGGTGGTCCAGATGGCGGACCTGGACCCCGAGCACGACGGCCACGACGGCGGCCGCTGCCGCCACCGCCCCGGCGGTCCAGGCCACCCACCGTCTCCGGCGGTGGTCGGCGAAAGGGACCACGTGGGTCCCGCCGCGGCTCATCAGGTGGGTGCGATCGGACCCCGTCTCCAGCCGGGCCGAGAGGCTCTCCCACGACGGGGGCGTCGATCCGTCGAGCTGTCTGGCGATGCCGTCCCACAGCTTCGCCGGTGAGGCTCCGCCGGAGTTGGCCAGGAGCCCGGCCACCTCGTGGTGCCGGGCCACCTCGGTCGAGCATCTCGGGCAGCCTTCGAGATGGCGCTCGACCATGGCGGCGGTCTCCGCATCCACGGCGTCCAGGGCGTAGACCCCGAGCAGCTCCTGGATCTCGCCATGGCTCGGCTCGGGGACGGAGGTGCTCACTGCTCCGCCCCTGCCGGCTGCACTCCCCGCTCGGTCAGATTGACCCGGAGGCGGCCAAGGCCCGAACGGATGCGGCTCTTGATGGTTCCCTCCGGCTCGTCGAGCATCTCCGCCACGACCCGGTAGGTGTGGCCGCCGAAGTATGCCAGTTCGATCGGCTGGCGCAGCTCGTCAGGCAGGTCTGCGAGCGCTTCTTTCACCTGCTCGGCCACGGCCATGTCCCAGACCTCGTGGTCGATGTCGTAGCCGGCATTGGCCGTCTCGTAGGAGGTGCGCTCTTCGCGCCGGCGCCGGGCCACCTCGGATCGGACGAAGTCGACCGACTTCCCGTGGGTCCGGGCCAGCAGGAAGGAACGCAGCGTTCCCCGCTGGGCGTCGAACTTCTCGGGGTGCTTCCAGAGGTCGAGGAAGACCTCCTGGGTGATCTCCTCCGCCGCGGGGTCGCTCTGCAGGATCCGTCGGGAGAGGGCGTGGACGGCCCCGCCGTGGCGCCGGTAGACCTCGGCCAGGGCGGGCTGATGCCAACGGCCGACGGCCACCACCAAATTGGCGTCACTGGCCTGATCGACTCCGATCACAGGACTGTCTTCGACACCGTCGCCCATCTGGATGACCTCAATCTACGTCGGCGGACGGGACACGCGGCCCCGGGCCGGACGACCGCCGCGTCCCGGATCCGGTACATCCGTCCCGCCCGCCACCTCCGAACACCGGGGCATGACCTCGGATACCGACCACCACCACCGACGCCCCGCACCCCTCCCGTTCACGGACCCTCGGCGCCCGCGCGGACGGCCTGGGTGCCGTATGACCCTGGCCCTCGTGCTGGCTGCCTGCTCCTCGGGTGGCAGCAGCCCCTCGACGGGCTGCTTCCACGGGCCCGTCCGGGGGCTCCGCCACGACGGCACCTGCCGGCGCGAGCGCCAACCCGGCCGGTTCCCACACCATCACCATCAAGAACTTCGCCTTCTCGCCCCAGACCATCACCGTCCCCGCGGGGACGGCGGTCACCGTGGTCAACGACGACCAGGTGGCCCACACCCTCACCGCCCCCACGGGCGGGTTCTCCACCGGCGACATCGGCCCGGGGCGATCCAAGACGATCGCCGCCCCGAACACCCCCGGCACCTACTCGTACTTCTGCTCGATCCACCAGTACATGACGGGCCATCTGACCGTATCCGGCTGACCGGCCGTCAGGAATCGAACGCCCGCGGTCACGGCCCGGGCCAGGGCCGACGACAGCACGCTCTAGCGCAACACCAACCGACAGGAGGCAGACCATGACCAGCTGGCTGAGGGCGGACCCGAAAGAACCCGGGACGACCGCCCCCGACATCGATCCCGGGGCCATGGGCGTCCTGATCGAGCAGTCGCAGGACATCCACAGCGACGCCATGGCCTCCACGGCCGAAGCGCTCGACGAGTTGGTCCAGACCGGCGCCGAGGTCCGGGCCCAGCGGAGGATCTCGACCCCGAGGAGTCGCGTCAGGCCGCCGCCCGGCGATCCCGGCTGATGACCGGGGTGGCCTTCGGAGGCGGGATGCTCGCCGCCGCCGGCATCGGCGGGGCACTCCAGGCGCTCTTCGCCTCGCCCGCCTTCGCTGCCTCGGCTACCGACGTGCAGATCCTCCAGACCGCGGCATCGATCGAGACCCTGGCCGTGTCCACCTACAAGACGGCCCTGACCCTTCCGTTCATCGGCGGGGCATCGGCCAATCCGGTGGTGAAGGCATTCGCCACCACCACCATGCAGCAGCACCAACAGCACCTCGACGCATTCAACGGGGCCATCACCGGGCTCGGGCGGCAAGACCCAGACCAACCCGGATCCGGCGCTGGCCAAGGTGGTGGCCGCGGCAGTCCCCGGGCTCACCTCGCCGGGACCAGTGGTGGCGCTCGCGCTCGAGCTGGAACAGGGCGCAGCCGAGACCTACGTGGTCGACGTGGCGACGCTCTCCGACGCCAACGCCAAGAAGCTCACGGCATCCATCATGGGCGTCGAGGCGCAGCACGCTTCGGTCCTGCTGGCCGTGCAGGCGCTGCTCAACGCCAACGCCCCCCAACTCATCACCCTGGCGCCCGGCAACGTCGCCAACCTGCCCGCAGCCGCGGGGTCGGTCGGCTTCCCGACGGCGTTCTTCCCCACCGACCAAGCCCGTCCCGCCACCGAAGGAGCACTCTCATGAGGCGCCGCAACCGCAGCTCCGAGGTCATGGCCATCTCCGAGCACGAGCTCACCGCCATGACCAACGACCTCGAACAGATTCACAACGACGTCGGCGTGCCGGCGATGAACAGGGCCGTCCGCGAGTGGACCGAGCGGTCCCGCACCAGCCGCCGAGGCTTCCTCATCGGCGCCGGCGCGGTGGCCGGCGGGGCCATCCTGGCCGCCTGCTCCTCCGGGTCATCGAGCTCGACGACCACTTCGAGCGGCACCGGGGGGTCCGGTCCCGATCGTCCGGCAAGCTGACCGGTGATCTCGCCGTGGCGGCGTTGGCCGCCGGCCTCGAGAACCTGGCCGTCGCCGCCTACGGGGACGTGCTCACCGCCGCCGGCGCCGGCAAGCTGGGGACGGTCCCGCCCGCCGTGGCGACGTTCGTCACCACGGTGAAGGGCCAGCACGTCCAGCACGCGCAGGCGTGGAACTCGGCGATCACCGCGGCCGGGCACCCGGCCGTCGACCGCACCGGATCCGGTGCTCACCCCGGTGATCACGGCGGACTTCGCCAAGGTGACCGACGTCGCCGGCGCGGCCAAGCTGGCCCTGATGTTGGAGGAGGTTGCGGCGGCCACCTACCAGTCGGCCATCGGTGCGGTGAAGGCCACCTCCTCGGTGCAGGTGGCAGCCAGCATCCAGCCGGTCGAGATGCAGCATGCGGCCATCCTCAACTTCGCCCTCGGCCAGTACCCGGTGCCCAATGCCTTCAGCCCGCTGATGAACGCCCGGCCGCTCACCGACTACACGGGCTAAGGGTACCGTGCGTTTGGACGCGATCGGGGGCGGCTCCCAGGAGTCCCACTCAAGGCTGCCCGTCGCCATTCACCTTGGCTCTGATCGACTCGGTGATCGTCCGAGTCGAGTTTCGCAACGGCGGGCAGGCGGTCGAGTTGCCTCTATGGGTCGAGTTGCCTCTACCGAGTGTGGGTAGTTCTGCCCAGAGGACGATTCCAGCGGCATCAGAGGCGGCGATGGAGCGGTCCACCGCAGATCCTAAGGGCGACTCCTTTGGATCGGACAGGCGGGCGGTGGGAAGAAAGCACAGAGGCCTCCTCTGACAGCGGGCAGCGTAAGTCAAGGGCAGTGGGCCGAAGTAGCCCACGTAACCCACAACTGGAGGCACACGGGTGGCGGCTCAGCCGTCACCGTCGCCGTCGTATCAGGCCGAGGTGAGGTGCGCGATCAGATCGAGGACGATCAACCATGACGCCAGGGACGGCTGTCTGGTCAAGGTGATCACCACCGACCGATCGTCGCAGATAACGTCCAAGCTGGGATGACGAGGGCCATCACCGCCGCTTCGAAGAGCAAGGTCCTCCAGGTCCGGCGTCGCCTCTACGATGCCGGCCAGGGTGGCCGCACGCTGCAGCCCGGCCAGGAGCAGAGGGTCTCTGGCCTCGAACCTCGCTCTCAGGTAGGCGGCAGGGGGTCGATACACTGCCATCATTATGAAGGCGGGCTCCGAGGCGGACGAGCGTAGTTCTACCCCTTTCGGGTCAGAGGAGCGTGCCGCGACCGAGCGGTCATTCGCTCGTGGGCTCCTGGCCATTCGCTCGCTGCACCTCCTGCAGAGCCTGGTGTGCCTGGTGGTCGGGTGGCGTGCCTACCGCCGACCTCGTCTAGCGCTCATCATCTTCTTGGCGTCGTGCGCAGAGTCCGGTTGGCTCGCTCGGCGCGTGTGGCGAGTGCAGTCATTCTCGGAGCCTTCTGTCGTCTGGCTCGATACGGGTTTCGGCGTGGCGGGACTTACCTTGATGACCAACACCTTGTCGGTTGACGACCGCACCGCCTTCATGAACTGGATGTGCCCCCTGACGATCGGAGCGAGCACAGGAGCGAGCGTCGCCATCGAGGGCAAGCTGTCAGCGGCGGTCCCCGGCCTGCTCGGGAGTGCCTATCTGATCAGCGTCCGATCCTGTCTTCGCGAGGGTGGGAGCCAGGTGGCGACAGCCTTGGCCAATACAGCCAGCTACGCAGGGTTCTACACGGCAGCCAGGGTCGCAGTAGGGAAGCTCCGTAGGGATTCGGAAGAATTGCAGCGAGCACGGGAGGAGGTCGTTGTCGAGCGTGAGCGCCTGGCCGCAGAGCGACAGCGCAACCGGGAGCACCGCCTCCTTCACGACTCGGCGCTCCAGACCCTTGAAATCGTGGCCACCAATGCCGAACTCGATCCCGAATTCGTCCGAAGCCAGGCCCGGCGAGAGGCGACGATGCTACGTCGCGCCATCAGCGGAGAATCGCCGTCTACCTCCCTGACCCAGGGACTACGGGATCTCACCGACCAATCGATTCAAGACGGTTTGCGGGTCGATCTGGCGCTCGTCGACGCGGATGCTGACGTCGCTCCAGAGACCGCTGAGGCGCTGTTGGGAGCGGTGCGTGAAGCGCTGACAAACGTCGCCAAGCATGCAGGTGCTCCGCAGGCGGTGGTTTCCCTGTCCTGTGACCATGCGGGTGTTCGAATCAGCATCAGGGACCGAGGGAAGGGCTTCGACCAGTCGGCGGTACCCGAAGGATTTGGAACCAGGAACTCAATCGTCGCCCGCCTTGCCGATGTCGGAGGAGGTGCCTCGATCGATTCTTCGCCCGGACGAGGAACCAAGGTGACCCTGTGGGTCCCGAATTCGAAGACGTGACCGGTATCCCCAGAGGCCGTCACCGCGGTCCAGCTTGCCGACGTGCACTCCAGGGAACCTGGGACATTCCCGATAGACGCAACCTACTCGCTCTTCTACCCTTGAGGTAAAGACAGAGCGACAGGGGGATGGATGGCAGCTATCGCGAACGTCTTCGTCCTCTTCACCGACCTCGTCGGATCGACCGAGCTGGCCGCTGAACTCTCACATCAAGCGGCCGACGAACTGCGCGCCGGCTCACTTCTCGGCGCTCCGCGGTGCGATTGGAGCGTCGGGTGGCACCGAGGTAAAGGGCCTCGGTGACGGGCTCATGGTGGTGCTCCCGAGCGCCATCGCCGCTCTCGATTGTGCGGTTGGCATGCAACAAGCGATCGAACGCCACAATCGCAAAGCCCAACGCCCGTTGTCGATACGCATCGGGATCTCGGTGGGGGACGTCACCATGGAAGACGGCGACTACTACGGTGAGTGCGCGGTTGAAGCAGCCCGTCTCTGTGCCGCTGCCCAAGGCGGCCAAGTCCTTGTGGCCGACGTCGCCAAGACTCTGGCCCGCCGGAGCGCCAACGGGTTCACCGGGAGGGTCGAGCTGGAGCTAAAGGGAATTCCAAGACCCTTCGTGGCCTGGGAACTGGTCGTTCCATCCGACCAAGGAATCGGCGTGGCGATCATCGAGGACCACCCCCTCTACCGCCAGGGTCTGATGCAGACTGTGGAGAGCACTTCGGGGCTGGATTTGATCGCGGCCGCCGGCAGCCTGAGTGAAATGGACGCGTTGGGCTACGCCGGTGTGCAAGTGGCACTCGTTGACCTCCATCTACCTGATGGAGCCGGGGCCGAGGTCGTGGACCATGTGAAGTCCCGCGGACCTACCGTTCTTGTGGTGTCGGCCTCCGACGATCGTGAAAGCGTTGTCGATGCGATCGGCTCAGGAGCGAGCGGCTATCTGCCGAAATCGTCCTCGGCGGAGGAGATCGCCACCGCCACCGTGGCCGTCGCCGGTGGCGGTACCTACGTTTCACCCGTTCTGGCCGCCTTCCTCCTCAGAACGGATCGCGACCGCACTTCTGAGGATGCCGTTCTGACCAAGCGCGAACGCGAGATTCTCTCGCTGTTGGCGGAAGGAGAGACCGACTCCGAAATTGCCGACCGTTTGTTCATCAGCATCCGGACCGTCCGGTCCCATCTCGATCGCATCCGCGACAAAACCGGACGGCGTCGACGCGCTGACCTCACCCGGCTGGCCCTCGAACACGAGATCTATCGCGACTAGTGGTGGGACGATCACCCGGACCAAAGGTGAGACGGGGACAGTGCCTTTGGAGCGCGTGTGGCCGATTCCGGCCACTGGGTTCTCCAGAGAGATGGCTCGGGGCAACGGGCGCCTGGCGGCGGGGACCAAGGAGGCCGTCCGCTCCGGGGTGGGGAATCCGACATCTCGAGCGGGCTCTGCGACGAATACAGGGCATGAGCTTCGACATCGGCACCTACCAGAGCATCTCGGCCAAGCTCGACCTCGGCGACATCGACTTCTCCTCGTTCCGGGACCGGCCCCTGGACGCCCAGGCACTCCGATGCCTTCGCTACATGCACGACGTGGAGAACCACACGGTCTGCTACCTGCGCGACGTCCTGGTGACCCGGGCCCACCGGGACCCGGAGGTCACCTCGTTCCTCACGCTGTGGAACTACGAGGAGTTCTGGCATGGGGAGGCCATCGCCAAGGTCCTCGACGCGCACGACGAGCAGGCCGGTACCAGCCGGATCGCCGCCCTCCGCCAACGCCTGCCCAGGCGGGACGCGTGGCGGCCGATCACCTTCCAGCTGGCCTCAGCCATCACCCCCCACCTCACCGCCGTGCACATGACATGGGGTGCGGTCAACGAGTGGACCACGCAGGCCGGCTACGCCCGCCTGGCCAAGCTGGCCGGGCACCCCACGCTCTCCGAGCTGCTCCGCCGGATCATGAAGCAAGAGGGCCGGCACATCGACTTCTACGCCGATCAGGCCAGGGGACGGCTGGCCGAGAGCCGGGCCGCCCAACGGCTGACCCGGTGGGCCCTGCGCCGATTCTGGGCGCCGGTGGGTAGCGGGGTCGTACCCGGGCCGGAAGTCGACTTCCTCCGCGCCTACCTGTTCGGTGACGACGATGGCCGGGCCATGGCCGACCGCATCGACCGCCGGGTCGATCGTCTCCCCGGGCTCGGGGGTCTCAATCTCCTGCGGGGGGCGGTCGCCGCCTGATCCGGGACCGGCCGCCCGACCCCGGACCGGACGGGCCCAGGGGCAAATCCCGATCGAACAGGTAAACTATGTGGGTGTTCACGTTCCCCAACCCTGTCGACGAGCATGCCGCCCGGACCGTGGCCAGCGGGGTGTTCGGGATGTGCGTGGTGGCACTGGCCCTCCGGCAGCCGTGGGTTCTCATCGTCCTGGCCTACGGCTTCTGGGCCCGCGTCCTGGCCGGGCCCACCCTGAGTCCCCTCGGCCAGGTGGCCACGCGAGTCGTCGCCCCGCGGATACCCGGCGGGCCGCGCCCGGTCGCCGGGCCGCCCAAGCGCTTTGCCCAGGCCATCGGCGCAGTCCTCTCCACCACCGCCCTCGTGCTGTGGTACGGGTTCGGGCTCGGCACGGCGGCCTGGCTGACGACGGCGGCGGTGGCCGCGGCCGCGTTCCTCGAGGCGGCCCTCGGCCTGTGTCTCGGATGCATCGCCTTCGGGGCGCTGATGAGGGCGGGCGTGATCCCCGACGAGGTCTGCGCCGCCTGCTCCGACCTCTCGCTCCGCCATCCCCAGCTGTCCAGGACCGACCCGGGCTGAGGCCGGCCCCTGAACGGCGTGGCCCGGACGGCGTGGGGCGCGGGCACGTCGGTCGTGCAGCCGCGAGCAGCGGGGTTCAGTGGAGTCGGGACAGGAGTCCCTCGCAGAGGTCGGCCAGCTCCTTGGCGCAGGCCAGATAGGCCTCGTCCTCCCCGCCGGCCGGGTCCACCACGTCCTCCCATGCCTCGACGGTCAGGCCGCCGAGTCGAAGTGAACTGATCCGGTCCCCCAGCGGTGCGGGGCCACCGGGAAGGTCGCGGCAGAGCCGCTTGATCGACGAGGTCCTCGAGGCAGCCCCGGGGTGCCATCGCCGGATGTAGGCCACGTGCTCCCCGGCCATGGCGATGACCAGGTCGGCACTCTCGACGTCGCTGTCGGTCAGCTGATGGCTGCGGTGCCCGTCGGCGCGGTATCCGACCGAGGACAGGGCCTCCCTGGTCCTCCGGCCCATCGGCTGTCCCTCGACCACGTGGGTCCCGGCGGTCAGGATCCGCACCGGGGCCAGGGCCAGCATGGCCCCGGCCATCACCGATCGGGCGGCGTTGCCGGTACACAGGGTCAGTACGGTGGGCGGGCCCTCGACGGACGCCGCCACTGTCGCCCCTTCACCGCTCCTCGCCACAGGCGTCACGGTACAGGAGGGGGCAGGCGGGGGGGGTCACCACGCGGCCCGGGATCGAGCCGGACGGCTCGTTCGGGCGGGTGGTCGGGCGGGTGGTCGAGGTGGTCGGTCAGCGGCCGGCTGCGGGTGCGGGCCCGACGCTGCCCCGTGCCAGATAGGCGTCCGGTTGGAGCTCGACCGGCGCTTCGGTCCCGACCGCCCCGAGCCGGCGGAGGAGGGATTCGGTCATCACACTCGCCACCGAACCCAGATCGCCGGAGATGACGCTGATCGGAGGCCGATAGGCGGTCGCCCACGGGGAGTCGCCGAAGGTCAGGAACGAACTGTCGGCCGGAATCTCGATGCCGACGATGGCCAGTGCCTCGAGCAGCAGGGGGGCGAGCACCAGGGAGTTCGACCAGATGACACCGGGTGGGCCGGCAGAGCCGGTGAGCGCCCCGAGCACGGTGGCCGCGAGCTCGACGTCCCCGTCGGTGTCGGGCCGGGTCGTGAGGGCCACGTGGCGCGGCTCGATCCCGAGGCCCCGGCAGATCCCCACGATGGTGTCCCAACGGCTCGCCGAGGCTCCCGACAGGGCCGCCCCCCGGGTGACGAAGGCAAGCCGCCGGTGGCCCAGGGAGGCGAGGTGGCGGCAGGCTTCCTCGACGGCGGCGGAGGTCCTGGCGCGGATCGAGGTCCCGGCGCGCTCGGCGAACGTCTCGGGCTCCACGACCGGCATCCCGGCCCGGCTCAGGCGCCGGACCTGGTCCGGATGGCGAGGTCGGCCGGCCATCACCAGCCCGTCGATGCCCTGTGCGATCAACCGGTCCAGCTGCTGGCGCTCGATTCGTGTGGAGTTCTGGGTGTCAGCCACGACGACGGCGTACCCGAGCGGTTGGGCGGTGTGCTCGACCGCCCGGAGGAACGGGAGGAACACCGGGTTGGCCAGGTTGGGAACCAGGACACCGATCATCATCGATCGGTCGGTTCGCAGACTGCTCGCGGAAGCATTGGGCAGATAGTCGAGCTCCCGGGCCGCAGCGTCGACCCGGCGGGTGGCCTCGGCGCTGGCCGGGCCCCGCCCGGTGAGGACCCGTGAGACCGTCGCCGTGCTCAGACCGGCCCTCGCCGCCACCTGCCTGATCGTCGCCCGTCCCGCCGGCCCCGTACGGGCGTGGAGGTTTGACCTGGCCACCCGATCATCCTACTGTAAACGATTACACAATACGGGAGCCGGGGGATTGGCCGGGGGACGGCCTGACGATTCGGAGACGGGGAGGGCGGAGTTCCATGTGGACAGTCGTGGCGGCGGACAGGTTTCGGAGGTTGTCACTGGCGATCACCGTGTCCCTCGCCGGGGCGATGGCCCTGGCGGCGTGCGGGGGATCGGGCGCCGCCCCGTCGACGACGACCGCGGCCCCTACGACCGTTGCGTCACCGCCGGCGACCGTCGCGGCTGCGAAGGGGCCGAGCACCGGATGTGGTTCGTCGGCGGGGCCGGGGACGGTCACCCTGACCCCGGCGCTGGGCGGGAGGACACGGACGGTGATCGTCCACGTTCCCTCCGGCTACGTCCCGACCTCCGCGGTGCCGTTGGTCCTAAACATGCACGGCAGTCAGTCCACGGCCATTCAGCAGGAGGCCCTCACCGGCATGGATGCCACCGCCGACTCCGACACATTCATCGTCGCCTACCCCGATGGCGGGATCCCCGCCGGCGCCGGTTACGAGTGGAACGTCCCCGGACAACCCTTGCTCGGGGGTGCCGCCGTTCCGGCGGGCGCAGCGGACGACGTGTCGTTCCTCGAACAGCTGACCGGCCTGCTCGAGACGAAGTACTGCGTGGACACCGGCCGGGTGTACGCCACCGGGCTCTCGGGGGGTGCACGCATGGCCAGCCAGCTGGCCTGTGACGCGTCGACCGTGTTCGCGGCCGTCGCCCCGGTCAGCGGACTGCGGATGCCATCGCCCTGCCCGTCGGCCCGGGCCGTGCCGGTGGTGTCGTTCCACGGCACCGCCGACCCCATCGACCCCTACAACGGCAACGGGCAGGCGTACTGGACCTACAGCGTGCCGGAGGCCGCCAGGCGCTGGGCGTCACACAACGGGTGCGCGCCGGCACCGGGCACTTCCCAGTCCGATCCGGGCGTGACGCTCACCGCCTACGGCCAGTGTGAGGGGGCAGCGTCGGTCGACCTGTACACGATCGCCGGAGGGGGCCACCAGTGGCCCGGCGGACCCCCGCTCCCCCGGTCCCTCGACCGGGTGCTCGGCCCCCCGACCACGGCCATCGACGCCAACGCGACGATGTGGGCGTTCTTCACCGCCCATCCGTTCCCGTAGCGGCACCCGGGAGAGCTTCCACCACCGGGGACTACAGGGGGTGACCGGACAGCTAGTTCACATGCACCCCGGAGACCGCCCGGGCGATGATCAGCCGCTGGATCTCCGAGGTGCCCTCGAAGATGGTGTAGATCTTGGAGTCCCGGTGCCAGCGCTCGACCGGGTGCTCCCGGATGTAGCCGTAGCCACCCATGATCTGGATGGCCTCCTCGGTCACGTAGACGGCGGTCTCGCCGGCGTAGAGCTTGGACATCGATCCTTCCCCGGAGGTGAACTCGCTTGCCGTTGCGACCCATCCACGACGCCCGCCAGATCAGCAGCCGGGAGGCGTCGATCCGGGTCTTCATGTCGGCCAGCTTGAAGGCGATGGCCTGGTTCTCGATGATGGCCCGGCCGAAGGCCTTGCGCTCCTTGGCGTAGTCGAGCGAGTACTCGTAGGCGGCCCGGGCGATGCCGAGGGCCTGGGCCCCGACCGTCGGGCGGGACGCCTCGAAGGTCTTCATGGCGGCCTGGCTGGTCGAGCGCTTGCCCTCGCGGGCCCGGGCGAGCCGCTCGTCGAGCTTGTCCTTGCCGCCGAGGAGGCAGTGGCCCGGGACCCGCACCCCGTCGAGGATCACCTCGGCGGTGTGCGAGGCCCGGATCCCCATCTTCTGGAACTTCTGGCCCTGGGAGAGGCCGGGGGTGTTCGGGGGCACGATGAAGCTGGCCTGGCCCCTCGAGCCGAGCTCGGGGTCGACCGAGGCCACCACCACGTGGATGTCGGCGATGCCGCCGTTGGTGATCCACGTCTTGGTGCCGTTGAGGACCCACTCGTCCTTGGCCTCGTCGTAGACGGCCCGGGTGCGCAGCGACGACACGTCCGAGCCGGCATCGGCCTCGGAGACGGCGAAGGCGGCCGTCTGGATCTTGTCGGGGGTGCCGAAGCACTGGGGACCCCACTCGATCAGCTGCTCGGGCGTGCCGTTGCTGGCGATGCCGGCCAGGCCGAGGGTGCTGCCGAAGATGGCCAGGGCGATGCCGGCGTCGCCCCAGGACATCTCCTCGTTGGCGATGGGCAGCAGCAGGCCGCTCTCGTCGAAGAAGGCCTGGCTGATGAAGTCGAACGAGTAGAGGCCGATCCGGGCCGCCTCCTCGATGATCGGCCACGGGGTCTCCTCGCGCTCGTCCCACTCGTGCCCGGCGGGCCGGATGACGTTCTCGGCGAAGTCGTGCACCCACTTCTGGATCTGCAGTTGATCCTCGTTGAGGTCCAGGGAGAAATCGGCCATCGTCCCATGCTCCGTTCCGGCCCCGAGGGCCTCTCACCTCTCCCGGTCACCCCTGCAGGCGACCGGTCACCCGACGATCCCCGGGTGACGGAACCGCCGGCCCGTCGGACCGGGGTCCTTCGTAGTTACTCAATAGTAACCTCGATCCGGAGCGCACGCCACCATTTGTGGGTCGCGGCGGTGCGCCGGATGCCGGTGGACGCCGGAGGCCACGGGCAGAGCCGCAGGTCACGGGTGCGCCGCGGGTGCGCCGCCAGCCGGTCCGGGTGGCGTGCCCGAAGTGGGCCGACGGGGGCCGCAGTGGGCCGACGGGCCCAGAGGCCTCGCCGCGGCCCGGGGCGAGCCGGGCTAGGCGGGCTGGACCAGCCGGACGTCCACGGCCTGGAGCCCCTTCGGTCCCTCCTGGAGGTCGAACTCCACGGCCTGGCCCTCTTCGAGCGAGCGGAATCCGTTCATCTGGATGGCGGTGTGGTGCACGAACACGTCGGCCCCGCCGTCCGGTTGTGAGATGAAGCCGAAGCCCTTCTCGGCGTTGAACCACTTGACTGTTCCGGAAGCCACGGTGGCATTCCCCTTTCGTCCACACCCGTAGTCACGGAGACAGCCCGCCACCGGAGGACCCGGGACCACCCACCCTCCTGCCAGCGGGTCGTCGGCCATCGACCGAGTGGGAACTCTCTGCCCGGAAAAACGCTAGCAGTCCGCCCCCGAGAATCAACTGCTTCGACAGGCCTCCGGGCGGGGCTGTTCACACGGCGTTCACCGAGCGCCGGATCCGGGTGCCCTCCGGGCCGTCCTCGACCACCCAGCCCGCTCCTTCCAGCTCGCCGCGCAGCGCATCGGCCACGCGCCCAGTCCCCGGCGGCCCGGGCCTGGTCCCGCCGCCGGACCCGATCGGCGGTGGCCGCGTCGATCTCGACCTCCGACCGGCCCGATCAGGGGCAGGCCCAAGCACGGCACAGAGCAGTCCGGCCGTGCGCGGCCGACCGGCGGGCACCCGCGGGCGTCGCCGGCATCGGCGGCGGCGTTGGCCCGGCGGACCAGGTCGAACACGGTGGCCAGCGCACCGGGCGTGTCGAGGTCGTCGTCCATGCGCTGGCGGAAGCCGGGCCACCGCCCCGGCGTCGGCGCCCATCCGCGCCGTCCGTGCCATCGCTGCCCACCGGGTCGACCACCGGGCCGGCGGCCAGCAGGTCGGCCAGGTCGAACCGGCGGGCCAGCTCGTCCAGTCGGGCCAGGCCGGCCTCGGCGTCGCGCATCGTGTCCGGGGTGACCTCGATGGGCGACCGGTAGTGCGACCGGAGCACCAGCAGCCGGTAGGCGCGGGCGTCGCTCCGGGCCAGCAGGTCGGCGAGCGAGGTGAAGTTGCCCAGCGACTTGGACATCTTCTCGCCCTCCGACGGTGACCCAGCCGTTGTGCACCCAGTGGCGGGCGAACGCCCGGCCGGCGGCCACCGCCTGGGCCCGCTCGTTCTCGTGGTGGGGGAAGATCAGGTCGCTGGCCCCCGCCGTGGAGGTCGAAGCCGTCGCCCAGCAGGTCGAGCGACATGACCACGCACTCGGTGTGCCAGCCCGGGCGGCCCGGGCCCCACGGCGACTCCCAGGTCGGCTCGCCCGGCTTGGCCTTCTTCCACAGCACGAAGTCGAGGGGCGAGCGCTTCTCCTCGTCGGCCTCGACCCGGGCCCCGGCCCGCAGCGAGTCGAGCGGCTGGTGGGCCAGGAGCCCGTAGCCGGGCACGTCCGTCACCGACAGGTAGACGCCGTCGCCGGTCTCGTAGGCCACCCCCCGGGCGACCAGGTCGGCCACCAGATCGACCATCCGGTCGACGTAGGCGGTGGCGTGGGGGGCCTCGTCCGGCCGCAGCACGCCGAGGGCGTCCATGGCCTCCCACCAGACCGCCTCGTAGGTGGCGGTCAACTCGGCGGTGTCGATGCCCCGCTCGGCCGGCCCGCTCGATGATCTTGTCCTCGATGTCGGTGATGTTGGAGACGTAGGTGACCTCGAGGCCCGGTGAAGATGCAGGTACCGGCGGAGCACGTCGAAGACCAGCGAGAACCGGCCGTGGCCGAGGTGGGGCACGTCGTACGACGGTCGGCCCGCAGACGTACATCGAGACCTGGCCCGGGCGTCCGCAGGTCGAGGGGCGCCACCTCGCCGGTGGCGGTGTCGTGGAGCCGGAGCACGCAGGGTACGGTAACCCGATCATGGAGCGCCGACGCGACCGGATCCGGCGCGGCCGGCCGGCCGGTCCGACCGGGATCCCCGAAAAGCCCGGCCTGGAGGGCCTCGAGGCCACCTGGTCGGCCCGCTGGGAGGAGGCCGGCACCTACGCCTTCGACCGGACCGCCACCCGCGACCGAGGTCTTCTCCATCGACACCCCGCCGCCCACCGTGTCGGGATCGCTCCACATCGGCCACGTCTTCTCCTACACCCACACCGACGCCGTGGCCCGCTTCCAGCGCATGCGGGGCCGGGCCGTCTTCTACCCGATGGGGTGGGACGACAACGGCCTGCCCACCGAGCGGCGGGTCCAGAACTACTTCGGCGTCCGCTGCGACCCGGCCTCCCCTTCGACCCCGACTTCGAGCCGCCCGGCCGAGCCGCCGCAAGCACCCGGTCTCCATCTCCCGGCCCAACTTCGTGGCCCTCTGCCACCGGCTCACCGCCGAGGACGAGCAGGTCTTCGAGCACCTGTGGCGCACCCTCGGCCTGTCGGTCGACTGGTCCTGCACCTACGCCACCATCTCCGAGCAGGCCCAGCGGGTGTCCCAGCGCGGCTTCCTCCGGCTGGCCGCGCCGGGGACAGGTGGTCCAGCGCACCGCCCCCACCCTGTGGGACGTCGACTTCCGCACCGCGGTGTCCCAGGCCGAGCTCGAGGACCGGGAGCGTCCCGGCGCCTACCACCGGCTGCGCTTCCCCCGGGCCGACGGCGACGGTGCCGTCGACATCGAGACCACCCGGCCCGAGCTGCTGGCCGGCCTGCGTGGCCTGGTGGCCCACCCCGACGACGAGCGCTACCGCCCGCTGTTCGGCACCGAGGTGGTCACCCCGCTGTTCGGCGTGCGGGTGCCGGTCGCTGGCCCACGAGCTGGCCGACCCCGAGAAGGGCTCGGGCATCGCCATGATCTGCACCTTCGGCGACACCACCGACGTGGTCTGGTGGCGCGAGCTCTCCCTGCCCACCCGGACCATCGTCGGGCGCGACGGCCGGCTGCTGCCGGTCGAGCTGGGGGACCGACGGATGGGAGTCGGACGACCCCGACCGGGCCGCCACGGCCGCTACGACGAGCTGGCCGGCCGCACGGTGAAGCAGGCCCAGGCCCGCATCGTCGAGCTGCTGGCCGAGTCGGGCGGCCTGATCGGCGAACCCCGCCCGATCACCCACCCGGTCAAGTTCTACGAGAGGGGCGACCGGCCGCTCGAGATCGTCTCCTCCCGCCAGTGGTTCGTCGAGACCCTGCCCCTCCGCGACCGGCTGCTGGCCCGGGGCGACGAGCTGCGCTGGCACCCGCCCTACATGGCCCACCGCTACCGGGCCTGGGTGGAGGGGCTCAACGGCGACTGGAACATCAGCCGCCAGCGGTTCTTCGGCGTGCCCTTCCCGGTCTGGTACCCGGTCGACGACGTCGGGCGAGGTCGACTTCGACGCGCCCCATCTTCGCCGACGAGGACCGGCTCCCCGTCGACCCCTCGACCGACGTGCCCGACGGGTACACCGAGGACCAGCGCGGGCGGCCCGGGGGGTTCGTCGGCGACCCCGACGTGATGGACACCTGGGCCACCTCGTCGCTCACCCCGCAGATCGCCGGCGCGGTGGGAGGACGACCCCGACCTGTTCGCCCGGGTCTTCCCCATGGACCTGCGTCCCCAGGCCCACGAGATCATCCGCACCTGGCTGTTCTCCACCGTCGTCCGCTCCGAGCTCGAGCACGGCGCGCCTGCCGTGGTCGGACGCGGCCATCTCCGGCTGGGTGCTCGATCCCGACCGCAAGAAGATGTCCAAGTCGAAGGGCAACGTGGTCACCCCGCTCCCCCTGCTGGAGCAGCACGGCGCCGACGCCGTGCGCTACTGGGCGGCCGGCGGGCGGCCGGGGACCGACACCGCCTTCGACGAGGGCCAGATGAAGGTGGGCCGGCGCCTGGCCATCAAGGTGCTCAACGCCTCGAGGTTCGTCCTCGGCCGGATCGCCGACGAGGACGGCACGGTGGTCGCCCCCGGCGCTCGAGGCGGTCACCGCTCCCATCGACCGGGCCATGCTGGCCCGCCTGGCCGTGGTGGTCGACGAGGCCACCGCGGCCTTCGAGGAGTACGACTACGCCCGGGCCCTCGAGCGCACCGAGGCCTTCTTCTGGTCGTTCTGCGACGACTACCTCGAGCTGGTCAAGACCCGGGCCTACGGCGACGCCGGGCGAGCCCGGGCCGGCCTCGGCCCGGGCCGCCCTGGCCCTCGCCCTCTCGGTCCTGCTCCGGCTGCTCGCCCCGATCCTCCCCTTCGTGACCGAGGAGGTGTGGTCGTGGTGGCAGGCCGGCTCCATCCACACCGCCCCGTGGCCGACCGTCGTCGAGCTCGGCGCCGGCGCTCGCCGAGGGCCGACGGCTCGGGCGCCGGTGCTCGAGGTGGCCGCCGAGGTGCTCGGGCGGTCCGGCGGGCCAAGACGACGGCCAAGCGCTCGATGCGCGTCGGCGGTGGCCACCCTCACGGTGGCCGACACGGCCGAGCGGATCGCGGCCCTGCTGTCCGCCGAGGGCGACCTGCGGGATGCCGGCGGGGTGGTCACGCTGGTGACCAGGGTCGGCCGACGGCGACCGACGTGGAGCATCGGTGGAGGATGGTGCTGGCCGACGCGGGTGACGGCCGCGCCGACGCTCAGGCCAGGTAGACGCCGAGGGCGGCGTCGGCCATCTCGCTGGGCGTGCCCTCCTGCTCGATCCGGCCGTGGACCATGATGGCCGCCCGGGTGGCCACCGACAGTGCCGTGGTCACGAACTGCTCGACCAGCAGGATGGTCATCCCCCGACGGGCCAGGTCGCCCACCAGCTCGTAGAGCTCGGCGACGATCAGCGGGGCCAGGCCCATGGACAGCTCGTCGAGCAGGAGGACCACCGGGTCGGTGACCAGGGCCCGCGAGATGGCCAGCATCTGCTGCTCGCCGCCGGACAGGGTGCCGGCCATCTGCCGGCGGCGTTCCTTCAGGCGGGGGAAGGCGGCGTAGGTCTTCTCCTCCACGTCCCTGGCGTTGAGGCCGCCCCGGTAGGTCCAGATGCGGAGGTTCTCCCGCACGGTGAGGTTGGGGAAGATCCCCCGCCCCTCGGGGACCGCGCACAACCCGGCTCGGGCCAGCTTCTCGGTCGGGCGCCTGCCCACCGCACGGTCGCCGATGAGGACCTCGCCGCTCGAGGGCCGCATGCGCCCGCTGATGACCTTGAGCAGGGTCGACTTCCCGGCCCCGTTGGGCCCGAGCAGGGCGAACACGCTGCCCGGCGGCACGACCAGGTCGACGCCGTGGAGGACCTCGATCCGCCCGTAGGCCGCCCGGACCCCCTCGACCACGACGGCCGGCGGCAGCTGCACGCGGTGGCCCGGGCTGTCCCCGGCTGGCCGGAGCGGCGGTCCCGCTCATGGGGCCGATCCACCGGTACCGGTCGGTGACGGCCCCGGCTCCGGCCCCGTGGGTCGGGGCTGCCTCGCCCGAGATAGGCCGCCTGGACCATCGGGTCGCCCCGGACCTCGTCGGGCGTCCCCGAGGCGATGATGTCGCCGAAGTCGAGGACGTAGATGTGGTCGCAGATCCGCATGACCAGCTCCATGTCGTGCTCGACCAGCAGCACGGCCATCCCGCCGGCGGCCAACCTGGTCAGCAGGTCGCCCAGGGCTGCGGACTCGGCCTCGTCGAGTCCCGATCCGGGCTCGTCGAGGAGGAGCAGCTTGGGCCCGATGGCCAGGGCCCGGGCCAGCTCGACCATGCGGGCCAGCCCGGTGGGCATGGCCGAGGACTGCCGCTCGCCCAGCCCGCCGAGGCCGACCCCGTCGAGCAGCCGGTCGCAGGTGGCGGCGGCCAGCGACCCGGTGTCCGGCGACGCGCACCGCGTCGGGGACGCCTGCCCCGCCCGCGGCCGGTCCCCGGCGCCACGGGATGGCCCGGCGCAGCCGGCGCCACTCCCACCACTTCACCGTCGACTCGAGCCCGACCTGCACGTTCTCGGCGGCGGTGAGCGAGCCGAACAGCTCGAGCCGCTGGAAGGTCCGGGCCAGACCCGAGTCGGGCCCGGCGGTGGGGCTTCATCGTCGTGACATCGGTGTCGAAGAGCTGGACCGTGCCCCGGTCGGGAGCCTGCAGTCCGCTGATCACATTGAACAGGGTGGTCTTGCCGGCACCGTTGGGCCCGATCAGCCCGGTGACCGTGCCCGGCTGCACCGAGAGGCTGACAGCGCTCGAGGGCGGCGACGCCGCCGAAGCGGACCGCCACCTCGGAGACGGTGAGGGCGGCCGTCCCTCCCCTGGAGGGGTCAGCCGGCGGCACGGGTCTCACCCCCGACCACGGCCGGCCCGCCGACCAGGGCTCCGTGAGCCTCCACGGCCCCGGCGGACGACCGCTTGACCCAGGGCAGATGGAACTGGATGCGCCTCGATGCCCAGGATGCCGCCGGCCGCCCGGCCGATGAGGATGATCCCGAGCCCGGCGAAGATCCCCAGACCGTTGAGCCATATCTGGCTCAGGACCACGTAGGTGACGGCGGCCAGGAAGGCCCCGGTGACGGTGCGGATGCTCCAGACGGTGACGAACAGGACGAAGATGATGCCCGGGGAAGATGTCGAAGTCCGAGGTGCCCACCGTCTGCTGCACCGTCCCGTAGAGGGCGCCGGCCAGACCGGCCATGCCGGCGGCGATGGCGAACACCGCCACCTTGGTGAAGCCGATGTTGAGCCCGACGGTGGCGTAAGCGGCCGGCGAATCGTTGAGGGCCACCAGCCGCCGGCCGAACAGGCTGCGCCGGATGGCCAGCACCATCCAGGGCGGCCAGCACGAAGAAGACGGTGACCATCAGGAACTCGGCCCGGTCGCCGCCGAAGGACAGCCCGGGGAGCACGATCCGGCCCACGCTGACACCGCCGCTGCCGTAGATGTGGGTGTCGTTGAAGAACCCGTAGGCCACGGCGTCGGCGAAGGCGAAGGTGGCCAGGGCCAGGTAGAGGTCGCGGAGGCGGATGGTGGGGAGGGCGACCAGCGCCCCCACCCCGGCGCAGACCACGGTGGCAGCCAGCAGGCCGAACAGGGAGCCCCCGCCGGCCACCTTCCCCATGACGAAGGCGCCGATGCCCATGAAGGAGAACTGGCAGAGCGAGATCTGTCCCGAGTACCCGGTGACCAGGACCAGGGAAAGCCCGACGATGCCCAGGCACATGACCACACCGCCCAGGTCGAGGATGGTGGTGCCCTTGAACGCGGTGTTGTCGAAGGCCACCGCCACGACGACGGCCAGGACGAGGAACGAGGCCCCGGCCACCAGCGACTCCCGGCCGCCGGCCACCCGCGGCGCCCGCATGGTGGTCAGCCGGCCCACCGCCCGCAGCCGCACCGAGGGCACGGTGACCAGGGCGATGAACAGGAACACCATCGGCAGGGCGAGTTGGATGTCCGGCGTCAGGCTCTGAGGGAGATGGGGCAGCGCGTAGCTGACCACGTAGTTCTCGGCCAGCCCGATGCCGATGGCGGCGGCGAAGGTGACCGGGATGCTCCTGAGGCGGCCGACGATGGCGGCGGCGTACCCGTTGACCACCAGCAGGGTCATGGCCGCGATGCTCAGGCCGGTGGTCTGGGTGGGGGCCAGGAGCACCCCGGCCAGGGCGGCCATGACGAACCCGAGGATCCATCCGTACTGGCTCATCCGGTTGGGCGAGGCGCCCGACATGGCCAGCAGCTCGGGGTCGTCGACCACCGCCCGCAGGGCCACGCCGGTCCGGGTCGAGTAGAAGAGCAGCCGCAGCGCCGACGGCCACGGCCGCGGCCACCCCGATGATCAGCACCTCCTGGTACTGGATGTTGATCCCGACCAGCCGGAACTGCCCGTTGACCATGTCGCCCACCAGGTGCTGGGTGGTCGGGCTCCAGGTGATGGTGGCAAAGCCGGTGAGGATGACCAGGAGGCCCAGCGTCACCATCACCGGCCGCTCGGCCGACGCCCCGTGGAGCCTGCGCATCAGGACCCGCTCCACCAGCGCCCCGGAGATCGAGGCGCCGACGACCAGGATGAGGACCAGGGCCACCAGGATCGGCACGTGGTGCTCGGACACCAGCTGCCCAGTAGGTGAAGGCGGCGATCATCCCGACCGCACCCTGGGCGAAGTTGAACACCCCCGAGGTGGTGTAGGTGACCACCAGGCCGGTGGCGGCGATGGCATAACCGGCACCGAACATCACCCCGAACACGGTGTACTGCAGGAAGTTGCTCACCGCCCAGCTCCGTCACCCGGTCGACCCCATCAGCTGCCTCCGTCCAGTTGTCCGCGTCCCGGGTTCAGCTCACTTCGGAGGCGTGACGTACTGAGTAGTCGCAACGATAACCATTGGTGCTGCTGTTGACCGGAGGATCGTCCTGCCGCTGCCATTGGCCGTTGACCACCCGACCGACCAGATAGCAGTTCGATGTGGTCCGAGCCGAGGGATTGCTGGTGGTGACGATGTTGCCGCCGTTGTACGAGGTGATCTTGGACAGCGCCTGGAGGATCGATCCGCGGCTCGGGTCGGACCCCGCGTTCTTCAGCGCCTGGGACGAAGAGGCTGGTGGAGTTCCATGCGTACAGGGTGAACAGGTCGGGCTTGAAGCCGGGCGAGGCCACCTTCACCCAGTGGAGGAAGGTGGCCACCGACGGGAATCGCCGCCTGGTCCTCGCCGAGATAGAGCGAGGCGTTCTGGTCGAAGTAGGAGCCGTTGACCGCCGCCGGACCGCCGGCGGCCGGGATCAGGGCGGTGGAGTAGGTGGCCGCCCCCAGCACGACGATGGGATGGAAGTTCTGCTGGACGAGGTTCTTCAGCAGGGCCGAGGCGTAGACCTCGGCCATCTGGTCGACGAAGAGCACCTTGACCCCGGCGTTCTTCATGGCGATCACGTTCGGGGTGAAGTCGAACTGGGTCTCACCGTAGGTCTGCTCGTAGATCACCTTGTAGCCGACCTTCTCCATCACGTACTTCTCCCCCGCCCAGTCCTTTGCCGGCGACGGCAGGTTGGCGACCAGGGTGCCCACCTTCTGCAACGGGGCGCTCCCGAACTTGGTCTTGAAGTACTGGAGGGCACCCTCCTGCCACCCGCCCTCGAGGGGCGCCGGGCTGTAGACATTGGGCAGCCCGTTGGTCGGCCAGGTCCAGGACCTGGGTCACATCGGGGACCCCGGGGTTCTTGGCCAGCACCGCCCCGCCGTAGCTGTCGAAGGTGGAGAACCCGCCGACCAGGGCGGCGTCGTTGGTGACCGCGGCCTGGGTGGCCTGCTTGTTGCCGGTGCCCGTGTACTGGTCGTCGGCGCTGTCGACCACGATGTGGCGCCCGTTCACCCCTCCCTGTGAGTTCACGTAGTCGGCGTAGGCCTGGGTGCCGACCAGGGCCCCCTTGAACAGCCCGCCGATGGCCAGGGTGGACACGTTGCCCACGCGGATCGAATTCGAGGTGATCCCGGTGTGGTCGCTGTAGGCGCTGGCCGGGATCGTCCGGGCCGAGCTGCCCGCGCTACCGGCCGCCGTGGTCGCCGTCGAGGACGAGTTGGTGGAGCTGCACGCCACGGCCGTGGTGGCCACGAGGCCGACCATCCCCAGTGCGGCGATGCGCGTCTTCCACGGTGCTGAATCCAAGGTTCCCCCTAATTTAGATTTTCTCGTTAATTGGCTGATCTCGGTGACGTGGCGGCTGCGGGCCCGGGTCCACGACCCGACCGGGCGGGCCCGAATGTGTGACTCTACGTCAGAAACTCGCCCGGTTGTCCAGCGCGGCGGGTCGGAATGGCCGCAACTCCACCCGTCGGGCACCGGTGGTGGCCCGTCGGGCGCGGCGCCCCGGGATCATCGCCTGACCCGGACCCGGATGCCCTCGAGGAACCTGACCGCCCCCATGGTGGTGTGCCGGGACCGGATCGAGGCCAGGACGTCGAAGGCGTGCTGGGCCCGGGGGAGCTCCGACGTACGCCACCGGGGCCTCGGAGACCTCGGCCAGCCGCGCCACGAAGTGCCGGCCGACCGCCACCGGGACCAGGGTGTCGTTGGTCCCGTGGAACACGAACATGGGCGGGGCGCCGGGGGTGATCCGGCGGTCCGGGGAGGCCTGCTCGAACTGGGCGGGGTTGTCCGCCAGGCGGGTCTTCATGACCCGGCGCTCGAGGAGCTCCAGCATTCCCGTCCCGTAGGCCCCCGACCGTTCCGGGTCCCCGGTCATGTCGTACACCCCGTAGAAGGGGAGGCAGGCGTCCACCGAGGTGTCCAGGCCCTCGAAGCCGGGCTGCCACTCGGGCTCGTTGGGGGTGAGGGCCAGCAGCGACGACAGATGGCCCCCGGCGGAGCCGCCGGAGACGGCGATGAAGGCGGGGTCCCCCCCGTACTCTGCGATGTGCTGGCGGACCCAGGCGACCGCCCGCTTGCAGTCGATGATGTGGGCGGGCCAGGTGGCCCCCGGGCTCAACCGGTAGTTGACGGCCACGCAGACCCACCCCCGATGCACCAGTTCGTGCATCAAGGGGATGCCCTGTTGGCGTTTGTCCCCGATCACCCAGCCGCCGCCGTGGATGTAGACGAGCACGGGTGCCTTGTCGGCCGGCACGGCGCGTCGGGTGAGGATGTCGAGCTTGTGCCGATAGGTCCCGTCACCCCAGTAGTCGATGTTCCTGGCCCGCCGGATGCCCCGGAACCGGAACGGGACGGCGATGACCAGTCGCCACCAGCGCATCCATGCCGGGGCCGGATCGGAACCCTGCACCCCGATGGGGCCGCCGGTGGCGCGATCGAGCGCCAGGTCGACCACGGCCCCGGAACGGTGGGCGACGACCGCCAGGGCGATCCACCCGACCGAGGACGCGGCCATGAACCCCAGACCCACCCGGCCCGGCCAGCTGCCGAGCGCGCCCACGAAGGCGAACGCCACCGTCCCGACCACGGCGAAGAACCCGACCTGGAGGGGCAGTTCGCCCGGGACCCAGCCCAGCACGAAGCTCACCACCGTGAGCGGCTCGCGGCGGATCGGGAACAAGGCGTTGACCGCAAGGACCGCGAAGGCCATGCTGACTGCGAGGAACACCCAGGCCACCCCCCAATACAACACGGTCCGGTCGGGGAAGGGAAGCCGAGCGGGGGCAGGTGGGCGGCCGGGTGGGTGACCGAAGGGGAGTGGCCAGCGATGGAACAGCTCAGCGGGCTCGACGCCAGCTTCCTCTACCTCGAGACCCCCACCCTCCACATGCACATCGCCATGGCCATGGTGTTCGACCCGTCGACCATCCCGGGGGGCTACTCCTTCGAGCGGATGAAGGGGCTGATGGCCGAACGTGTCCTCCGTTCACCGGTTTTCCGTCGACGGCTGATCAAGGTGCCCTTCGGCCTCGGTCACCCGGTGTGGGTCGACGACCCCGGCCTGGACATCGACTACCACATCCGGCTGGCCGCGGTGCCAGGTCCCGGCGGCCTGCACCAGTTCGCGGACCTGACCGGCGACATCGCCGGCCATCAACTCGACCGGGCCCGCCCGCTGTGGGAGATGTGGATCGTCGAGGGCCTCGGCGACGGTCGCATCGGCCTCATCACCAAGATGCACCATTCGACGGTGGACGGGGTCTCCGGCGCCGAGCTCCTCTCGGTGCTCTTCGACCTGCGAGCCGGAGCCCGGGGCGGTGGCGTCGGATCCGGATGCCGGAGCGGGGCGGTGGCGTCGGGTCCGGAGCATCCCGTCGACGACCGGATCCCCTCCGGCCTCGAGCTGATGAGCCACGCCGTGGTCACCCGGACCATGCATCCCTTCGAGATCACCCGGGACCTGGTGCGGACCGGCTATCGGGTGTTCAACGTTCGTCGGGTCCGGCTCGACTCGCAGGGCGGCACCGGGCGGAACAAGGCTGCGCTGCCGCTGTCCGCCCCTCGGACCTCGTTCAACGCCGCCCTGACCCGGCGACGGTCCGTGGCCCTCAGCGCCATCGGGCTCGACGACGTCAAGCGGCTGAAGAACGCCACCGGCACGACGGTCAACGACGTCGTCCTCGCCGTCTGCACCGGAGCCCTGCGCTCATTCCTGCTCGAGGGGGACGAGCTGCCCGACAAGCCATTGGTGGCCGTGGTCCCGGTTTCGGTCCGGCCCGACGGCAACTCCCCCAAGGGCTCGAACCAGGTCTCGTCGATGTTCGTCCAGCTGCCGGTCGACCTCGAGTCCCCCCTCGATCGCCTGACGGCCATCCACGAGGGGACCCGCGGGGCCAAGGAGGAGCACAACGCCCTCGGGCCGGACATGCTGATCAACTGGGCGGAGTACTCGACCCCCAATGTCTTCACCGGCGCCGCCCGGCTCTACTCTCGGCTGCGGTTGGCCGACCGGCACCGGCCGATCGCCAACCTGGTCATCTCCAACGTGCCGGGGCCGGACTTCCCGCTGTACCTCGGAGGCGCGGAGATGCAGTCCGGCTTCCCGCTCGGCCCGGTGATGGACGGCATGGGGGTGAACATCACCATCATGAGCTACCGCGGGGTCCTGTACTGGGGGATCATTGCCTGCCCGGACTCGATCCCCCGGGTGTGGAGCCTGACGGCGGGGATCCCCCTGGCCCTCGACGAGCTCCTCTCGGAGGCCGGCGTCGCCCCTGCCACCTACCGGTCGGAGGAGGCCGCGGCCGCGGCCCGGGACGGCACGGCTCACGGTGCGGGGGCGACCGCCATCGACGCCGCCCCCGAGCACACCGGGATCGCCCGGCCGAACGTCTGGGACCCGGGGTCGTAGGGCCGCACGGCGTCGAATCCGTCCACGATGAACGCACCGGTCCGGCCCGGGCCCGAGCACGATGTCGGTCGGGTGCTGGGTGCCCGATGTGGATGCGGCGGCCGTCTGCTGGGGCAGCCGGACCGGAGGGGGCGGGTCGGAGAAGGTGGCCAGGGGGACCGGGTTCACCCAGTTGTTGGCCGAGTCGACCACCAGCAGCGACGAACCGTCGGGGGTGATGGCCAGAGCGGCGGGGTCGGCGATGCCGAAGCGGTCGAACCCGGTGGCCGGCTGGGTTGCACCTGTCGAGGCCACGATGGGGAGGACCCTCCCGCCGAAGTCGGTCCCCCCCTGTCCGACGACGTAGAGGGTGGCTCCGTCACCGGTGACGGCGATGCCGTGGGGGGAGTAGACCGACGAGACCGAGAGACCGGTCGGGATCTCGACCCCGGCGGTGTCCTTCGCGGTGTCGACCGGGAAGACGCCCCCGGCGACCAGTGCGTAGAGCGTCGCCCCCCTCGGGTCGAGGGCCATGCCGAAGATGGTGTGACCGGGTCCGAGGTCGAGGGGCGTCCCCACCCGCCGGCTGATCGCATCGACCGGGACGATGGTGCTCCCGCTTGCGGCCAGCACGGTACGCCCCCCGGGCAGGACGACGATGGCGTGGGTCCCCCCCTGTCCGGGGATCTCGATGGGCCGCGCCGCCGTCTGGGTGACCAGGTCGACGGGGACGACCACGTTCTGCACGCCGACCCCCGATGGCGGAACCGGCGGGCCGGTGGTGGTCGGGGCCCCCCGGCCGGAGGCGGGCGAAACCACGCCGCCGGCAGCTTGGCCCGGTCCGGGGACCACCCCGTTGCTGGTCACCACGTAGGCCCAACGGCCGTCGGCGGAGGTGGCGATGGCGAAATCGCCCAGGGCCGGGGCCCCCGCCAGTCCCAGGGGGATGCCGGCTTCCGCGGTTCGGGTGGCCAGCTCCACCGGCGTGACGGCGTCGGAGCAGACCACGTACCCCACTGACCCCGGGGGGGCCAGCGAGGGGTCGTGGACAGGTGCCGGACGCGGTGTGGCGAAGGCCGAGCAGCCCGCCAGCGCCGAGGCGGCAG
Organism: uncultured Acidimicrobiales bacterium; assembly: GCA_963806285.1. Lineage (GTDB taxonomy): Bacteria > Actinomycetota > Acidimicrobiia > Acidimicrobiales > RAAP-2 > Bog-756. The sequence goes on from CAWDXJ010000002.1 coordinate 114,572, forward strand.
CCGCCAACACCGTGGCGGTGCGGCCGGGGCGGGTACGGGACGGAGTTGTGGCCCGGCAGCTCAGGAGTGCTCGAAGCTCGGCACACCCTCGACCTCGAAGGCGAACTCGTCGACGTAACACCACCACCACTCCTCCCCCGGCTCGAACGACTGGATCAGGGGGTGGCCGGTGCGGTCGAAGTGGCCGGTGGCGTGGCGCCCGGGCGAACTGTCGCAACAGCCCACGTGGCCGCAGAGCATGCACAGCCGGAGGTGGACCCAGTCGCCCCCCTCCCGCAGGCAGTCCTCGCAGCCGTTCGACGAGGGGGTGATCTGCTGTGCCTGGTCGAGGTGATGGCAGAATTCCTCTGCGTCGGTCATTCCGTGTCCTCCGTCCCCGGGCGTCACCGTCGTGCTGACTCCGCCTCCCGAATCGTACCGGCGAACCGGTCACGGCAGTCCGGCGGGAGGGAGAGCCTCCGGTCCGTGCCGCTATGCGGGTCCCGGGAGCCCGATCGACCGGAGGGCCAGGGCCACCGGCATCGCACCCGAACCGGCCAGGGAATCGTGGAATCCCCTGAGGCTTCCGCCGCCGGCCATCCATTCGTCTCTCGCCCGTTCGATGGCCATCGCGCCGGTCAGATAGGCCGACGCCTGGGTGGGCCAGGCACAGTACCGGGCCACCTCCGAGCGAGCCGTCGGGAGAGGCAGCAACGCCTTTTCGTGCATGAATCCCACGGCCTCGTCGAAGGACATCTCACCGGTGTGGAGCGAGGTGTCGACCACGATCCGGGCGGCCCGGAACAGCCGGGCCTCGAGCTGGCCCAACTCCTGTTCGGGGGTGAAGAAGCCCGCATCCCGCATCATCCCCTCGGCGTAGAGCGCCCAACCCTCGACGAAGTAGGCGGAGCCGAACACCCGCCGGATGTCCCTCGCCCCCTTCATGGTCATCAGGTGCCAGTGGTGCCCCGGGTAGGCCTCGTGCACAGCGGTCGTCGCCATCGAGTAGGGCGCGTTGCTCTCGAGCAGGCCACTGACCTCCTCTGGGTCGTCGGCATCGACCGGATAGGGCACGAAGAAGTGGCCGGTCCTCGACGGTTTGAACATGGGCGGGGCGATATAGCAGGCGACGGCCAGCGTGGCCCGTACCGCCACCGGGGCGGGCACGACCGAGCAGTGCTCGTCCGGCGGATTGGTGACCAGGTCCCTCTCGGTCATGAACCGGCGGGCCTCGAGACAGACCCGCTCGTACTCCGAGCGCATGTCGTCGATCGACGGAGGATGGACCAGCTGGAGCTCCCGGACCGCGGCGGCCCAGTCCCGGGATCCGCCGGCGATCCGCGACGTCACCTCACCCATCAGTTCCGCCACCCGGTGGTACTCGTCCCAACCCTGTCGGCGGAGGGCCCGGACGCCGGTGTCGAGGAGCTCCCCTCGTCGCAGCACATCGTCGTAGCGTTCCTCGCCGAGCACGAACGACCCGGTACAGCGGGGCGCCAGGTCCGAAAGGAACCGGGCGAACCTCTCGTAGGCGCGGGCCCCGACCTCACCGGCGGCCCGGAGCCGCCGGCGGTTGTCCGGGGCGGTGGCCAGGCCGGCCACCTCGTCGCGGGCGAATCCGATGTTGGCCACGCACCCGGCGAGGCCACGATCGACGACCAACCGACTGGCCAGCGCCGGGTCGAGGTTCTTCTCGGCCTCGTCGAGCACCCCACCGATCCCCTGGAGCCGGGCCACCGCGGCATCGGTGAGCTCGGCCTCCGGCCTCATGGCCAGCAGGAAGAGCTCGGTGATCCCCGTTTCGAGGTACCCCTCCGGCGAGCGCCGCCACTCCTCCCACCCGGCCAACGATTCCCGCCGTCCGAGGTGGGCGATGACCAGCTCGCGGTCGATGGCCTGCTCGGAGGTGAGCGTGTCGGGATCGAACTCGGTGAACCGCCGCAGCCAGTCCCGATCCCCTCCGGTCCGCCGTTCGAAGCCGACGGCGGAACAGTCGTCGAGCCGGTGGTCGAAGCCGTCCCGGCCCAGTGCCGCCGCCATCACCGGGGACTCCTCGAACTCCCTGTCCATCAGCGACTCGATGGCCGACTCGAACGGATCGGACGACCGGGCCCCCGGATCGGATGACGGGCTCACCCCCGAAGTATAGGAATCCGGGGATCCCGGCGGACCCGTCGACCTATGCTCGGGCCATGGCCGAGCTGCGGGCTGATGGGGACCGTCTGGTGCTCCACCTCACCGCGGCCGAGCACCTCGAGGGCGTCCACGGCGACATCGTCGTCCCGATGTCCTCGGTCACCACGATGCGGGCGAGCGATGACGTCTGGTCCGAGCTCCGCGGCATCCGGGCTCCGGGCACCGGCATCCCGGGGATCATCGCCGTGGGAACCCGCCGGGGCTCGTTCGGCAAGGACTTCGCCGTGGTCCACGGGAAGGGACCGGGCGTGGTGGTCGAGCTCAGCGGCGAGGAGTTCGACCGGCTGGTCGTCACCGTCGGAGATCCGGCGGCGGTCGTGGCCGAGCTGACGGGTGGGCCGCCGTCCGGGGAGGTACCGACCCCGTGACCGCCGGGTGCACGGGCCCGGTCGGGCCGGTGAGGGCTGGCCTTCGGTCACCGCCCATGGAGTCGACGGGACGAGACCCGACCTGGGCCCTTGTGGACCGGGCTCCTCCGGTCCGATCCGGCCCCCGGACCAGGGCTGGCACTCACTGGGGCGATCTGGATCTGCATGGCACTCCCACCCGACAGCACTCACACCGGACGGATGGGGACCCTCCGGCAAGGAGGGCCAACCCCTTAACCTGGTTCGGTGTCCCCTACGATTCGAGCCGGACGGGCCTCTGACATCGATTCGGTACTGTGGCTCTGGACCGAGGCCGGTGCAGAGCCGACCCACACCGACGATCACAGGGGCCTGGGCATTCTCATCGGGCGTGATCCAAGCGCACTGATCGTGGCGGAAGATGACGATCGCCTCGTGGGTTCGGTGATCGCCGCCTGGGACGGCTGGCGGGGCTCCATCTACCGTCTGGTGGTAGCGCCGTCACATCGCCGCATGGGTCTTGCCCGCCGGCTGCTCCGTCAGGCGGAGGCCCGACTTTGCGAGGAGGGAGCCGTTCGCCTGCAGGCGATCGTCGTCGAGACGGAAACGCCGGCCATGGCGTTCTGGACTGCCAGTGGATGGGATCAGCAGGTGGAGCGGATCCGGTTCGTCAAGGGCTGAGACCACCGGAGGGCTTTGACCCGCGATGATCAGTTGCCCGAGTCATCACTTCGGCATCCGGGCGTAGGCGAGATGAACCCGGTCACCGCAGAACGGGACTCCCTCCCGGCGGAGGCGCGCCAGCTGGGCCGACCCCTTGGGCAGACTGCCGTCAGCCCGGACGACCCGGTGCCACGGGAGGTCTTCCTGGGTCGTGGCGAGAACCCGCCCGACCAGGCGGGGTGCCGCCGGGTCGATGTCGCCGTAGGTGCGCACGAACCCTTCGGGTATGGCATTGACCCGCTCGAGGATACGGGCCTTCCGCCACGCACTCTGCGTTCCGCTCTCACCGGATGGGCGGTTCATCTGCGCGTACTCCAGCGCCCCCGGCTCTCTTCTGTCCCTCGATGACCAGTTGGGCACAGACCGTCAGTCATGCTCTGTTCTCCCGGGTAGGGCTACGATCCTAACCACGGAGGTAGCAGGGAGTCTGGCCGACCTGACCGACCTCACCAAGGTCTTCGTGGACCCGAATGCGTACGCGGATGAGGAGCGGTTCCGCGCCGCCTGTCGGGTCCTGCGGCGCGAGCACCCGGTGATCAGGGTGGAGTCCGAGCTCTACCGGCCGTTCTGGGCGGTCACCCGCCACGCCGACGTCCTGGAGATCGAGCGCGACCAGGAGCACTTCCGCAACGCACCCCGCCCGCTGCTCGCGCTCGCCGCCGTCGAGGCCCTGGCCGAGGCGAACAGCGACCAGGCGCTGCGCACCTTGATCCACATGGACGACCCCGACCACAAGGCCTTCCGCGCCATCTCGTCCAGCTGGTTCCTTCCGGGACGGATTCGCGTGCTCGAGGACCGGATCCGCGAGCTCGCCGTCCGCTACATCGACCACATGGCCGAACTCGGCGGACGGATCTTCTTCGAGGAACTGCTCTCGCGAGTCGACGAACTGGAGCTCGCCGGTGTCTCGGAGCGGTCGGCGACGGTGTTCGTCGGCGGTCTCAAGCACCTACCCGTCTCCTATCGCGTGAGCTGACCGACCCGGTGGGGTTGACGTGCAGGCACAGAGGGGGTTAAATAGGCAGCCTAATGGCTGCATTACTGGATCGGACGAGATGGACGAGGTATTCAAAGCGCTGGCAGATCCCAGCCGCCGCAAGCTGCTCGACAGCCTGAACACCAAAGGTGGCCAGACGCTGGGCGAGTTGTGCTCGGTGCTGGACATGGCCCGCCAGTCGGTCAGCAAGCACCTGGGCGTCCTGGAAGCTTCCAACCTGGTCACCACCGTGTGGAGGGGCAGGGAGAAGCTGCACTACCTGAACGCCGCGCCGATCTCCGAGATCTCGGACCGCTGGATCAACCGCTACCACCGTCGACGAGTCTCCGCTCTGGCGGGACTCAAGAGAGCATTGGAGGACCCTTCCATGACAAGGCCCGAGTTCGTCTACGTCACCTACATTCGCACCACCCCCGAGCGCCTCTGGAGAGCCCTCACCGACCCGGAGTTCACCGCCCGCTACTGGGGGAGGACCTACGAAACGGACTGGAAGAAGGGGTCGCACTACGAGCTGACCCAGTCCGGGGTCCGGGTCGATGGCCCCGAGCAGGTGATCTTGGAGGCTGAACCGCCGAGCCGCCTGTCCTACACGTGGCCCGCAATGAACACCGAGTTGGCCCGGGCGTTGGGCTGGAGCGACGAGTACATCGCCCGGATCACGGCCGAGCCGGGTTCGAGGGTGACCTTCGAGATCGAACCGGAGGATGACGCCAACGTCCGCCTCACAGTCATCCACGACGGGTTGGAGGAGGGCAGCCTCACGCTGGAGAGCATCAGCGGGGGATGGCCCCGGGTGCTGGCGAATCTCAAGACCCTGTTGGAGACGGGCGAGGCGGAGCCGTGGTGGGCGTGCAAATGAGCGACACGATGCACGAGGAGTCGGACGCCCCTCCGACCGTCGGTTCCGGCGTCACGGGAAACCACGGGGCTGTCGCGACCGCGGCTGTGCTGGTGACACTCGGGCTCGCCGCCACCTCCTGGGTCTTCGCCGTCCGGCAGATGGACGGGATGGACATGGGAGGTGTGTCCCGGCTCGGGTCGCTCACGTTCTTCGTCGGCCTGTGGGTGTCGATGATGGCGGCGATGATGTTGCCGGGTGCGGCACCGGCAGTATGGAACCGCACCCGGGCCAGTGGCCGCCTCCGCGCCGTGCCGCTCTTCATCGGGTCCTACCTCGCCGTCTGGGCAGTCGTCGGCGTCGTGGTCTACGGGTTCTACCGACCGCACTGGACTTTCGCCGCCGGCGGGGTCGTGGTGGCGGCGGGTGTCTACGAGTTGACGCCGCTCAAGCTCCACTTCCGTCGGCGCTGCCGTGAGGTCGCCCGTTCCGGATTCGAGTTCGGGATCTGCTGCGTCGGGTCGAGTATCGGTCTGATGCTGATGCTGGTGGCGCTGGGCATCATGAGCGTCACCTGGATGTCCGTGATCGCCGTCCTCGTCCTCGGCCAGAAGCTCCTTTCCGCCAATCGGACCATCGATGTGCCGCTGGCGCTGGCGATCGTGGGACTCGGAGTCTGGATGATCATCGCGCCGTCGTCGGTGCCCGGACTGGTGCCACCGATGTGAGCGGTCAGGGGTCGGTGCCGGGCCATCACGCCCGACTGTTGTGACAGGAGACGGAGAGACGGAGAGACGGAGAGACGGAGAGACGGAGACACGATGACCGATCACAAGACTGGGACACGAGAAGAGTGGCTTGCGGCCCGACTGGAGCTGCTCGAGGCCGAGAAGGAGCTGACCAGGCGTTCCGACGAGCTGGCCAAGTGGCGACAGGAGCTTCCCTGGGTCCGGATCGACAAGGAGTACCGATTGGAGACCGACGAGGGCCCGGCGTCTCTCTCCGATCTCTTCAGAGGGCGCTCACAGCTCCTCATCTACCACTTCATGTTCGGCCCCGAGTACACAGCAGGGTGTCCGTCCTGCTCGGCGATCGCGGACGGCTTCGACCGCTCCGCCATCCACCTCGCCAATCACGACGTCACGCTCGGTGCGGTGTCGCGGGCTCCGCTGTCGAAGCTGCAGGAGTACAGGAAGCGGATGGGCTGGAGCTTCCCCTGGGCGTCCTCGTTCGACAGCGACTTCAACTACGACTTCCAGGCGGCCAATACCAGGGAGGAATGGGAGTCGGGAGCCGTCGAGTACAACTTCCGCCGGATGGACCTGCGACCTGCAGCCGGTGACGAGAGAACCGGGCTCGACGAATTCGCATCGAACATGGTCGGTACGGACTGGGAGACCTACAGACACGAAGGACCAGGCGTGAGCGCGTTCGTGCTCGAGGATGGAATCGTCTACCACACCTACTCGGCATACGCGCGCGGGCTGGACGGCCTGTGGGGCATGTACCAGTGGCTCGACCGGGCGCCACTCGGTCGCAACGAGTCAGGCCACTGGTGGCGGCGCCACGACGAGTACGACAGCCCATGACGTCCGTCGCTACGAGGTGATGTCCAGGGTCAGGCTCGGGAGAGGTATGCCCCCTTGAGTCAGGTCGAAGGTGACAGTCGACGCAAGGGCCCCGGTGGAGGTCACCCGGAGCTGCGTCGTCGAACGGCCATCGACCACCTGCAGGTTTCCGGACGCCGGTGACACGACGATCCCCGCCGAGGGCACGGCGCGCCACGAGACGAGCTCCGGCGACCTCGAGCCGCCTGACGGTGACGCCTCCTGGACGCCGAGTCGGAAGAGGGCGGAGCGCCCGGGGGGCACGCTCAGCGATCCACCCGGTTCGGTGAAGGGAACCGCCGGGGCGGCTCCCGTGGAGAACGAGGGAGGTGCGTCCGATGGTGCCGCCCCCCAGACCCGGTCGGGTGCACCCCCGAGGTCGACGGTCAGGTTCGCACCCTCGCTGAGGGCCGCCGAAGGGAGCCACGGCCTGTTCCAGACCGAGGATCCGGCAGAACCCAGGGCGAGACGAGCACCCCGGATGTACTGGTCCGGGGCATGCGAGCCGGTGACCGTCAGGGCGCGCCCGTTCCCCTCGAGGATCTTGACCTGAGGGAAGAGGGGGCTGGTCATGGCCAAGTCGGCCACCCCCGGTGTCTCGGGGTAGAGGCCCAGGGCCGCCCAGACGTACCACGAGGAGAGGGCGCCCAGGTCGTCCTCTCCGGGCTCGGCCACCGGGTCCACTGCGTAGAGCTGAGTCATGATCCGCCGCACGACCGATTGGGTCTCGAAGGGTGCGCCGGCGTAGTCGTACTCGAAGGGGACCCACTCCCCCGGCTCGTTGCCGGCCCAGTCGAAGGGCTCGAACCGCGTGGCGTTCAAACGGGTGAAGAAGGCATCGAGCTTGGACGAGGTGGCCCGGTCCCCACCCATCAGTCCGACGAGCCCGGCCAGGTCCTGGGGGACGGCCCAGGTGTACTGGACGGCGTTGCCCTCCTCGAAGCCCTGCTGGGCCACCCCTTGGGCCTGGTCGGCCGGGCTGGCGAGCTGGAACGCCGGGCCGGGCGGGAAGCTGCCGTCGGGCTGGCGAGCGGCCAGGTACCCGGTTGCCGGGTTGAACAGGTTCTGCCAGTTCTGGCCCCGTTTGGCGAATGCGGCCGCCTCGGTCCGGTCGCCAGCCGCCAAGGCCAGGCGGGAGATGGAGAAGTCGTCGATCGAGTACTCGAGAGTCTCCGAACCGCCGTCGGTGTAGGGATACGAGGTGATGTCGTAGGTGAGGGCGGGCATCCACCCCTGGGCCAGGTACTGAGCCAGGTTCTGCCGCTCGGCGAAACCGGCCTCCTGCACCGTGGCGCCGTGCACCATGGCGTTGAGCGCCTGTCTCAGGTCGAACCCCCTCGCCCCGTAGGCGTAGGCGTCGGCGATGATCGGATCGGCCGAGTCGCCATCCCACTGGCTGGCGTCGTTGTCGGCGATGACCCACTTCGGCAGGAATCCCCCGGTCGTCTGGTTGGCGTCATTCAGGAGCGACTGGACCATCTGGGAGGTGGGCCCAGGCAGCAGGACAGCCAGGAGGGGAATCTCGGACCGGTAGATGTCGGCCTCCGACAGGTTGGAGTACTGCACACGACCGCGGGCCAGCGTGTGCACCCGGTGGTCGAAGCCCATGTACCGGCCGTCGTCGTCACTGAACACGGAAGGGAACAGCAGGGAGTGGTAGAGCGCTGTGTAGAAGGTGCGCTGCGCCGTCTCGGACCCCCCATGAACGGCCACCCGGTCCAGGAGGCCGTTCCACTCCCCGGTGGCCGACCGGGAGACCTGCGAGAAGTTCCAACCGGGGTCCTCGGCCGCCAGGTTGGCGACGGCTCCGGCCGCCGATACGAAGGAGATGCCGACCTTGACCAGGATCTTCTGGTCCCCGAGATGGCCCGGCTGGCGGAAGCCCACCCAAGCCCCGCACGAAAGTACGGCGGTGCCGGCACAGGACCCGTCGGCGCCGACCGCGCCGCCCTGCCAGGTACCGCTGGAGGTGAACGGCTGGGAGAACCGGGCGGCGAAGTACAGGGTGTAGTTGCCCGGAACGCCACAGAAGTCCCCGCTGGTGACCGAGCCCACCAGGTCGTCGGTCCCGACCACCTGCACGTGCGAGCTGCTCGAACCGTTCGCGGAGTCACTGACCTTGAACAGGAGGTCGTCGCCCGGGGTGGCCCCCGCCCCGTGCGCGGGATGTTGGATGGCCGGGAACTCGAACGCGCCGAGGGCGCTCCGGGTGGTGGCGGTGAGTTGCACACCGATGCCCCCGCTGCCCCCCGACCCGAGGTCCACGCCGTAGTTTCCGGCCGAGGAATGCTCGCTCGCGTGGGTGAACGGTTGTACGGCGACGTCAGGGTTGGCCGGGACTGCACCGGTAACCGGAAGGATGGGGACGTCCCCGTAGATGGCGCATCCGGGACCCGAGAGGTGGGTGAGGCTGAAGCCGGAGATCTCAGAATCGGCGTAGTCGTACCCGGAACCGGTCGTCACTTGGCGATTCGGCGATGTGTCCGGGCTGAACTGGACCATCCCCAGTGGGACAGAGGCCCCCGGGTACTCGCTGACGTTGCCCGGAGCCGCGGTCCCGATCCCGGTCCCGGCCTCGGGGTCCACCAGCGCGGCGGGCCCACCCGAAAGGGGCCCGAGCGGCAGGCCGATGGGTGACCCCGTCGGTTCTCCCGTGGGCGTCGCCACGCTCACCCCCCCGGTCGAGCTCACGGTGACGGCCGTCGCGCTCAGAGCCACCACCAGGGCGGCGGCGACCCTCAGCCCGGCGGATCTTCGCCAACGCGGGGAGGCCTTCGGCATCGAGGCACCCTACCGAAGACGGCGATTTCCGGCACCGAAGACGGCGATTTCCGTTCTGGGGCCGCCCGAGCCGATCCCCGGGTGGCACATGGGTAACGCGGACTGTCACGTCCGGTGGGTCAAGATCGTCTTAGGGTTGAGCAAGGTGGTGGCCCATGGCACATGTACCCCTAGACACCGAACCGAAGGGCATCGTCTCCAAGCTGGCCCGCAGCTACACCCTGCGGAGATTCGGCCAGATGGTCGAACCGGCGCAGGCCGCCTCGCACCACGCCGGGGTGCTGGTGGCGATGGGCGCGCTCGAGACCGCAGTGGACAAGGGCTGGAACAAGCTCGACCCCACGTTGCGCTGGTTGGCCATCCAACGGGCCGGGATGCTCATCGGGTGCTCGTGGTGCACCGACTACGGGTACTACGAAGGTATGAACGCGGGCATCGATCCCCAAAAGGTGCGGGCCGTTTCACAATGGCGTCGAAGTGAACTCTATGACGAGCGGGAGCGCGTGGTGCTCGAGTACGCCGAGCAGGCCACACTGACCCCGGCCCAGGTCTCCGATCACCTGGCCGAGCGTTTGCACCGCCACCTCAGCGATGCCGAGCTCGTCGAGCTCGCCGGGTGGGTGGCGCTGGAGAACCTCCGCTCCCGCTTCAACGCCGGGCTGGGCCTGCACAGCCAGGGATTCGCCGAGCGATGCGAGATCCCGATGAGCCGGAAGGGGGACGGTGCCGGGGCCGTCCCCTGACGATGCATCCGTCTTCGAGGAGTGGCGATCTCTCCTCTTCGGCATCGCCTACCGGATGCTGGGAAGCGCCGCCGACGCCGAGGACATGGTCCAGGAGACCTTCATGCGTTGGCTGCGGCGGGACGAGCGGGAGGTGCGATCGGTCCGGGCCTACCTGGTCACGATCGTCACCCGACTGTGCATCGACCAGCTCGGCTCGGCGCGGGCCCAGCGGGTCACCTACACCGGCCCGTGGTTGCCGGAGCCGGTGACGATGGACGACACCTCGACACTTGAGCAGGCCGACACGTTGTCGCTCGCATTTCTGGTCCTGCTCGAAGAGCTCACCCCACCCGAGCGGGCGGCGTATCTCCTGCATGACGTGTTCGGGTACCAGTTCGATGAGGTCGCCCATGCAATGGGCCGTACCACGGCGGGTTGTCGCCAGCTGGCGTCCCGCGCACGGCATCGGATCGAGGACCGAAGGCAGCGATTCGATGTCGACGCCCGCCACGGGCGAGAGCTGACCCGCCAGTTCGTGGCGGCCTGTGCCACGGGCGACCTCGAAGGCCTGATGGGGATGTTGGCGGACGATGTCGTCGTCTGGACCGATGGGGGTGGCGTGGTCCGAGCGGCCATGCGACCGGTGGTCGGCCCGACCCGCAGCTCCCGCTTCCTGGTCAGCGTGGCCCGAAAACTCCACGGCAGCCCCGCGAGGTCACTCTCAATGGCCAACCGGCCATGGTGTTCATGGACGGCGACCGGGTCGTGGCCACCCTGGCGCTCGACATCCGGACCGGCAGAGTCGTCGGGGTGCGCTCGGTCACCAATCCCCACAAGCTGGAGCATCTGCGGCGCCAGCTGGCGCCGGACGAGAAAGCTGTCGCTGTCGCTGTCGGTCATGATGAGACCTCCGGTTGATGTCCGAAGGTCGTGCACCTGACCTGACAGGACGCCGGTCCGTCCGGTTCGCAATTGGTCGCGGAAGTTACCGTTGGGGCGACTCGCAGGCACCACACCCATCAGGCGAGATGGCGGGAACAACTGTCGACAGGACGCCGGTGCGATCTCCGCCACTCCCAGCGTAGACCCGGGTGGGGGGCTTGCTGCAAGGGCCTGAGCCGTGATGACAATGCACGGTCACCACCGGTTGGGCGGCGGAGATATCGACAGCAAGGGCAAGCCAGGTCTGAGGGCTCTGGGAGGGAAGGTGGACGGGTGGGCAGCTACGTGCTCGGTTTCGACGTGATCGGACAGAACCAGATCGGGGTCGTTGGAGGTAAGGGGGCGCACCTCGGGGAGCTCTCGCGGATCGAAGGGATCCGGGTGCCGGCCGGCTTCTGCGTGACGACGGAAGCATTCCACCGGATCATGACGAACGCGCCGTCGATCGACAACCGGCTCGAACGACTGGCGCGCGTGAGCCCGCATGACAAGGAGTCGACCCGCAGCCTCATCGCCGAGATCCGACAGGCTGTCGAAGGGGTCACGATCCCCGATGATCTGGCGGATGCGATCACCGACGCGGTGGGCCGGCTCGGCGAGGGCGGGTCCTACGCGGTCCGCTCCAGCGCGACGGTGGAAGACCTGCCCACCGCATCCTTCGCCGGTCAGCAGGACACGTACCTGAACGTCGTCGGGTCGGCGACGATCCTCGAGCACATCAGCCGGTGCTGGGCTTCCCTGTTCACCGAGCGCGCCGTTGCCTACCGGCTACAGAACGGCATCGACCACCGGCTGGTCCGGATGGCCGTCGTCGTCCAGCAGATGGTCGTGCCCAACGCGGCGGGCGTCGTGTTCACGGCCGACCCCGTCACGTCCAACCGGAACACCGTCTCGGTGGAGGCCACCTTCGGCCTCGGCGAGGCGGTGGTTTCCGGCCGGGTGATCCCGGACAGCTACCGGGTGCGCAAGGGCGAGATCGCCTCCAAGTCGGTCGCCAACAAGCCGTTCGCCGTCTGCAGCTCACCGGCGGGCGGGACAGAGGACGTGGCGATCGGCTCGGAGCTTCAGGACCAGCCGGCACTGACCGATGCGCAGGTCCTCAGGCTTGCCCAGCTCGGCCGGCGGATAGCAGCGCACTTCGGATGCCCTCAGGACATCGAATGGTGCCTGGTCGATGACGACTTCCACATCGTCCAGAGCCGGCCGATCACCACACTCTTCCCCATCCCCGAGACGGGCGACGGAGGGAGCCACGTCTTCGTCTCCGTCGGTCACAACCAGATGATGACCGACGCCATGAAGCCTCTGGGGATCTCCCTCTGGCTACTGACGACCCCGCGGCCGATGTTCGTGGCCGGGGGGCGCTTGTTCGTCGACGTCGCCCGGGCGCTGGGCTCCCCAGCCAGCCGTGCAAGCCTCCTGGAAGTCATGGGGAGGGGCGATCCGCTGATCAGGGACGCGCTGGAGACCGTTCTTGGGCGCGACGACTTCATCATCCCCTCGATCCCGGACGAGGCTCAGGTCAGTGCGCCGACCGGTGACGCCCCCACCCCGCTCGAGGCCGATCCGGCCATCGTCGCCGGGCTGATGGCGCGCACCCAGGCCTCGATCGCCGCGCTGCAGCGCGATATCGGGACAAAATCCGGACCGGCCCTGATCGACTTCATCCTGGCGGACATCCAGGAGCTGAAGCGGATCCTCTTCGATCCGCAGAGCCATCAGGTGTTCATGTCGGCGATGGAGGCCACGTGGTGGCTCAACGAGCGCCTGGAAGCGTGGCTGGGAGAGAAGGCCGCGGCCGACACGCTCACGCAGTCCGTCGCCAACAACGTGACGTCAGAGATGGGGCTGGCGCTCCTGGACGTCGCCGATGTGATCCGACCGCATCCGGAGGTGGTCGCGTTCCTGCAACACGTCGAGGGGGACGAGGATCTGGTGGACGGGCTGGCCGAACTCGCGGGCGGGCGGGAAGCGCGGGACGCCGTACGGGCCTTCCTCGACGCGTACGGGATGCGCTGCGTCGGCGAGATCGACATCACGAGGCCGCGCTGGGCCGAACACCCCGCCACGCTCGTCCCCATGATCCTCGGCAACATCAAGAACTTCCAGCCGGGCGCCGGCAAGCAGCGGTTCGAGCAGGGACTGCTGGAGGCGCAGAGGAAGGAACGAGAAGTGCTGGAGCGCGTGCGAACCTTGCCGGATGGAGCGCAGAAGGCCGGCGAGACCAAGCGAAACATCGACCGGGTGCGGACCTTCATCGGGTACCGGGAGTATCCGAAATACGGCATGGTGAGCCGCTACTTCATCTACAAGAGGGCCCTGTTGGATGAGGCGGGGCGCCTGGTCGCGGCCCACGTGCTTCGCGAGCCAGAGGACATCTTCTACCTAACGCTCGACGAGCTCGGCGATGTCGTGCGCACGCATCAGATCGACGAGCGGCTCATCGGCCGGCGCAGGGACGAGTTCGCGTCGTACCGAGCACTCACGCCCCCCCGGGTGTTCACGTCGGACGGCGAGATCATCGCCGGGGCGTACCGACGGGATCGAGTGCCGCCGGACGCGCTGGTCGGCCTGCCCGTGTCCGCCGGGATCGTCGAGGGGAGGGCGCGCGTCATCGGAGACTTGGCCGAGGCAGATCTCGAAACCGGGGACATTCTGGTCACCGCCTACACGGATCCCAGCTGGACGTCGGCGTTCGTCGCGATCGCGGGCCTGGTGACCGAGGTGGGGGGCCTGATGACCCACGGCGCGGTGATCGCCACGGGAGTACGGCGTGCCGGCTGTCGTCGGGGTGGAGCGGGCCACGCGACTCATCCGCAATGGGCAGTGGATCCGGGTTGACGGAACGAACGGATTCGTCGAGATCCTGACATCGGTGAACTCACATCCCACCGTGGATCCGAAGAACCTCAAAGCTCAATTGCACATGACGGACGGCCCCGCCTTCCCGTCCGCTTGAAGACCTAGCGGGGCGTTGGGCCCATCCGCACGACGGTGTCGAACCCGGGGTTGGACAAGATCGACAGCGACCGGGCGCCCAACGAGGTGGCGACCGCGGGTACCCTGGCCGCGTTCTTCATCGCCGCCGGGCTGAACATCAGGCCGACGGCGAGCACCAGGCGATGAAAAGCGCAGAGACAAGGGCCAGGGCGCCACCGCGGCGAGGGGATCAGTGACCCTGCCCAGACGGGGTCCCCGGGTCCGACATGAGCACGGCCACCCGTTTGGCTCAAGGAGGAGCAAATGGCTATCGAGCATGTACTCGCGGTTGCCCCCGTCGCCGATTTCGCGGCCAGCCACGCATGGTACGAGCGCCTCTTCGGCCGCCCAGCCGACAACCTACCCATGGAGGGTCGCCTCGTCGAATGGCGCGTCACCGAAAACGGCTGGTTGCAAGTCACCACCGACCCAGGAAGGGCCGGATCAGCTTTGGTGAATTTCGCCGTCGATGATCTGGACCGCCACACCGAAGATCTCGCCCGAAGGGGCCTGCTTCCCGGGGAGATCGAGACGGTCAACAAAGGTGTCAGGCTGTCCGCCATCATGGACCCAGACGGCAACACGATCACCTTCATCGGCAACTTCCGCATCAAATACTGAACGAGTTCCGGAACGGCCGGGTGGCGCCAAGACTCGTGCAACCCAGTCTGCTCGGGCCGGGCCGTCAGCATGACCACCCACCACACCCGAGGGCATCACCGATCGCCCGGGTGGCTGAAGTGCGGTACCTGATCTACGTCAAGGCCGAGACGTTTGAATAGGGCATCTGCATGGGACATGCCCTACGCCGCCCCATGCGCCGCCTCATCGATTAAGGGTTCGACCGCAAAGGTGCAGCATACGGGCGGCGTGCGGCGACCACCTGCATCTTGGTGCATAGGGCAACGGTGAGTAGGTCCCGAGAAAAAGCCCCGAGAAATGCCCGATCTCCCATAACCCGCCGAACGCGAAACGGCTGGTCGGGAGAGTGTGCCCTATGCACAAGGCGCGCCGAACAGCGTTTCGATGGTGGCGGGGCGGGATTTGAACCCGCCCCCGCCCGCCCCCTCCTTCGGGTTATGGGCCCCATTCGGACCGTCGAGGGCCTCCGGCGGCCTCCCAATCTGTCCTCCGAAATTCACGCTGACCTGGGACTCCGCAAACCATATGCGGTTGACCAGGACGGATCGGCCTTCAGACAGGGATTTGGCGGATCCGTGGGATATCCGTGGGATAGCAGCGTGAATCGGTCACTACGGTCAGGAGATGCCTTGCCACACGATCAACGTGCCGGTTGACTTTTACCATCTGGTTATATAACTTATAGGTAATGGTTGCTACCGATCAACTGAGCCGCTCCTTCGCGGCCCTTGCAGACCCCACCCGCCGGGCGATCCTGGAGCGCCTCGCGGCCGGCGAAGCTGGCGTCGTCGAACTCGCAAAAGCGTCCACGCTGACGCAGCCCGCTATCACCAAGCACCTCAAGGTGCTGGAGCGAGCTGGTCTGATCGGCCGGGCTCGTGACGGCCAGCGGCGCCCAGCGCGACTTCAGTTCGACGGCTTGGCCCCGGTGGACGACTGGCTCCGCCGTGCGTACGCGGAATGGTCCGACCGCCTCGACCGGCTCGAAGCCCATCTTGCCGCCCAAACCGAATCAACCACCAATGAGGAGATCCCCGATGCCTGAGACCCGTGCCGCCGTTGACGTCCGTTCTGCGACTGTGGTCAAGCAGCTCGTCATCGAGCGCACCCTCAAGTCCTCCCCGGAGCGCGTCTTTGACGCCTTCACAGACCCCGACCAGCTCACGAAATGGTGGTGGCCCACCGGCTTCGCTTGCCCCGCCGCAGAGGTGGACCTGCGGGTCGGAGGTAAGTACCGGCTCGCGATGGAATGGCCGGGCTCGATCCCTTCCGAGGCCCAGTTCTCCCACTACATGGGTGGTGAGTATTACGAGATCGATCGTCCGCGTCGTCTGGTCATGAGCGGCCGGGCTGTCAACGACGAGCAGGGCGAACTCTTCGCAACGCTCATTGAGGTGACGTTTGAGGCTCGCGAAGGGGGCACCGCGCTCACCATGCGTCAGTCCTACTTCGAGCCGATGCCGCCCGCCGAGGCGATGGCCGGTGCCGGGCAGGGCTGGTCGGAGCAGCTCGACAAGCTCGAACGGCTTCTCACGGACTGACCGAGAGAGCGCTTGTGTCTAGTTCCGTCCTGTACATGTCGATGTCACTTGACGGTTACATCGCTGGCCCCAACGACAAACCGGGCAACCCCGGCGGCGACAACTTCATGCGGCTCCACGAGTGGTATGAGTTTGCTTCGGATGCAGCACCAACGGCGGAGACCGTCAATGCGTCGGGAATTGGCAGTCAATTTCTGGCTGAAATCAAAAGGACGGGCGCTGTTCTCTCCGGTCGCAATACCGTTGAACAGGTCGATCACTGGGGCGGTGACCACCACGACGGCGTCCCAATATTTGTGCCCAGTCACCGGCCGCCGGGACCATCGGTTGCCAAGTATCCATTGGTGACCTATGTGGCGGATGGGATCGCCAGCGCGATGGCACAGGCGAAAGCCGCCGCAGGTGACCGCAACGTCCTGGTCCATGGCGCTTATACGGCCCAGGCGGCGCTTGCGGCAGGTGTCCTCGACGAGTTACAGATTCACCAGGTGCCGGTGCTGTTTGGTGGCGGGCGCCGATTATTTGACGTGTTGGCGGGGAGGGTCGAGTTGGAGATCGTTCGAGTGATCGACACCCCCGAGGCCACGCACATCCGATACCGCATTGTCTCCTGATCGTGACTGTCCACACGCCCAAATGCTGGGCAAGGGACTAGCGCGAGCAGCGTGGTGGTCAGATTGGACCGCCAGACCCCGCTGCAATCCGAAGAGCCGCTTTGGGTTCCGCAACTTCGAGAACTACGGGATCCGAGCCCTGCTCTACGCCGGCCGGCCCAACTGGCGCGTTCTCGGCTCACATCGTCGTCCGTTGAGGCACGCGACCCCGCCAGAATCCGATGAGCCGGAAACAGGAGAGCCCCCCGGCTGGGAGGGCTCTTACCTGGGATTCCGTTGGTGGCGGGGGCGGGATTTGAACCCGCGACCTTCGGGTTATGAGCCCGACGAGCTACCAGACTGCTCCACCCCGCGTTGCAGGGAAAGAACTTACCACCTCGTCAGCAGCCTCCGTCCCGCGCCCCCCGTGACCGCTGCGCGGGGGGCACCCCGGCCGCTGGCGGGCCGGCGGCCGGGTCAGGGGCCAGATGGAGCTGTCGTCGTGGTCGACGTCGTGGAGGACGTGTTGGGGACCGTCCCGCCGGTCAGCTGCTGCACGGCAATCAGATCCTGTTCGAGGTTGTTGATATCGGTCTGGTAAGCGCCGAGCTGACCCGCCTTCAGGTCGGTCACGGACTGCTGATAGGCGGCCTGGGCGGCCTCCAACAGGGACCTGACCTGTGGCGACAGAGTCCCGGTCGGGCCCCCCGGGGTGGTCGAGACCGGCGCCTGGAACAGCTGGGTCAGGGCCGAGGCCAGCGTGTCGCCGATCGCCACCCCCGGTTGGGTCCCGTACACCGCGATCACCTTCTGGAGGACGGGAATCGGGTTGCGGGAGGACTCGACGTAGAGGGGTTGGATGTAGAGCAGCGAATTGGCCACCGGGATCATCAGCACATTCCCCAGCAATGCAGAGGACCCGTTCTGGTTCACCAGGGTGATGGCCTGCGACACCGCCGGGGTGGCATCGATCTTGGCGGCGACGATGGAGGGCCCGTTGACAGGGTTGTCCCGTGGCGTGACGAACGTCTCGAGCTGCCCGTAGTGCCCGGGGTCGGAGCCGGCGATGATGAATCCGGACAGGGTCTGGATCTGACTCTGGGTCGATACCGGAACGTAGGCGTCGAGGAGGGTGAAGGACTGTTGGGCCTGGCCCGGTACCCGCAGCTCCTGGTAGATCGGTGCCATCCGTGCCAACTGGCCGGTGGAGACCTGCTGGCCCTGGGCGTTGGTGGTCAGGGTGGTGGCCAGCGCCTGGACCGGCGATCCCGAACCCGGGGACGGGGACAGCGTCCAGGCGTCGGCCGCGCTGTAGAAGTTGGCCGCCTTGGTGATGTGGTACTTGCCGTAGGCGGTGGCCTGCACTGCGAAGATGTCCTCGGGATAACGGAGGTGCGCCCTCAGCTCGGCGCTCATCTGCGATGCCGGGGTGAACATTCCCGGAAACGCCTTCCGGTAGGTCTGGATGATCGGGTCGGCCGGGTCCATCACGTAGAAGGTCATATGGCCCGTGTAGGCGTCGATCAGGACCTTGACCGAGTTGCGAACGTAGTTGAACGTGCCGGAGAGCCCGCTCCCCTGGGCCACGGCGCTCGTGTCCGCATTTTGTGCGTAGGGGTAGTTGTCCGTCGTGGTGTATGCGTCCTGCACCCAGTCGATGTGCCCCCCGATCAGCACCGGGTAGGGATCGGCGTCGAGGCTGAGGAAGGGGGCTGCCTTCGATCACGCGGGCCTGGACACCCCGGTCGAACATGATTCGGGATTTGTCGGTGATCTGGTTCGAGATGAGCAGGTTCAGGTCGCTGAAACGGAGGGCGAACATGGTCTGGTCGAAGAAGGACGAGAGCTGAACACCTCCGTTACCCCCGTAGTGGGTCTCCACGTTGTTCTGGTTGGTCAACT
This sequence comes from uncultured Acidimicrobiales bacterium, assembly GCA_963806285.1. Taxonomy (GTDB): domain Bacteria; phylum Actinomycetota; class Acidimicrobiia; order Acidimicrobiales; family RAAP-2; genus Bog-756. The sequence continues at coordinate 133,364 of CAWDXJ010000002.1, forward strand.
GGAAGTCGAGCTCCGGCTGCTTGGTGTTGGCGACGACGTAGCCGGCGTTGTTGAGGCCGAAGTAGACGGAGGCCTGGGTCACCGTGGGCAGTCCGCTGTTGGAGCTCGGCGGCACGTCACCCACCGCGAACTGTGGCTCACCGTTGCCGTTGACCGAGTTGGCCGGAGAGATGATCATCCCGTACCCGTGGGTGTACTGGAGGATGGTGTTGACCCATGAGGTGGACGGGAGATCGGCGTCGTTGATCTCTCGCACCCCGACGATGGTCGGGGTCTCCGTGCCGTTGACCTTGTACCGGTCCACGGCCAGGCCGTTGAACTGGTAGTACGAGCGGATGTCCTGCTTCTTGTCGTAGGTGGGCTGGGTCTGCTGGGGATCCCACAGCCTCACATTGGCCAGGGTGTCGGCGGAGGTGGCCGACAGTTGGGAGGCGGTCAGCGTCGTCGATGCGGGGAAGGGGATGCTCTGCACGTTTTCGATGCCCATGGCCGCGCGGGTGGCGTCGATGTTGCGTTGGATGTAGGGACGCTCCAACGTGTTCTGTGCCGGGGTCACCTTCAGCGCCTGGACGGCGGCGGGGTAGATGGTGCCGGCGGTGAGCGCCACCAGGAACCAGAGCCCGACACCCAGGATGGGGAGTGCCCAACCTTGGCGACGGAGGTTGTAGATCAACAGGGCTGCCGCGGCCAACGACACCAGGATGAGGAGTTCGAGGGCCGGGAGCCTGGCGTTGACGTCGGTGTAGCCGGCGCCCTGGGTGAACCCGTTGCTCGACAGGTCCAGATTGAAGCGGGCGAGGTAATAGCCCACGGCCTTGACCAGTGCCAGTAGGCCGAGGATGACCGAGATGTGGGCCTTCACCGCCGGGAGCACCCTCGGCCGTGATCCCTGCATCCGGATCCCGCCGTTCAGGTAGTGGCTGAGCACCGTGACCAGCAGCACGACGAACAGGGCGACCAGCGCCCAGTGGACGAGGAACTGCTGGAACGGCAGGGTGAACACGAAGTACCCGACGTTGCGGTGGAATTGGGGGTCGGTGGTCCCGAACTGGGTGCTGTTGGAGAAGAGGATCCAGTTCTGCCACTGCCCGATGGCCTGGGATCCGACGATCAGAGACAGTACGGCGACGACCGCGACCCGGAGCCACCGGGCATAGGGGCCTATGACCTCCTGGTACCGCTTGACGAACTCGTCCTCGGCGTCGAGCGACGGGCCCTTGGGGGCGAGGCGCTCGGCCACCAGCAGGCTGACCAGCAGCATGACGGCGAAGATGGCCGAGAAGGTCAGCATCAGCCCTGCCTTGATCCCCAGGAGCTTGACCCACACCGAGTGCAACGACACCGAGGAGAACCAGAGGGCGTCGGTGTAGAAGACGGCGAAGGTCCGGAGGGAGGCGATGACGATGACCAGGATGATCAGGCCGATGACGATGCCCCGGCGGCGGCGGCGCGAACCGGGACGCGAGGTCTGAGGCAGGTCGCTGGGGGGACGCACGGGCTGCAGCCTAGGTGGCAGAGAGTGCGAGTAAGCATCGACACCCCGGATGTGCGGGGGGCCGAGGGTGCCCGGTCGGGAACTCCCTGCCGGGCTCCTGGGAGCCGTTCAGTCCGTTGTCCTCGCAGTCCGGGCACGGCTCGTCCCCGGAGCCGGGAACTGCGATCCACTCCAACCCGGCGGACTTCTTCCTCTCGGCTGCGGCGATGGTCCCCGCAGAGAAGGCCGCCACCACGAAGTCACCCGACAGCCGCTCGATCCGCTCACCCTTCCATTCCCTGAAGGCCGAGCCCACGTGCTCGGCGGCCACCGACTCCTCGGCCTCGGCCACACCCTGGTCGTCGGAGAGCCTGCGGCGGAGCGGAATCACCACCTCCTCGGCCAGTCCGTGGGCGATCCCCAGCAACACCTCGGTCGGGGGCCCGACGGACGCCCCGGTCCCGGCGAACGAGACCCCGGCCTCGGACGCCTGCTCCAGGGAGGGCAGGGCTGCCGTGGAGTAGCTGTCGAAGTGCTCCGTGGTCTCGGGGAGGAGGTCGGCGGACCAACGGGAGCCGTTGGAGCGGAGCCTGTCCAGCAGATCGTTCTGACTGTCCTGCAGGATTCGCTTCAGCCGGCGGGCCAGGGCCTTCACGATCGGGCCGATCATCTCGTCCCGACGGAGGGCGAACGGGCTACGGGGTTCGGGGGGACCGTCCCCCGTCCCGGGCCTCTTCACCGACCGCCTCCTCACCGACCGCCTCCTCACCGACCGCCTCCTCACCGACCGCCTCCTGCCCGGTGCCCTGACCCTCCTCGCCGTCGGGATGCCCGCCGGCACCGTCCGTATGCTCCGGCCCGTTGGTCGTCGCGGCCCCGCCCCCGACTTCGCCCGCACCCCGGACCACCTCGTCTCCGGCCGGCGGCCCGGGTCGGGGAGCCGCGTCCCCGGAGTCCGAATCCTCCCGGGCGGCGCGGATCCTTGCGAACAGGACGTCGACCGACGAATCGACGACCGGCGCCGGCTCGGGAGCCTCGACCTGCGGATGCCGCGCCTCCGCTCCCTGCTCGACCGGCCCGTCGACGAAATCGTCGAAATCGACCGGCGGCGTCACCTCGTCGCCCGTGGCCCCCGCCGGGCCCGAGGGGGCGGATCGGGCCTCTGACTCCTCGGCCAGCAGGAGCGCGGCCAGCTCCTCGGGCGTGCCCTCATCCGTGCGGTCGAGGGCTTCGCGGCCCGCGGCCTCGGCCGCCATCCGGGCGTTGTCCTCCGCCGCGAACAGGTCGTCGGCGATGGCGTCGATCGATCGGCGGACGTCCTGCACGGTCCCGGCCAATCGCTCGCGGCCGGCCCGGAGCTGCTCGATCTGGGCGTGGAGCACCTTCCGGCGCTTGGACAGGTCGGCCAGCACCCGGGCCCGGAGCCCCTGAGCCTCGTCCACCATCGACTGGCACTGCCCGCGGGCCTGGGCCATCAGTTCCTCGGCATCCTGGCGGGCCGCCTCGAGCCGGGCGGCCACCTGCTGATCGGTCCGCTGACGCAGCTGCTCGATGGCTGCCTCCGACTCGGCCGTCTGCTCGGCCAGCCGTGCCTCGCCCTCGGTCCGGCTCCGCTGGATCTCCTCGCGTCCCTCGGTCATCAGGCGATGGGCCTCCGCCTCCGACTTGGCCACCATCTCCGCTGCGACCTCGTGAGCGCTGTGGAGCACCCGCGCCGTCTCGGTGCCGAGAGCGGCGGTGAGCGTCGGCTCGTCGAGGACCGGGTGGGCCGCCCGGTGCTCGGCGTCGGCGAGCTCCAAGAGGAGTTGGCGTTCGTGCTCGGCGATCTCCCTCAACCCGGCGGCGATCGACTCGAGGTAGGCCCGGACCTCGTTGGGGTCGAATCCCCGCCGCACCGAGCTGAACGAGTGGCGGGCGACGTCGTCGGGGGCCAGGTGCGGCGAGGAGGAGATGGACATCAGTCGTTCCTCTGCCATGGCCGAGAGCCTACGACCGCCGGTCGGGGAATCCGGTCATCCCGCGGCTGCGGCGTGGGGGGATACCCCAGCCGCCGGCACCGTTCCCCCGTGTGCGGCCAGTACCGACAATGCCTGGTCGAGGGTGGACACCGCGTAGATCCTCAGGCCGGGGCGATCCTTGGACATCGCATTCCGGTACTCCTGTGGGGGGACGAGGAAGAGCGAGGCGCCGGCGTTCTCGACCGCCACCGTCTTCTGGGGGACCCCGCCCACGTCCCCGACGTCGCCCTGGCTGTCGATGGTCCCGGTCGCCGCCACCGTGTGGCCGCCGGTCACCGATCCGGCGGTGAGGGCGTCGATGACCCCGAGGGTCATGGCCAGGCCGGCAGACGGCCCGCCGATGTTGGTCACGTTGATGGTCACGTCGAACGGGTAGCCGAAATCGACCTGGTCCTCCGGCAGGATCCCGAGGTCGAGCGTGGCGGTGTGACCGCCTCCGAGATCGACGACCGTCGACTTCAGGGTGACCGGCACCGGCGCCGGAGCGGCGGTCCCGCCCTTGCGGACGGTGAGGGAGACGGTCTGTCCGGAGTGGTGACGGGCCAGTGCGGTGGTCAGGGCCCGGGCCGTCGGAGTCGCCGCTCCGTCGACCGCGGTGATCACATCACCCACGCTGAGTGTCCGGTACGCGGGTGTGCCCGGGAAGGTGCCGAAGATGACGGCGCCGGACGGCGTGGCGGTCACCTGGTACCCGAGGTGTCGCAACGCCGCGGTTTTGGCCGAGGCCTCGGCCTGCGACATCTCCAGCCGGCCCTGGGCATCGAGTTGCGAGGGCGGGGTCCCGCCGGTCACGTCCCCCAGGGGCACGAAACTGGTGTCGCCCTGGAGCCAGTAGAACGGGTAGGTCAGGGCGGTCACCCTCCCGATCTGTACGTCGGTGAGCAGCACCGGGTGGCTCACCCGATGGCTCTTGTCGGCCGGGACGGTGATGAACGGCTGCACCGACTGCGCGGTTCCGGGCTGGACGGCGTAGCTGTCGAGGTTCCAGCGCGATGCCACCGCGATGGCCACCACCAGGACGAGGAAGACCACCCAGGGCCATCGCCGCCGGCGCCGCCCCGGCGGCGGCGACCCCAAGCCCGTGGTGGCCGTCCCGAGCGGATCGGATGCCGCCGCGGTCGCCTCGGCGACCGGGGGATCCCCGACGGGTCCGTCTCCGGCTTCGGCGGCGGGGGTGGCGACGGGCGTGTGGTTCTCGTGCTCGGTCATAGTGGTGGGGTGGTCGCTCCTCGTGCATCGGATCCACCGGCATCGGGCGGGGGTGCCGGCAATACCGCCAGGAAGCCTGCCATGGAACCCGGTGACGCGAGCGTCACCCGGCGCCGGCGTCTCACCGCGCTCGCCGGGCACCGCGGCGAGGCAGGAACGGCGCGGCGCCGCCCTCTCTGACACCTCGCCGTCGGTCCGGGCCACCGCACTGGGCGCGCTGAGCCGGCTCGGCGTCCTCACCGGCGACGACCTGCGCGCCGCGCTGGCCGACCCGTCGCCCGCCGTCCGGCGCCGAGGGTGCGAACTGGCGGGGGCGCGGCCCGAGGTGGAGATCGCCACCGCCCTGGAGGACGACGATGCCTCGGTGGTGGAGATGGCCGCCTGGTCGCTGGGTGAGCAGGGTCGGTCCTCGTCGGTTCCGGCCCTGTCGGCGCTGGCGTCGGCCGGCGCCGGCCACGCCGATCCGCTGTGCCGGGAGGCGGCGGTGGCCGCCCTCGGCGCCATCGGCGACCCGTCAGGGTTGCCGGCGGTCCTCTCCGCCCTCGACGACAAGCCCGCGGTCCGTCGGCGGGCGGCGGTGGCCCTGGCCGCATTCACAGGTCCGTCCGTCGAAGCGGCCCTCCGTCGATGCCTGGAGGATCGGGACTGGCAGGTCCGCCAGGTGGCAGAGGACCTGCTGGCGCTGGAGTGACCCGCCTCCACCGGCGCCTCCGACACCGGCGGCGCCGTCGCCGCGGCCCGGGTACATCAGGAGTCGGCCGCGGCGAAGATGGGCCGAAGACTGTCGAACGAGTCGAGGCACAGTCCGGCGCCTTGGACCACGCACTCGAGCGGGGTCGCCACCAGGTGGACCGGTACCTCGGTCTCGTCGGCGAGCCGATTGGCCAGTCCCCTGAGCATGGCGCCGCCACCCACCAGGTGGATGCCTTCGTAGATGATGTCCTGGGCCAACTCCGGAGGGGACTCGCCCAGACAGCCGACCACGGTGGCGACGATCAGCTCCGACCTGCTCGCGCAGCGCGTACCGGACCTCCTCGGGTGAGAGGACGACCGTCTTGGGCAGGCCGGTGACCACCTCCCGGCCCCTCACCTCCGCCTTCACCTCGTCGGCGTAGGGAAGGGCCGAGCCGATCGCCAACTTGATCTCTTCGCCGGTTCGCTCCCCGATGGCGATCCCGTGCTCCTGGCGCACGTACTGCTGGATTGCCGCGTCCATGTCGAACCCGCCACAGCGGATCGCCTGGGAGGCGACCACCCCGCCCAGCGAGATCACCGCCGTCTCGGTGGTCCCTCCCCCGACGTCGACCACCATGTTGCCGATGGGCTCGTGGATGTCGAGACCGGCCCCGATGGCCGCAGCCATCGGCTGTTCGATGAGGTGGGCCGTGGACGCGCCGGCCCGCCGCGCCGCCTCTTTGACCGCCCGGCGCTCGACCGAGGTGATCGCCGACGGCACGCAGATGAGCACCCGCGGACGGTTCAACTTGGTGATTCCCGCCCGGCGAAGGAGGAGGCGGATCATCCGCTCGGTGATGTCGAAATCGGTGATCGCCCCCTCGCGGAGGGGACGGACCGCCACGATGTAGCCCGGCGTCCTCCCGATCATCTTCCACGCCTCGTTCCCGACCGCCAGGACGTCGTGGGTCCTGGTGTTGAGGGCGATGACGGTCGGCTGGTTCAGCACGATGCCCCGCCCCTTGGCGTAAACGAGGGTATTGGCTGTCCCGAGATCGATGGCGAGGTCCCGAGCCACGCCCTCATCGTAGGGTCCACGGACGGAGGCGACATACCAGACGACGTTGCTGTCAGTATCCTCTCAGCCGTGGACGGAGTGGACCGGAGCGGGTCCGAAGGAGATCTCGGGGACGAGTGGGGTGACGATGTCGGCCGGGACCCGTTGCGCGGGTGGATCTCGCCGGACGATCGCCTGTGGCGCCACCCCTCGGAAGCCGGCGCCGCCGGCGGCGGGTCGACGGCGGTCCCCGCCGGATCCGCCAGGCCGGCGGGCCGGAGCCGCTCCGGGTCGTGGGTCGTGGGCTGCACCACCCTGGGCATCGTGGTGGCACTGGTCACGGCCGGGGTGGTCATGGCCACCGCGGGCACCGGCGACCAGGACGGGTCGGGCTCGACGCCCGGTGGCCCGTTCTTGGCCGCGGCGCCGACCACCGAGCCGGGGCCGACGGCGCCGGCGGCAGGGAAGGCGACCATCGCGTCGATGGTGTCCTCCATCCGGCCGTCGACCGTCGTCATCAGCACCGAGCGGTCGTCGGGCAGCTCGCTCACGACCGGTGTGGTGGTCGAGTCGGGCGGGATCATCGTCACGACATCGGGTGCGGTCACCGGCGCCAAGGCGATCACCGTCATCGAGCCCGGGGGCTCCCGTCAGCCGGCCGAGATGGTCGGCGTCGACCAACAATCAGGGATCGCCGTGCTGCGCATCGGCGACGACCTGCCCGCCGCCACCTTCGACGGGGACGATCCCTCCACCGGCGCCGGAGCCATCGCCATGGCACTCGAGCCCGGCAGGGGCGCGGGCGCCGTCCCGTCCCCGCTCGTCTACGCCGGCACCGTGGTCTCGGCGGGGCGGGCCCTGAATGCCGACCCGGTGACCACCACGTTCGCCGCCACGGCCGTCGACACCCCCCTGTCCCGTGACGATCTCGGGTGCCCGCTCCTCGACCGGGCCGGCCATGTCTCGGGTCTGCTGGACCAGACGGTGGTGGACGGCGCCTCGACGGTGTCGGTCTTCCTCCCCGCCGAGCTCGTCCTCGGCGTCGCACAACAGCTCGTCGCATCCGGTGCGGTGGTCCACGGGTGGCTCGGGGTCCACACCAGCGACGCCCGCTCGACGGCCACCACCGCCGCCAACACCCCGGCGACGTCGGTCACCACCGGTGCCGTCACCCCGGCGACGTCGGTCATCACCGGTGCCGTGGCACCGTCGGTCACCGGCGACGGTGCCCTGCTCGACTCGATCGACGTGGGGAGCCCCGCCTCCGTCGGCCAACTGGCCGCCGGCGACGTGATCACCGCCATCGGCGGCAGCCCGGTCCAGTCGAGCGCCGAGCTCCAGACCCGGCTGTACCCGGACCGCCCGGGTACGACGCTGCAGGTGGATTTCACCCGGGCGGGCGTGCAGATGACAACGGTCGTGGTGCTCGCCGGCCCCGGCCCCGATGCACAGGGGAGCCGGCCGTCGCCGTAGCATGAGGGCATGGCACCGCCTGAGCCCGGGGATGCGGGGAACCCATTCCAGTCCCTGCTCGGCGACCTCATGAACATGCTCGGGACCAACGCCCCCGACCAGTGGGAGATGACCAGGTCCTTCGCCCTCAACGTGGCCACCGGCGGCGAGGCCGAACCGAACGTCGAGCCCGTGCAACGGATCCGCCTCGAGCAGTTGGCCCGGGTGGCGGAGCTCAATGTGAGCGAGGTCACCGGCCTGGCCGTGGCTCCCGACGGCCGCCGGTTGAGTTGCGTGGCCGTGGGTCGGGGGGACTGGACGTTGCGGGCCCTCGAGTCGTGGCGGGCCGTGCTGAGTTCGATGGCGCCCGTGCCCGGCCCGTCGCCGGAGATGCCGGCGCCCGGCGGCGGTGGGCAGCTCGACCCCCTGGCCGGCGACGATCCGGCGGGGGGCCTCGGTGAGCTCCTCGGCCGCTGGGCCACGGCGATCGGACCCATGTTCTTCGGGCTGCAGGTCGGTTCCGTGGTCGGGCACCTGTCGCAGCGGGCCCTCGGCCAATACCCCCTTGCCCTCCCCTGGGCGCCCTCGGACGAGCTCCTGTTGGTCACGGCCAACATCGCCTCGTTCGCCGACGACTGGAGCCTGCCCGAGGAGGAGGCGCTGCTCTGGGTGTGCGCCCGCGAGCTGGTCTCCAACTCGGTGCTCACCCGGCCCCACGTCCGGACCCGGATGGAGGAGCTCCTGTTCGAGTTGGCCGGGTCCACGGCGACGGCCCAGCAGGACCTGACCGGGCGCCTGGCCGCACTGGGCGACCCGGGCGGTCTGGGCGGTGAGGGCGCGGATCTGGGGTCGCTGCAGGGTATGTTCGACGATCCCGAGGCGCTGCTCGGAGAACTGCTGACCCCCGAGTCACGGCGGTCGTCCGACCAGTTGACGGCGCTGGCCGTGGTCATCGACGGCTATGCCGATCACGTGGCCGACGTGGTGGGGACCAAGCTCGTCGGATCGCACACCCAGCTGGCCGAGGCGTGGTACCGGCGGCGGATCGAGCGGGGCAAGGGTGAGGAGGCCGCCGGGGCGCTGTTCGGGCTCGACCTCGACCAACCCCAGGTCGACCGGGGCCGGGCCTTCATCGCCGGGGTCCTGGAGCGGGCCGGCGACGACGGTCTCTCGGAGCTGTGGTCCTCCCGCGCCACCCTCCCGACTCCGTCGGAGGTCGACGCACCCGGCCTCTGGCTCGAACGGATCGCCCTCCCCGACCTCGAAGGCTGACCGCGGCCGGGAGCCGAGCCGATCAGCTCCCGGCGGTGCCTGCCGTCCCCGGCTCGGAGCCCGGGGCCGATTCGGCCGGCGCGGGGGCCGTCTCCTCCTCGGGGACGCCGAGGTCCCATTCGAGCAGGATGTTCTCCCGCTCGGCGTCGCGGACCACACGCTCGCGGTTGCGCCGGTACTGCGGATCATGGGGCGGAAGCAGCACCAGGCGGGCCATGGTCCGCCGGCGGAACTCCTCGATCAGGGCGGGCTCTCCGAAATCGGACCGGACCTCCCAGTGGGGGGCGACCGGCCCGAGGTACACGACCCGGACATGGCCGACGGGGGGCAGCTGCTCTTCGTCCTCGCCGGGGAGCGTCTGTTCGTCGGGTTCCGGCGTCATGGCAGTGGGCTCTCCTGGGTTCGCGGCACCCGGAGCCTACCCGCCGCTCGGGTGGGCCCCGAGCGTGACATCCACGTTCATCCGGTTCCTCCCGCGGTAGATCCCGATGACGACATGGTCGCCCGGCTTCAGCAGATGGATGGCGGTGGTCAGGTCGCCGGGGCTCTGGATCGTCTTGCCGTCGAAGGACACGATCACATCGTCGACCTGCAGCGCCGCCTGTTGCGCCGGGCTCCCGGGTTGCACCGACAGGATCAGCGCCCCTGACGAGGGCGTGAGCCGGTCGCTCTGCTGCAGGGCCGGGGTGACCTGGCCCACCGTCACCCCGATGTAGGCCGAGTTGGCCACCGGACCGGTCTGCGGGATGGTCCCGCCCGTCCCCCCGGTCCCACCCTGTCGCAACTCGGCCAGACGGGGCTTGACCGAGTCGACGGTGATGGCGAACCCGATGTTCTGGGTGGGTGCGTTCCCCGTGCTGCTCGAGGCCACGGCGGTGTTCATGCCGACCACCTGGGCCTGGCTGTTGACCAGAGGACCGCCCGAGTTCCCGGGGTTGATGGCGGCGTCGGTCTGCAGCAGCCCGGTGAGGTTCTCCGTCTGCCCGCTGTCGTTCTGGGCCGAGAGCGAGCGGTTCTCCGCCGAGACGATGCCTTCGGTCACCGTCGGGCCGCCGGCCAGCGCCAACGCATTGCCGATGGCCAGCACGGCATCGCCCACCCGGGTCTGGGCCGAGTCGCCCAGGGTGACGGTCGGGAGGTCCGACGCCTGGTCGATCTGCACCAGGGCGAGGTCGTTGCCCGGGTCGTTCCCGACCACGTGTGCGGGCAGTGCCCGGGTCTGGCCGAACAGTGTGACGGTGACCGACGACGCGCCGGCGACGACGTGGTCGTTGGTCAGGATCTCTCCGTCCGGAGTGAGGATCATCCCGCTGCCGGCGGCCTGGACGATGTCGCCTCCCGCCGAGCTGCCGGTCGAGCCGGACTCACTGTCGATGGACACGACCGCCGGCTCGACCTTGGCCAGGACGGCCTGGATGTCCTGCGGCCGGGCCAGGACGCTCTGGTTGGGGAAGAACTTCTCGACGACCGTCTGTTGGCTTCCGGCCCCGACCACCGCCCCGACCAGCCCGCCCACCAGCGCAGCCAGTACCGCAGTGACGACCACCACCCACACCCATGTCCGCCGACGCAGCGTGTGGCGGACCACCCGGGAGGACGACAGCCCCTGGTACCGGTAGGGATCCTGATACCCGTAGGAGTAGGGCGGGTCGGCGGGCGCTCCGTACCCGTCGGCGTAGCCCGGATACGCCGGTCCGGGCGCGTAGGGCGGGTAGCCGCCGGGGTAGGGGCGGGGCGGTAGGCAGGCGGGGGCCAGGCAGCCGGCACCGGGTGGGGCGGGCGCGACGGCGGGGCGGGGCGCCCCAGGGCGGTGGGGACGGCGCCGGAGCACCGGGTGCCGGTGGCCGGGCAGGGGGCAGGGGCAGCGACGGGACGGCCCGTGGGGGTGGGCGGAGGTCCGTTCCCTCCGCCGGGATCCCGGCCGGGGGCCAGGCATGGGCTTCCTGGTCATCGCCTTCATAAGAAGGCCCTGGTCCGCCGTAAGAATATCGTGAGGATTCCATCAATAGTGGCTCATTTCCCACCGCCCGACACTTCGGAATGCGACACTAGTGGGGCAACGGATGGCGGCGGCACCAGGGTTCGCCCATCGGTCTCGAACCCTGCGCAGCCTCCTCGAAATCGATGGAGGAACCATGGGTACGGAATGGATGAGCGTGGGGAAGTGCAAGGACCTCTCTCCCACCATCTTCTTCCCGAGCGACGGCGTCGGCGTACAGAAGGCGCAACGCATCTGCGCGGAGTGCCCGGTGGCGGAGGAGTGCCTCCAGTACGCACTGGACGAGCGTGTCGATCACGGGGTGTGGGGCGGCAAGTCCGAGCGCGAGCGTCGGCGTCTGCTCCGAAGGCGTCGGGTCGGGCGACCGATCTCCGTATAGAGCTGATTTCCGGCGGCTGGCGTGCCCGACCGACGGGCAATGGCCGAGTGCGTCGTCAACGTCAGCGAGGGCCGCGACCGGTCGGTCGTCGGGGCCCTCCGTGATGCGGCGGCGGAGGCGGTCATCGACGTCCACTCCGATCGGGAGCACAACCGTTCGGTCCTGACCCTCGGCGGAACGTTGGACCGCGTCGAGGAGGCGACCCGTCGCCTCGTCGCCGAGGCGGTGGCCCGCATCGACCTGCGCGCCCACACCGGCATCCACCCGAGGTTCGGCGCCGCGGACGTGGTGCCGTTCGTCCCCCTGTCCGGCGAACCGGCAGACGGGAAGGACTGGGACCGGGCCGTCGCGGCGAGGGACCGCTTTGCCAAGTGGGCCGGCGAGGACCTCGGGCTCCCGTGTTTCCTCTACGGCCCTGAGCGCTCGCTTCCCGAAGTCCGGCGGTCGGCCTTCAAATCGCTGGCGCCGGACACCGGGCCCCGGGATCCCCATCCCACCGCCGGCGCCTCGGCGGTGGGGGCCCGGCCGGTCATGGTGGCCTACAACCTGTGGATCGTCCGCGCCCCCGACATCGGGCGGGCGGACGGACTGCCTTCGGTGGTGTCGGTGGCCCGTTCCCTGGCCGGCCGGCTGCGGAGCCCGACGGTCCGTGGACTCGGCCTGGCGGTGGAGGCGGGAGCACAGGTGAGCCTCAACCTGATCGACCCGGGGGGAACCTCCGTGGCCGACGTCTACGACGCGGTGGCTGCGGGGGCGGAGGCGAACGGGTGTTCGGTCCTGCGCGCCGAGTTGGTCGGCCTCGTCCCCCGTGCCGTCCTGGCGTCGGCGCCCCGCCGCCGCTGGGCGGAACTCGACCTCGACGAGGACCGGACCATCGAAGCCCGCATGGCCGGCAGATGACCGGGACGGGCGCCGGCGTCCGGCTTCAGCCGCCGCCTCCAGGGAACCCGGCCGGATCAGGCGCTGACGTTGGCCCGCCGCTGCATGGCCCGTTGACGGCGCAGGCGACGACGCTCGCGCTCGGAGAGCCCGCCCCAGATCCCGAACTTCTCGCCGTTGGCCAACGCGTACTCGAGGCAGTCGTCCCGGACGACACACCCCCGGCACACCTCTTTCGCCTCACGGGTCGATGCGCCCCGCTCCGGAAAGAAGAGATCAGGGTCGACCCCCATGCAGTTCGCCTTGGTCTGCCAACTGCGCTCTTGGGGTTCGTACATCAATGACGCCATGTCCATTGACGGGTCTCCCTCCCACTCATCCACACGGTTTCGGGCGAAATCGCATAGCACCGATGTAACTACAGATATGTCATCTTTGACGATCGGCGGGGGAAACGCAAGGAGAACCTGCTTGTGAACGGGAGCGCAAGAGCAGGTGGGCGCTCGTGGCCGGTGCCGACCGGGTGCGCGGGGGCCTCGGCCGGGTGGTCGGCGGGCCTGCCCCGGGCGGCGGCGGGCAGGGGCTGCAGCCGGACCCGACCGCGTCCTGAGCAGGTGCGATGACCGGGGTGAACCGGACCGCGTGCGCCTCAGCCTGCCCGGCGGCCACGCCCCCGGACTGCCGACTTGTGGGCCAGGAAGTCGACCAGGACGTAGTCCCCGAGCTCGTCGGGCGAAGTGGCGAACGTCCGCCCCCGGTTGATCCGGGCCAGCTGTTCGACGAAGCCCTGGAGCCCGCGATCGGGGTCGAGCAGGAAGGTGTTGATGGTGATGTTCGCCCGGGTGCACCGCATCACCTCGGCCAGGGTCACCTCGAGGGTCTTCGGGACCGGGGGATAGTTGAAGTACACGTCGTAGCCGACTCCGTCCTCGTCCGGGATGACGTGCGCGGTGGGCTCTCCGTCGGTGACCAGGATGATCTGCTTGGTCCCCTGCTGGTGGGCGAGCATCTTGCGGGCGAGCATCAGCCCGTGCTGCAGGTTGGTCCCGTAGACGTAGTCCCAACTCACGGTGGGCAGGTCCTCGGCCTCGATCACCCGGGCCACCTCGGAGAACCCGACGAGTCCCAGGTAGTCGCGGGGGAACCGCGAGGTGATCAGGGTGTGGAGGGCAAGTGCCATCTTCTTGGCGGGCACGAAGTTGTCACGCATCGGCATCGACAGCGAGAGGTCGAGGAGCAGCACGGTCGCCGATCGGGTGAGGGCCTCGGTCCGGATCACCTCGAAGTCATCCGGGGACAGGCGGACCGGCACGCCGCTCCCGGCCCGGCGCACCGCGTTGTGCACGGTCCGCGACAGGTCGAGGTTGAAGGGATCGCCGAACTCATAGGACTTGGTGGTCTCTTCACGATCGTGGCCGGTGCCCGTCCAGGTGGTGCGGTGGTTGCCCACCCGGTCCTTGGTCAGCTGGCCGAACAGGTCGGACAGCGCCTGCTGGCCGATCCGGCGGATGCCCTTGGGGGTCAGCTCGAAGCGGCCCTCCCGCTGATCGATGAGCCCGGCATCGGTCAGTTGCTTGGCCAGTTTCGAGAGGCGGTCGAGCGAGCGGGCCGCGTCCTCCCCCAGGTGCTGGCGGACCTTGTCGAGGTCCACCTCGGACAGTGACGCCGGCGAGTTCGCCGAACGCAGGAAGCTCTCGAGCTCATCGAGGTCGCGGAGCCGGCCGGCGGCATCGGTCCCCTCCCCCATCCCCATGGGCTGGTCGCCGCTGAACCGGAACCGCTGGTCCCAGCCGGCGCCGGGGAAGGCCTGTTGCAGGTTGCGGGCCAGCCGGTCGACCTGCCACCGCAGGTCGAGGTCCTCGAGCAGCGACTCGGCCAGACCCTGGAGCTGGGCCCGCTGGGCCGGGGACATCGAATTCCACATGGCCTGGGCCGCGGCCATCCGGGCGGCCAGCTGCTCCAAGAGCTCGTCGAGAGTGGACGGGTCCCCGGGGAACAGATCGCCGTACCGCTCCATGAAGGACTCGAAGGACGGGTCGATCGCATCCCCTGCCTCGCGCTGTTCGATCATCCGGTTCAGTGCGTCGAAGGCCTCGCGCATGTGGGCCAGCTGTTCGGGATCTGGGTCGGAGAGCGCCTCCGACATCTGGTCGAAGTAGGTCTTGGCCACCTCTTCGCGCAGTCGCTCGACCAGTTCCTCGAAATGCTGCCGGGCGTCGGAGGACACGAACTCGTAGTTCTGGAGGCCGCGGACCGTGCCGGCCAGGTCGCCAGGGAGCAGGTCGAGCTGCATCCGCCGCTCGCTGGCGACCTCGTCGGTCACCTCCTGGCGGCGCTGGTCCCCCGATTGACGGGCGTCCTCCTCGAGCTGGTCGATGCCGGCGCGCTCCTCGGCCACCACCTGGGCCAGCTCCTCGGCGATCTCCCGGTAGGCGCCGCCGAGGTCGCCGCTGTCGAGCTGCTCCTCACGCTCGAGGCGGAGCTGGTCCAGCAGGTCGCGCAATCCCTGGACCTGCTGTCCGTCCGGGGTACGCCAACCCCGGTTGAGCATCCGCTGCAGGGCCTCGTGGAGGTCTCCGTTGGCCAGCACGTCGTCGGTCAACTGCGACAGCACCGAGTCGGTGTCGTCGACCAACGAGTCCTGGGTGCCGTCCCAACGCCGGTAGTCGAACCGCCAGGTCATCCGCGGCCCCGATAGGTGACGCGGGCGCCGGCCGCCTCCTTGTTGAGGCGCTTGGTGAGGTGCAGGCCCTCCAGCAGGAACTCCAGCGCACTGGCCACCACCCCGGGGTCCTCGGACCCGGCGGTCAGCTTGAGGACCGGCGCCGACAGTGCGGGCATCTGGGTGAGGGTGCTCGTGTAGGCCGCGGCGGGGAGGTCGTCCCCGGCGTGCACGACGGTGTCGGCGCTGAAGGCGGCGACCACCCCCTGGGGGTCGGCCAACTGGACCCGCCGACGGAACACCAGCAGCACCGCCGCCGAGAGCAGCTGGGACATGAGGATCTCCTCGCGCCCCTCCTCGAGCGTCTCGATCTCCACCTTCCCCTGGGTCGAGGACACCAGGGCCTGGAGGTCGGACACCCGGGGGACCGCCTCGGTCTCCCCGTTGCGGAGGGCTCGACGGGTGGCATTGGCCACCAGCGTCTCGTAGTTGGCGATGGTCAAGCGCACCGAGACACCGGAGCGCTGGTTGAGGTGGGGGCTCTCACGGGCCAGCTGGCTCAGCTCGGCGACCACCTCGGCCATGAAGGCCGGCACCTCGACCCGCGGGACTCCTGCCTGCGACGGGCTGCCGTCGCTCCCGGCGCCCGGGAGGGAGGCCTCCATCTCGGCGATCTCGAGCTCGGTGGCCGCATCCGGCGGGTAGTGGGTGCGGATCTGGGCGCCGAAGCGGTCCTTGAGCGGGGTGATGATCCGGCCCCGGTTGGTGTAGTCCTCGGGGTTCGCCGTGGCCACCAGCATGATGTCGAGGGGCAGGCGGACCCGGTGGCCGCGGATCTGCACGTCCCGCTCCTCGAGGACGTTGAGCAGGCCCACCTGGATCCGCTCGGCCAGATCGGGGAGCTCGTTGACCGCGAAGATCCCGCGGTTGAGCCTGGGCACCAGTCCGTAGTGGATGGTCAGCTCGTCGGACAGGTAGCGGCCCTCGGCCACCCGGATGGGGTCCACCTCGCCGATGAGGTCGGCGATGGAGGTGTCGGGGGTGGCCAGCTTCTCCCCGTAGCGCTCGCTCCGGTGCACCCACGCCACCGGCAGGTCCTCCCCGGCCTCCGCCAGCAGGTCCTTGGCGAACCGGGAGATCGGATGGAACGGGTCGTCGTTGATCTCTGAGTGGGCCACCACGGGCAGCCACTCGTCGAGCAGGCCGACCAGCGACCGGATGATCCTTGTCTTCGCCTGGCCCCGCTCCCCGAGCATGATCACGTCGTGCCCGGCGAGCACCGCGTTCTCCAGCTGGGGCAGCACGGTGTGCTCGAAGCCGAGCACCCCGGTGACCAGCGGCCGGCCGGCGGCGATCCGGGCGGCGGCGTTGCGACGGATCTCCTCGGCGACCGGGATCGACCGCCAGCCGGCAGCTCGCAGCCGGTCGAGGGTGGTGATGTCCGGAGGAGGGGTCAACCGGGCGCCCGGGTCCAGGGGCGGCGCCTCGGCGTCGGTGGGGTCAGGGGTGTCCGACGGGCTCATGGGGCGCAGCCTACGCGGCACGATCCGCCTCCGGAGCGGCGGGCGGCCCCGGCGGCCCGACGGGCCCATCGGCGCCGGCCGGCCCCGATGGTTTCGCAACCGGGGCGCCGGGATGGAAAGATGATGGTCCGTCAGCGGTCCAGGCCATTGGGCCTGCGCGCAAAGTGGCCGCTAGGGACCCGAAAAGGGAGAGTCGACTTGACCACGTTGGAGGACGCCAAGGTAACCCCGGTGGTGCTGGGAGGGGCACGGGGCGGCCCCGATGTGCCGACCCTGCGCACGGACCGCTACTGGGTCCAGCCGGTGGTCACCGTGACCGTGCTGACCGCCTTCGTGGCCTATTCCACCTGGGCCGCCTTCGTGAACAAGAACTACTACGCGGGGGCGTCCCTCAACCGCGACCTCATCTCGCCGTTCTACTCGCCGTGCCTCACGGCCAGTTGCGTGCCGGGGAGCCATCCGGCAACGGTGATCACCTGGTGGACCGTCTCGCCGGCGCTGCTGATCCTGATCTTCCCGCTGGGGTTCCGCCTGACCTGCTACTACTACCGCAAGGCCTACTACCGGTCGTTCTGGCAGGCCCCCCCGGCCTGTGCGGTCGCCGACGGCCACGGGGCCTACACCGGCGAGAGCCGCTTCCCCCTGTTGTTGCAGAACATCCACCGCTACTTCTTCTACGTCCTCCTCGTCTTCAACACGATCCTGACCATCGACGCCGTCGTGGCCTTCCGCCAGCCGGGGATCGGGATCGGGTTCAGCGTGGGCACCGCCGTCCTGTTGATCAACGCCACCCTCTTGTGGCTGTACTCGCTCAGCTGCCACGCCTGCCGCCACCTGTGCGGTGGTGGGGTCAAGCAGTTCTCCGCCTCGCCCATCCGCCACCGGATCTGGAAGGCCCTCACCCCGCTCAACGCCAGGCACATGCTGTTCGCCTGGACCAGCCTGGTCTTCGTGGGCTTCACCGATTTCTATGTGCGGCTGGTGGCCAGCGGGACGATCCACGACTACGGCTTCCACTTCTGAGGGGATCGGACACATGGCTGAGTACGAGACCCACGATTTCGACGTGATCGTCGTCGGCGCCGGCGGTGCGGGGCTGCGGGCGGCGATCGAAGCCCGGTCGAAGGGGATGCGCACCGCCCTGGTGTGCAAGTCGCTTCTGGGCAAGGCCCACACCGTGATGGCCGAGGGCGGCGTCGCCGCCGCACTCGGGAACGTCCACGAAGAGGACGACTGGAAGGTCCACTTCCGCGACACCATGCGCGGCGGCAAGATGCTCAACAACTGGCGCATGGCCCAGCTCCATGCCCAAGAGGCGCCCGATCGGGTGCGCGAGCTCGAGGAGTGGGGCGCCCTGTTCGACCGCACCGAGGACGGGCTGATCCTCCAACGCGACTTCGGCGGCCACAAATTCGCCCGGCTCGCCCACATCGGCGACCGGACCGGACTCGAGCTCATCCGCACCCTCCAGCAGAAGGCGGTGGCCGACGGGATCGAGGTGTTCATGGAGTGCAAGGTGCTCCGCCTGCTCCACGATGCCGACGGCGCGGTCTCCGGGCTGGTCGGCTACTGGCGCCCCTCGGGGGAGTTCGTGGTGTTCACGGCCAAGGCAGTCGTGCTGGCCACCGGCAGCGTGGGCAAGAGCTGGATGTACACGTCCAACTCATGGGAGTCCACCGGCGACGGCCACGCCATGGCGTTGTGGGCGGGTGGCGATCTCATCGACATGGAGTCGGTCCAGTTCCACCCGACCGGCATGGTGTGGCCCCTTTCCGTCCGGGGGATCCTGGTGACCGAGGGCGTGCGGGGCGACGGCGGTGTGCTGCGCAACTCGGAGGGGAAACGGTTCATGTTCGAGTACATCCCCGCCATGTTCGCGGCGGAGACGGCCGACTCCGAGGACGAGGCGGACAAGTGGTACGACGACCACGCCGCCGGTCGCCGGCCGCCGGAGCTGCTCCCCCGTGACGAGGTGGCCCGGTCGATCAACACCGAGGTCAAGGCCGGCCGGGGAAGCCCCCACGGCGGCGTCTTCCTCGACATCGCCACCCGGAGGACGGCGGAGGACATCCGCCGACGCCTGCCTTCCATGTACCACCAGTTCAAGGAGCTGGCCGGGGTGGACATCACCGCCGAGGCCATGGAGGTGGGTCCGACCTGCCACTACATCATGGGGGGGGTCCGGGTGGACGCCGATTCCGCGGCCTCGACGGTGGCCGGGCTGTTCGCCGCCGGTGAGGTGGCCGGGGGGATGCACGGCGCCAACCGCCTGGGCGGAAACTCCCTGTCCGACCTGTTGGTGTTCGGGAGGAGGGCGGGCATCGGCGCAGCCGAATTCGCCGCCGACCGGCTCGGTGCACCCCGTGTCGACGAGGGTGAGGTGGCGACGGCCGTCGAGGCCGCTGTCGCCCCGTTCGCCCGTCAGGACGGCGAGAACCCCTACGACATCCACCACGACCTCCAAGAGACCATGCAGAGCCTGGTCGGCATCATCCGGACCGGCCCCGAGCTCGAGGAGGCCCTGGGCCGGCTCGAGGCGCTCGAGGAGCGGGCCGGGCGGGTGTCTTTGAGCGGTGGTCGCCGCTACAACCCGGGGTGGAACCTGACCACCGACCTCCCGTCCATGCTCACCGTGTCCAGATGCACGACCCTCGGGGCCATCAACCGCAAGGAGAGCCGCGGTGGCCACACCCGCGATGACTTCCCGAAGCCCCTGCCCGAGATGGGACTGGTGAACTTCGTCCTGCGGATCCCCCACGACGGCGGGAGCGGCGGGGTCGGCGCCACCCCGTCGATCCGGTCCATCGACGTCGGCCCGGAGCCGATCCCGGTGATGCCCGACGACCTGAAGGAACTGCTCGAGGAGACCGCCTGATGACAGAGGAGATGGTTGGCACGGGCGCAGGGGAGCAGGTCATCATGCGGGTCTGGCGCGGTGACGAGACCGGCGGCGACTTCGCCGAGTACACGATGCCGGCCCAGGAGGGCGAGGTGGTCCTCGACGTCATCCACCGCGTCCAGGCCACCCAAGCCCCGGACCTTGCCTGCCGGTGGAACTGCAAGGCCGGCAAGTGCGGATCGTGCTCCGCGGAGATCAACGGGCGCCCGTCCCTCCTGTGCATGACCCGGATGGACACCCTGCCGGCCGGGGAGCCGGTCACCGTGGCGCCCATGCGGGCCTTCCCGATCCTCCGCGACCTGGTCACCGACGTCTCCTACAACTACGAGGTGGCCAAGCGGATCCCCCCCTTCGACCCTCGGCCGAAGACCGTCGACGAGCGGGAGGTGGGCGGCTACCGCATGCAGCAGATCGACGTGGAACGGAGCCAGGAGTTCCGCAAGTGCATCGAGTGCTTCCTCTGCCAGGACGTGTGCCACGTGATCCGCGACCACGAGGAGAACAAGACCGCATTCGCCGGGCCGAGGTTCTTCGCCCGGGCGGCAGAGCTGGAGATGCACCCGCTCGACGTCAACGACCGGCGCCTCCTGCTCCAACAGGAGCAGGGTCTGGGAAAGTGCAACATCACCAAGTGCTGCACCGAGGTGTGCCCCGAGCACATCAAGATCACCGACAACGCCATCATCCCCCTGAAGGAGCGGGTGGTCGACGCCTCCTACGATCCGGTGGCGTGGCTCGGCCGCAAGATCCTGAACCGGAAGAAGCGCTCGGCCGCCGAGGCCTCCGCCGCCTCGCCGGCCACCGGACCGGCCGCGGTGCAGCCCCATGACCCCGTCCACGGCGTCCCCGCCCCGGACCACGTCTGGGCCGCCGGCCCGGAGTGAGGTGGTCGTGGCCCGGTTCCTGAGTCCCGCCTGGGCCGACGAGTTCAACGCCGCCCTGCGGGGGGTGGCGGTACCGGGGCCGGGGCCCGACGCCGGCCTGGCCGCGGCGGATGGCCATTTCACCATGGCCCAGGAGGTCAGCGGCTCGCCCGACGGGGACGTCCGCCTGATCCTGCGGTTCGACGGCGGTGCCCTCCACCTGGAGGTCGGGCCCGTGGACGGTCCCGATCCGGACCGGGCGGGGGCGGATGGACCCGGGCGCTCCCCGGCCGACGTGGTCGTCGCCCTGTCCTACGAGGACGCGGCGGCGATGTCGAGGGGCGAGCTGACCCCGGCCGACGCACTGGGCTCGGGCCGGGTCCGGGTCCGGGGCGACCTCTCGGTGCTGGTGGCCGCCCAGGGGATGCTCACCGCGGCACGGGAGGGCTCGCTGCAGGTGGGGGTTTCCACCACCTACTGATCCCTGATCCGGCCCGGGCCCGTGCAGTGGCACCGCCGGTCGTGGCATGCCACGGTGAACCGGCCCCCGTCCCGAGCAGGCAGACCGCCAGGAGGCAGACCGCATGGAGGTTCTGAGCAGCAGGACGATCATCCACCCCACGGATCTGGACCGCACCCTCGCCTTCTACGGTGGGGCGCTCGATCTCCCGGTGGCCCGGGAGTTCGGCGCGGGCCCCGGCCGCGGTGTGGTCTTCTTCGCCGGGGGCGGGATGATCGAGGTGGTGGGGGACGGCGGCCGGGCGACGCCGCCCGGCGGCGGCGGGACGGCCCTGTGGTTGCAGGTCCGGGCCGTCGACGCGGCCGTGGCCGAGCTCTCGGCCCGGGGAGTGCGGGTGGTCCGTCCGCCCACCCTCGAACCGTGGGGACTCATCGAAGCGTGGATCGACGACCCCGACGGCCTCCGCATCCACCTGGTGGAGGTGCCCGCCGACCATCCCCTCCGGCGCGACCCGCGCCGGCCCCCGTCACCGGGCGACCGGCCGTGAGCGGATCGGCGCACCGGGTGGTGGGTCTCGACCATGTCCAGCTGGCCATGCCCCCGGGCCCCGAGGCCGAAGAGGCTGCCGTGGCCTTCTTCGAGGGGCTCCTGGGCCTGCCGCGGGTGGCCAAGCCGCCGGAGCTGGCGGCGCGTGGCGGTTGCTGGTTCGAGCGGGGCCGGGTCAAGGTCCACCTGGGCGTGGACCCGGAGTTCCGGCCGGCGCGCAAGGCCCACCCGGCCCTGGTGGTCGAGGGCCTCGACGGCCTCTGCCGGCTGTTGGACGAATCGGACCACCCGACACGTCGGACCGAGGACGTCCCCGGCGCTCCGCAGTGGTACGTGGACGATCCGTTCGGCAACCGGATCGAGCTCGTCCCCGGCTAGCCGGGGTCAGGGCAGGAGGTCGGCCACCTCGGCCCGCTCGGCCTCGAGCTCCTCGGTGGTGATGCGGATCCGCTCGGTGGCGAACTCGTCATGGGCCAGTCCCTCGACCACGCGTCCACCCACCCGAGCCGTTGGTCCGCACCGGAAAGCCGAACTGCAGCCCTTCGGGGATCCCGTACTCGCCGTTGGACGACCACGGCCAGCGAGGTCACGCCGTCGGCGGGGGATGCCGGAGCGGATGCTCGACCACCGAGTCGACGGCGGCATTGGCCGCCGAGGCCGCCGAGGAGAGGCCGCGGGCGTCGATGATCGCGGCACCGCGCTTCTGCACCGTGGTGATGAAGTCTCCCCGCAGCCAGCCGGATGTCGTCGATGACCTCGACCGCCGGCTTGCCGCCGATGAGGGCATGGGCGTAGTCGGGGAACTGGGTGGCGGAGTGGTTGCCCCAGATGGCCATGTTGGTGACCGCGGCCACCGGGACCCCGGCGCTGGCGGGCCAGCTGGCTCTTGGCCCGGTTCTCGTCGAGGCGGGTCATGGCGAACCAGCGGTCGCTCGGTACCTCGGGCGCGTTCGACCGGGCGATCAGACAGTTGGTGTTGCACGGGTTGCCGACCACCAGCACCCGCACGTCGGAGGCGGCGTTGGCGGCGATGGCCCGGCCCTGGGGACCGAAGATTCCCCCGTTGACGGTGAGCAGGTCGCCCCGCTCCATTCCCGCCTTCCGCGGAATCGATCCGACCAACAGGGCCCAGGACGTGCCGTCGAACGCGGCGTCGAGGTCGGTGGTGGTGACGATGTCGCTGACCAGGGGGAATGCGCAGTCGTCGATCTCCATGACCACGCCCTCCAGCGCCTTCATCCCCGGCTCGATCTCGAGCAGGCGGAGCACCACCGGTTGGTCGGGGCCGAGCAGCTGGCCCGAGGCGATGCGGAACAGGAGGGAGTAGCCGATCTGGCCTGCGGCCCCGGTGACGGTGACGTGGACGGGAGGTTTGGCTGCCATGCGGCCGAGGCTAATGGGGTCGGTTCCGGGTCGGTCGAACCTGCCCGGTCGACAGCGACGTCGCGCTAGAGGCGGTCGACGATGGCGGCGGCGAACTCCGAGCACTTGACCTCGGTGGCGCCGTCCATCAGACGGGCGAAGTCGTAGGTGACCACCTTGTCGGCGATGGTCGCCTCGAGGGCGGTCACGATGTCGGCGGCGGCCTCGATCCAGCCCAGGTGCTCGTACATCATCACCCCGGACAGCAGGACCGATCCCGGGTTGACCTTGTCCAGCCCGGCGTACTTGGGTGCGGTGCCGTGGGTGGCCTCGAAGATGCCGTGGCCGGTGACGTAGTTGATGTTGCCGCCCGGGGCGATACCGATCCCCCCGACCTGGGCGGCCAGGGCATCGGACAGGTAGTCGCCGTTGAGGTTGGTGGTGGCGATGACGTCGAACTCCTCGGGGCGGGTCAGCACCTGCTGGAGGGTGATGTCGGCGATGCTGTCCTTGACCAGCAGCTTGTCGCCGGGCTTGCCGTCGCAGTCATCCCAGCCGACGGCCACGTCGGCGAACTCCTCCCGCACCAGCTCGTAGCCCCAGTTGCGGAAGGCGCCCTCGGTGAACTTCTGGATGTTCCCCTTGTGGACCAGGTTCACGCTGGACCGTCCGTGGGAGAGGGCGTAGTTGATGGCCGCCCGGATCAGGCGCTTCGATCCGAACTCGGAGATCGGCTTGATGCCGATGCCCGAGCCCTCCCGGACCTCCCAGCCCATCTCCTCCCGGAGGAAGGCGGACAGCTTGGCCGCCTCCGGGGTGTAGGCCTCGGCCTCGAGGCCGGCGTAGATGTCCTCGGTGTTCTCCCGGAAGATCACCATGTCGACCCGTTCGGGATGGAGCACCGGCGAGGGCACGCCGGTGAACCACCGCACCGGGCGGAGGCAGACGTAGAGGTCGAGGATCTGGCGGAGGGCCACGTTGAGGGAGCGGATCCCACCGCCGACCGGCGTGGTCAGCGGGCCCTTGATGCCGATCAGGTGGGATGCGGAAGGTCTCGACGGTCTCGTCGGGCAGCCAGTCTCCGGTCTCGTCGAACGCCTTCTGGCCGGCCAGCACCTCCTTCCACGCCACCGCCTTGCCGTGCTTGGCGGCGGCGGCGTCGAGGACCAGCTTGGCCGCCGGCCAGATGTCGACGCCGGTACCGTCGCCCTCGATGAAGGGGATGATCGGCTGGTCGGTGACGTGGAGGGCCCCGTCGGGCCCCTGGGTGATGAGATCGGACATGCGGCGGCAGCCTACCGGCACCCCTCCCGGCCACCGCCAGTCCGGCCGGCCGGCGCGCACCGGCGTCGGCCGCGCCCCGGTGGAGGTCAGGGCGCAGTCGAGGCCCAGAGCGGCAGTAGATCTCGCGCGTCGCGCTCGACCGGTTGAGCGTGTAGAAGTGGAGCCCGGGTACGCCGGCGTCCAGCAGCTGCTCGCAGAGCTCGGTGGCGCAGGCCACACCCTCGTGGCGGACGGCCTCGGCTCCGCCCCGCCGGTCGGCCGCCTCGAGGCGCTCGACCATCCAGCCGGGCACCGCCGCGCCCATCGGCCGCCATGCGGGGCACCGAGCTCAGCGCGGTCGACCGGCATGATCCCCGGCAGCACCGGCTTGTCCACTCCCCGTTCGGCCAGGTCGGCGACCAGGCCGATGTACTCGGAGGCCTCGAAGAAGAACTGGGTCACCGCGAAGTCGGCCAGGGCCAGCTTGGCGGCCAGGTGGTCGCGGTCGGTGGCCAGGTCGGCCGAGAGCGGGTGGCCGGCCGGCTGGGCGGCCACCCCGACCGAGAACCCGCCGATGGCCGGGCCAGCTCGACCAGCTCGGCGGCGTGCTGCGAGCTCGCCGGGCCCGTCGTCGGGGTCGGTCGGCGGGTCTCCGCCCAGGGCCATCAGGTTCTCCACGCCGGCCTTGCGGTAGGCCACCAGGATCTCGGCCAGCTCCAGCCGGGTGTGGGCCACGCAGATCAGGTGGGCCATCGGCACCAGCGTGGTCGTCCGCAGCATGCCGGTCACCAGGTCGAACGTCCGCTGCCGCGACTCGGCCCCGCCCCGGTAGGTGACCGACACGAACGAGGGTCCGAGCGGCTCGAGGTCGCGGAGCGTCTTGACCAGGGTGGCCTGCTCGGCGTCGGTCTTCGGGGGGAAGAACTCGAACGAGTAGGTCCGGCCCTTGGCCAGCAGATCGGCAATCCGGGTCATGGCCGGACCAGCCTACCGCCGGCGCCGCTCGTCCTGGGCGGGCCGATGGTCAGCGGGCGGCGCCGGGGCGGTCAGCCGTGCGGTCGGGCGGGGCCCGATCCGATGCGGGTGGACAGCCGGGCCAGCGCCGTGTTCAGCTCGGCGTCCGGGCCCGCCGGGCCTCGTCGGCCTGGGCCAGCTGGGCTCCCGGAGGGGCCGACGTCCCGTGCCGGAGCAGCCGGTCGGCCTCGACGGCGAAGGCCAGGCCCCGCAGGGCGCCGGCCGCCGACGTGGCCATGGCCGCGGCCTGCGGGTCGGGGGCCGATCGGCACGGCGCGCTCCAGGGCCACCGGCGGCCCGCTCCACCTGGACGGCACCGCCCCGCGCAGCTCGGCGTCATCGGACACCGCGTTGCCCGAGAGCAGCGACTCGCGGGCCAGCTGGGCGTCGCTCAGGGCCGGGACCACCGCCCGGCGCCAGTCGGCCTCCACCGCCCTCTTGCTGCCGCGACCGGAGGAGGAGCGCCACCACCACGATGGCCGATGACCAGCACCACGATGAGCGCGATCAGGGCCCACGGGCGTCGTGGACGAGGAGGCGTGCGCGGCGACGGCCGTGGTGGTCGTCGTGGTGGTGGTGGCGGTCGTGGTCGTGGTGCGCACCGGGCGTGTCGTGGTGGCCGCCTCGGTCGTGGTGGTCGGCGGGGCCGTGGTGGTCGTGGTCGGCGGAGGCGCGGTGGTCGGTGGTGGTCGGTGGACGACGGGTCGGTGGGCGCGGCGACGGCCACCGCCACCGGCGCGTGGGCTCCCGCCGAGGCCCCGGGCCGCCGACGGGGAGGCGAACACCAGTGCCGCGACACGATGGCCGCGGCGCCGCCGCAGGCGGCGGATCTCCGGCCATCAGCCGTCACCCCGTCCGAAGTCGTCCTCGAGCCGGACGATGTCGTCCTCCCCGAAGTACTCACCGTGCTGCACCTCGACGAAGACGACCTCGGTGCCGGTGCGTTCTCGATGCGGTGGTCGCTCCCGACCGGGATGTCGACCGAACCGCCGGCCGGGAGCTCGGTCTCCACCCCGTCCAGGGTGACCAGGGCGGTGCCCCGCACCATGAACCAGTGCTCCGAGCGGCGGGCGTGGCGCTGGTAGCTCAGCCGCTTGCCCGGGAGCACCACGATCCGCTTGACCTTGTGGGTGCCGTCATCGTCCAGGACGGTGTAGCTCCCCCACGGCCGCTGGTCGGTCGCGCGCCCACCGGCCCGGTCACGACGCACGCTCCGCGGCCCGGACCGCGTTGCGCAGCAGCATGGCCCGGGTCATCGGCCCCACCCCGCCTATCCGGGGGGTGATCCAGCCGGCGACCTCGGCCACCGCTGCATCGACGTCGGACAGCAGCTTCTTCCCCTCCCACGACGTGCCGGCGCCGACCACGGCGGCGCCCGGCTTGATCATGTCCGCGTGACCAGGCCGGCCCGGCCGGCGGCGGCCACCACCACGTCGCCCTGGCGGACCAGGGCGGCCAGGTCGTCGACACCGGTGTGGACCACGGTCACGGCCGCGTTGCACCCGGGCCGCTTCATGGCCAGCAGCAGGGCCAGCGGCCGGCCGATGGTCAGGCCCCGGCCGATGACCACCACGTGCCTGCCCTCGACGGGGACGTCGTTGGCGGCCAGCAGCTCCACGATGCCGGCCGGGGTGCACGGCAGCGGGCCGTCGGCGCCCATGACCAGGCGGCCCAGGTTGACCGGGTGGAGGCCGTCCACGTCCTTGTCCGGGATCGACCGCCAGCAGCGCCCGCTCCTCGTCGAGACCGGCGGGCAGGGGCAGCTGGACCAGGTAGGCGTGGACCTGCGGGTCGGCGTTGAACCGGGCCACCACCGCCTCGAGCTCGGCCTGGGTGACGTCGGCGGGCAGGTGCTCGTGGGCCGAGTGGATGCCGACCTCGGCGCAGTCGGCGTGCTTCATGGCCACGTAGCGGGCGCTCGGGCCGTCGTCGCCGACCAGGACGGTGCCCAGCCCGACCACCACCCCGGCGGCCCGGAGCCGGGCCACCCGGTCGGTGACCTCGGCCCGGATCCTGGCCGCCAGCAGCTCGCCGTCGAGCATGGCCGCGCTCATCGCCGCGACCCCGCCCCGCCGGGGCCCCCGGTCCACAGAGCTGGTCGGCACCCCGGCATCTCCCGTCGGCTCAGTGCCGGAAGTGGCGTTCGCCATCGGCCATGACCATCGCGATCCCGGCCTCGTCGGCGGCGGCGACCAGCTCGCCGTCCCGGATGGAGCCGCCGGGCTGGACCACGGCGGCCACGCCCGGCCTCGGCCAGGACCAAGAGACCGTCGGGGAACGGGAAGAAGGCGTCGCTGGCCGCGGCCCCGCCCACCGCCCGCATCCCTGCCTTGGCCACCGCGATCTCCGCCGCCACCACCCGCGACTGCTGGCCGGCGCCGACCCCGACGGCCTGGCCGCCGGTGACCACGGCGATCGCGTTGGAGGTGGTGCGGGCGCAGACCTTCCAGGCCAGGGCCAGATCGCGCCACTGGCTCTCGGTCGGCTGCGCCCGGGTCGCCACCTGCCAGGTGGCCGGGTCGGCGAGGAACCGGTCGGCATCCTGGACCAGGACGCTGGCCCCGAGTCCCCGGAGCTGCCGCACCAGGGGCTCGGGGGGCGGAGCCGAGAGGAGGCGGGTCGCCTTCCGCCTCGAGGCCAGCCGGGCCAGGGCGGCCCCGTCGTAGGAGGGGGCGATGATCACGTCCGCCTGGGGTCCGGCGGCGATGGCCTCGGGCCACCTCGGCGGTCACCGGCCCGCCGAGGGCCACGATGCCGCCGAAGGCCGACTGGCGGATCGCACTCGAGGGCCCGCCGGTAGGCCACCGCCAGATCCCCGTCGAGGGCCGCGCCGCACGGGTTGGCGTGCTTGATGATGGCCACCGCCACCTGGTCGCCGCCGGCCGCAGGCAGCTCGTGGACCAGGCGCCACGCCGCATCGGCGTCGAAGATGTTGAGGTAGGAGAGCTCCGTTGCCGCCGTGTTGGACGACGTCGTCCCACCACGAGTGCTGGCCGACGATGCGGTACCGGGCCCCGTGCTGGTGCGGGTTCTCCCCGTAGCGCAACGACCCGGCCCGCTCCAGCGTGAGATGGATGGAGGGCGGGAGCAGCGCCAGCGTGTCGAACTCGAGCGCCGCCGGGGACGGGTCCGCCGCCGCCGCCTGCGGCTCGCGCTCGTCGAGCCACTCCACGATGGCCGCGTCGTAGCCGGCGGTATGGGCGAACGCCTCACGGGCCAGGCGCTGCTTCGTCTCCGGCGACAGGGTGCCGCGCTCGGCGCAACTCGCCCAGGACCGGCCCGTACTCGCTCGGGTCGACGACCACTCCGACGTGATCGTGGTTCTTCGCCGCGGCCCGGACCATGGTGGGACCGCCCACGTCGATCAGCTCGACCGAGGGATCGGAGGAGAACGGGTAGAGGTTGCAGACGACCAGGTCGATGAGCCCGATGCCCAGCTTGTCGAGGGCGTCCAGATGCTCGGGCTTGGAGCGGTCGGCGAGGATGCCACCGTGGATGCCCGGATGCAGCGTCTTGACCCGTCCGCCCAGCATCTCGGGGGCGCCGGTGAGGTCGGCCACCTCGAGGTGGGCGATGCCCGCTTCGGCCAGCACGGCCGAGGTCCCGCCGCTCGACACCAGCTCCCAGCCCAGATCCGAGAGGCCCCGGGCCAGGTCGACCAGACCGGTCTTGTCGTACACAGACAGCAGTGCCCTCACGGCGCGACCTCCGGGGAGATCCTGTCCCATCCCCCACCCCCACCGCCAGCTCGCCGACGAAGCGGCGGATGGTCTCGGGGTACAGCCTCCGTTCCACCGCTTTGATCCGCTCGTGCAGTGTCTCCTCGGTGTCATCGGCCAGTACCGGCACCGCCGCCCGGGCCAGAACCGGCCCGGAGTCCATCTCCAAGGTGGCGACATGGACGGTGGTCCCCGTCTCGGACACCCCGGCGGACAGCGCGTCGGCCACCGCGTGCCATCCCGGGAATGCCGGCAGCAGCGCGGGATGGGTGTTCAGGATGCGGCCCGGGTAGGCGGTGTGGACCGGTTGGCCCAGCACCGTCCCGAACCCGGCCATCACCACCACGTCGACGCCGGCGGCGGCCAGCACCTCGGTGACCTTCGTGGTGTAGCGGTGGCGGTCGAATCCCGGCCCGAACCCCCCGAAGCCGGACCGGTCGACCAGCTCGGCCGGGATGCCCCGGGCCGAGGCGAGCTCGAGGGCGCGGCAGGACCGGTCGGCGACCACCAGGCGGATCGGGAGGCCGGCATCGGCGATCGCCTCGAAGATGGTGCCGGAGCCGGAGACGAGGACCCCGATGTGCAGGACCGGCGGAGAGTCTCGAGTTGCGCCTGAGCCCACGAATGCGCACGCTACCAGCGCCGCCGCCCGTCGCAGCTCCGATCCGGTTGCCGGAATTCCGGGGTCCCGCGGCCCAGCGTCCGGGCCGGCGGGACCAGGGCGACGTGGCCCACCGGCCTGCCTCCGGATATGGGCCCACGTCGCTCGGTCCCCCCTGCCCGGGTATGCCCCTCGTGAGTGGTCTATCGGCACCGATCGGGCAATTCCGAAGCAAATTTCTCCCGGGTGGACGCCCCGTCGGGTTGATCGGCGCGGTGGTCCCGGGCCCGTCACCGCTGCGGACGGGGCCGGCTCCGGGGGATCAGTCGAGCTTCCGGACCACGTCGACCATGGCCTCTCCGGCCTCGGTCGGGTTGAGGGCCACGGTCACCCCCGCATCGGAGAGGGCCGCCATCTTGGCCTGGGCCGTGCCCTTGGACCCCGAGATGATGGCCCCGGCGTGGCCCATCTTGCGTCCCGGCGGGGCGGTCACCCCCGCCACGTAGGACACGACCGGCTTGGAAACCGACGAAGCGATGAACTCGGCGGCCTCCTCTTCGGCGGATCCGCCGATCTCACCGATCATCATGACGGCCCGGGTGTCCGGGTCGGCTTCGAATGCGGCCAGGCAGTCGATGAAGCTCGTACCCGGCACGGGGTCGCCACCGATGCCCACGCAGGTGGTCTGGCCCACCCCCTGTTGGGAGAGCTCGTGGAGGGCCTGGTAGGTGAGGGTGCCCGACCGGCTGACGATGCCCACCGGACCACCGGGCATGGCGATGTCACCCGAGGTGATCCCGATGTTGCACTTCCCGGGGGAGATGATCCCCGGGACAGTTCGGACCGAGCAGGCGGGTGGCGGGGAACTCGCGGACCAGGCGGTTGTAGGCCAGGGCCTCGTCCTGGGCCGGAATTCCCTCGGTGATGCAGACCACGAAGGGGACCCCGGCGGCGGCGGCCTCGACGATGGCGTCGGCCGCGAATTTCGGCGGCACCGAGATGAACGAGGCATTGGCCCCGGTCGCCTCCACGGCCTCGGCCACGGTGGCGAACACCGGGATGCCCTCGATCTCCTGGCCGCCCCGGCTCGGGTTGGTGCCGGCGACCACCCGGGTGCCGTAGGCCCGGTTCCGGAGGCCGTGGTAGAGGCCCTGGCTGGTCGGGCTGATGCCCTGGACGACGACCTTGGTGTTCTCATCCACGAAGATGCTCACGACTGGCCTCCTGCGAGGGCGACCGCACGGCGGGCCGCATCGAGCATGGTCGGCTCGGCGACCAGGCGATCGGACAGATGATCGGCCAGGATCTCCCGGCCGGCGACGGCGTTGGTGCCGTCCAGACGCAGCACGATGGGCGAACCGATCTCCACCCGTTCGAGCGCCTCGAACACCCCGTTCGCCACCTCGTCGACCCGGGTGATCCCGCCGAAGATGTTGACGAGGATGGACCGGACCGCAGGATCGGAGTTGATGACCTCGAGTGCCGCAGCCATGACGTCGGCGTTGGCACCGCCGCCGATGTCGAGGAAATTGGCGGCCGATCCACCGCACTGGTTGACCACGTCGAGCGTGCTCATGGCCAGGCCGGCCCCGTTGGCGATGATGCCGACCGAACCGTCCAGGCCGATGTAGTTGAGGCCCGCGCTCCTTGGCCCGGCGCTCCCGCTCGTCCTCGACGTCGCTGCCGGAGAACTCCTCCCACTCGGGATGCCGGAAGGCGGCGTTGTCGTCGAGGGTGACCTTGGCGTCGAGGGCGTGGACCCTGCCCTCGGGGGTGAGGATCAGAGGATTGATCTCCGCCAGGTCGCAGTCACCCTCGGTGTAGCAGCGGTACAGCTCCACCAGCAGCCCCGCCGCCTGCTCGCGGGCCTCCTCGTCGAGCCCGGCCCGATCGACCCACCGGCGGGCCTCCTCGAGTCCGAGACCGTCGACCGGATCGATGTGGAGGAGGGCGATGGCATCGGGGTTGGACACCGCCACCTCCTCGATCTCGACGCCGCCCTCGGCCGACAGCATCCCCAGGTGCCGCTTGGCGCTGCGGTCGAGGGTGAAGCTGGCGTAGTACTCACGGGCGATGTCGGATGCGTGCTCGACCCACAGCCGCTTGACCACGTGCCCCTTGATGTCGAGGCCGAGGATGTTGCCGGCGTGGGTCCTGGCCCCGGCGGCGTCGTCGGCCAACTTGACGCCGCCCGCCTTGCCGCGCCCCCCACCTTGACCTGCGCTTTGATCACGACCGGGTAGCCGGCGGCCTCGGCCTGGGCGACGGCCTCGTCGACCGTGTCGGCCACCCCTCCCTTGGAGATCGGGATACCGAACCGGGCGAAGTACTGCTTGCCCTGATACTCGAAGAGATCCACCGGATCCGTTCCTTTCTGTCCTGCTTGCGACTGGTCTCGTTGCGACTGGTCTCGTTGCGACTGGTCTCGTGCTTCCGTCCGCTGCTCGTGCGCGCTCCTCGTTGCCCGTCCTTCCGGTTGCTGCTCTGGCGTGCCTCAGGTCGATCGATGGTCAGCGGTCCCGGCGGGGAGCCCCGGCCCGGTCCGCCACCGTGGGGCGACGGCCCGCACCCTAGCGGCGGTGCCGCCGGCGCTCCGTGGTGCCCGGCCGCGGTCCGGGCTCGGGCGCCGCGCTCTTTGGCCACGGGGCCCCTCAGGGTTCAGGCGCCCACTCCGCTCTCGCGCTCGTCGAGGGCTTCGCCCAACCAGGCCCCGATGGCGGGGAGGGGGGCGCCGGGGGTGAAGACGTGGGCGACGCCCAGATCCTCGAGGACCGGGATGTCGGCGGCGGGGATGATGCCGCCGACCAGCACCAGGACGTCGCCGGCCCCCTGCTCCCGAAGCCCGTCGATCACCCGGGGCACGAGGGTGAGGTGGGCGCCGGACAGCAGGGAGAGGCCGACTGCGTCGGCGTCCTCTTGGATGACCGCCTGGACGACCTGCTCGGCCGTCTGGTGGAGCCCGGTGTAGATGACCTCGAAGCCGGCGTCACGCAGCGCACGGGCGATGACCTTGGCCCCGCGGTCGTGCCCGTCCAGCCCCGGTTTGGCCACCACCACTCGATACGGGCGTTTCACGGAGGCAGATACTAAGCGCTGACGGACCGTCAGGATGCGGAGGCCGGCACGGTCAGCGGCGCCGGTACCTTCCCCTTCACCCGGATGACCGCCAAGGACACGAGAAACCCGGCCAACGCGATCCCGGCGGCCACGGCGAAGGCCTGGGTGTAGCCGTGGGTCGTCGCCGTGGCCACCACGGCCGGGTCGGGGTGTCCGGGCGCCGCGGCCAGGCTGTTGCGGGTGGCGGTGATGGCCACCGTGCCGAGCACGGCCAGGCCGAGGGCGCCACCCACCTGCTGGGAGGTGTTGAGGAGCGCCGAGGCCAGCCCGGTCTCGCGGGGCTTGACCCCGGACACCGCCGTGGTGGTCAGCGGTACGAAGCTCATGCCCATCCCGAGCGCCACCAGCACCAGGGGGCCGAGCACGTCGACGTAGGGCGTGGTCGGGGTGAGTCGGGTGAGCCAGGCCAGGCCGAGGAACACCATGGCCGGCCCGACCAGTAGCGGCACACGGATCCCCACCCGGATGAGCAGCCGCGACGTCGTCACCGCCGCCACCATGATGCCGAGCGCCATCGGCAGGAAGGCCAACCCGGTCCGTACGGCGCTATAGCCGTGGACGTTCTGCAGGTACTGGGTCAGGAAGAAGAACATGGAGAACACGGCGGTGCCGAGGCAGAGCATGATGGCATAGGCGCCCGAGCGGTTCCGGTTGGCGAAGATCGTCAGCGGCATCAGCGGCGCCGCGGCCGTCCGCTCGATGACCACGAAGGCGGTCAGCAGCACCGCCGCCATCACCAGGGGCAGCCACGTCCCGACCGACCCCCAACCATGGGTAGCCGAGTTGGTCAGGCCGTAGACGAGGGAGATCATCCCGGCGGTCGCCGTGATCGCTCCGGGAGCATCGAGCTCCCCGCTGGTGGTCTGGGACTCCTTGAGCGCCCGTGGCGCCAGGAAGAGCCCGAGCGCCCCGATGGGGACGTTGACGAAGAAGATCCACCGCCACGACACGTAGGTGGTGAGGATCCCACCGAGGAGGAGCCCGATGGCGCCTCCGGTGCCCGACATGGCCGCGTAGATGCCCATGGCCCTGTTCCGCTCCCTTCCTTCGGCGAAGTTGGTGGCGATCAGCGACAGGGCGGTGGGAGAGGCGATGGCCGCGCCGACACCCTGCAGGCCGCGGGTGAAGATGAGCCAGGCCTGGTCGGTGGCGAAGCCGCCGAGGAGCGAGGCGCCGGCAAAGACGGCGATGCCGGTCATGAACATCCGTCGCTTGCCGTAGAGGTCGCCGGTGCGGCCGCCGAAGAGGAGCAGACCCCCGAAGGTCAAGGCGTAGGAGGTGATCAGCCATTCCAGGTTCGCCGAGGAGAAGTGCAGTTCGCGGTGGATGGTCGGGATGGCGACGTTGACGATGGTCGCATCCAGGACGATCATCAGTTGCGCGGCGGCGATCACCACCAGGGCCAGGCCCGGGTGCCTGCCCTCGACGTCGGCGTGGGCGTAGGTGGGCGGCTCAGCCATGGGTCGGTCCCCGCTTCGGGAGCGGGTCGGGGTCCCGGGCCACCGGTGCCCCGGTCCGGGCCAGGAGGGCGGGCATCAGGAGATTCTCGACGACGGCATCGACGAGGCGGGAGTCCGGGCCCTGGCCGGTGAAGATGAGTCGGTGCATTCCGAGAGAGGGCAGCACGGCGGCCAGCATCCCGGGATCGACAGGAGCGGCGATCTCACCTCGCGCCACGGCCCGGTCGATGATCACCTCCATGGCCCGGACCGGCGGGAGCGTGACGCGCCCGAACGCCTTGCGCAGTTGGGGATCGGCCAATACGGCCGAGACCATCCCCGTGATCAGGCGGGTCTTGAACATCTGGTCGTGCCCGCCAAAGAGGTGGCGCCCGAGCTCGGTCAGGTCGCCGCGGAGGGAACCGGTGTCGGGAGGGTCGGTCCCCGTGGCGTCGTGGGCGAACGCGTCGACGACCAGATCGGCCTTGGTCGACCAACGGCGGTAGACGGTGGCCTTGCCGGCCCCGGCCCGGGCGGCGACCGCGTCGATGGTCGTCCGGTCGTAGCCGACCTCGGCGATCAACTCGACCGCGGCCTGGCACAGGGCCTCGTCCCGTGACCGGTCACGCCGGCGGCCGACGCGCAGCCGACCGGGTCCGAGGTCGGCCGGGCCGGAGGCGTTCACATCGACGTCGGCGGAGGTCGTGGGGACTCCTCTTCAACGATACGGACTAGTTCCGGAACTATACCGCCTCGGTTGGGCCGGGATCCGGTCCGGGCCGCCGACCGCCCCCCGCCGGGCTCTACCCTGGGAGGGTCCGTGGTACCTTCCCTCCGTCGGCCACGGCCCGACCCGACATCCTGAGGACAGCTCGTGACCACTCCGGCTGAAGCTGTGGACAGACCCGACGAACCCACGGCAGGGCCCGATCAGCAGGCGGGGCCGTCCCTGGCGGCCGGACTGGTCCGCGTCGCCCGCCCCCGGCAGTGGACGAAGAACCTGCTGGTGCTGGTGGCGCCCGGGGCGGCGGGCGTGCTCCTCCACTGGACGGTGCTCTGGCACGCCGTGGCCGCGGCCGGCATCTTCTGCGTGGCGGCGTCGGGCACCTACTTCTTCAATGACGCCGTCGATGCCGAGGCCGACAGCCACCATCCGACCAAACGGTTCCGTCCGGTGGCGGCCGGCCTGGTCCCCGTGCCGACCGCCCTGTGCATCGGACTGGCCCTCATGGCGGTCGCCGTCTCCCTGGCCGGCCTGCTGGCCGGATGGCATCTCGCCCTGGTGATGGCCATCTACGCCCTGGTCAACGTCAGCTACTCCCTCGGGGTGCGCAACGAGCCCATCCTGGACCTGGCCGCCATCAGCGCCGGCTTCGTCCTCCGGGCGGTCGCCGGCGGCGTGGCCACCGGGATCCCGCTCACCAACTGGTTCCTCATCGTGGCGTCGTTCGGGTCGCTGCTGATCGTCACCGGCAAGCGGTCGGGCGAAATGCAGATGCTGGTGGACCACCGGGTCGACAACGGGGCCACCCGCCAGACCCTCGGGTCGTACACCCCGACGTTCCTCCGCTCGGTCCGGACACTGTCGGCCGCGGTGTCGGTCACCGCCTACTGCCTGTGGGCGTTCGAGCGGGCGGCGCAGCTGCATCCGGGCCACGACCCCATCTGGTTCCAGCTGACCGTGGTGCCCTTCACCATCGCGCTGCTCCACGTGGTCCGGCTTCTCGATTCCGGTGAGGGGGCGGCCCCCGAGGATCTGGCGCTCCGGGACCACCGGCTGCAGGCCTACGGCCTGGTCTGGGTTGCCCTGTTCGCCGCCGGGGTCTACGTCACGTGAGCCCCCAGCCGGGCAGGCGGGAGCTGCTGAGCGGATGGGGCCGGACCGCGCCGAGTGCGGCCGAGGTGGTCCGCGCCGTACACCCGCAATTCGCCGAGGAGGCCGTGACCATGGCCGGGCGGCCCGGTGGGACCGGTCGGGGCCTGATCGCCCGGGGGCTCGGGCGGAGCTACGGGGACGCGGCGCAGAACGCCGGCGGGGTGGTGCTGGACGCCACCTGGCTGGACGCCGTCCACCGGGTCGACCTCGACTCCGGGGTCATCAAGGTGGGGGCCGGGGTCAGCCTGCAGACGCTGATGGAGCGGTTCGTGCCGCTCGGCTGGTTCGTCCCGGTGACCCCGGGCACCCGACTGGTCACCGTGGGGGGCGCCATCGCCGCCGACATCCACGGGAAGAACCACCATGTCGACGGCAGCTTCTGCAGCCACGTCACCGAGATGACCCTGGCCACCCCCACCGGGACCGTCGCCGTGTCGGCCACGTCGGATCCGGAGCTCTTCTGGGCCACCGCCGGCGGCATGGGGCTCACCGGCGTGATCACCGACGCAACCCTGCAGATGATCCCGGTCGAGACCAGCTACCTGCTGGTCGACACCGAACGCGCCCCGGACCTCGACAGCACGATGGACAAGATGGTCACCGGCGACGCCGGCTACCGCTACTCGGTGGCCTGGATCGACTGCCAGTCGACCGGCGGCCGGCTCGGCCGCTCGGTGCTGACCCGGGGCGACCACGCCCGGCTCGGGGACCTGCCCGACCGCCTGCGGCTGTCACCGGACCGGGCCCGGGCCTTTGCGCCCCGGAGGCTGGCCCGGGTCCCGCTGACCCCGCCCAGCGGTCTGCTGAATCCCCTGACCGTCGGCGCCTTCAACGAATTCTGGTTCCGCAAGGCCCCCCGCCACCAGGTGGGCAGGGCCCACCACATGGCCGGGTTCTTCCATCCCCTCGACGGCGTGGGCGCCTGGAACCGCCTCTACGGAACCAGGGGGTTCCTCCAGTACCAGTTCGTGGTCCCCGACCGACGGGGGCGAGACCGTGCGGCGGGTGATCGAGCGGCTCGGTTCCCTCAAGCTGGCGAGCTTCCTGGCCGTGCTGAAGCGGTTCGGGCCGGGTGACCCGGGCCCGCTGTCGTTCCCCATGCCCGGGTGGACCCTGGCCCTCGACCTTCCCGTCGGCCACCACGGACTCGACCTGCTGCTCGACGAGCTGGACGGGGAGGTCATCGGCGCCGGGGGTCGCATCTACCTGGCCAAGGACTCGCGGGTCTCCCCGGCCGCCTTCCGGGCCATGTATCCCCGTGTCGACGAGTGGGTCGCCGTCCGGGACCGGGTCGACCCCCGGGGAGTGTTGCGCTCCGACCTCGGACGGCGCCTCGGGCTGTGCGACGATCGAATCCCCCCGCCCGACAGTGGCGGCACCGGCGGCCGGGGTGGCGGTGCCGCCCGGACCAAGCCGTCGGGCACCGCCCGCCGCACCGCCACCCGGGCGACCCGGGCCACCCGGGCCGCACCGACCACTCGGACCACTCGGACCACTCGGACCGCACGCAAACGGACACCGGCGGCACCGGCGGCGCCGGCGGCACCCGCGGCACCGGCCACCACTCCTCGCCAATCACCGACCACCCCCTCATCTCCAGAACGGACAGGCTCATGATCGACGCCGTCGGGCGGCCCCAGTCGGTGCTCGTCCTCGGGGGTTCCTCCGAGATCGCCCAGGCCATCGTGGCCAGGCTGGTCCCCGGTCGGTGCCGGACGGTGGTGCTGGCCGGACGGGAGGGGCCCCGGCTCACCGAGGCGGTCGACCGGGCCAAGGCGGCGGGGGCCGAGTTGGCCGAAGCCGTGGCCTTCGACGCCACCGAGACCGCCGCCCACCGCGCCTTCGCCGACCGGGTCTTCGACCGCTTCGGCGACTTCGACCTGGTGATCGTGGCCACCGGCGTGCTCGGAGACCAGCAGGCCGACGAACAGGACCCGGTGGCGGCGGCCTCGGTGCTCGCCACCAACTTCGCCGGGCTGGCTGCCGCCGTGCTGGCGGTGACCGCTCATCTCCGCCGCCAGGGGCACGGCCGGCTGGTCGTGCTCTCGTCGGTGGCCGGCGAGCGGGCCCGCCGGACCAACTTCATCTACGGGTCCTCGAAAGCGGGGCTCGACGCCTTCTCCCAGGGGCTGGGCGACTCGCTGGTGGGAACCGGCGTCCGGGTGATGATCGTGCGGCCTGGATTCGTCACCGGCCGGATGACCGAGGGTATGACCCCGGCACCGTTCTCGACCACACCCGAGGCGGTCGCCGACTTGGTGGTGCGCGGCATCGAATCGGGGGCGGGCGTGGTCTATGCCCCTCCGGTGCTCCGATGGGTCTTCGCCGTCATGCGCCATCTCCCCCGGGCCGTCTGGCGCCGGATGCCGGGCTGACCACCCCCCAGGGACCGGACCTGCGTCATCGGGTGGTGGATCGGGTGGTGGATCGGGCGGTCGAGCGCGGTCCGGTGTTGGCGGCAGGAGCACGCGTCGACACGGTGATGAAGTCGCGGGAGGAAGGTGAGAAGTAGCGGCCGGGCCAGTTCGACTCGTCGGAGGTGAGCTTGGTGCCGTTGAGCGCCGATGCGGGTTGGCCGGGCGCGGCGCCGAAGCTGAAGAAGTTCACCCAGGAGGTGTTGATGTCCATCTCCATGGCCCTCACCGCTCCGGCCCGGCTCAACACGTTG
The DNA here is from genome assembly GCA_963806285.1 of uncultured Acidimicrobiales bacterium. Taxonomy (GTDB): domain Bacteria; phylum Actinomycetota; class Acidimicrobiia; order Acidimicrobiales; family RAAP-2; genus Bog-756. The sequence continues at coordinate 171,790 of CAWDXJ010000002.1, forward strand.
GCCAGATCGACGATGGACAACCCCGAGCCGCCGACGTAGACCAGTGCGCCGTCGGCGGTGACCCCGAGTCCCGAGCGCCACACCTGGACCCTGCCGCCGAGGGTGAAGCCCCAGCGGTGGTTGTCGTTGGCGTCGAGGCCGGGGACCGGTTGTCCGTTGTCCACGATGAGGTCGAGGTTCTGGCGCACCGCCACCACCGAGGGCGACATGGCGACGTCGGTCCCCCAGGTGCCGATCCGGGGCGTCCCGTCGGCGTTGATGACCAGGGAGGCCCGGCCGGCGACCAGGGGGACCGCCGTGACGCCGTCGGCGTAGAAGCCGCCCTCGGAGTCCTGCATGCGGAAGCCGGAGTTGAAGGCCGCGTCCAGGGTGTCGAGGGCCGCCCCGGAGATCGGGGCCATGTTGGCCCAGGTCTGGCCGGTGCCGGGGATCGACGACCCCTCGTAGAGGGTGGTCGTGAGCAGCTTGGTGTCCATCCATGCCACCCCGGTGACCAGGCTGGTGTTGACGGCGTTGGGCCGGAGGTAGGCCGCGTACATGGCCGGCACCCCGTCGACGGTCCGGCCGATCGGGTGCCACTGGCCCTCGCCGGCGGTGGGCGTGGCCACGAACGGGACGATGCCGGCGGGCACAGGCAGATGGGCAGGCCCCGCGGGCTGGGTGGTGGCCGTGACCTTCACCGGGGCGGGGATGGCGCCCTTCGCCGGCTTCCCTCCCTTGGGCGGTGCATGCCACCCGTACCAGGTGTTCTCGGCCCAGGTCACGATCCCGCCGCCACCGTGGTCCCGCACCCATTCGGACAAACGGGCCCCCACCGTGTTGCCCAGGGCCTGGTTGGTGGCGGCCGAGCCGGCCGAGATCCACACCGGGGTGAGCGCCAGGAGGGCCACCAGCACGACCGTCGACTTGGGATGGCGACCGAACACCGTCCGACGACGTCTGATCCGCTCCTTGCGGCGGGCCCGGCGTTCCCGCCGGGTGCGCCGGAGCGGCTCGACCGGAGGCCGCGGCCCGGGGCCGCCCCGTCGGACCGGCGTGGAGACGACCCTCGGGATGCGGGCATCCGACCGGCCCGTGCGGCCCGGCTCCTCCACCGCCGGTTCTCCCCGGCCGAGGTCGGGCCCGACATCCGGCAACACGACCGGGCCCACTCCCTCCTGATCGAAGACGATGTTGCCATCCACGGCGGTTCCAAACCCCATTCTGCTGCGCTGATCGACGATTCCTCGGCCCCCATGACCCGGCCCGCTCCGGTCCGTTCACCGCCCACAGCCGTCCCGCCCCAGTTCCACGCTGGCGGGGTGGGAACCGACGATTCGGTGACTCGGGAGATCGGCCGGCCGCGGTCCGAACGGCCGGGGACAGTCTCCCAGAGGACGGGCCCGACCGCAGGGCAGCCCGCAGAACCGAGGCGCATGCGACGGATTTCGGGTAGCGATACACTCCTCGCTGCCACCGAGGAGGTGGACGAAACGGGGGGATCATGCACGCAAACAGAGTCGTCCGCCACCTTCTCGCCACAGTAGTTGTGGCGGGACTCGCCATCCCGTCGTTGTCGGTGATCTCGACCCGAGCGGTCGGAGCGAGCCCCCACGAAGAGAGGGCCAGCGCCTCTCGGATCATCGACAATGTCCACGATTGCCTCAACGGTGGATACGTCAACTACTCGACGACGACAGGGAGGACTTTCAAGACCCCTGTCGGCTGCGTGATCTATGCACTGTTCGGTGGCGCCCTCGTGGCCCTACCCGACCTGGTCGTGATCCCCTCGTGCACCGGCGCCGCCGGGTCCGAGTCCTGCGGTTTCAGTCGTGGAGAACGTCGGCCCGGGCCCAGCGCACGGCAACCTCGTACTCGAAGCCACGTTGACGGCCCCCCAGGCGATCTCCTCGCCCCAATCCAGCGCCGGCGCCCAGTGTGTGCCCCTCGCCACTTCCCAGAACTTCGCCAGCGCTGTCGCAGTCCCCGTCACCGCGACTGCATCGTGCACGGATACGTTCCCGCCGGGCGCCACGACACCGATACCCCTCCACGTCCAGGTCACCGGAGGTGCATCGAGCGGGCAGTCCCTGACGGTCACGGCGGTCGTGAACCCGGACCACACCATTGTCGAGGGCAATTACGCGAATGACTCGTTCAGCCGGACGTTTGTCGTCTCATAGCCATCGGTCTTGGGACCGAAACCATCGGGACCAAACGGGGGACGCGACTCGGAGCTGATGAAGGTGAGTTGCGGGTGCCGACTTCGACCTTCCCCTCGGCCGATCAACACGGCTTCGGCGCCCGTATCCGGTTGGGCCGGAACGGGCCGCCTGACGGTGCGGGCGAGCGGGGACTCAGGCCCGCTTGAGCGGGGCCATCCGCAACAGCAGCTTCTTTCGACCGACGGTCGGGAAGTCGACCACCGCCTCGGCGTCCTCGCCGGCCCCGCCGGTCTCGAGCACCGTGCCCTCGCCCCACTTGCCGTGGACGACCAGGTCACCGGCCTCGAGGCCCAGGGCCTCCGCCCCGGTCGACGCCGGGGTGGGGCGCCGCCGGCCGGTGTCGTCGAACGCTCCCGCCTCCCCGGCCACGCCCCGCCCGAACACGCTCCGGCCCGGCGTGCCCCCGTCATCGTCGGACGCGGGCCGGTCGGCCGGCGCGCCGCCTCCCCGGCGCCGGGAGCCGAATGGCCGGGCGCCGGCATCGCCGACCACGTCCCGCACCAGCTCGGTGGGGATCTCGTTGAGGAACCGGCTGGGGATGTTGGAGCTGGAGCTCCCGAACAGCATCCGGCTCCAGGCGTGGGAGACGTAGAGCCGGCGCTCCGCCCGGGTGATCCCGACGTAGCAGAGGCGGCGCTCCTCCTCGAGCTCCACGGGATCACCGAGGGAGCGCAGGTGGGGGAAGACCCCGTCCTCCATGCCGACCAGGAACACGGCCGGGAATTCGAGGCCCTTGGCGATGTGCATGGTCATCAACGACACCCTGGTCCCGTCGCCCTCGAGCTCGTCGGCGTCCGACACCAGCGATGCCGCCTCGAGGAACTCGGCCAGGGTGCGGTACTCCGACGCCACCCCGACCAGCTCGTCGACGTTCTCGACCCGTCCGAGGGCCTCGATGGTCCCCTCGGACAGGAGCTCGCTCCGGTACCCGGTGCGCTCCACCACCGCGGAGACCAGCTCCCCGGGCCCGAGGGTCGGACGGACGGACACGTCGGCGTCGCCCGTCGCCGATTCCGCCCGACCCGGTCCTCCGACGGCGCCGGCCGGGAGGAGTGCCGTCGGCCGGTCGCCCGCGAAGTGGTCCGGCGGGGCCTCCGGGGCGACCGCATCGCCGTTCTCGTCCACCAGCTCGGGAAGGACCATCTGCCGGCGCAGGCCGTCGAGGAGCGAGGCCAGATGGGCGAGGGCGCCCTCCGCCTTCCCCGAGATGCCGGCTTCGCCGGCCCGGGCCACCGCCTCACCGAACGAGGCGCCGTGCCGTCCCGACCACCCGGCGAGCTTGGCCACCGAGGTCTCCCCGACTCCCCGCTTGGGCACGTTGACGATCCGGCGCCAACTGACCTCGTCATCGGGGTTGACCAGCACCCGCAGATAGGCCAGGACGTCCTTGACCTCCCGGCGGTCGTAGAACTTGGTGCCGCCGACCACCTTGTAGGGCACCTCGGCCCGGACCATGGCCTCTTCGAGGGCCCGACTCTGGGCGTTGGTGCGGTAGAAGACGGCCACGTCGCCCCATCGGAGGCCCGTGATCGGCGTGCAGGCGGGTCACCTCGTGGGCCACCCAGGCCGCCTCGTCGTACTCGTCCTCGGCCCGGTAGCGGGTGATCATGTCCCCGTCGCCGGTCTCCGTCCACAGCGTCTTCGGCTTGCGCGAGACGTTGTTGGTGATCACCGCGTTGGCCGCGTCGAGGATGGTCTGGGTCGACCGGAAGTTCTGATCGAGGACGATGGCGGTGGCGTCGGGGAAGGCCTGCTCGAAGTCGAGGATGTTGCTGATGTCCGCTCCCCGGAACCGGTAGACCGACTGGTCGCTGTCGCCGACCACCACGATGTTGCGGTGCCCGCCGGCGAGCAGCACCGCCAGCGCGTTCTGCACCGAGTTGGTGTCCTGGTACTCGTCGATCAGGATGTGGGTGAAGCGGGTGCGGTAGTGCTCGAGCACATCGGGGTGTCGGCGGAACAGCCGGACGGTGTTGGACAGGAGATCGTCGAAGTCCATGGCGTTGGCCGCCACCATCCGCTGCTGGTACTGGTCGAAGACGTCGGCCACCCTGCGGTCGAAGATGGTCAGCGCCGCGGCCCGGTACTCCTCGGGCCCCTGCTGTCTCGACTTGGCCTGGCTGATCTGGCCGAGAATGGACCGCGGCGACAGCTTCTTCGTGTCGATGTCCATCTCACGGCAGACGATCTCGACCAGCCGGCGGGAGTCGGCGTCGTCGTAGATGGTGAACGAGCCCTTGTAGCCCAGGCGGTCGCCGTGGGCCCGGAGGATGCGCACGCAGGCCGAGTGGAAGGTGGACACCCACATCCGGCCGGCCCGGCGGCCGACCAGCTCCGCCACCCGCCTGCGCATCTCGTCGGCGGCCTTGTTGGTGAAGGTGATGGCCAGGATCTGCCAGGGAGCGGCATCCCCGGTGGCGATCAGGTGGGCGATGCGGCGGGTCAGGACCCTCGTCTTCCCCGAGCCCGCCCCGGCCACGATGAGCAGCGGGCCGCCCCGGTGGACCACGGCCTGCCGTTGGGGACCGGTGAGGCCCTCGACCAGCCCGTCGACCCCGACCGGGCGCATCCCGGATTCAGGACCGGAGCCGGGACCGGAGCCGGGGGCGGCTTCGGGCGCGGCTCCGGGTGCCGGCCCACCCGGGCCTCCGGGGGCCCGACCGGGAGGCGCCCCCGCGCTCATTCCCACTCGATGGTGCCGGGAGGCTTGGAGGTGATGTCCAACGCCACCCGGTTGACCCCGTCGACCTCGTTGATGATCCGCGCCGAGATGCGCTCCAGCAGGTCGTAGGGCAGACGGGCCCAATCGGCGGTCATGGCGTCGTCGCTGGTGACCGCCCGGATCACGATGGGGTAGGCGTAGGTGCGACCGTCGCCCATCACCCCGACGGTGCGGATGGCGGGGAGGACGGCGAAGCTCTGCCAGAGGTCCCGGTAGAGGCCCGCCCGGCGGACCTCCTCCACCACGATGGCGTCGGCAGCCCTCAGGATGTCGGCCCGCTCGGGGGTCACCTCGCCCACGATGCGCACTGCCAGGCCCGGTCCCGGGAACGGTTGCCGCCACACGATGTCGTGGGGGAGCCCGAGCTCCTCCCCGACGGCGCGGACCTCGTCCTTGAACAGGAGCCGGAGGGGCTCCACCAGGTCGAAGGCGAGCTCGTCGGGCAGGCCCCCGACGTTGTGGTGCGACTTGATGGTCGCGGCCGAGTCGGATCCCGATTCGATGACGTCCGGGTACAGCGTGCCCTGCACCAGATAGCCGGCCGCCTCCCGGTCGGGCGGCTCCGCCCCGGTCCGGATGGCGTCGACCGGCCCGGTCTGCTCGACGACCAGGTCGCGGGCCACCTCTTCGAAGATGCGGATGAACAGCTCCCCGATGACCTTGCGCTTGGTCTCCGGGTCGGTGATCCCGGCGAGCGCCTCGAAGAACCGGTCGGCCGCCTTGACGTGCACCAGGTCGATGTGGAACTGGCGCCGGAAGGTGAGCTCGACCTGCTCGCTCTCGTGGGCCCGCATCAGCCCGGTGTCGACGTAGACACAGGTGAGCTGATCGCCGATGGCCTTGTGGACCAGGGCGGCGGCCACCGCCGAGTCGACCCCTCCGGAGAGCGCGCACAGCACCGGTGAGGAGCCGACCTGGGCCCGCACCGCCTCCACCTGGGTCTCGATGATCGAGGTGTGGGTCCACGACGGGGGGCAGCGGCAGACGTCGTAGAGGAACCGCTCGAGGAGGTCCCGGCCCCGTTCGGTGTGCACCACCTCGGGGTGGAACTGCACCCCGTAGATGGCCCGTTCGGCGTGGTGCAGCGCGGCCACCGGCGCGTCGGGACTGGCGGCGGTGGCCACGAACCCCTCGGGGACCCCGGTGATGGCGTCGCCGTGGCTCATCCACACCTCGACGTCGGTCGGCCAGTCGGAGAACAGCGGGGAGGGCCGGGTCACCGTCAGCGGGGTCCGGCCGTACTCGCCCCGGCCGGTGCGGGCCACCTCGCCGCCGAGCTGCAGGGTCAGCAGTTGTGCGCCGTAGCAGATTCCGAGGATGGGGACGCCCATCTCGTAGACGGCCGGGTCGATGGTCGGGGCCGGTGCCTCGTTGACCGACTTGGGTCCCCCGGAGAGGATGATCCCCGCCGGCCGGCGGTCCGTCAGCTCGGACGCCGTGGCGGTGTGGGGGACGATCTCCGAGTAGACGTGGGCCTCACGGACCCGACGGGCGATCAGCTGGGCGTACTGGGCCCCGAAGTCGACGACCAGGACCGGGCCCTCGCCGGCCTCGCCGGCTCCTCCGGCTCCGGCCGTCCCGGGGCTCAATGGCCCATGCCGACGCCCTGGGAGCGCTGCAGGTCCTTCCCCTCGGTCTGGAGGGCAGGAGCCACCATCACCTCCGCCTTCTGGAACTCCTTGACCGTCTGGTACCCGCAGGTGGCCATGGCGGTCCTCAACGCACCGAACAGGTTCATCCGGCCGTCGTTCTCGTGGGCCGGGCCGAGCAGGATCTCCTGGAGGGTCCCCTTCGTGCTCGTCTTCACCCTCGCCCCCCGGGGGAGGGTGGGATGGAACGTGGCCATGCCCCAGTGGAAGCCCCGGGCCGGGGCCTCCACCGCCGAGGAGAGGGGCGAGCCCAGCATGACCGCATCGGCTCCGCAGGCCACCGCCTTGGCGATGTCGCCCCCCTTGGACATCCCGCCGTCGGCGATCACGTGGCAGTAGACGCCCGTCTCGTCCAGATGCCGCATGCGGGCGCCGGCGACGTCGGCGATGGCGGTGGCCTGGGGCACCCCGATCCCCAACACGCCCCGGGTGGTGCAGGCGTTGCCGGGGCCCACGCCGACCAGCACCCCCACCGCGCCGGTTCGCATCAGGTGCAGCCCCGCCTGGTAGGAGGCGCAGCCGCCGACGATCACCGGGATCTCGAACTCGCGGATGAACCGCTTGAGGTTGAGGGGCTCGGACGTCTTCGAGACGTGCTCGGCGGACACCACCGTCCCCTGGATCACCAGCAGGTCGAGCTCGGCATCCACCACGGCGGCGGCCAGGGACTCGGTCTTCTGGGGGGTGACCGACGCGGCCGTGGTGATGCCCGCCGACTTCATCTCCTTGATCCGCTGGGTGACCAGGTCCAGCTGGACCGGCTCGGTGTACATCTGCTGCATGCGGGAGGTCGCCTTCTCCGCCGGGAGCTCACGGATCTCGTCGAAGAGGGGGATGGGGTCCTCGTACCGCGTCCAGAGACCCTCGAGGTTGAGGACCCCCAGGCCGCCCAGGCGGCCGATCTCGATGGCGGTGGACGGGCTGACCACCCCGTCCATGGCCGATGCCATCAGCGGGAGGTCGAACCGGTAGGCGTCGATCTCCCAGCTGATGTCCACGTCCTCGGGGTCCCGGGTCCGCCGGCTGGGCACGATGGCGATGTCGTCGAACCCGTAGGCCCTCCGACCTGACTTGAAGATGCCGATCTCTAGCTCAGCCACGTCAACGTCCTCCGGACCCGTGTCGCAATCGGTTGGGAACCTCCGGCCGAGGCAGCTCCGACGCTGCGCCGACTGCCTCCCACGATACCGTCTGGGCCCACGGTACTGGGTCCGGCGCCGGACGCCGGAAGGGCCGACGGCACGCCCGGTCGCGGCTGCGGCGGCGCCGGTCCGGCCCTCCCCTGCTACCGGAGCGACGGCGGAGGCGGCCACCCCGAGGACCAGGCAGATCAGCTCCACGAGCGTCCGGGCCGTCGCCCCCCACACCGTCTCGCCGGCCAGCTCGAAGAACCACACCGGGAACTCGCCGTCTCGGAACCCCGTCGAAGCCGGGCGGCCCGGCGCCGGCCACCACTCCTCGTGGAAGACGCCGTCGGCCGCCAGCTCGCTGAGGGCGACATCGAAGACCCGCTCGACCTCCCCGGGGTTGGGGATGAGGAAGGGGCGACCGTCCAAGGTGGCCACCACCGGGGTCATCACCGTGTTGGAGGCCCTGGTGGGCATGGGGGTCAGCTCGCCCAGCACGGCGACCAGGCCGGGATCGAGGCCGACCTCTTCGAACGCCTCCCGCAGCGCACCGGCCACCACCCCCTCGCCGTCGTCGAGCCGGCCGCCCGGAAACGCCACCTCCCCTTGGTGGGAGCGCAGCCGATCCGACCGCACGGTGAGGATGACCCGGGTCTCACCGTCCTCCTCGAAGAGCGCGACCAGGACGGCCGCAGGCTCCCCCTCGACGACCGCTCCGGCCAGGGAGCGCCAGGGGCCGCGGGAAACGGCATCGGTCGGGGGCCCGGCCCGGGAGCCGCCGATGACGTCCCGGACCCTGTCGAGCGTGATCGAGCGCCGGGCGCCGGGCGGCAGCGCGGACCAGGGCGCGGCGGTACCGGGTCGGTGGCCCGGTGGTCGGGGGATGGCCCTCCTGGCGGGGTCAGAAGGAGGGTCCGGGGGTTGCATGGAGGGATCAGGTTAGGTGGAGGGCGGGCCCGACGCGGCCGGCCGGCCGGACCCGAGGATCCGACCGGCCCGACCGGTAACACGGGGCTGCGCCGAGCGGCGCCTCCGACCCCCGGAGGGGTCGGAGCAGGACTACATCATCCCGCCCATGCCACCCATCCCGCCCATCCCGCCGCCCATGGCGGCGGCGGCGGCCGCGGCCGCGGCCGGGTCGGCCTTCTCGGGCTTGTCGGCGACCAGCGCCTCGGTGGTGAGCAGCAGTCCGGCGATGGACGCGGCGTTCTGCAGCGCCGACCGGGTCACCTTGGCCGGGTCGATCACCCCGGCCTTGACCAGGTCCACCAGCTCACCGGTGTTGGCGTTGAGCCCGATGGTGCCGGTCTCCGACTCGACCTGGCGGACGAAGACCGAGCCCTCGAGCCCGGCGTTGGAGGCGATGGAGTGGAGCGGCGCGGCCAGGGCCTTGGCCACGATGGAGGCACCGGTGGCCTCGTCCCCGTCGAGGGAGCCGACCACGGAGTTCACGGCCGCCCGCGAGCGGAGCAGGGCGGTCCCGCCGCCGGCCACGATGCCCTCTTCGACCGCGGCCCGGGTGGCGGACAGCGCGTCCTCGATGCGGTGCTTCTTCTCCTTCAGCTCCACCTCGGTGGCGGCGCCCACCTTCACCACGGCCACGCCCCCGGCCAGCTTGGCCAGGCGCTCCTGGAGCTTCTCCCGGTCCCAGTCGGAGTCGGTGTCGTCGATCTCACGCTTGATCTGGGCGATGCGGCCCTTCACCTCGTCGTCGGCGCCGCCGCCCTCGACGATGGTGGTGTCGTCCTTGGTGACGATCACCCGGCGGGCCTTCCCCAGCAGGTCGACGGTGGTGGTGTCCAGCTTCAGCCCGATCTCCTCGGAGATCACCTGGGCACCGGTGAGCACGGCCATGTCCTGGAGCATCGCCTTGCGCCGTTCGCCGAAGCCGGGGGCCTTGACGGCCACCGAGGTGAACGTCCCGCGGATCTTGTTGACGACCAGGGTGGCCAGTGCCTCGCCCTCGACGTCCTCGGCCACGATCAGCAGCGGCTTGCCGGTCTGCATGACCTTCTCCAGGACCGGCACCATGTCGTGGACGGCGCTGACCTTCTGGTTGACGAACAGGATCAGCGGATCGTCGAGGACCGCCTCCTGACGCTCGGCGTCGGTCACGAAGTACGGCGAGAGGTAGCCCTTGTCGAACTGCATGCCCTCGGTGAACTCGAGGTCGATGCCGAAGGTGTTGGACTCCTCGACGGTCACCGTCCCGTCCTTGCCCACCCGGTCGATGGCGTCGGCGAGGACCTCGCCGATGGCCGAGTCGGCCGCGGAGATGGAGGCCACCTGCGCGATCTCGGTCTTCGAGTCGATCTCCTTGGCCTGCTCCTTGATCGACTCGACGGCCGCGACCACCGCCTTGTCGATCCCCTTGCGCAGCCCCAGGGGGTTGGCGCCGGCGGCGACGTTGCGGAGACCCTCGCGGATGAGGGCCTGGGCGAGGACGGTGGCGGTGGTGGTGCCGTCGCCGGCCACGTCGTTGGTCTTGGTGGCGACTTCTTTCACCAGCTGGGCGCCCATGTTCTCGAAGACGTCGTCCAGTTCGACCTCGCGGGCGATGGACACGCCGTCGTTGGTGATGGTCGGGGCACCGAACTTCTTCTCGATCACCACATTGCGACCCTTGGGGCCGAGGGTGACCTTGACCACGTCGGCCAGCTTGTTCACGCCCGCCTCGAGGCCTCGGCGGGCGGCTTCGTCGAACTTGAGGATCTTCGGCATTACTTGGCCACCTTGGCCAGGACGTCCCGACTCGACAGGATGAGGAGATCCTCGCCGTCGGAGGTGATCTCGGTGCCCCCGTACTTGGAGTACACGACGGTGTCGCCCACCGAGAGCTCGAGTGGGATCAGCTCACCGGAGGCCTCCGCCCGGCGGCCCGGGCCGACGGCCAGGACCTCGCCCTGCTGGGGCTTCTCCTTGGCGGTGTCGGGGATGACCAGGCCCGAGGCGGTGGTCTCCTCGGATTCGTTGGGGCGGACGACGATGCGGTCGTCGAGGGGTTGCAGACTCATGGGTTCGGCCTCCTGTGGCACGCGTTAGCAGTCGAGGGTTGAGAGTGCCAACGATAGCGATCCCTGAGGCGCTTGGCAACCGGCGGCGGCGAGTGCCAGCCGATCGGGCCGGTCAGACCGCCGCCAGCCGCAGGTCGGGGATCGGCACCGAGGGTCAGCGGGCTCGGCGACCCGTGGTGCAACCGCCACCACCCGGCCGCCGCCACCATGGCGGCGTTGTCCGTGCACAGGGCCCGGCTGGGCAGGAACGCCCCGATCCCCGTCGTCGGCGCAGGCCTCCTCGATCCGCCGGCGCAGCAGCGAGTTGGCGGCCACACCGCCCGCCAGGCACACCGCCTTCGCCCCCACGTCGGCGGCGGCCTTCAGCGCCCGGGCGACCAGCACGTCCACCACCGCCAGGCGGAACGAGGCCGCCACGTCGGCGGTGCCGGCATCGGGATGCTTCCGCACCGTGTTGACCACCGACGTCTTCAGCCCGCTGAAGGAGAAGTCGTAGCCGGCCCCGGGAAGCGACCTCGGGAAGGCGAAGGCGTGCGGGTCGCCCTGGTCGGCGACCCGGTCGATCGCCGGCCCGCCGGGGTAACCCAGTCCGAGGAAGCGGGCGACCTTGTCGAAGGCCTCCCCGGCGGCGTCGTCGATGGTCTCGCCGAGCAGCCGGTAGGAGCCGGGCTCGGAGACCTCGATCAGCAGGGTGTGGCCGCCCGAGACCAGCAGCACGGCCAACGGCCACCCGAGATCCGGCTGCTCCAGCAGCGAGGCGAAGAGGTGGGCCTCGAGATGGTTGACCCCGATCAGGGGGACCCCCCAGGCCAGCGACAGGGCCTTGGCCTCGGCCACCCCCACCAGCAGCGACCCGATGAGGCCCGGCCCGTGGGTGACGGCCACCGCGTCGATCCCCCGCCCGGAGGAGTCGGACCCGGCACCCTCGAGCGCCTGGGCCAGCACCGGGGTCAGCAGCTCCACGTGGGCCCGACCGGCCAGCTCGGGGACCACGCCGCCGTAGCGCGCGTGGAGGTGCGATCTGGCTGCTCACCACCGACGAGACGATGACCGACCCGCCGTCGACGACAGCGGCCGCCGTCTCGTCGCACGAGGTCTCGATCCCGAGGACCCGTACCGGGAGTGGACCGGCCATGACCCGGACACTACCGGACCCTGTGACCAGGGAAGACGGCTGGGCACCGGGTCGACGGGCGGCCCGCCCCCACCGATCACGGCCGGAGGGTGACCTCGAGATCGCCGGGCAGCGAGGCCTCGATGGCTCCGAGGCGGTCGGCATACGACTCCGAGTCGATGTCCCGGGCCCACATGACCAGGGCGTCCTCGCCGGACGCCGGGTAGTAGTTGGGACGTACCCCGACCGGGGCCAGGCCGAACCGTCCGTAGAGGGCCAGCGCCGGATCGTTCCCCACCCGGACCTCGAGGGTCAGATGGCGGGCGCCGCGGGCCAGCCCGGTGCGGACCAGGTCCAAGAGCAGCACGGCGCCGAGGCCCCGGCCCTGCCAGTCCGGGTCGACGGCGATGTTGTTCACGTGCGACTCGTCGTCGATGAACATCTGGCCGGCGAATCCGACGATGCTCCCGGCCCACCCAGGCGGCACGGTAGGCCGCGGGACGTCGCTGGGACAGCTCCTCGACGAACAGCCGGTGCGACCACGGCTGGGGGAACACCGCCTCCTCGATGCGCAGGACTCCCCGGAGGTCCTTGGTGCGCATGGGGGCGACGATCACCTGCACCGGTGCCTCGGCCGGTCGGGTCGGGCGGTCACCTGCGGCCGGCGCCCTTCAGGTCGCCGCCGCCCTGCGGCCCGTGCGGCTCGCCCGGCCCGGGCGATCGGGGGGCCCGCTGCTCCCAGTTGATCCGGGCGTCGGCCGGCCGCCGGTAGTCGGGCACCAGGTCCGCCGGGGCCGTGGGGGAGGCCCCGCGGGACAGGCGGGCGAGGGCCAGGTCGGGCCAGGGCCAGCGGGGGGGGGCGGCCAGCTCGGTCGGCCAGGTCGAGATCGAGGCCGGCGTGGGCCGCCAGGAGCCCGACGGTAGCGGACCGCCCCGTCCCCCACCACCGTCACCCGGCCGGCCTCGGCGGCCAGGCCCGAGCAGCCAGGCCGCCAGCGCCTCGGGCGCGATCGGCCCGGACCGGTCGAGTCGGACGTCCCCGGGATCGACCGGGTGCTCCCCCGATCGGGCTCCCCGGGCCGGACGGCGGGACGGTCGAACCGGTAGGCGGCGGCGAACACCTCGCCGCGCCGGGCGTCGACCACCGCGGCCACCGGCCGGGGCCGGGCCGGGCGCCGAGCCGTCCGGCGCAGCCGCGGCCAGCACGTCGAGACTGCTGACCCCGAGCACGCCGATGGCCAGGGCCTGGGCCAGGGCCTTGGCCGTGGCCACCCCCACCCGCAGCCCGGTGAACAGGCCGGGCCCGACGTCGACGGCGATCCGACCGATGTCGGCCGCACGGTGCACCCGAGACGGCGCACACCTCCTCGATGGCCGGGGCCAGCAGCTCGGCGTGGGCCCGCCCCCCGACGTGGACCCGCTCGGCCGACCCCCCGTCGGCGCGGATCAGCGCCGACCCCGACCATGTCGGTGGCCGACTCGATGGCCAGCAGGGTCACCGGCCGCCACCCGCCAGGGCCCGAGCCCGGCCGCCAGCGCCGCCCACCGGGCGGCCCAGGCGGCGTCGACCGGCCGCGACCGTGATCGACCGCCGGTCGTCGTCCTCGCCGTCCGCCGACAGCGGCGACGGCCAGGGAGCCCTCGCCCAGGACCGGCGCGGCCACATCGCCCCACTCGACCAGGGCCACGCCCGCCGTCCTCCACCAGCTCGCCCAGGCCGAGGTCGACGATCTCGTGGAGGTGGTCGAGCCGGTAGACGTCGGCGTGCAAGAGGATGCGCACCCGGTCGGGGCCGCCGGCCCCGCCCGCCGGTCCGGTCACCGGGTACTGGCGGACCAGGGTGAAGGTGGGGCTGGTGATCGGCTCGGCGATCCCCAGGCCGGCCCCGAACCCCTGGGCGAAGGTGGTCTTGCCCGCGCCCAGGTCCCCGGCCAGCAGGAGCACGTCGCCGGGCACGCACAGCCGGGCCAGCGAGCCGGGCCAGCGGCCGGGTCTGGTCGGCGGTCCGGTGGTCCAGGCCAGGGCGAGCCGCGGGAGGGGTCGGCCGCGGTCACGATGCCCCACCCGAGCAGCTGCTTGGCCCGGATCAGGTCGGCGCGCATCTCGGCCACCACCACGCCCCCCGAACGCAGGGCCGCCGCCGGGTGGTAGGTGGGAACCAGCTGGCACGCCCCCATCGGGTAGGCCCGGCCCCGCACCTTGGTGATCCCGAGGTCGGTGTCGAGGAGCAGCTTGGTGGCGAAGTTGCCCAGGGTGACCACCACCACCGGCCCGATCAGCTCGAGCTGGGCGGTCAGGTAGGGCCGGCAGGCGGCGATCTCGTCGGGCGTGGGGTCACGGTTGTCCGGGGGGCGGCACTTGACCACGTTGGCGATGTAGACAGCGGCTCCGGTCGACGCCGAGCTCCTCGGCGACCAGCCGGTCGAGCAGCTTGCCCGACCGGCCGACGAACGGCTCCCCCTGGAGGTCCTCGTCGCGGCCGGGGGCCTCGCCCACGAACATCAGGTCGGCGTCGGGGTCGCCCGACGCCGAAGACCACCTGGGTCCGGTGGGCCGACAGCGGGCAGCGGGTGCAGCCGGCCGCCTCCCGGGCCAGTTCGGCCAGATCGGTCCCCGGTGCCACCGCCGAATGGTACTGCCCGGGCGCCCGGCGGCCGGCGACCGGTCCGGCCGGGCGTCAGCCGGCGACCCGTCGCCCGGTCGCGGTGACCAGGCGGGGCACCCGGGGACCGATGTCGCACAGCACCTCGTAGCTGATGGTGCCGAGCAGGTCGGCCCACTCCGTCGGCGGTGACCTCCTCGGTCCCCTGCCGCCCGAGCAGCACCACCTCGTCCCCCACCGCCACCGGGTCGGCCCCGACCGGGCCGCAGTCGATGACGATCTGGTCCATGGTCACCACGCCGGCCAGGGGGCGGCGGATCCCCCCGATCAGCACCTCGCCGCCCTGGTCGAAGAGGCGGCGGGGCACCCCGTCGGCGTACCCGATCGGGCGCGGTGGCCACCGTCGAGCGCCGCGCCAGCGGCCGGCGCCGCCCGTAGGAGGGCCGCTCGCCCGGCATCGAGGTCGCGGACGAAGGTGACCCGGGTCCGCAGGGAGAGGACCGGCCGGAGCCGCGCCGCCGCCGGTGGCCGCGGCGAGCTGCGTCGGCCAGGGCCGGGGTCGGGGCCACCCCGTAGAGGGCGATGCCGCAGCGCACCATGTCCTGCCGGGCCGCGGGGACGGCGATGGCGCCGGCCGAGTTGGCCACGTGGGTCATCGGCGGCCGGTGGCCCGGCCGCGGCCAGGCGCGGCCAGCAGCGGCGTCGAACCGCTCGAGCTGGGCGGCGGTGAACTCCCGGTCGTCCGGGTCGCTCGCCGTCGGCCACGGCCAGGTGGGTCCACACCGCGCCGAGGGCGAGGCGGGGATCGGCGGCGATGGTGGCGGCCAGGCCGGCGGCGTCGGCCGGGTCGGCGCCCACCCGGTGCATGCCGGTGTCCACCTTGAGGTGGACCTCGAGCGGCGGGACCGCCCGTCGCCCACCGCCCGGCCCAGGGCGCTCGAGGCCCCCGTCGGTGTAGACGGTGGGGACCAGCCGGCGGGCCACCGCCTCGGCCATCGCCTCCACCGGGGGCTCGGAGAGCAGGAGGATCGGCGCCTCGATGCCCGCCTCGCGCAGGGCCACCCCCTCCTCCACCAGGGCCACGGCCAGCCAGGTGGCGCCGCCCTCCAGCGCGGCCCGGGCCACCGGCAGCGGCGCCGTGCCCGTAGCCGTCGGCCTTGACCACCGCGCACAGGGCGGCCGGAGCGGCCAGGCCGGCCGAGGAGCGAGGCGTTGTGGCGCACGGCCTCGAGGTCGATGTCGGCCCAGGCCGGCCGCCAGCGGTCAGCCACCGACCGCCCACCGTCCCGCCGGGCCGGCCGCCCGGCGTCCCGGACAGCACCCGAGCCACCAGGTCGGGCAGGTCGCCGGCCACCAGGCCCTCGACCGGCCCGCGGGCCCCGGCCCGGCCGTGGACGTGGGCGGCCAGCGCGGCCGCCTCCTGCGGGGCCACGCCCCGGGCGAGCATGGCCCCGATCACCCCGGACAGGACGTCGCCGGTGCCGGCGGTGGCCAGCGCCGGTGGTGCCGGACATGCCCGAGCAGCACCCGGCCGTCGGGCGCGGCCACCGCGGTGGTGGGCCCCTTGAGCAGGGCCACCGCCCCCGAGGCCGTCGGCCAGGCGCCGGGCGGCGGCGATCCGGTCGGGGCCGGGGTCGGCGCCCATCAGCCGGGCGTACTCGCCGTCGTGGGGGGTGAGCACCACCGGGGACCGGGCCGGCAGCGGAGCTCGCCGCCGTCGACCCGGCCCAGGGCGAACAGCCCGTCGGCGTCGACCACCACCGGGACCGGCGACTCGGCCACCAGCCGCCGCACCTCGGCGGCCGGTCGGCCGGGTCGCGGCCGAGCCCGGGCCCGACCACCACGGCGGCGCAGCGCGACGGCGGCCTCCAGCGCCTCCGTCGACCAGCCCTCGGCCGGCAGGGCCACGCTCACCGCCTCCGAGGCCGGCGCCTCGGACAGGTCGCCGCCGGGCACGCCGAGGCGGACCATCCCCGCCCCGGCCCGGTAGGCGGAGCGGGCGCAGAGGGCGGCGGCGCCGGTCATGCCCGGCGAGCCGGCCACCACCAGCACGGCGGCCGACCACTTGTTGCCGCCCGTGGCGGCGGGCGGGGAGCAGGCGCGGCCACGTCGCCGTCCTCCATGACCGAGATGGCCGGGCTCGCCCGGGCGGCAGGCCGATGTCGGCCACCGACACCTCGCCGGCCAGCGGCGGCCCCGTCGCCCTGGACCAGCCCGGGCTTGAGGGCCACGAAGGTGACCGTGCGGGTGGCGGCCAGCGGCGACCGCCGGACGCCGCCCCGGTGTCGCCCTGCGACCCCCGAGGGGATGTCGACGGCCAGCACCGGCGTCCCCGGCGGCCACGGCCGGCGCCCGGTACTCGCCGCGGAACCCGGTGCCGTAGGCGGCGTCGATGACCAGGTCGACCGGGCCGAGGCGCGCCGTCGGCGCCCGCCTCGACGACGCGGACCCGGGCCCCCCGGCGGGCGAGGACCCGGGCGGCCACCCGCCCGTCGGCGCCGTTGTTGCCCCGGCCGGCGACCACCACCACCCGGCGGCCGTAGGCGCCGCCCAGCATGTCCAGGGCGGCCAGGGCCACGGCCAGGCCGGCCCGGCCCACCAGCACGTCGAGCGGGGTCGACGGCCAGGGCGGCGGCGTCGACCGCGTTCATCTCGGAGACGGTCAGCACCGGCTGCATCGGCCTGACGCTACGGCTTCGGCCGCCGCGGACCGCGGGCCGGCCCGGGGCCCGGGGCCGGGGCCGCCGGCCCCGCCCTCGGCCACGACCAGGGCCATGGCCACCTGGTCGGTGTGGGTGAGCGAGAGGTGCCACCGCGCCACCCCGGCACCGCGCGGCCCGGCGCCAGGGCCGACCCGTGGAGCACCAGCGTCGGGAGCGTCGAGACCCGGCCCGGACCACCTCCACCTCGGCGAAGGGGAAGGCGCCCAGGCCCGACGCCGAGCGCCTTCATGGCCGCCTCTTTGGCCGCGAACCGGGTGGACAGCCGGGGGACCGGATCGGCGGCGGCCCGGGCATAGGCCCGCTCGCCGGCGGTGAAGAGCCGGTCGGCCAGGTGGCGCCCGCCGGTCGAGCACCCGGCGGAACCGGTCGACGTCCACGGCGTCGATGCCCACGCCCACCACCGCGCCGGCCGCGGCCACCGTCCCGTCAGATCCCAGGCCACGCCCTGTCCGAGTGGCGGACGGCGGCGGCCGCGGCTCGCCGGCGGCTCACTCGACGGTGACCACCTTGGCCAGGTTGCGGGGTCGGTCGACGTCGTGGCCGTGGAGGCGGGCCAGCGAGTAGGCGAACATCTGCAGCGGCACCACGTCGACGATGGGGGCGAACAGGTGCTGGGTCGCCGGCACCCACAGCACGGCGTCGGCCTGGCGGGCCGGTCTCCTCGTCGCCGTCGTTGGCCACCAGCACCACCGTCGCGCCCCGGCTCTTGACCTCGGCCACGTTGGCCATCATCTTCTCCCAGGTCGGCGTGCGGGTGGCCACCCCGATGACCACCGTGCCCGGCTCGACCAGGGCGATCGGGCCGTGCTTGAGCTCGCCGGCCGGGAACCCCTCGGCCCGCAGGTAGGAGAGCTCCTTCAGCTTGAGCGCGCCCTCGAGGGCCACCGGGTAGCCGACCTGGCGCCCGAGGAAGATGAACGAGGGCGAGTCGCGGTAGCGGCGGGCCACCGCCTCGACGTCGGCGGCCCGCTCCAGGGCCGCGGCCACCTTGTCGGGGAGGGCGCCCATGGCCGCGCAGCAGGGCCGCGGGCCTCGGCCGGGGCCAGGGTCCCGCGGGCCTGGCCCAGGTAGAGGGCCAGGATCTCGAGGGCGGTGATCTGGGCCAGGTGGGTCTTGGTGGCGGCCACCCCGATCTCCGGGCCGGCCCTGGTGTAGAGCACCGCGTCGGCCTCGCGGGCCATGGACGAGTCGACCACGTTGGAGATGACCAGCACCTTGGCCCCGAGCCGGCGGGCCTCCCGGATGGCCTGGAAGGTGTCGACCGTCTCGCCGGACTGGCTCACCCCGATGACCAGGGTGCGGGCGTCGAGGACCGGGTCGCGGTAGCGGAACTCGCTGGCGATGTCGATCTCCACCGGCAGCCGGGCCCAGTGCTCGATGGCGTACTTGGCCATCAGGCCGGCGTGGTAGCTGCTGCCGCAGGCCACGATGAACACCTTGTTGAACGGCCCGGAACTCCTCGTTGGTGATGTGGACCTCGTCGAGGACCAGGGTCCCGTCGGGCAGCAGCCGGTCGAGCAGGGTGTCGGCCACCGCCTTGGGCTGCTCGTGCATCTCCTTGCTCATGTAGTCGTCGTAGCCGTCCTTGCGGGCGGCCTCGAGGTCCCAGTCCACGGTCAGCCGGGCCGGCTCGACCTCGGCCGCCGTCGCGGCGGTGGTGACCCGGAGCGATCCCGGCCGCAGCTCGGCGATCTGGTCGTCCTCGAGCACGAAGAACTCGCGGGTCAGCCCGAGGATGGCCGGGACGTCCGAGGCCAGGAAGGCGGCCGAGTCGCTGACCCCCATGAGCAGCGGCGAGACCCGGCGGGCGGCCACGATGAGGTCGGGCTCGATCGGCGTGGACCACGGCCACCGAGAAGGCCCCCCGGATCCGGGCCGAGGGCGACGCGGACCGCGCCGGCCAGGCCGGCCGCGGGGTCGGCGTCCAGCGGCGCCTCGATCAGGTGGGCCAGGACCTCGGTGTCGGTCTCCGACTCGAAGCGGTGGCCGGCCGGCGGTCAGCTCGTCGGTCAGCTCGACGTGGTTCTCGATGATCCCGTTGTGGATGAGGGCCATCCGGCCCGAGCAGTCGACATGGGGGTGGGCGTTCACCTCGGCCGGGCGCCCGTGGGTGGCCCAGCGGGTGTGGCCGATCCCGGCGGTGGCACCCTCGGGTGCCGTCCTCGGCCCGCTTGATCAGGTCGTCGAGCGATCGGGTCCCGTTTGCGGCACGGGCCCGCCACAGCCCGTCGTCGCCCGCCGTCCCGACCAGGGCCACCCCGGCCGAGTCGTACCCCCGGTACTCGAGGCGGGCCAGGCCCTCGAGCAGCACCTCGAGCACCTGGTGCGTCGGTCGCCTGGTCGCCGGTGCCCCCACCGGGATGGGGGCCGGGTCCCGTCACACGGTCCCGGCGGGCCGGTGGTGATCCCGATGATGCCGCACATGGCACCGCGAGGCTACTGGTCGCCGGCCCGTCGGCCGGGCGCCGTCACCCCCCGGGGGCGGCCGGCCGACCTGCAGCTCGAAACTCGACCAGGGTGCCGAGCCGCTGGGCGATCCCTCGGCCACCCCGTCGCCGATGGCCTCCACCATCACCCGCACCAGGGGCTCGGTCCCGCTGGGCCGCAGCAGCACCCGGCCGGCGTCGCCCAGCCGCGCCTCCTCCTCGGCCACCGCCGACCACACCGCCTCGGCCCCGTCCAGCAGTTCGGTATTGGGGACCGGCACGTTGACCAGCACCTGGGGGACCCGGGTGACCAGCCCGTCGAGCAGCGCGGCCAGCGGCCGACCCGCCCGGGCCACCAGGTCGGCCAGGACCAGCCCGGTGAGCAGCCCGTCGCCGGTCGTGGCCAGCCGCCGGAAGATGATGTGCCCCGACTGCTCCCCGCCGAGGGAAAACCCGTCCTTGTCCAGGGCGGCCAGCACGTGGCGGTCCCCGACCGGGGTCTCCTTGACGACGATGCCCCGCTCCTCCATGGCCCGGCGGAATCCGAGGTTGGTCATCACGGTGACCACCACCGTGTTGCCGGCCAGCTGGCCCCGCTCGGCCAGGTCGAGGGCGAACAGGGCCAGCAGCTCGTCCCCGTTGACCACCCTTCCCTGCGCCGTCCACCGCCAGCAGGCGGTCGGCGTCGCCGTCGAGGGCCAGACCCAGGTGGGCGCCGTGCTCGACCACCGCGCCGGCCAGGGTCTCGGTGGAGGTGGACCCGCAGCCGTCGTTGATGTTGGTGCCGTCGGGGTCGCAGCCGATGGCCACCACCTCGGCGCCCAGCCGCTCGAAGACGCTGGCGGCCAGCGCCGAGGCCGCCCCGTTGGCGCTGTCGACCACCAGCCGGAGCCCCTCCAGCGTCCGGCCCTCGACGAGCGAGCCGAGGTGGTCGACGTAGGAGTCCCCGATGCCGTGCTCGGTGGCCAGGCGCCGACGCCGTGGCCCTCGAGGCGTGCGGGGGCCCTTGGCCGAGGGATCGAGGATCCGCTCGAGCTCGTCCTCGATCGCCGCACTCCACCTCGGCGCTCGAGCTTGGCCCCGCCGGCGGCGAACAGTTTGATGCCGTTGTCGGCGAAGGGATTGTGGGAGGCCGAGATCACCACGGCGGGGATGTCCCGGACCGCCGACAGCCAGGCCAGGGCCGGGCGTCGGGCAGCACCCCGACGTCGACCACGTCGGCCCCCTCGCCGGCCAGCCCGGCGGACAGGGCGGCCTGCAGCATGGGCCCGGACCGGCGGGTGTCCCGACCGACCAGGAAGGTGGTCGCGGTGATGGTGCGGGCGACGGCCCGGCCCAGGCCGAGGACCAGCTCGGGCGTCAGCTCGACGTTGGCGACGCCCCGGACGCCGTCGGTGCCGAACCGGATTCTGCCCACCGGCTTACCGCTTGGAGTACTGGGGGGCCTTGCGGGCCTTCTTCAGGCCGTACTTCTTCGACTCCTTCTCCCGTGCGTCACGGGTGAGGAATCCCGCCTTCTTGAGTGACGCCCGCATCTCGGGGTCGAGCTCGCACAGCGCCCGGGCGATGCCCAGCCGGAAGGCGCCGGCCTGGCCGGACACCCCGCCGCCGTCGATGGTCACGTCGATGTCCCAGGACTCGACGGTGTCGGTCAGCCGCAGGGGCTCGGTGACGATCATCCGGTGGGTGGCCGAGGTGAAGTACTCCTCGAACTTCTGGCCGTTGACGGTGATGGCTCCCTGACCCGGACGGACCCGGACCCGGGCGACCGCCCGCTTGCGGCGGCCGGTGGTCTGGCAGATGGGGGCGGCGGTGGCCACGGATGGTTCCTCGCGATCGTTCGGTGGGGCGCCTGGGCGGCGGCGGGCTTACGCACCGCTCCGGGCCGACGCCGTGCGGCGTGCGTCCGGGAGCTCCAGGGGTTCGGGGGACTGGGCGGCGTGGGGATGCTCGGGACCGCGCGTAGACCTTCAGCTTGGTGGCCATCTGGCGGCCCAAGCCGGTTCTTCGGGCAGCATCCCGGTGATGGCGTTGCGCACCACCTGGTCGGCCCGGTCGATCATCAGGTCGCTGAAGCTGGTGGCGGTGAGGCCGCCCGGATAGCCGCTGTGCCGGTAGGCCATCTTGGCCTCCGCCTTGCCCGAGGTGAGCACCACCTTGTCGGCGTTGACCACGATCGACGTGGTCGCCGATGTCCATGTTGGGGGCGAAGGTCGGCTTGTGCTTGCCCCGCAGCACCGAGGCCACCTCGGTGGCCAGGCGGCCGAGCACCAGGCCGTCGGCGTCGACGATCCGCCAGGCGCGGGTGATGTCGGCGGGCTTGGGAGAGATACGTGCGCACGAGGGATTCCTTGTTCAGTGGTGCTGGGCGTCGAGGCGACCCGGGTGCGGGGCAACTGGCCGGCACCGGTCCGACGGGCTCGGGCAGGGCTCGCCTCGAGGGCTCACCTGGGCCCGACCCGGCGACCGCCCAGGATACGACCGAGTTGACCCGGCGGGCAAGCCGGGGACGCCGCTCACTCCCCGTAGCGCACGGCCATCAGGGTCAGGCCCTGGGGGGGTGCCGGCTGGGAGGCCTGCCGGCGGTCGGCGGACCGCAGGATCCAGACATGTCGGAGGGGCGCTTGCGGCCCCGTCCGACGTCGACCAGGGTGCCGACCAGCGACCGCACCATCTGGTGGCAGAAGGCGTTGGCCTCGATCTCGAAGGCCAGCAGTCGCCCACCCGGGGCACAGGGCCGGGGACGGGACCGATCGGCCCCGCCCGTCTCCGGGCCGACCGGCCCGATCCGGCCCGGGCCGAGCTGCCCAGCCCGCTCCAACGGGCGTCGATCACCCGGCGGTGGATGGGGTCGTCCCGGGTCGGTCCCGGGGACCCGGCGGCAGAAGGCCCGGAAGTCGTGCTCGCCCGAGCAGCGCGTCGGCCGCCGCCGCCATCGAGCGCAGGTCGAGCGGGTCGGCCACCTGCCAGGCCAGCCCGGCCAGCAGCGGGTCGGCCACCGGGGCGTTGACCACCAGGTAGCGGTAGCGGCGGGCGGTGGCCGAGCGGCGGGCGTCGAACCCGTCCGGGGCCACCTCCGCCTCCCGGACCACGACCGACGGGCGCCAGCTGGCTGTTGCACGACCTGACCACGGCCGTCGGGATCGAGCCCGGCGGACGGCGTCGGCCGGGCAGGTCGAAATGGACCACCTGGTCGGTGGCGTGGACCCCGGCGTCGGTGCGCCCGGCACAGGTCAGGGTCACCGTGGTCCGGGTGACCCGGCCGAGGGCCTCGGCCAGCGCGCCGGCCACCGTGCGCTGCCCGTCCTGGGCGGCGAATCCGCGGAATCCCGAACCGTCGTAGGCGACCGTGAGCCGCCACCGGACCGGGGCGGTCGTCCAACCCCCCGGGCCGGGGGGCGGGCTCACACCAGTTCGATGCGGGCCATCGGGGCGTTGTCACCCAGCCGATTGCCCAGCTTGAGGATCCGGGTGTAGCCGCCCGGGCGCTCGGCGTAGCGGGGGCCGATCTCCTCGAACAGCTTGTGGGCCATGTCCTTGTCCCGGATGAACGCCACCACGTTGCGCTGGCGGGCCACCCCGCCCTTGGCCGCGGCGGTGATCACCTTCTCGGCCACCGGGCGCAGCGCCTTGGCCTTGGCCTCGGTGGTCACCAGGTACTCGGCCGCGATCAGGGACGCCACCAGGTTGCCCATCATCGCCTTCTGGTGGGCGGCGCTCCCGCCGAAGCGGCGGCCCTTCTTCGGAGTGCCGAGCACGGCGTCAGTCCTTGACCCGCAGGGACAGGCCCCGCTCGTCGAGCTTCTGGAGCACCTCGTCGAGCGACTTCTGCCCGAAGTTGGTGATGTTGAGCAGGTCGTCGAGGGTGCGGTCGACCAGCTCGCCGATGGTGTTGATCTGGGCCCGCTTGAGGCAGTTGCGGGGGCGCTCGGTGAGGTCGAGGTCCTCGATGCGCAGGTCGAGGTCGGGCGAGCCGGTGCCGATGGTGCCGACCTCGCCGAGCTCGAGGCCCATGGGCTCGTCCTCGAGGTCGGCCACCAGGCCGACCAGGGTGCGGAGGGTGTCACCGGCCGAGGCCAGGGCCTCGCGGGGGGTCAGGGACCCGTCGGTCTCGATGTCGAGGACCAGCCGGTCGAAGTCGGTGGACTGCTCCACCCGGACCGGCTCGACGGTGAAGGCCACCCGGCGCACCGGCGAGAAGATGGCGTCGACCGGGATCACCCCGATGGTGGTGGACCGCTTGGTCTTGTCGGCCGACAGGTAGCCCCGGCCGCGCTCGACGGTGAGGTCGACGGCCAGACGGCCCTTGGCGTTGAGGGAGGCGATGTGCTGGGTGGGGCTGAGCACCTCGACGTCGGCGGTGACCTGCAGGTCGCCGGCGGTGGCGTCGCCGGGGCCGCGCTTGTCGAGGCGGATGGTGACCGGCTCCTCGCTGTGGACCCGGAACAGCAGGTCCTTCAAGTTGAGGATGAGGTCGGTCACGTCCTCTTTCACCCCGGGCAGGGTGGTGAACTCGTGGAGGGCGTCGTCGAACCGGACCTGGGTGATCGAGGCCCCGGGGATCGAGGACAGCAGGGTGCGGCGAAGCGAGTTGCCCAGGGTGTGGCCGAAGCCCGGGTCGAGCGGGCCTACGGCGAACCGCTGGCGGTTGTCCTCTTCTTCACCGATGGACTTCGACGGTGGGTCGTTGGATGATGAGCATGCTGATCGTGGCTCCTCGGCAGGTGTGGTGCGCAGGTGTTGGTGGTCGGTGGGAATCTGACGGTGGTCGGTCGGAAATCTGGCAGGTGGGCGGCCCGGTCAGGGCTGGGTGTCGGCTACTTGGAGTAGAGCTCGACGATGAGCTGCTCCTGGACGGGCTCGTCGATGTGCTCGCGCAGCGGCAGGGAGAAGACCCGGACCTCGAAGCGGTCGCCGACCGTCTCGAGCCAGGGCGGCAGCTGGCGGTCGAGGGTGTCCATGTTGCGCCGGACGTGGAACAGCTCGCGGGAGGACGGCCTTGAGGGCGACGACGTCGCCCTGGCGCACCCGGTAGCTCGGGATGGTCACCCGCTTGCCGTTCACCAGCACGTGGCCGTGGCGGACGAACTGCCGGGCCTGCGAGCGGCTGGCCCCCCATCCGGCCCGGAAGGCCACGTTGTCGAGGCGCTGCTCGAGCATTCGCAGCAGGTTCTCTCCGGTGATGCCCGGCGCCCGGCTGGCCTCCACGTAGAGGTTGTGGAACTGCCGCTCCAACAGGCCGTAGATGCGGCGGGCCTTCTGCTTCTCGCGGAGCTGGCCCAGGTACTCGGAGCCCTGGCGCATCCGGTCGCGGCCGTGCTCGCCCGGCGGGTAGGCCCGGCTGTGCCGGTCGGTCACCGCCTCGGAGACGGGGCACTTCATCGAATAGCAGCGCTCGCCCTTCAAGAAGAGCTTGGTGCGCTCCCGCCGGCAGAGCCGGCATACGGGTCCGGTGTAACGAGCCATGGCTGAGCCTCTCCGTCCCTAGACCCGGCGCCGCTTCTTGGGGCGGCAGCCGTTGTGGGGGATGGGGGTGACGTCCTTGATGCCGGCCACCTCGATGCCGGCCGCGGCCAGCGACCGGATGGCCGTCTCACGTCCGGAGCCCGGGCCCCGCACCAGCACGTCGACCCGGCGAACCCCGTGCTCCATGGCCCGTTTGGCGCACTGCTCGGCGGCCAGCTGGGCGGCGAACGGGGTGGACTTCCGAGATCCCTTGAACCCGACGTTGCCGGCCGAGGCCCAGGCCAGCACGTTGCCCTCGGGGTCGCTGATCGAGACGATGGTGTTGTTGAACGAGCTCTTGATGTGGGCGACGCCGAAGGTGATGTTCTTCCGCTCGCGCTTGCGGGGGCGGCGGGCGGCGGCAGCCGGCTTGGTGGTCTTGGCCATCTACTTGCGAACCTTCTTCTTTCCGGCGACCGTCTTCTTCGGTCCCTTGCGGGTGCGGGCATTGGTATGGGTGCGCTGGCCGTGGACGGGAAGGCCCTTGCGATGGCGGATGCCCTGGTAGCAGCCGATCTCCATCTTGCGCTTGATGTCCTGGGACACGTCACGGCGCAGGTCGCCCTCGACCTGCAGGTTGGCGTCGATGTAGTTGCGGAGCCTGGTCACCTCTTCGTCGGTCAGGTCGCGCACCCGGGTGTCCCGGCTGGTCTCGGTGGCCGCGCAGATCTGCCGGCTGGTGGTCCGGCCGATGCCGAAGATGTAGGTCAAGGAGATCTCCAGCCGCTTTTCGCGGGGGATGTCCACACCTGAGATTCGGGCCACGCTCTTCCTTCTCTCCTACGCCCGGTCCGTGCCCGTCAGCCCTGGCGCTGCTTGTGACGCGGGTTCTCGCAGATGACGATGACCCGCCGGTGCCGGCGGATCACCTTGCACTTCTCACACATCGGCTTGACGCTGGGTCGAACCTTCACCTGTCAGTCCTCGTCTCGTACTTCCCGTAATCCATCTCGTACTGCCGTGCGCCCGGACCGGGCCCCTCGGGACCGTGGCCGGCGCCCTGACCCGCCTTCGGCGACGGACCGCCCGGCGCTACTTGTAGCGGTAGGTGATCCGCCCCCGTGCCAGGTCGTAGGGCGTGATCTCCACCTGCACCTTGTCCCCGGGGAGGATCCGGATGCGGTGCATCCGCATCTTTCCGGAACTGTGAGCCAGCACCTTGTGACCGTTCTCGAGCTCGACACGGAACATGGCATTCGGCAGCGGCTCCACGACCGTGCCCTCCAGCACGATGGCGTCTTCCTTGGGCTTGGGCAGGTGAGTCTCCTCGGTATTCTGTCGTTCTCGTCCGCTCGACCCCAGGGTCGGCGTGCGCCACGTGCAACGAAGTCGTCGACGTCCGCACCGCATTCGGAGACACACCTACGGGGTGCCGCCAGGAGCGGGATAGGCCCAGCCACCAGACACCCGTGGCCAGCCGGAGGGATAGTTTAGCCCCTCGGCGCCGAATTGCCAGTTCGATCTGCAATTCGACCCCGAACGGCCCGTTCAGGGCACGGTGAAGACCTCCGGGCCGTCTTCGGTCACCGCGATGGTGTGCTCGAAGTGGGCCGAGAGGCGCCCGTCGGCGGTGACCACGCTCCAGCCGTCGTCGAGCTGGACGGTGCCGGCGCCCCCGGCGTTGACCATCGGCTCGACGGCGAAGACCATCCCCGACTTGAGGGTGGGGCCGGGGGAGCCGGGCCAGTAGTTGGGGACCTGGGGCTCCTCGTGCATGGCCGTGCCGATGGCATGGCCGACGTACTCGCGGACCACCGAGAACCCCGCCGCCTCGGCCACCGCCTGGACCGCCCGCCCCACCTCGTGCAGGCGGTTGCCCGGGCGCAGCTGTTCGATGCCGGCCCGAAGGCTCTGCTCGGTGACCTCCATCAGGCGGGCGGCCTCCGGCGAGACCTCGCCGACCCCCGCGGTGTAGGCCGCGTCACCGTGGTAGCCCTCGATGATCGCTCCGCAGTCCACCGAGAGGATGTCGCCTTCCTCCAGGATCACCGAGTCCGAGGGGATGCCGTGGACGATCATGGAGTTCGGCGAGGTGCAGACCACCGCCGGGAAGCCGTGGTAGTTGAGGAAGTTCGACGCCGCACCCCGCCGGGCGAGCACCTCCCGTGCCACCCGATCGATGTCCGCGGTGGTCGCGCCCGGTCGGATCGCCGCCCGGGTGGCCTCGTGGATCTCCGCCACCACCCGGCCGGCCCTGCGCATCTTGTCCAACTCGTCGGGGTTGCGCCTCATCAGCTGCCGCGTCCCGTCAGCCGGCCCGTCCCGTCCGGCACCGCATCGATCGCACCCGACATCGCATCTCATCCGAACCCGCTCCCCTTCTGGCGCCGGTCCTCGATCACCTTGACGATCCGCCGGGTGACTGCGTCGGGCGACCCGGTGCCGGGAACGGACTGGAGCTGATGGCGCGAGCGGTACCAGTCGATGAGCGGCTCGGTCTGACGCTCGTAGAGCTCCAGCCGGCGCTCGATGGCCTCCTCGGTGTCGTCCTCCCGCTGCACCACCTCGCCGCCGCACACGTCGCAGGTCCAGTTGATCAGCGGGGGGGACGACAGCGAATAGTTCGCGCCGCAGTCGACGCACACCCGCCGGGCAGCCAGGCGGCGGAGCACCTGGGTGGTGTGGATCTCGATGTCGATGGCCAGGTCGAGGTCGAAGGGGGCCAGGATTTCCGCCAGCCGCTCGGCCTGGGCCACCGTGCGGGGACAGCCGTCCAGGACGAAGCCCCGCGCCCGGACGTCGCTCTCCCCCAGGCGCTCGGCCACCATCTCCATGATCAGGTCGTCCCCGAGGAGCTCCCCCCGGTCCATCTGGTCCTTGGCCTTGAGCCCGATCGGCGCCCCCTGCTTCACCGCCGCCCGCAGCATGTCCCCCGTCGAGACGTGCGGCACGACGTAATGGTGGGACAGGCGCACACACTGCGTCCCCTTGCCTGCCCCCTGTTTGCCGAGGACAACGAGCCTGGCTCCGGGTACCACTTACTTGAGGAAGCCCTCGTAGTTTCGCATCATGAGCTGACTGTCGATCTGCTTCATCGTCTCGAGAGCCACGCCCACCGCGATCAGAAGAGTGGTGCCGTAGAAGGGATAGCTGGTGATGTTCCAGGCGGCCATCAGCAGTGACGGGGTCACCGCCACGGCGCCCAGGAACAGGGCCCCCGGCCAGGTGATGCGGTTGAGGATGTGGGCCAGGTACCGCTCGGTGGGCTGGCCGGGACGGATGCCGGGGATGTACCCGCCCTGCTTCCGGATGATGTCGGCCTGCTGGTGGGGATCGAATGCCACATAGACGTAGAAGAAGGTGAAGAGGAGGATGAAGACGAAGTAGGTGAGGATGTAGAACACGCTGGTCGGCGTGACGTTGTGGTTGACCCAGCTACGGAAGGCCGAGGAGGGGATGATGTTCGACAGGAGCACCGGGATGTACAGCACCGAGCTGGCGAAGATGATCGGGATCACCCCGGCCTGATTGACCTTCAGCGGGATGTAGGTGTTCGAGCCGCCGTACATCTTGCGCCCGACCACCCGCTTGGCGAAGGTGACCGGAATCCGCCGCTGGCCCTGGTCCACGAAGACGATCAGCACCAGCAGGGCCAGCGACACCAGGATGATCACCGAGAACTTGACCTTGCCCCCCTCCTGCAGGACGGTGTTCAGCCCCGAGGGGATGCCGGCGACCACATTGGCGAAGATGAGGATGGACATACCCTGTCCGATGCCCCGTTGGGTGATGAGCTCGGCCAGCCACATCACGAACGCCGTCCCGGCGGTGAGGGTGAGGACGATGAAGGCGGCCCGCCACACCGAGTAGTTGAGGATCAGGTCGACGTTCTGGTTGCTGCCGAACAGGCCGCCCCCGCCCTTGTGGAACAGGTAGACCAGCCCGGTGGACTGCATCAGCGCCAGTGCCACCGTCAGGTACCTGGTGGTCTGGGTCAGCTTCTTCTGGCCGATCGCCCCCTGGTCGCGCCACTGCTCGAGCTTCGGGATGACCGTGGCCAGCAGCTGGATGATGATGCTGGAGGTGATGTAGGGCATGATGCCGAGCCCGAACACGGCCATCCGGGTCAGCGCCCCGCCCGAGAAGAGGTTGAGGAATCCCAGCACCCCCGACGACTTCGACGCCGCGGTCAGCTGGGCGACCTTGGAGAAGTTGACGAACGGCACCGGCACGTTCGCCCCCAGCTGGTACAGGGCGATGATGGTCAGCGTGAAGAGGACCTTCTTTCGAAGGTCGGGAATCCGAAAGATGTTGGCCAGACTGGCGAGCATGGGGCTCCTCGACGCCGCGGTGGGCCGATGCTACCGGTTGGTGAGGGCGTTGCCCTGGGCCGGCGGGCGATCGTGGCCGAAGGGCAGCGGAACCACGGTGGTGGACCCGCCTGCGGCGGAGATCGAGGCCTCAGCCGACTTGGAGAACGCGTGTGCCTCCACTCTGATGGCGCGGGACAGCTCCCCGCCACCGAGGATCTTGACCAGGTCGCCCTTGTGGGCCAGCCCGAGATCCACCAATCCGTCGATGTCGACGGAGTCCCCCTCGATCGCGGCCAGCGCACCCACGTTCACCGGGGTGTACTCGATGCGGAACGGGTTCTTGAACCCCCGCAGCTTGGGAATACGCTGCATCAGCGGGAGTTGGCCCCCCTCGAATCCCAAGGGGATGGTGTCGCGTGCGCCCCTGGCCCTTGGTGCCGCGCCCGGCGGTCTTGCCGCCCTTGCCCCCGATACCGCGCCCTACCCGTCGACGGGCGCGTGTCGACCCTGGGGGTGGGCGGAGCTCATGGACCTTCATCGTCAACCTCTCTCGTCTTCTCCGGCGGGCGTGACATCCACCAGGTGAGGGACGCGGGCAAGCATCCCACGGATCTCCGGGCGGTCAGGCAGCACGTTGGTGCGCCCGATCCCCCTCAGGCCCAGGGCCCGGAGGGTGCCCCGGTGCTTGGGCTTGGTGCCGATGGCCGACTTTACCTGGGTGACCCGCAACCAGGCCGTCGGAGCTGCCGGCTTGGCCGTGCTCAATTCAACCGACCTCCTTGAACAGGTCGTTCTCCCGCCGGCGCTCGCGGTAGGCCCGGAGCATGGCCGCGGGGACCACCTCTTCGACCGGCCGGCCCCGCAGGGCGGCGATCTCGTCGGGTCGCTTGAGGCCCTTCAGGCCGGCGATGGTGGCGTGGGCCACGTTGATGCCGTTGGACGAGCCGAGGGACTTGGCCAGGATGTCGCGGATGCCGGCCATCTCCAGGATGGCCCGTGCGGCGCCGCCGGCGATGACCCCGGTCCCCGGGGCAGCCGGCTTGAGCATCACACGCCCGGCCCCGCTCTCCCCGACGATCGGATGGGTGATGGTGGATCCGGCCAGCGGCACGTCGAACATGTTCTTGCGGGCCTCTTCGATCCCCTTCTGGACGGCGAGCCCGGCCTCCTTGGCCTTGCCGTAGCCGAGCCCCACCTTGCCGTTGCCGTCGCCCACCACCATCAGCGCGGCGAAGGAGAACCGGCGGCCGCCCTTGACCACCTTGGACACCCGGTTCACCCGGATGGTCCGCTCTTCGTACTGCAGGTCGTTGATGGCCATCGTCTTAGAACTCCAGTCCTTCGGCACGGGCGGCGTCGGCCAGGGCCGCCACCCTCCCGTGGTAGGCGAAACCGCCCCGGTCGAACACCACGGCGGTGATTCCTGCGGCTTTGGCCCTCGACGCCACCAGGCTGCCCACCTTGCCGGCGGCGTCGATGTTCCCGCCGGGCGCCCCGCGGATGGCGCCCTCCACGGACGACGCCGAAGCCAGGGTGCGGCCGCTGTCATCGTCGATCAACTGGGCGGAGATGTGCTTGTTGGAGCGGAACACGGCCAGGCGGGGGCGTTCCGCCGACCCGCGAACCCGCCGCCGCACCCGTGCGTGCCGGCGGCGCCGGAGCTCCAGCTTGTGATCGGTGCGTGCCATTACTTGGCTGCCTTTCCGGCCTTGCGCACGACCCGCTCGCCGACGTAGCGCACCCCTTTGCCCTTGTAGGGCTCGGGCTTGCGCAGCTTGCGGATGTCCGCGGCCACCTGGCCGACCCGCTCCTTGTCGATCCCCTTCACGATGATCCTCGTGGCCGAGGGAACCTCGAAGGTCACCCCCGCCGGCGCGCTCACGTTGACCGGGTGGGAGAACCCCAGGGCCAGTTCGAGGGCCGAGGGGCCCTTCGGGATGGCCCGGTAGCCCACGCCGACGATCTCGAGCTCCTTCGAGAAGCCCTCGGTGACCCCGGCCACCATGTTGGCCACCAGGGACCGGGTGAGACCGTGCAGGGCGCGGTTCTGGCGCTGGTCGTCGGGTCGTTCCACCACCAGGACGTCGCCGTCGTGGCGAATGGTGATGGCGGCCGGGACGGTGCGGGCCAATTCGCCCTGGGGCCCCTTGACGGTCACCGTGTTGTCATCGCCCACCGCCACCGACACCCCGGAGGGCACGGTGATCGGGGAGCGTCCGATGCGCGACATCAGCTGGGACCTCGGCGCCATTGCGCTACCAGACATAGCAGAGCACCTCGCCACCCATCCGGCGCTGGCGCGCCTCACGGTCGGTCATCAGGCCCTTGGAGGTGGAGACCACCGCCACCCCGAGCCCACCGAGCACGCGGGGCATCTTGTCGGCCCGGGCGTAGATGCGGAGGCCGGGCTTGGACACCCGCTTGATCCCGGAGATGGTCCGTTCTCGCTCCGGCGAGTACTTCATGGTGATCTCGAGGGTCTTGCCCGGCTTGTCCGGGTCCTGGTTCACCTCGTAGCCGACGATGTAGCCCTCGTCCACCAAGATGGCGGCCAGGGACTCCTTGAGCTTCGAGCCGGGCATCTTGACGGTGTCGAAGTGGGCGGTGTTGGCGTTCCGGATGCGGGTAAGCATGTCGGCAATCGGGTCGGTCATGGTCAACGTGGGTCGCCTCCTCTCACCAACTGGCCTTGGTCACACCGGGGACCTCACCGGCATGGACCATCACCCGCAGGCAGATCCGGCACAGGCCGAACTTGCGGTACACCGATTTGGGCCGGCCGCACCGCCGGCACCGGGTGTACCCGCGCACCTTGAACTTGGGGGTGCGCTGCTGCTTTTCGATCAAGGCCTTCTTCGCCATGGGTTACTGGTTCTCCTGTCGGAACGGGAAGCCGAATGCGGCCAGTAGCTCCCGGCCCTCTTCGTCGGTTCGTGCGGTGGTGGCGATGGTGATGTCCATGCCTCTCGTGGTGTCGATGCGGTCGTAGTCGATCTCGGGGAAGATCAGCTGCTCGGTGACCCCGAAGGTGTAGTTGCCGTGCCCGTCGAACGAGCGGGGGGAGAGCCCCCGGAAGTCACGGATGCGGGGAATGGCCATGGCCAGCAGCCGGTCGAGGAACTCCCAGGCCCGGTCACCCCGAAGGGTCACCTTGGCCCCGATCTCCTGTCCCTCGCGCAACTTGAAAGAGGCGATGGACTTCTTGGCCCGGGTCACCACCGGCCGCTGTCCGGCGATGATCTCGAGGTCGCGCACCGCCCCTTCGATGAGGGACTTCTGCTGGGTCGCCCGGCCGACCCCCATGTTGATGACGATCTTGGTCAGCCGTGGGACCTCCATGATGTTGGCCAGGCCGAGGGTCTCTTTGAGCCGGGCCCGGACCTGGTCGTCGTAGCGCTCCTTGAGCCGCGGGCGGCGGTGGTGTGGTGGTGGTGGTGGTGGTGGTGCTCACAGATCCGCCCCGCACTTCTTGCAGACCCGGAGCTTGCGGCCCTGCTCGTCGACGCGCATCCCGATACGGGTCGGCCCGCACGAGCCGCACACGATGGCCACCGACGACACCGACACCGGCATGAACTTGTCGATGACCCCGCCCTGCATGGTGGCGCGGGTGGGCTTGGCGTGCCGCTTGGCGACGTGTACCCCTTCGACGATGACCCTTCCCTCCGAGGGGATGGCCCGGACCACGTGTGCCTGCTTGCCGCGGTCCTTGCCGGACAGCACTTGGACTTTGTCACCCTTACGAATTTTCATCTACAACACCTCCGGGGCCAGCGAGACGATCCGCATGAAGCGCTTGTCGCGAAGCTCGCGGCCGACAGGGCCGAATATGCGGGTCCCCCGCGGCTGCTGCTGGTCGTTGATCAGGACCGCCGCGTTCTCGTCGAAGCGGATGTAGCTGCCGTCGGGCCGGCGCTTCTCCTTTTTGGTACGGACGACGACGCACTTGACGACCTCGCCCTTCTTCACCGCCGCTCCGGGGATGGCGTCCTTCACGGTGGCCACGAAGACATCCCCGATCGAGGCATAGCGGCGGCGGGAGCCACCGAGCACCTTGATGCAGAGGACCTCTTTGGCACCGGAGTTGTCAGCCACCCGGAGGCGCGATTCCTGCTGGATCATCGGGCCCGCTCCAGGACCTCGGACAGCCGCCAGCGCTTGAGCTTGGACATGGGACGCGTCTCGACGACCCTGACCCGGTCCCCCACCTTGGCCTCGTTCTCACCGTCGTGCGCGTACAGGCGCTTCGTCCGCTGCACGGTCTTGCCGTAGCGGGCGTGGCGGACCCGCTCGACCACCGCCACCACGACCGTCGCCTCCATGGCATCGGAGACCACCAATCCCTCACGGACCTTGCGGCGGTTGACCCGCTCACCGTCTGTGGCGTGCTGTTCAGCCATCAGCTCTTCTCCTCCGGGTCTTCGAGGCCTTCGGCGGCGGGCATGCCGTCGTCGTCGGCCACTTCCTCGGCCAACTCGTCCTCGTCAATCGGTCCGACAGGACCGTCTCCGGCCTGCTCGTCTCCGGCCTGCTCGTCTTCGGCCTGCTCGGCCTGCTCGTCGGCGGCCCTGGCTGCCGCCCGGCGCTCCGCCGCCGTGGTCCGGTCGCGGCCGAGCGCCTCGTCCGCCGATCGGCGGCGGGCCGCGGCCTGGTGGGCGGGGAGCTCATCCATGGCCAGGCCCTCGGCCTCGGCGATCTCCCGGGTCCGCAGCTCGGTCATCATGCGGGCCACGTCCTTGCGCACGTGGCTGAGGCGCGAGAAGTTGTCCAGCTGTCCGGTGGCCAGCTGGAACCGGAGGTTGAAGAGCTCGCGCCGGGTCTCTCCGAGCTGGCGCTCGAGCTCGTCGGTGTCGTATTCGGAGATGTCGGCGGCCGTGACCATCAGATCTGCACCTCGGGTGTGCCGTGGGTCCCGGGCCGGACCACGAAGCTGGCCTTGAACGGCAGCTTCTGGATGGCCCGGTCCATGGCCTCTCTGGCCAGTTCGGGCTCCACACCGGCCAGCTCGAACAGGATCCGGCCGGGCTTGACCACCGCCACCCAGTGCTCGGGGTTGCCCTTGCCCGAGCCCATGCGGGTCTCGGCCGGCTTCTGGGTCACCGGGCGATCCGGGAAGACACGGATCCAGACCTTGCCGCCGCGCTTCACGTGACGGGTCATGGCGATACGGGCGGCCTCGATCTGGCGCGCCGTCAGCCACGCCGGCTCCATGGCCTGGATGCCGAAGTCTCCGAAGGTCACCTCGCTGCCACCCTTGGCCTTGCCGCCCATCCGACCGCGCTGCTGCTTGCGGTGCTTGACCTTCCGGGGCATCAGCATCAGTCGACCTCCTTGCGGAAGTGCGGCGTCTCGTGGTGCTCGCGGGTCCGGCGCTCGATCTCCTCGTCCTCGGTGAGGATGCGCTCGAGCTCATCGGGCTCGGCGGGTGGAGCGGCGATGTCCGCCGTCGACCGGTCCACCAGGCCCTCGGGGATCTCCGTCTCGGTGGAGTCGGAATCGAGGGTCACGACGCTGCCGGGCGCTCCCTGCTCGGCCCGCCGGCGGCCCCCACCGGCGGTGATCAGGCGACGGGGGGCGTCGCCGCCCTGCCCGGATGTCTCGCCGACGGCCATGGCGGCCTCTCGGGTGATCTTGTCCTCGGTGGAGATCTTGTAGGGGAGGATGTCGCCCTTGTAGATCCACACCTTCACCCCGATCCGGCCGAAGGTGGTCTTGGCCTCGCGGAAGCCGTAGTCGATGTCGGCCCGCAGGGTGTGCAGGGGGACCCGGCCTTCGCGGTAGGACTCCTTGCGGGACATCTCGGAGCCACCGAGGCGGCCGGAGCACTGCACGCGGACCCCGAGGGCGCCGGCCTTCTGCACCGTCTGGATCGAACGCTTCATGGCCCGTCGGAATGCCACCCGCCGGGCCAGCTGGTCGCAGATGCCCTGGGCGATCAAGGCGGCGTCGAGCTCGGGCTGCTTGATCTCTTGGATGTTGAGCTGGATCCGGTTGTTGAGCCCGGTGATCTCCTCGATCCGCTTCTTCAGCCTGTCCGCTTCGGCGCCCCGGCGGCCGATGACGATGCCCGGGCGGGCGGTGTGGATGTCCACCCGCAGGCGGTCGCGGGTCCGCTCGATCTCGATCCGGCTGACTGCCGCCGACTCGAGCTGCGACATCAGGTAGTCGCGGATCTCCCAGTCCTCGATCACGCAGTTCTGGTAGTTGCGGTCCTCGAACCAGCGCGACTTCCAATCAGTGGTGACGCCGAGCCGAAACCCGTAGGGATTGACCTTCTGGCCCATCTACTTGCCCTTCTTCTCGGCGGATCCGCCGTCTGGTTCGTCTTCGGTCCCGTCCCCGTCGGGATCCCCGGCACCGGCCTCGTCGTCCTCGGGTTCGTC
Organism: uncultured Acidimicrobiales bacterium; assembly: GCA_963806285.1. GTDB lineage: Bacteria > Actinomycetota > Acidimicrobiia > Acidimicrobiales > RAAP-2 > Bog-756. The sequence continues at coordinate 207,512 of CAWDXJ010000002.1, forward strand.
GACGGCGTCGACGGCGTCGCCTCCCTCGTCGTCGAGGTCCGACTCCTCCAGGGGGCCGGCCTCGGTCTCGGTCACCACGTCGTCGGCGTGGACGGCGTCCTCGGGCCAGGCCTCGGACCCGGTGTCCGGCCCCCCGGCGACGGGGGTCGATCCGACCGCCTCCGCCTGCTGGCGCCGGCGTGATCCCGCCACCCGGCGGGAGCGCTGGGACCCGCTGGCGGCCTGCTTGGCCCGGCGCCGGGCGATCCGCTCGTCGGGCAGACGACTGACGATGACCGTGACGTGCGAGGTCCGCTTGCGGATCCGCGTGGCCCGGCCCCGGGCCCGGGGACGCCAGCGCTTGAGGGTGCTGCCCTCGTCGGCGTAGCACGCCGACACGTAGAGCTCCTCGGAGTCGAGCCCGTCGTTGTGCACGGCGTTGGCCACGGCCGACGCCAGCACCTTGCCCACCGTCGCCGCGGCTTCACGATCGCCCAGTGACAGGATCTCGGCGGCCCGGTCCACGTCCTGGCCCCGGATCTGGTCCAGCACCTGACGCACCTTGGAGGCCGACACCCGGCTGTGGCGCAGAACCGCCCGGGTCCCCTCGCGCTCGTTGGTCTTCACTCCGGTCACGTCAGCGCCTCCCCGCCCGCTCCTGGCCGGCATGGAACTTGAAGGTCCGGGTCGGTGCGAACTCGCCGAGCTTGTGGCCGACCATCGACTCGGTCACGTAGACCGGGATGTGCTTGCGGCCGTCGTGGACTGCGATGGTGTGCCCGACCATGTCCGGGACGATGGTGGACCGACGGGACCAGGTCTTGATGACCTTCTTGTCCCCGGCCGCGTTGAGGACGTCCACCTTCTTGAGAAGGTGGTCATCGACGAAGGGGCCCTTCTTGAGGCTTCGAGGCATGGGTGACGTTCCCTCTGTTCCTACCGCCGGGCACCGCGGGTGCGGCGCTTGCGGACGATCATCTTGTCGGAGTCCTTGTTGCGTGACCGGGTACGGCCTTCGGGCTTGCCCCAGGGGGACACCGGGTGGCGGCCACCCGACGACTTCCCTTCTCCCCCGCCCAGCGGGTGGTCGACCGGGTTCATCGCCACGCCCCGGGTCTGCGGGCGCCTGCCCTTCCACCGGTTTCGCCCGGCCTTGCCGATCTTGATCAGCTCGGCCTCGGAGTTGCCCACCGTGCCCAGGGTGGCCCGGCAGTCGATGGGGACCCGGCGCATCTCGGTCGAGGGGAGGCGGAGGGTGGCGAATGCCCCCTCCTTGGCCACCAGCTGCACGCTCATGCCCGCCCCGCGGGCCATCTTCCCCCCACCACCCGGACGCAGCTCGACGTTGTGGATCACCGAGCCAACCGGGATGAACCGCAGCGGCAGCGCGTTGCCGGGCCGGATGTCGGCGCCGTGCCCGGACTGGAGGCGATCCCCGACCTCGACCTGGGCCGGAGCGAGGATGTAGCGCTTCTCGCCGTCGAGGTAGTGGAGGAGCGCGATGCGGGCGTTGCGATTCGGGTCGTACTCGATGGCGGCCACCCTGGCCGGGACGCCGTCCTTGTTCCGCTTGAAATCGATGATCCGGTACTGCTGCTTGTGTCCGCCACCACGGTGACGGGAGGTCTTGCGCCCGTGGCTGTTTCGGCCCCCGGTGGAGGGCTTCGGGGCGAGCAGCGACTTCTCGGGTCGGTCCCTGGTGACCTCGGCGAAGTCCGAGACCGTCTGGAACCGCCGGCCGGCGCTGGTGGGCTTGCGTGTGCGTAGGGCCATGGCCTGTCCCTCAGTTCTCGAAGAGGTCGATCGAGTCACCCGGGTGAAGGGTGACGATGGCCCGCTTGGTGTCGGGGCGGTGGCCGAGGCCGTTGGTCTTCCGGTTGCGCTTGGTCTTGCCCTTCCGGTTGAGGGTGTTGACGCTGGCCACCCGCACGCTGAAGGCCTGCTCGACCGCCCGTCGCACGTCGATCTTGGTGGCCGACGGGTCGACCACGAAGACATAGACGTTGTCGTCCATCAGCGCGTAGGACTTCTCCGACACCACCGGCCGGATCAGGACGTTGTGGGGATCCCTCATGACCCGCTTCCTTCTCCGGGGCCGTCGGCGTCGGCTCGGGCGTCGCCGGGCCGGTCCGCGGTCTGTCGACCGTGGTCGGCGGCCGGATCCCCGCCGGGACCACCCTCTCCGACCGGCAGCGTGGCGTCGGTGAACAGCACCCAGTCGTTGACCAGGACGTCGTAGGCGTTCAGCTCGCCGGCCATGATGGTCTGGACCTCGGGGAGATTGCCGAACGAGCGGTCGGCATAGCCGTCATCGTCGCCGAGCACGACCAGGACCCGGCCGGTCAGCCCGAGCGCTCCGAGGGCGGAGAGGCCGGCCTTGGTGGAGGGTACGTCGAAGTCCCACCCGTCGATCAGGGCCACCCGGCCCTGGGAGGCCCGGTCCGACAGCGCGGAGCGCAGGGCCAGTCGGATCATCTTCTTCGGCGTCTTCTGGGCGTAGGAGCGGGGCTTCGGGCCGAGCGCCACCCCGCCGCCGACCCACTGGGGCGAGCGGGTGGAGCCCTGGCGGGCCCGGCCGGTCCCCTTCTGACGGAAGGGCTTGGCACCGCCCCCGCGGACCTCGGCCCGGGTCTTGGTCGACTGGGTGCCCGAGCGGGCCGCGGCCAGCTGGGCGGTCACCACCTGGTGGAGGACGGCCGCATTGGGCTCGATGCCGAAGATCGAGGGCTCGAGGGCCACCTCGCCGAGCCCGGCACCGTCGCTCGAGCGCCTGGTCACCGTCCGCTCCACCGGTGCCGGTCGCAGGGACCGGCGGACCCCGGCCGGTCCGGCCTTCTCCCCCACCAGCAACCCGGTGCCGGGAGTGCTCATGACGCCTTGCCTCCCTTGACCAGGGGCGCCTTCACGGCATCCCGGAGGACGACGACGCCGCCTCTCGGGCCGGGCACCGCCCCCTTCACCAGGATGAGCTCCCGCTCGGGGTCGGCCTGGACGATCTCGAGATTGAGGGTGGTCACCTGCTGGCCGCCCATCCGCCCGGCCATGCGGGTCCCCTTGAACACCCGGGACGGGGTGGCACAGGCACCGATCGAACCGGGGGAACGGTGCTTCTTGTGGTTGCCGTGCGATGCACCCTGACCCTTGAAGTTGTGGCGCTTCATCGCACCGGTGAAGCCCTTCCCCTTGGACACCGCGGTGGCGTCCACCAACTCGCCCGCCTGGAGGAGGTCGGCGGTCAGCTCCTGGCCCACCGCGTAGTCGGAGGCGTCATCGAGGCGCAGCTCCACGAGCCGGCTGCCGGGGTCGACCCCGGCCTTGTCGAAGTGGCCCCGCTCGGGCTTGGTCAGCGTCGAGGACCGGCGATGACCCCAGGTGACCTGCAGCGCCGAATAGCCCTCGCGTTCGGGCGTCTTGACCTGCACCACACGCACCGGGGCCACGCGCACCACCGTCACCGGGATGGCCCGGTGCTGGTCGTCCCAGATCTGGGTCATTCCGACTTTTTCGCCCACAATCGCCCTGGTGGCCACTGGGTGTTCTCCGTCTCGACTCTTCACTCCCCGGTGCCGGCCGGCTTCGGGGCCTACAGCTGGATTGCGCCGTGCTCTGGTGGCGTCGCCGGTGCCTGGTGCCATCGGCTTGCACGCAGACGCTCCGCTCGGATGAACCCGAGCGGAGCGCTCGCATGTTTTGGTCCGAGGTCCCCGCCGACATGCCACGGGCGCTCAAACACGTCCTACTCACTGGGGTTGGCCCGGAATCGGGCCGACCGGCGACTATATACCAACTCGGGGGCCCTGACAACGGCCCCGCCCGGGAGGGCCCCCGGGAAGTCTAGACGGTCTGGATCTTGATCTCGATGTCGACCCCGGCGGGCAGGTCGAGCCGCTGGAGCGAGTCGACCGTCTTCGGGGTGTGCTCCACGATGTCGACCAGCCGCTTGTGCACCCGCATCTCGAAGTGCTCCCGGCTGTCCTTGTACTTGTGGGGCGAGCGGATCACCGTGTAGCGGTGCTTCTCGGTGGGCAGCGGCACCGGGCCCAGGACCTTGGCCTGCGTCCGCAGCACGGTCTGGACGATCTTCTCGGTCGACTGGTCGAGAATCTCGTGATCGTACGCCTTCAGTCGGATCCTGATCTTCTGGCGGGGGCCCTCTGCGGCCATGGGTACGGCGTCCTCTCGTGGGTGTTCTGTTCGCTCGGCGAGGCTAGGCGAGGATCTTGGTGACCCGGCCCGAGGCCACCGTCCGGCCACCCTCACGGATGGCGAACCGCAGGCCCTCGACCATGGCGATCGGCTTGCCCAGCTCGACGGTCATCTCGGTGTTGTCGCCGGGCATGACCATCTCGGTGCCCTCGGGCAGGGAGATCGTCCCGGTCACGTCGGTGGTCCGGAAGTAGAACTGAGGTCGGTAGTTGGTGAAGAAGGGCTTGTGCCGCCCTCCCTCGTCCTTGTTCAGCACGTACACCGTGGCCTCGAACTTGGTGTGGGGGGTGATGGAGCCCGGCTTGCACAGCACCTGGCCCCGCTCCACCTCCTCCTTCTTGGTGCCCCGCAGGAGGGCCCCGATGTTGTCGCCGGCCCGTCCCTCGTCGAGCAGCTTGCGGAACATCTCGATGCCGGTGACCGTGGTCTTCTGGGTCTCCCGGAGGCCGACGATCTCCACCTCCTCGCCCACCTTGACGATGCCCTGCTCGACCTTGCCGGTGACCACCGTGCCGCGGCCGGTGATCGACATCACGTCCTCGATCGACATGAGGAAGGGCTTCTCCACGTCCCGCTCGGGCTCGGGGATGTAGGAGTCCACCGCGTCCATCAGCTCGGTGATCTTCTCGGCCCACTCGGCGTCGCCCTCCAGCGCCTTCAGGGCGCTGACCCGGATGATCGGGGTGTCGTCGCCCGGGAACTCGTACTCGTTGAGGAGCTCGCGCACCTCGAGCTCGACCAGGTCGAGGAGCTCCTCGTCATCGACCGTGTCGGCCTTGTTGAGGGCGACCACGATGTAGGGCACGCCCACCTGGCGGGCCAGGAGCACGTGCTCACGGGTCTGGGGCATCGGGCCGTCGGCGGCGGACACCACCAGGATGGCCCCGTCCACCTGGGCCGCACCGGTGATCATGTTCTTGATGTAGTCGGCGTGGCCGGGCATGTCGACGTGGGCGTAGTGGCGGTTGGGCGTCTCGTACTCCACGTGGGCGATGGAGATGGTGATGCCCCGCTGCTTCTCCTCGGGCGCCTTGTCGATCTGGTCGAAGGGGGTGAAGTTCGTGGTCGGGTCGTTGTCGTGGAGCACCTTGGTGATGGCCGCGGTGAGCGTTGTCTTCCCGTGGTCGATGTGTCCCATCGTGCCCACGTTCACGTGGGGCTTGTTGCGCTCGAATTTCTGCTTGGCCATGGCTGGGGCAATGCTCCCTGATCTCGGACGGTACCCCCTCGGGCCCGCCACGACGCAGGCGGATGCCTGTCGTCATTCCTCGTCTGTCGGTGGTACTGCGTGCTGCGTGCTGCCGGAAAACGGCGTTGTCGGGCTACTTCACTGCGGCTGCGACTCGGCGCGCTGACCGCAGTCCGCTCACCTACTCCCCGCGCCTTGGCGATGATCTCCTTGGCGATCGACTCAGGAACCTCGTTGTACGCGTGGAACTGCATCGAGTACGTCGCCCGTCCCTGAGTACGCGAGCGCAGGTCGGTAGCGTAGCCGAACATGTCGCTCAGCGGTACCTGTGCCCGGACGATGTGGCTGTTCCCCCGCTGCTCCATGCCCTCGACCTTGCCCCGGCGGGAGGAGAGGTCGCCGATCACGTCGCCCATGTAGTCCTCGGGGGTGGTCACCTCGACGGCCATGACCGGCTCGAGGAGCACCGGATCGGCCAGGTTGGCGGCCTTCTTGATGGCCATGGACCCGGCGATCTTGAAGGCCATCTCCGAGGAGTCGACGTCGTGGTAGGAGCCGTAGGTCAGGGTCACCTTGATGTCCACGGTCGGGTAGCCGGCCAGCACGCCCGAGGTGATCGACTCCCGGATGCCGGCTCGACCGAGGGGATGTACTCCTTCGGGATCACGCCCGCCGGTGATCTTGTCCACGAACTCGTAGCCGCCCCCGGGGCCGGTCGGCTCGAGGGTGATCACCACGTGGCCGTACTGGCCCTTGCCGCCGGTCTGGCGGACATAGCGCAGCTCGACCTTCTCGACCTTCTTGCGGACCGTCTCGCGGTAGGCCACCTGGGGCTTGCCCACGTTGGCGTCGACGTTGAACTCGCGGAGCATCCGGTCGACCAGCACCTCGAGGTGGAGCTCGCCCATCCCCGAGATGACCGTCTGGCCGGTCTCCTCGTCGGACTGGACCCGGAAGGTCGGGTCCTCCTCGGACAGCGAGAAGAGGGCCTTGGACAGCTTGTCCTGGTCGGCCTTGGTCTTGGGCTCGACGGCCACGTGGATGACCGGCTCGGGGAAGGTCAGCGACTCCAGGATGACCTGGTCGTTCGGGTCGCACAGGGTGTCGCCGGTGGTGGTCTGCTTGAGCCCCACCGCGGCCACGATGTCGCCGGCGAAGGTGGCGTCGAGGTCCTCGCGGGAGTTGGCGTGCATCTGGAGGATGCGGCCGATCCGCTCCTTGCGGTCCTTGGTGGAGTTGATGACGCCCGAGCCCTTGGTCAGGGTGCCCGAGTAGACCCGCAGGTAGGTGAGCTTCCCCACGTAGGGGTCGGTCATGATCTTGAAGGCCAGGGCGGAGAAGGGGGCCGAGTCGTCGGGCGGGCGCTCGACGGTCGTCTCCCCCTTGCGGGGGACGGTGCCCATGGTCGGCGGGATGTCGAGCGGGCTCGGGCAGGTAGTCGACCACCGCGTCGAGCATGGGCTGGACGCCCTTGTTCTTGAAGGCGGAGCCGCACAGGATGGGGACGGCATGGTTGCCGAGGGTGGCCGTGCGCAGGGCCCGCTGGAGGTCCTCGGGGGTGATCTCCTCGTCCCCCAGGTACTTCTCCATGATGATGTCGTCGTGGTTGGAGACCACGTCGATCGAGCTGGTGGTGGGCCTCCTCGGCCTCGGCCTTCATCTCGGCGGGGATCTCCTCTTCGGCCCACTCCTCGCCCATGCCGTCGTCCCAGACCAGGGCCCGCATGTGGACCAGGTCGACGACGCCCCGGAACCCGCCCTCGGAGCCGATGGGGAGCTGGACCACGGCGGTGACCGCGTCGAGGCGGTCCTTGATCATCTCCACGCACTGGTCGAAGTCGGCGCCGGTCCGGTCCATCTTGTTGATGAAGCAGATCCGGGGGACCTCGTACTTGTCGGCCTGGCGCCACACCGTCTCGGTCTGGGGCTCCACGCCGGCCACGGCGTCGAACACGGCCACCGCCCCGTCGAGCACCCGCAGCGAGCGCTCCACCTCGACGGTGAAGTCCACGTGGCCGGGGGTGTCGATGATGTTGATCAGCGTGTCGTGCCACATGCAGGTGGTGGCGGCCGAGGTGATGGTGATGCCCCGCTCCTGCTCCTGGACCATCCAGTCCATGGTGGCCGGCGCCCTCGTGGACCTCGCCGATCTTGTAGTTCTTGCCGGTGTAGTAGAGGATCCGCTCGGTGGTGGTGGTCTTGCCCGCGTCGATATGGGCCATGATCCCGATGTTGCGGGTCTTGGCCAGGGGGTGGTGGCGGGTGCTTGCTTCAGCCATGGTTGATCAGCTCTCGGGTAGTGCTCGTAGGTGTGCTCGCGCTGTTCAGGATACGGGCCGCGAGGGCCCGTTCCTACCAGCGGTAGTGGGCGAAGGCCTTGTTCGACTCGGCCATCTTGTGCAGGTCCTCGCGGCGCTTGGCCGCGGCTCCGATGCCGTTGGCCGCGTCGCGGATCTCGTTGGACAGCCGCTCGGCCATGGTCTTCTCGCGGCGCTGCTGGGAGTAGCCGACCAGCCATCGGATGGACAGGGTGGTGGCCCGCCGGGGACGGACCTCGACGGGGACCTGGTAGGTGGCGCCGCCGACCCGGCGGCTCCGGACCTCGAGCTCGGGGCGGGTGTTCTCCACCGCCTTCTTCAGCACGGCCACCGGGTCGTTGCCGGACTTCTCGGCCACGTCGGCCAGGGCGTCGTAGACGATGCGCTCGGCCAGGGTGCGCTTGCCCCGGCTCAGGACCCGGTTGACCACCTGGGTGACCAGCACCGAGTGGTAGACGGGGTCGGGCATCGAGCTCGCGGCGGACGGCGGGACCTTTGCGGGGCACCTCAGGACTCCTTCTTGGCGCCGTAGCGGCTGCGGGCCTGGTTCCGCTCCCGGACCCCCGACGCGTCGAGGGTGCCCGCGGATCACCTTGTACCGGACACCGGGGAGGTCCTTGACCCGGCCGCCGCGGACCAGCACGATCGAGTGCTCCTGGAGGTTGTGGCCCTCGCCGGGGATGTAGGCGGTCACCTCGAGCCCGCTGGTCAGGCGGACCCTGGCCACCTTGCGGAGGGCCGAGTTCGGCTTCTTCGGGGTGTGGGTGTAGACGCGGGTGCACACGCCCCGGCGCTGGGGGGCGCCCCGCAGGGCCGGGGTCTTCGACTTGGTCGGCTTGGTGGCCCGACCTTTGCGGACGAGCTGGGAGATCGTGGGCACGCGTTACCTCTAGGTTGTGGACTGCGGGGATACTTCAGGACTTGCTCAGGGGTACTGCTCAGAAGCACTGCGGGCGGGCAGGGCGCACCGTCGGGCGCGCAGCCGCAAGGGCAGCCAATGCTACGGCATCCGTGCCTGGTCGGGCAAGCGCGGGCCGCCGGCACGGATACCGTCCGCGACGCGCGACGCGGACGCCGCCGCCGACCCGCACCGGGGCGGCGCCGGTATCCGTCAGGCGCCGGCTTCGACCGGCCCGTCGGCCGCGGCCGGTGCCCTCGGTCCCGCCGAAGCCGGCAGAGCCGTCGGCCAGGTCCTCGGCGGTCGGGCACCGCGCCCAGCCAGCTGGCGTCGATCTCCGAGCTGAAGCTGCCGAGCGAGGCGTCGCCACCGGTGTCCCGCAGCCAGGCGGCCAGGTCCTCGGTGCCGGCGTCCCCTTCGGATCCGAGGGCCCAGAACGGCATGGCCTCGGCGCCGGGCATCTCCAGCTTGATGTCCCGGTAGCGCTCCATGCCCGAGCCGGCCGGGATCAGCTTGCCGATGATGATGTTCTCCTTGAGCCCGAACAGCTGGTCCGACTTGCCCTCGATGGCGGCCTCGGTGAGCACCCGGGTGGTCTCCTGGAACGAGGCGGCCGACAGCCAGCTCTCGGTGGCCAGCGACGCCTTGGTGATCCCCATCAGCTCGGGACGGCCCTCGGCCGGCCGCTTGCCGTCCTGGACCAGCTGCCGGTTGACCTCGGCGTAGGAGCGGTTGTCGACCCGCTCGCCGGGGAGGAACGAGGCGTCCCCCGGCTCGGCCACCAGCACCCGGCGGAGCATCTGGCGCACGATCAGCTCGATGTGCTTGTCGTGGATGGACACACCCTGGTCGCGGTAGACCTTCTGGACCTCCTCGACCAGGTACTGCTGGGTCTCGCGGATGCCCTTGACCTCCAGGAGCTCCTTGGGGTCCTTCGGGCCCTCGACCAGGGCGTCGCCGGCCCCGACCTCCTGGCCGTCGACCACCTCGAGGTGGGCCCGCTGGGCCACCAGCACGGTGTGCTCGTCGCCGTCGTCGGCCACCACGGTGATGTGGCGGCCCGACTCGTCCTCCTCGACCCGGGCCACGCCCGAGTGGCGGGCCAGCACGGCGGCGCCCTTCGGGGTGCGGGCCTCGAACAGCTCGACGACCCGGGGCAGGCCGTGGGTGATGTCCTCGCCGACGATGCCGCCGGTGTGGAACGTCCGCATGGTCAGCTGGGTGCCGGGCTCGCCGATCGACTGGGCGGCGATGACCCCGACCGCCTCGCCGAGCTCGATCATCTCGCCGGTGGCCAGCGACTGGCCGTAGCAGGCGGCACAGATCCCCTGCTCGGCCTCGCAGGTCAGCACCGACCGGACCCGGACCCGGTCGACGGACGGGTCGTCGCGGAGCCGGTTGACCATCTCCTCGGTCAGGAGCGTGCCGGCCTCGATCTTCGACTTGTCCGACAGGGTGACCGCGCTCGACCGTGATCCGGCCGTTGGCCCGGGTCTCGAGGTACGAGCGCTTGCCGGCGCCGTCGGGCACGATGCCCTCGATCCAGATGCCGCGGACCGAGCCGCAGTCGTCCTCGCGGACGATGAGCTCCTGGGCCACGTCGACCAGCCGGCGGGTCAGGTAGCCCGAGTCGGCGGTCCGGAGGGCGGTGTCGGCCAGTCCCTTGCGGGCGCCGTGGGTCGAGATGAAGTACTCGAGCACCGACAGGCCCTCGCGGAACGAGGACTTGATCGGCCGGGGGATCATCTCGCCCCGGGGGTTGGAGACCAGGCCCTTCATGCCGGCGATCTGGCGGATCTGCTGGCTGTTCCCGCGGGCACCGGAGTCGACCATCATGTCGATCGGGTTGAAGGCGATGCTGGACATGGACTTCTCCATGGCCTTCCCGACCTCGGAGTTGGCCGACGTCCAGATCTCGATCTCCTTCTGGCGACGCTCGTCGTCGGTGATGATGCCCCGCTTGAACTGGGCCTCCGCCTTCTCCGCCTCCTTCTCGTAGCGGTCGAGGATGGCCTGCTTGTCCGGCGGGGTGACCACGTCGCTGATGGAGATGGTCAGGCCGGACTGGGCGCCGTAGCGGAAGCCGAGGTCCTTGATCCGGTCGAGGCTGGCCGCCACCTCCCGCTTGGGGAAGCCGGCCGCCACCTCCTCCACGATGGTGCCGATGGCGGTGTTCCGCTTGCCGACGATGTCGTTGATGTAGCGGTAGCCGTCGGGCAGGGCGGTGTTGAAGAAGAGCCGACCGGCGGTGGTGGTCGATCTCCACCCGCTCGTCCCCGTCGACGCCGGTCAGGTTGCCGTCGGCGTCGAGCTCGGCCCCGTTGGCCAGGGCGATGGACTGGGCCAGGAGCGAGCCGGGCTCGGGCCGGACGACGATCTTGGCCTGCAGGTCGATGTCCCCGTTGTCGAACGCGGTCTCCACCTCGTAGGCGTGGCGGAAGGTCCGGCCCTCGCCCTTGGCCCCGTCGACCGGCAGGGTGAGGTAGTAGATGCCGAAGACCATGTCCTGGGTGGGCACGGTGATCGGACGGCCGGTGGCCGGTGACAGGATGTTGTTGGCCGACAGCATCAGCACCCGGGCCTCGGCCTGGGCCTCGGCCGACAGGGGCAGGTGGACGGCCATCTGGTCGCCGTCGAAGTCGGCGTTGAAGGCGGTGCACACCAGCGGGTGGACCTGGATGGCCTTGCCCTCGACCAGCACCGGCTCGAAGGCCTGGATGCCCAGGCGGTGGAGGGTGGGGGCCCGGTTCAACAGCACCGGGTGCTCCTTGATCACCCCTTCGAGCACGTCCCACACCTGGGGACGCCGACGCTCGACCATCCGCTTGGCCGACTTGATGTTCTGGGCGTACTCGGCGTCGACCAGCCGCTTCATCACGAACGGCTTGAACAGCTCGAGGGCCATCAGCTTGGGCAGCCCGCACTGGTGGAGCTGGAGGGTCGGGCCGATCACGATGACCGAACGGCCCGAGTAGTCGACCCGCTTGCCCAGCAGGTTCTGGCGGAACCGTCCCTGCTTGCCCTTCAGCATGTCCGAGAGGCTCTTGAGCGGGCGGTTGCCCGGCCCGGTGACCGGGCGGCCCCGGCGGCCGTTGTCGAAGAGGGCGTCGACCGCCTCTTGCAGCATCCGCTTCTCGTTGTTGATGATGATCTCGGGCGCGCCCAGGTCGAGAAGCCTCTTCAGCCGGTTGTTCCGGTTGATGACCCGGCGGTAGAGGTCGTTGAGGTCGGAGGTGGCGAACCGGCCACCGTCGAGCTGCACCATCGGGCGCAGGTCGGGCGGGATCACCGGCACCGAGTCGAGGATCATGGCCCGGGGGTCGTTGACCCGGCGCCCGTTGTCGTCGCGGCGGTTGAACGCGGTGACGATCTTGAGGCGCTTGATGACCTTCTGGCGGCGCTGTGCCGACAGGGGCTTGCGCCCGTCGGCGGCGTCGATCATCTCGCGCAGCTTGATCTCCTCGGCATCGAGGTCGATGCGGTCGATCAGCCGGGAGATGGTCTCCGCGCCCATGCCGCCCTCGAAGTAGTCCTCGTATCGGATCCGCAGCTCGCGCCAGAGCATCTCGTCCTCGAGGATCTTGCGGGAGTGGAGGCTCTTGAACTCGTCGAAAGCCCGCTGGGCCAGCTCGATCTCGCTCTGATAGCGCTCGCGGACGCCGGCGATCTCCTTTTCGACGTTGCGCTGGCGCGGCCTTGATCTCGGCGTCCTTGGCCCCGCGACTTCTCCAGTTCGGCGAGCTCGCCCTCGAGGGTCTTGAAGCGGCGGTCGATCTCGAGGTCCCGCTTCTTCTCGATGTCGGCGATCTCCTCACGGAGCTCGGCCTCGAGCTCGGGCAGGTCCTCGTGGCGCTTGGCGTCATCGACCCAGGTGACCAGGTTGGCGGCGAAGTAGATGACCTTCTCCAGCTGCTTGGCCTTCAGCTCCTCGCGGGCCTCGGTGCCCATGAGCAGATAGGCCAGCCAGCTGCGGGTGCCCGCGCAGGTACCAGATGTGGACGACCGGAGCGGCCAGCTCGATGTGGCCCATGCGCTCGCGCCGCACCTTGGACCGGGTGACCTCCACGCCGCAGCGCTCGCAGATGATCCCCCGGAAGCGGACCCGCTTGTACTTGCCGCAGTAGCACTCCCAGTCCTTGGTGGGACCGAAGATCTTCTCGCAGAAGAGTCCGTCCTTCTCGGGGCGCAGGGTGCGGTAGTTGATGGTCTCGGGCTTCTTCACCTCGCCGTTGGACCACCCCCGGATCGAGTCGGCAGTGGCCAGACCGATCCTCAGCTGATCGAAGTCATTGACATCCAACATCAGAATCCCCTTTCCGCGGCGCGTCGTGCATCTTCCTCGTCCGACCCGCGCTCGGGCCGGCTGATGTCGATGCCCAGTTCCTCGGCCGTGCGGAACACGTCCTCGTCCAGCTCGCGCATCTCGATCTCTTCTCCACCCGGCGCCAGGACCTCGACGTCGAGGCACAGGGACTGCATTTCCTTGATGAGCACCTTGAAGCTCTCGGGGATCCCCGGCTCGGGGATGTTCTCCCCCTTGACGATGGCCTCGTAGACCTTGACCCGGCCGAGCACGTCGTCCGACTTGATGGTCAGCAGCTCCTGGAGGGCATAGGCGGCGCCGAACGCCTCCAGCGCCCACACCTCCATCTCCCCGAATCGCTGCCCGCCGAACTGGGCCTTGCCCCCGAGGGGCTGCTGGGTGATCATCGAGTAGGGACCCGTCGAGCGGGCATGGATCTTGTCGTCCACCAGGTGGTGGAGCTTCAGGATGTACACGTAGCCGACCGAGATCGGGTTGTCGTACTGCTCGCCGGTCCGGCCGTTGTAGAGGGTCGACTTCCCGTCGTCGGACACCTGCACGGCGCCGTCGGCCCCGTCCGGGTTCAGCCGGCGGAAGATCTGCTGGATGGTCGGGTGGCGCCCGGCGTCGGTCTCCTCGTCCCAGTGGGCCCCGTCGAACACCGGGGTGGACACCCAGACGGCGGGATCGGTACGCGGCCGGGTCTTCGTCTCGGTGCCCCGCAGCGGCACCTGGGCCGCTTCGCCGGCACCCTCCCACCCCCAGCGGGCGGCGTAGCCGAGATGGGACTCGAGCACCTGGCCGACGTTCATCCGGCTGGGCACGCCCAGCGGGTTGAGGATGATGTCGACCGGGGTGCCGTCGGCCTGGAAGGGCATGTCCTCGATGGGGAGGATCTTGGAGATGACCCCCTTGTTCCCGTGTCGCCCGGCCAGCTTGTCCCCCTCGGAGATCTTGCGCTTCTGGGCGACGTACACCCTGACCAGCTGTTCGACACCCGGGGGAAGCTCATGGGCATCGTCACGGGAGAACACCCGGACGTCGATGACCGTCCCCTGCTCCCCGTGCGGCACCTTCAGCGAGGTGTCACGCACCTCGCGGGCCTTCTCGCCGAAGATGGCCCGGAGCAGTCGCTCCTCGGGAGTCTGCTCGGTCTCGCCCTTCGGGGTGACCTTTCCGACCAGCACGTCGCCCGGGCCCACCTCGGCCCCGATCCGGATGATGCCCCGCTCGTCGAGGTCGGCGAGGATCTCCTCGGAGAGGTTGGGGATGTCCCGGGTGATCTCCTCGGCCCCCAACTTGGTGTCGCGGGCGTCCACCTCGTGCTCCTCGATGTGGATCGACGTGAGCACGTCGTCCTTCACCAGGCGCTCCGAGAGGATGATGGCGTCCTCGTAGTTGTAGCCCTCCCAGGGCATGAAGGCGACCAGGAGGTTCTTTCCCAGCGCCAGCTCGCCGTTCTGGGTGGCGGGCCCGTCGGCCAGCACGTCGCCGGCCGTGACCCGCTGCCCCTCCTCGACGATGACCTTCTGGTTGATGGCCGTGTTCTGATTGGACCGTCGGAACTTGGCCAGGCGGTAGACCTTCTTGCCGAGGGTGTCGCCGTTGCGGTCCTTGGCTCCGGCCTTGTACTCGACGGTGATCTGGTCGCCGGAGACGTCGGCCACCGCCCCGTCGCCCTCGGCCAGCACCACGTCGCCGGCGTCGCGGGCGGCGCGGGCCTCGACGCCGGTCCCGATGTAGGGAGCCTCGGGCACCACCAACGGCACCGCCTGCTTCTGCATGTTGGCGCCCATCAGGGCCCGGTTGGCGTCGTCGTGCTCGACGAAGGGGATCAGGGCGGTGGACACCGAGACGATCTGCTTGGGGGACACGTCCATCAGGTCCACCTCGACCGGGGGCACGAAGTCGATCTCCGACGTGGTGCCGTACGACGTCGTGGTCGCACCGACCCGCACGCCGGTCCCCTGGGGGCCGCGTCGCACGAGCACCTTGTCCTCGGTGAACCGTCCGCCGGCGTCGAGGGCCGCCGACGCCTGGGCGATGACGTGCTCCTCCTCCTCGTCAGCGGCCAGGTAGGTGATCTCCTTGGTCACCCGGCCGTTCACCACCAGGCGGTACGGGGTCTCGATGAACCCGTACTCGTTGACCCGGGCGTAGGTGGCCAGCGAGCCGATCAGGCCGATGTTCGGGCCCTCGGGGGTCTCGATCGGGCACATGCGGCCGTAGTGGGAGGTGTGCACGTCACGGACCTCGAACCCGGCCCGCTCGCGGGACAGCCCGCCCGGCCCGAGGGCGGACAGACGGCGCTTGTGGGCCAGCCCGGAGAGGGGGTTGTTCTGGTCCATGAACTGGCTCAGCTGGCTGGTGCCGAAGAACTCCTTCACCGCCGCGACCACCGGCCGGATGTTGATCAGGGTCTGGGGCGTGATCGCCTCGACGTCCTGGGTGGTCATCCGTTCGCGCACCACCCGCTCCATGCGGGACAGGCCCACCCGGACCTGGTTCTGGATGAGCTCGCCGACCGACCGGATCCGACGGTTGGCAAAGTGGTCCTGGTCGTCGATCCGATAGTGCGACTCGCCGTCGGCCATGTGCTTGGCCAGGTGGAGCATGTAGGTGGCGGAGGCCAGGATCTCGGACGGGCTCAACACGCCCTGGGTGGGCGACGGGCGCTCGAGGTCGATCTTCAAGACGTCCGAGATCCGCTCGATCTCCGGCCCCAGCTTCCGGTTGAGCTTGTAGCGGCCGACGCGGGTCAGGTCGTAGCGCTTCGAGTTGAAGAAGGCGTTCTCGAAGTACTGGCGGGCGGCCTCGACCGAGAGCGGCTCACCCGGGCGGGCCCGCTTGTAGATCTCGAGCAGCGCCTCCTCGCGGCTGGGTGCGAGGTTCTGCTCCTTCTCCCACTGGCCCTCGAGGAAGTCGAAGTGGCGGACGAAGCGCTCCAGGAAGGCGGGGTCCTCGTAGCCGAGGGCGCGCAGCAGCACGAACAGCGACAGCCGGCGCTTGCGGGCCACCCGGCAGCCGGCGGTGACATCCTTGGACGGCTTGGCCTCGACGTCGAACTCGATCCACTCGCCCCGGTAGGGGTGGATGGTGCCGGTGAACACCGTCTTGGCATCGCGCCCGGGCTGGAAGATGACCCCCGGGGAGCGGACCAGCTGGCTGACCACGACGCGCTCGGTGCCGTTCACGATGAAGGTGCCCTTGTCGGTCATCACCGGGAAGTCCCCCATGAAGACCGTCTGCTCCTTGATCTCACCGGTGGCGGCATTCATGAACCGGGCCCGCACGAACACCGGTGCGGCGTAGGTCATGTCCTTCTCCTTGCACTCCTCCACCGAGAATTTCGGCGGTGGGCGCAGGTCGGGATCGGTCGGGTCGAACTCCAGCTCGAGGCTCAGCTGGCCGGTGAAGTCCTCGATCGGGCTGATGTCACTGAAGGTCTCGGCGAGGCCCCGGTCCAGGAACCACTGGAACGAGTCACGCTGGATGGCGACGAGGTCGGGCAGCGGCAGGGCCTCGTCGATGTTGGCAAATGAAAAACGTTCCGGGCTGTTGGACCGTGTAGGCAACGGCCTACTCCTCCCAGTTGCATGGTGAATGGGGAAACGACGGGGTGCTGCGGGAAATCACTTGTTGAAGGGGCACATCTCGGGGGCTGCGGGGGCACATCTCGGTGAATCTCAAGGGTCGACGACTACCGCCGGAGCAGTCGAAGGGGGTGTCAGGGCGCGCGCCAATCAGCCGAAATACTGAGGAAGGCGTCAGGAGCAGGCACGGCAACCAACAATCCTAACCGGAAGCGCACAAGACCACAAGCCCAAGGGCAGAAATGCCCGATCTAGGCCAGCACACGGTAGGAGACGAGCCGCCCCCCGTCAAGGACTTCTGCCGTTTTTCGCCCTCCCCGGCCCGGGTTCCGGCCGCCGGCCCGGGGCCGACGACCAGGGCCCACGGACCTACTTCAGCTCGACGGTGGCCCCGGCCCCCTCGAGCTGGGCCTTTGCCTTCTCGGCGTCTTCCTTGTTGGCCTTCTCCAGCACCGGCTTGGGTGCGCCGTCGACCAGGTCCTTGGCCTCTTTCAGGCCGAGGCTGGTCAGGGAGCGCACTTCTTTGATGACCTGGATCTTCTTGTCACCGGCGGCGGTGAGGATGACGTCGTATTCGGACTTCTCCTCCTCGGCCGCACCGGTGTCGCCTCCGCCGCCGGCCGGGGCGGCCGCGGCCACTGCCACCGGGGCGGCCGCCGTCACCCCGAAGCGCTCTTCGAACTCCTTGAGCAGTTCGCTCAGCTCGAGGACGGACAGCGCGGAGATGCCGTCCAGAATCTGGTCCTTGGTCAGGGTGGCTGCCATTGGTTGCTCCTTGTTTCCTGTTCGGTTCGGTGTCGGGTCTGGTCGGGTCGTGGGGTGGAATCTGGCGGTCGGCCGAGCTGGCTTCGGGCGCTCCTAGCCGGCCGCCGGGGCCTCGGCCTCGGGGCCGGCCGCGGGGTCGGGGGCGGACTCGGCGGACCCGGCGGCTTCGGCGGACCCGGAGGCTTCGGCGGACTCGGCGGCTTCGGCGGCCTCGGCGGTCTCCGGAGCAGTCGCCGCGTCCTCGGCGCCGGCCGAGGGATCCGGGGACGAGACCGCTGCCGGATCCGATTCGGTCTCTCCGCCACCTTCGGCCCGGCGTTGGTCGACGAGGGCCGACAGGCCGTAGGCCAGGTTTCGGGGGAGGGCCTGGATCAGCCCCGCCAGCTGTTGCATCGGTGCGGACAGCGCCCCGGCGAACTGGGCCAGCAGGCCGTCCCGGGAGGGCAGGTCGGCCAGCACCTCGATGTCCGAGGCCGACAGCACCCCGGTTCCGACCATGCCTCCTTTGACCACCAGGTTCGGGTTGGTGCGGGCGAAGTCACGGAGCGCCTTGGCCACCGCACTGACGTCGCCCTGCACGAAGGCGATGGCGGTAGGCCCCGTCAACATGTCGTAGAGCGGGGCCCGGGGCCCCTCGGCCACCGCCAGCCGGACCAGGGTGTTCTTGTAGATCTTGTAGTCGCCGCCGGCCGCCGTCAGCTCCCGCCGCAGTTCGGCCAGCTCGGCCACGGTCAGGCCGCGGTACTCGGTCAGCACCGCCCCCTCGGACGCGTCGAGTCGGTCCTTCACCTCATTGACGACAGCGACCTTGTCGGCCCTCGGGTTGTCCATGGTCCCTCCGCTGAGCATCGGGCTCAGATCGGGCCGTAGACACCGTCGGGCGGTGTCGCGCCGGCACCTGGTGCACGGCACGGAACGCCTCGTCGGGCGGACCCTCGGCGGGTCCCTTCGGTACCGGGCAGCCGGTACACCGGAGATCTACGGCAGTTCTGCAAATCTGGAAAGGTGGAACAGTATCGTACTCCCGAGCCCAAGGCCACCGGCCGCGGCCGGACGGGAGCGGTCAGGCGCTCGCCGCCAACTCCTCGTCGACCTTGCGGGCCAACAGGGGGTCGATGCGCACGCCGGGGCCCATGGTCGACGAGAGGGTGACCGCCCTCACGTAGCGGCCCTTGGACGACGCCGGCTTGGCCCGGTGGATCTCCTCCATCACCGCGTGGAGGTTCTCGAGCAGCCTGGCCCGCTCGAACGAGGCTTTGCCGATCCGCAGGTGGATGTTCCCCACTTTGTCGGTCCGGTACTCGACCCGGCCGCCCTTGAACTCCAGGACCGCCCGCTCAACGTCGTCGGTCACCGTTCCCGTCTTGGGGTTGGGCATGAGCCCCCGGGGGCCCAGCACCCGGCCCAGGGTCCCGACCTGGCCCATCAGATCGGGGGTGGCGATGGCGACGTCGAAGTCGAGGAATCCCTCGTTGGCCACCCGGGCCACCAGGTCGTCCGCCCCGACCACATCGGCACCCGCCGCCCGGGCCTCGGTGGCCTTCTCACCGGCGGCGAACACGACCACCCGGGCCGTCCGCCCGGTGCCGGCAGGCAGTGACAGCGTCCCCCGGACGATCTGATCCGCCTTGCGGGGATCGACCCCCAGACGGACGGCGAGCTCGACGGTCTCGTCGAACGAGGCCTTGGCCGACGACTTGACCAGGTCGACCGCCTCGGCCGGCGTGTAGAGGTGCTGCCGGTCGAACTCGGCGATGCTCGCCTTGTACTTCTTTCCCCTGGACATGGTGATTCTCCGTTCCTCGAGTGTGCGCCGGATCTCGGCGTCAGCCCGCGACGACGATTCCCATCGACCGGGCGGTGCCCGCGACCTGGCGCTTGGCCGCCTCGATGTCGGCCGTGTTGAGGTCGGGCAGCTTGACGGCGGCGATCTCGGCCACCTGGGCGTCGGTGACCGTTCCCACCTGCTCCCGGCCCGAGGTGGAGGCGCCCTTCTCCAGCCCGGCTGCCTCCCGCAGGAGCGCCGGGGTCGGCGGGGTCTTGAGGATGAACGAGAAGGTCCGGTCCTCGAAGATCGAGATCTCGACCGGGACGATCGATCCCCGCTGGCTCTCGGTGGCCGCGTTGTACTGCTTGCAGAACTCCATCGTCTGGACCCCGTGCGGCCCGAGGGCCGTTCCCACCGGTGGCGCGGGCGTGGCCCCGCCGGCCGGGAGTTGGATCTTCACCACCGCGACGACGCGCTTCTTCGGTGGCATGGGTGCGTCTCCTTAACCTTGTCCGCCGGCCTAGAGCTTTGCGACCTGGCTGAATTCGAGCTCGACAGGGGTCTCCCGGCCGAAGATGTTGACCAGGACCTTGAGCTTCAACTGGTCCTCGTTGATCTCGGCGATCTGTCCGGAGAAGTCCGCGAAGGGCCCTTCCTTGACCCGGACGGTCTCTCCGACCTCGTGCTCGAGACGCGGACGGCTGCGCTTGGACGGGGCCTCGCCGCCCTCCACCTTGACCTGGAGGATCCCCTCGACCTCGCGCCGCGACAGGGGTGTGGGCTTGGTGCCGGGCCCCACGAATCCGGTGACACCGGGCGTGTTCCGGATGACCGACCAGCTGTCGTCGTCGAGCTCGCACCGGCACAGGAGATAGCCCGGGAACACCTTCTTCTGGACGACCACCTTCTTGCCGTTCTTGAACTCGACGACATCCTCCATGGGGATGACCACCTCGTAGATCCGGTCCTCCATGCTCATCGACACGGCCCGGCTGTGCAGGTTCGACTTCACCTTGTTCTCATAGCCGGCGTAGGTGTGGACCACGTACCAGCGGCCCGGCTGGTCGTAGGGGCTGACGACGAACGGCTCCTCTTCGTCCCCGCTCATCCGAATAGTCACCGTCGGCGTCGAGCGTCACGTCCCCGGCGCCCTCGGGCTCCACCGCTGAGGCCCCTGCCCATCCCCCTCGGCGGAGGCTGGGTCGGCCTCAGGGCCCACTTCGTCAGGGCCCACCTCGTCCTCGGGCCCCACTCCGGCCTCGGGCGCGACGGCACCAGGCAGGGTCGAGGCCCTGGTCGTCGATGGGCGGATTGGTCTCGTCGTGGGTCACAGTCACACCGATCACGTCTTGAACAGCCAGAGGACGCCCTTGGCAAAGGCGTAGTTGAGAATGAAGATGAGGACCATCAACGACAGGAGGGTGACCAGGGTCACCGTGGTGTAGTTGATGACCTCGGACCTGTTGGGCCAGGCCACCTGCCGGAGCTCCGAGCGTACCTCGCGGAGGAACTGGCCCGGACGGAAGGGCTCGCGCTTCGGGGGTCGCCGAGGAGGCGCGGCAGTGCGCTTGGGCGCGGCCTCCCCCTCGGGGTCCTGCCCCTGCCGCTGCGCCATTCGCTTCTGTTCTCGGTTCATGGACCGCTTCCTTCGACCGTGTCCACGGGTGGTGAGCAGGGCAGGAGGGACTTGAACCCCCAACCTTCGGTTTTGGAGACCGGTGCTCTACCAGTTGAGCTACTGCCCTCTGCCGACCGCCGTGCCGCGAACGGCCAGCCGATCGCAGGGGCGGTTGGCAAGGTTATCACCAGGGCCATTCGAATTCCCAGGCGAGCCCGGCCCGGACGCTCCCCGGCCCGTCCGGACGCTCCCCGGGCCTGGTCGACCCCTATCGGGTCTCCCCCGTGCCTGGTCGACCCCTATCGGGTCTCCCCCGTGCCTGGTCGACCCCTATCGGGTCTCCCCGTGCCTCGATGCCGCTGGTCGACCCCTATCGGGTCTCCTTGTGCACGGTGTGCTGGCGGTCCCAACGGCAGAACTTCTTCATCTCGATCCGCTCGCGGTCGTTCAGCTTGTTCTTCGTCGTGATGTAGTTCCGTCGTTTGCACTGCTCGCAGGCCAGGGTGACCTGGATGCGCTTCTCGTTCTTTGCCACGGTGACTCCTCTTGCTCATCTGGCCCCGGCCACCACTGCCCGGTTCCTCTCTTGTCTAAGGTGGTAGCGGCGGCCGGACTCGAACCGGCGACCCCACGATTATGAGCCGTGTGCTCTGACCAACTGAGCTACGCCGCCACGGGCGAGCCCCCTGTCGGAATCGAACCGACGACACCAGCCTTACCATGGCTGTGCTCTGCCGACTGAGCTAAGGGGGCAGTGCGGCTCGAGCGAGCAGCAAAAAGACGATCATAGCCAACGGGGAGCAGGCCGACAGAGCGACCGACCTCGCTACCATCGCCGGATGCGCGTGCGCCTGGCCAGGCCGGCCGACGCCGAGGCGATCCGGTCGATCTACAACGCCGAGGTGGCCGGGTCGACCGCCACCTTCGACCTGGTGCCCCGCACCTCGGAGGAACAGCTCGCCTGGCTGGCCGAGCACCGGGGGCCCTATCCGGCCATCGTGGCGGTGGACGACGACGACACCGTCCTCGGATTCGGTTCGCTCTCGGCGTACCAGGACCGCCCCGCCTACGCCACCACCGTGGAGAACTCGGTGTACGTGGGGGACCGCAGCCGGGGGGTCGGCACGGGCCGCCTCCTGCTGGAGGAGCTGATCGACCTGGCCACCCAGCACGGGTTCCACGCCGTCATCGCCCGCGTCGGTGGGGACAACCAGGCGTCGATCGCCCTCCACCAGGCCTGCGGCTTCCCCATGGTCGGCGTGGAGCGGGAGGTCGGACGCAAGTTCAACCGATGGCTGGACGTCTCGGTGCTCCAGCGCCTGCTCTGAGGCGCTCGGGGCGGACGGCCCGGTCCCTGCCCACCTGCCGCCGCGAAGTCCCCGGTCGCCCGGCCGCCCTCAGACGGCGGGGACCGACGTCAGCTCTGCCGTCGCCGTCGCCGTGGCGGCCGCCAACCCACCCGGTGGAGCGGGCTCGCTGCGCTCCCAGGTGGCCAGCGGCACGGTCAGGACCACCAGGATCCACAGCAGGGTCAGCACGATCAGCAGCGGATCGCCGTGGATGAGGCTGTTGAGCAGCTGGGTCCCCCCGGGCAGCTCGATGAAGGCGGTGACCATGGAGAGCCCGATGATCAGCGAGCGGAGCCGGCCCAGCGCCACCGGGGCCAGCAGGATCAGGCCCCAGGACAGGTACCAGGGCTGGACCACCGGGCCGAGGACGACGAACAGCAGCAGGGTGATGCCGAGCGCCTTGAGCGTGCCGATCCGGTCGCTGTTCAACAGCAGCCAGACGGCGGCGATCCGTGGCCGCCAGCAGCCCGAAGAACCGGGTGACGGTGAGCACGCCGCCCAGGCCCACCCCGATGTGGGCGAAATGGGCGATGCCGGCGAAGGCCAGGGCCAGCGAGGTGGTCGGTGCGGTCCACGACCGGACCGCACCGGGCGTCCCCAGAATGGTCACCCACCCCCACCCGAGACCGCTCACGTAGGAGAAGAACCCGAGGACCCCGGCCCCGATCAGGCCGGCGGTCACCACCGGTCGTATCCGGTCGCGGGCCGAGGCCTGGGGCCCGAGCCAACTCCATCCCACATAGAGGATCCCCACCGCGGCCGGCGCCTTGATGGCGGTGGCCAGGGCGCACAGCACGATGCCGACGATCGGGCGCTTCTCCTTGGCCGCGGTGAGGCCGGCGATCAGCAGCCCGAGCATCAGGGCGTCGTTGTGGGCTCCGCCGATGAGGTGGAGGAGGGTCACCGGGTTGAGCACCATCAGGGTGAACAGCTCGGCCCCGTCCCGGTGGTAGAGGCGGGCCAGGCGGGGAACGCAGGCGGCGATCAGCAGCACCCCGACCAGGGCGAGCAGGCGGAGGAGCACGATGGTGGCCAGCTCGTTGTGGAAGGTGATCCGGGCGAAGAAGCCGTCGATCTGGAGGAACAGGGGTCCGTAGGGGGCGGGGGCGTTCCCCCACAGCCTGTCGACCGGGGCCGTATAGGAGTTGTTCCCCAGCTGGAAGGGGCCGTAGAGATAGGGGTTCATGTGATGGCTGACCATCTCGCCCTGGGCCGCGTAGGAGTAGGCGTCGCGGCTGAACAACGGGGCGATGACCAGCATGGGCAGCGACCACAGGGCGAACACCCACATCATCCGCTTGAGGGGGACCCCCGGGCAGCGCGAGTAGAGCCGGGTCATCCCCCACCACACCCGCATCAACAGCAGCAGGCCCCCGTAGACGGCGGCCAGGGTGAAGTAGACGCCCCAGCGGCTCGGCCCACCGGTGCTGGGCACGCCGAAGAACCACACCCCGGGCATCTCGAGCTTGAAGGGCGAGCTGGGCAGGGAAGCGCCGATGGCGATGGCCACCATGGCGACGAATCCCAGCAGGGCCGGCCGCAGCACCAGGCCCCGCGGCTGGGCGGTCCGGGCCCCCGAGCCGGATCGCCGGACGGGCCGGGTCCCGGTCCATCCGCTCCCGAACCGACCGAAGAACCGGTCGACGAGCCTGAGCCCGGCGCTGCTCGCCTCCAGGACCAGGGACCGCATGCCCGACGGGTGTGTACTCCGCCGTGAACTCCCGCTCGCTCTGGACGCGTCCTCCGGCGAGATCTCCGATGACATGAGGTTGGGGGCTTCTCCTCGGTCGACTGCTGGATCGAAACAGCCAGTTCCGTCTGGTGACCGGAACTGTCCCTGGCTCCCGTCCACGGCCTCAAAAGCGCTCCCCGACCGGTGGCGCCCGACCAGTGGGCCCACCTGACCGCAATCAATCCGTAACTTCATTGTAACCAATCGCCCGGCGCGATCAAGTCCCCCCGGAGGGCGCCGGTGAGGGGCCGACGGACCGGCGGAGGAAGCGGACCGACCCCCCCGCCGGAGGCAGCCGAAGACCCGGGTCCCCGCCGCCTCCGGCCAACCCTGCGGTGGGCCGGGAAGGATTCGAACCTTCGAAGGCAGTGCCGGCAGATTTACAGTCTGCTCCCTTTGGCCGCTCGGGCACCGACCCGCAGGGCGGAAGGATATCGCCTGGTGCGGCGCTACTGTTTCGAGATGCCCACCTTCGACGTCGTCTCCGAAGTTGACATGCAGGAGGTCCGCAACGCCGTGGACCAGGCCAACCGCGAGGCTGCCACCCGCTTCGACTTCAAGGGAACCGACTCCTCGGTCGAGCTCTCCGACAAGGAGCTGCTCCTCACCTCGTCGACCGACGATCGCCTGCGTGCCCTCTTCCAGGTCCTCCAGGAGAAGCTGGTCAGGCGCGAGGTGTCGCTCAAGTCCTTCGACGTGGGGAAGGTCGAGGAGGCGTCGCGGGGATCGGCCCGCCAGAACCTGGCCATCCAGGCCGGCATCTCCTCCGACCACGCCAAGAAGATCAACAAGTTCATCAAGGACCTCGGGCTGAAGGGCGTGAGCTCACAGACCCAGGGCGACCAGCTCCGGGTCACCGGCAAGAAGCGGGACGACCTCCAGGCCGTGATCGCCGCCTGCAAGGGCGAGGACTTCGGTATCCCCCTGCAGTTCAGCAACTTCCGGGACTGACCGGATCGGTCCGGAACCAACGCCGGCCGGTCCCACGCCTCCGGCCCCGGGAGCGCTCGATCAGGCCGCTTCGACCAGTTCGTCGAGCTCCTCGAGCGGGTGCACGTGGAAGAGGCGGTTGAACAACATGTACTTCAGCACCCAGAAGAGGCCGAAGGAGAAGACGTTGGCCGCCAGCACCAGAACGGTCTGCTGGAAGTGGCTGAGATGGTGCTCGAGGCCGATGTGGCGGGCGACGGCGGCACCGCCGATCGAGACCACGATGCCGATGGACGACATGACCCAGAACGGCACGATCTCCTTCATCAGGTGGGATCGCCCACCCTTCTCCCACACCCACTTCCTGTTGAGATAGTAGGAGGGCACCGTGGCGACGAGGTTGGCGAACACGGTGCTGCCCACCTCGCCGAACAGGTGGAGCACGCCGAACACGATGGCCAGCACGCCGAAGGAGACCGCCGTCGATATCCCCGAGACCGTGGTGTAGCGGAACAATTGCAACGCCTCGGGAGTGTCCCGCTTCTGCCACAGGTGCACAACGCGCAGGGGGAGCCCGGCCATGGCGAAACCCTAGCCGCCGTTGACCAGGGAGATCTCCCGGCCACCCCCGCCGGAGCAGTGGGATCCCCATCATTGGGGACGCGGGTCGGCGGCAGGCCGCCGACCCCTCACAGCGCGTTGGCCCTGGCGACTCCGCCCAGCCATGCGGCGCTGGGCTTCGGGCGTCGCTCGAAGGTCTCACGGTCCACCGCCACCATCCCGAAGGTCGGGCCGTACCCGAGCACCCACTCGAAGTTGTCCAGCAGGCTCCAGTAGAAGTACCCGCGCACGTCGATGCCGTCGTCGAGACAGCGCTTCAGTGCGACCAGGGCCCGCCCGACATACTCGATCCGCGACCGATCGTCGTCGGTTCCGATCCCGTTCTCGGTCACATAGACGGGCACCCCTCCGGTCATCTCCGTCGCCCGCCGGATGGTCCCCTCCAGCGCCTCGGGCCAGAATTCGTAGCCCATCTGGGTGGTGGGAACTCCGTCCTCGCCGCCGAGGGACCCCTCCGGCCCGACCCTCGCCCGCGTATAGGTCTGGACACCGATGAAGTCGTCGCCCCCGGTGGCCTCGAGGAACACGTCCTCGGACGGCCGCCGGATGCGGTCGAGCCATTCCTCCCCGCCGGGCTGGAGCTGGTAGTCGGTCATCGACAGGGTCAGCCCCACCGGCGCGTCACCCCGTCCCGAGCGGATGGCGTCGACCGCCCTGCGGTGGGCGACCACCAGGGCGTCGTTGACCGCCAGGCGCCGGGCCCGGTCCCTCACCCGCGGCGGGAAGATCCCGTGGCGCCAACCCATGGAGGCCACCACGTTCGGCTCGTTGAGCGTGCAGGCCATGCCGATCAGGTCACCGAGGTGGGCGGTGGCCCGCTCACAGAACCGGGCGAACCGGTCGGGCGCACGGGGGGCCTCCCAGGTCCCGACCGCGGCCAACCAACGGGGGTGGGTGAAGTGGTGGAAGGTGACCACCGGCATGATGTCGTGCTCGTGGCAGGTGGCCGCCATCCGGCGGTAGTGGTCCAGGGCCACCCGGGAGAACTCGCCCTCCTCCGGCTCGATCCGGCTCCACTCGAGGGAGAACCGGTAGGACGAGAAGCCCAGACCGGCCACCAGGGCGATGTCCTCCGGATAGCGGTTGAAGGAGTCGCAGGCGTCCCCGCTCACCTCGACGCAGCCGGAGGCGGGGTCGTGCTCCATGGCCCACCAGTCGTTGTTGACGTTCCCGCCTTCGATCTGGTGGGCGGCGGTTGCCGTCCCCCACACGAACCGGTCGGGAAAGGTGATCTCGGGCACGGGCGCCAAACCTAGCGTCGTCCGGTGTGCGCCGCCGGAGCTGCCGGTTCCCCTCGGCTCCGGACGGGTCCGACCGGGCGGCCATCGGTCACCTGGCAGGATGGGGGGGTGAGCGAAGCCCTCGATTTTCTGGTCGACCTGCTCGACCTCGAGTCCATCGAGGTCAACATCTTCCGGGGGGTGAGCCCCAACGAGGACCGCCAACGGGTCTTCGGCGGCCAGGTGGCGGCGCAGTCGCTGATGGCCGCCGGCCGCACCGTGGAGTCGGGACGGCCCCACTCGCTCCACGCGTACTTCCTCCGTCCGGGCGACCCCAGCGTGCCCATCCTCTACGAGGTCGACCGGATCCGCGACGGCAGGTCATTCACCACCCGGCTGGTGGTGGCCATCCAACACGGACGGGCCATCTTCAACCTGTCCGCCTCCTTCCACGTCGACGAGCCGGGGCTCTCGCACCAGCTCCCCATGCCCGACGTCCCCCCGCCCGAGAGCCTCGACACCCTGGCCGCCAGGCTCGAGCCCTACCGGGAGACCCTGGGGGACTGGTTCTCCCGGCCCCACCCCATCGACCAGCGCCACATCGGCGAACTGCCCTTCACCCACAAGGCGGGCAAGGACCCGATCCAGCGCCTCTGGATCCGGGCCGACGGCACCCTTCCCGACGACCCGCTCCTGCACGCCTGCATCGCCGCCTACGCCTCGGACATGTCGCTGTTCGACACCATGCTGGCCCCGCACGACGTGAGCTGGGACGACACCCACTTCATGGGGGCCAGCCTCGACCACTGCATGTGGTTCCACCGGCCGTTCCGGGCCGACGAGTGGCTGCTCTACGACATGGACAGCCCGATCGCCTCCGGCGCACGGGGGCTGGCCCGGGGGTTCCTGTTCACCCGCGGGGGCGAGCTGGTGGTGTCAGTGGCCCAGGAGGGGCTGATGCGGGTCTCGGGCGGGACCGGTCCCGCTCCCTGATCCCCGCTGTCGTCCCGGCCGGGGCGGACGACCCCGCTCAGCGGGCGGCGATCGGGAACGTAGTCGCGGGCGTCGTCGCCGATGTAGAGCTGCCGGGGGCGGGCGATCTTCGAGTCCTGGTCCAGCATCTCCTGCCAGTGGGCCAGCCAGCCCGCGGTGCGGGGGATGGCGAACAGCACCGGGAACATCTCGAGGGGGAATCCCATGGCCTGGTAGATCAGCCCGGAATAGAAGTCGACGTTGGGGTAGAGCTTGCGCGAGATGAAGTAGTCGTCGGAGAGGGCGATCTCCTCGAGCTTCAGGGCGATATCGAGCAGCGGGTTCTTGCCGGTGATCTCGAACACCTCGTCGGCCGTCTTCTTGATGATCTTGGCCCGGGGGTCGTAGCTCTTGTAGACCCGGTGGCCGAAGCCCTGGAGCCTCCCGCCCGAGCCCTCCTTCACCGACCGATGAAGGGCTCGACGTTGTCGATCGAACCGATCTCGGTCAGCATGCGGATGACCGCCTCGTTGGCACCTCCGTGCCGGGGGCCGTAGAGGGCGGCGGCGGCGGCGGCGCAGGCCGAGTACGGATCGGCGTGCGACGAGCCGACCACCCGCATGGCGGTGGTCGAGCAGTTCTGCTCGTGGTCGGCATGGAGGATGAAGAGGACGTCGAGGGCGCGGGCCAGGGCCGGATTGGCATCGAACCGCGGCTCGGCGATCTTCCACATCATCGACAGGAAGTTGGAGGTGAACGGCAGCGAGTTGTCCGGGTAGACGAAGGGCATGCCCACGCTGAACCGGTGGGCGGCCGCCGCCAGCGTGGGCATCTTGGCGATGAGCCGGATGATCTGCTTGTCCCGGGACTCGACGTCGAAGATGTCCTTGGCGTCGAGGTAGAAGGTGGAGAGGGCGGCGACGGCCGAGACCAGCATCCCCATGGGATGGGCGTCGTAGTGGAATCCCTCGAGGAACCGCTTGCGCACGTTCTCGTGGATGAAGGTGTGGTGGGTGATCTCGCGCTCCCAGATGTCGAACTGCTCGGCCGTCGGGAGCTCGCCGTTCAACAGGAGATAGGCCACTTCGAGGTAGGTCGAGCTCTCGGCCAGCTGCTCGATCGGGTATCCCCGGTAGCGGAGGATGCCCTCGTCGCCGTCGAGATAGGTGATCGAGCTCTCGCACGCCGCCGTCGAGACGAACCCGGGGTCGTAGAACCAGACACCGGGGAGCAGCTTCGACCACTGCGCGGCGGAGATCCCCCCGTTTTCGAAGGGGATCTCGAGGGACTCGCCGGTGCGGTTGTCGGTGATCGTGATGCTCTCGGCCACTGGTCCTCAGACCCTTCTGTCCACAATCCGTGTCATTTTCCCAATCCTAGATCGACTCACCCCCCCGTCGACCAGCCCCTCTGCCATCCTCGGGGACGTCGCGCCGCGGTCCGACCGCGGGTTCGACCGGTCCCTCCCCCTCAACCGGAGATCTGGAGGAGGAAGCCCTGTGTCGAACCGGTGGGGTCGAGTTGGTTGGAAGGATCGATGGCGATGGCCAGCGTCAGGGTGTACAGATGGCCGGCCGCAACCGCGAACGTCGTCTGCGGGACGGCGACCGACGACCCCGCCCGCAACGTCACGGTGGCCCGCGCCGTGCCCCCCCTGGCCGCGGGAGGTGGCGGGGCCGTGCCCGCCGGGTCGGCGAGAGCCAGGGTCTCCGCGACCCCCACTCCGGATTCGACGACCGTTCCGCAGTTGGTCACGGTGGCGGCGACACCGAGCGAGGACGTCGGGGGAAGCACGGTCGGGGAGGCGCCGGGCACCACGGAGCGGGGAGCGCTGCACCCGCTGGCGGCGGTGCCGGCGGCGCCGGTGGTGACCGCCGGCGGCGACAGGCCCACGGCGGAATAGATCAGCCGGTGGTAGGGGACGAAGCTGGCCGCCGCGTCGAGGGAGGGGATCAGGGCACCCAGCCGGACCGAGCCCAGGGGGGCCCGGGCCACCGGCGACGGCACCCACACCGACCTCGGAAGGTGGATCGGGAGGCCCTCCCGCCGGATGCCGGCCAGCAGCACCCGGTAGGCGGCGTCGGCCCGTTCGAGCCCGAGCCCGGCCGCGGTCAGCACCGCGGCGGCCTGGTCGGCCGAGACCAGGGGCGCGGGACCCGGGGTGGTCGACGGGGTGGGTGCACCGGCGACGGGCAGCGGCGACATCCCCAGCCGTTGGTCGATGCCGGTCCGGATGGCCGAGACCGCCGTCGCCCGAGCGGACATCACCTGGGTGAACGTACCGCTGACCGTGTCGGCCGGAGCCGGCGGCACCAGACGTTCCGCCCGGACCGCCTCGTCCGAGCTCGAGCGCACCGCCTGGTCGAGACCCTGCTGGAGCACGGTCCGGGCCATGTTCTGGGGGACCGGCGGGTCCGGCGCGTTGGTCAGGAGCGGGGCGGTGTCGATCAGGGCCGCCAACCGGGCCCCCGTCTGATTCGAGTCGTCGGCGACGCGGGAGGCGAGGGCCCCGTAGCCGGTGTTGGTCGACGTGCGGAACGCGCTCGACTGGGTATGGACCTCGATCAGGGAGCCGACGGCCAGCACCGTCACCACCGCCACGAGGGCGGCGAGGAAGGCGTACCGGCCCACGCCGTGCTTGACGAGGGAGCGACGTCGTCTCCGTCGGGCCCGGGGCATCCTGACGACGATAGTGCGGGCCGTCAACCTGCGAACTTGGCCCGGGCCCGTCGATGGGGGCGCCCGGGCCGGGTGCGGCGGGCCCGGCCCCGATCCGCCTAGGAAGGCTGGTGAAGGGACGCTCTGGTCTCTTCGGACGTCCGGACCCGGGTCGGCGTCCCCGCGGTGGGCAGGCCGCTGGCGGTGTTCCGCCATTCGACGGTGGGCCGGATGGCGGCCACGTCGGCGTTCGCCTTGAATTTGTCGGAGACCGCCAGGATCGACTGGATGACCGACGAGGTCAGCAGGTGGGGCACCAGCCCCAGATCGAGGAGCTTGGTGTGCGCGGCCCGGTAGTAGTGGTCCTCCTTCTCCACCCTCGGGTCCGGCGAGTGGTCGATGACCGCCTCGCCGGCGTACTCCGAGACGACCAGGTCCGCCATTTCGGACACCGAGAACGACTCGGTGAACTGGTTGAACACCCGGAACTCGCCCCGCTCGGCAGGGTTGACCAACGCCAACTCGACACAGGCCAGGGTGTCCAGGATGTTCAGCATCCCCCGGGTCTGCCCGCCGGAGCCGTAGACGGTCAGGGGATGCCCGGTGACCGCCTGCACGCAGAACCGGTTGAGCACCGTGCCGAAGACCCCGTCGTAGTCGAAGCGGGTGGCCAGCTCGGGGTGCAGGGCGGTCTCCTCGGTGTCGTGACCGTAGACGATGCCCTGATTGAGATCGGTGGCCCGGATCCCCCAGATCCGACAGGCGAACATGATGTTGTGGCTGTCGTGGACCTTCGACAGGTGGTAGAAGGAGCCGGGCTGCTTGGGATAGGGCAGCACGTCGGTGCGGCCCCGGTGGGTGATCTCGATGAAGCCCTCTTCGATATCGATGTTGGGGGTCCCGTACTCGCCCATGGTCCCGAGCTTCACCAGGTGGATGTCCCGATTCTGCTCGGCGATGGCATAGAGCAGGTTGAGGGTCCCGACGACGTTGTTGACCTGGGTGTAGACCGCGTGCTTGCGATCGATCATCGAGTAGGGGGCGGACCGCTGCTCGGCAAAGTGCACCACGGCATCGGGCTGGAACGAGGCGAGCGTGTCCCCGACGAAGACCGGGTCGTTGAGATCGCCCACGAATACGTCGATGGACAGGTCCGAGATCTCCTTCCAACGGCGCACCCGCTGCTGGAGGCTCACGATGGGCACCAGGCTGTCGACGCCCATCTCGAGGTCGTAGCCCCGCCTGGCGAAGTTGTCGACGACCCCGACCCGGTGGCCCCGACGGGACAGGTACAGCGCAGTGGGCCAACCGAGATAGCCGTCGCCACCGAGCACCAGAATGTTCACGTCGTCTCCCTCTCGCTCCGGCGGTCGCCGCCCGGTCACACCAAAACACCGACCCACCGCAACCGTGGGTGGCCACTACTTTTATCACCAACCGACCTTGGAATTGCCTGAGAACTGCAATCAGATCGTCATATCCCCGACAAAGTGCAGTTCAAGGCCGTGCGATTCTCACCCCGCCGCGGTGCCGCCGGGCGGCGACGAGGCAAGCCGACGGTCAGCGGGCGGTTCGGGTCGCGGGCGTCCCCGTCACCGCCGCTCGTCCGCCGTCCGGGCGCTCCGCCCCACCCGGCCCTTCAGCTGCCCGGCGCGGGTGGCGCCTCGGTCAACCTCGGTCGTGGCGCCCGGCGCCGACGGGGAGGGCGGCACCGCCGACCGCGCTGTCCGCGAACGGGAGGTCCAGGGTGGGCGGGGTGAGCTCGGGGGACTCCAGGGCCCTGGTGGTGGCGTCCACCGTCGGCGGGTGCGGCAGTTCCCGGTCCCCGGTCCCGATCACCCCCATCTCGACGAATCGCCGGGCGGTGACCAGGACCCTCCCCTCGAGCGAGCCGACCGCCCGGTTGTAGGCGGAGACGGCGTTGTTCAGGCCCTTCCCGACGTTCGAGACGTGGTCCCCCAGCACCGACAGCCGCTGGTACAGCTCGGCGCCGAGCTGTTGCACCTCCCGGGCGTTGTCGGCCAGGGCGTCCTGCTGCCACCCGTAGGCGACGGCCCGGAGGAGGGCGATCAGCGAGGTGGGGGTGGCCAGCAGCACGTGATTGGCCACCGCGTACTCCATCAGCCCCGGTTCGTGCTCGAGCGCGGTGGTGAGAAGGGGGTCCCCGGGGATGAAGGCCACGACGAATTCGGGCGAGGGGTCCACCCGCTTCCAGTACTCCTTCTTCGACAGGGCGTCGATGTGGGCCTTCATCTGGCGGCCGTGGCTCGCCAGGCAGGTCCGGCGGACTGCCTCGTCGTCGGCCTCGTTGGCATCGAGGAAGGCCTGCATGGGCACCTTGGCGTCGACGGCCACGTTCTTGTTGCCGGGGAGGTGGACCACCATGTCGGGCCGCATCCGCCCACTGTCTGCGTCCGAGGTGACCTGCTCGTCGAAATCGCAGTGCTCGAGCATCCCGGCCATCTCGACCACCCGGCGCAGCTGCAGCTCCCCCCATCGGCCGCGGGTCTGCGGCGAGCGCAACGCGGTGACCAGGTTGCGCGTCTCCTTCTGCAGTTGGTCGTGGGAGGTGGAGAGGTGCTTCATCTGCTCGGTCAGGGTCGTGTGGGCCCGCTGGCGCTCGAGCTCGAGCCGCTGCATCCCCGCCTCGTACTTGTCGAGCTGCTCGCCGATCGGCCTGAGCAGCTGTTCGATGGCCTCCTGCCGTTTGGCCAGCTCCCCTTCGGCCGCCTGGCGGGTCTCTTTGAGCTTGGTGTCGGCCAGCTGGAGGAACTGCTCGTTGTTCTGCTGCAGGGCCAGGCTGGAGAGGCGGGCGAACTCCCCGGTCAACTGGGTTCGGGTCTCTTCGAAGGCTTCGGCCCGGTGCTCGGCGACCCGCCGTTCGTGTCCGAGCTCCGCCTCGAGGCGGGCGGAATCGTTCAGCGCGGCGTTGAGACGTCCCTCCTGGTCGGCCAGCTGGGATCGCAGGGCCACCAGGTCGCCGGCCAGCGCCCTGGTCTGGCCGAGCGCATCGGCCAGCCGGGCCTCCGCCGTCCTCGCCGCCGTCACCTGGCCGGCACGGGCCAAGAGGCCGACCGCGAGTCCGAGAGCGGCCCCGGCGACGAGCCCGAGTACGAGTCCGGTGATCATGGCGAGTCCTCCTTGCGGCCCTGGGGCCTTCGGCGCCCAGCGTACCGAGGGGGTGTCACAACGCCGTGGACACCCCCCGGTCAGCGGACGTTCGTGCTCACCGCCGGCGGCCGCCCGGCCGGTGGGCGCCGGCGGCGGCTCCGGGCCGCCTCGGCCGCACGGCCCCTGGGATCGGTCCCGTCCTGTGCCACCATGAGCGAATGCACCGGGTCGTCATCGTGGGCGCCGGATTCGCCGGGCTCTCCGCGGCCCGGGCCCTGATCGGCAAGCCCGTCGACGTCACCGTCGTCGACCAGCGGAACTTCCACACCTTCCAGCCGATGCTGTACGAGGTGGCGACGGCCGGCCTCGACTCGGGGGATGTGGCGTATCCGATCCGGGTGATCTTCGGCAAGGCCGCGAACGTGGCCTTCCGCTTCGCGACGGTGACCGGCGTCGACTGGGAGAGGCGCCAGGTCACCCTCGAGGGCTCGGATCCCCTGCCGTTCGACTCGGTCGTCGTGGCCAGCGGGGCCACCGCCAAGTACTTCGGGATCCCCGGGGCGGCGGAGTCCAGCTTCCCGCTGTACACCCTGACCGACGCACGACGCCTGCGAGACCACGTGCTCCGGAGGCTGGAGGACGCCGACTCCAACCCCGCCCGGGCCACCGAGGGACCGCTGACCTTCGTCGTCGTCGGTGGTGGACCGACCGGGGTGGAGGTGGCCGGGGCCCTGGCCGAGCTGCTGGACGTGGCCGTCCGCCACGACGGCTTCGGCTTCGACCGGTCGGCGGGCCGGATCATCCTCGTCGACGGGCTCGACCGGCTGCTCACCCCCTTCAAACCCTCGGCGGCCTCGTACGCCGCCGACACCCTGAGGGGTCGGGGCGTGGAGTTGCAGCTGGGGCGCATGGTGAGGGCGGTGACCGGTGACCGGGTGGAGCTCGACGACGGGACCCGGATCCCGACCGAGACGGTGGTGTGGGCGGGCGGCGTCACGGCGGAGGGGACCATCGCCGCCCACTTGGGGACCGCCACCGGCTCCAACGGCCGCCTGACGGTCGACGCCGACCTGTCGCTGGTCGGCCACGACGACGCCTACGGCGTCGGCGATGCCGCCGCCGTGCCCTGGGGACCGGAGCCGGAGGAGCGCGACAGGGTCTGCCCGCAGCTGGCCCAGGTGGCGATCCAGTCGGGCGCCCACGCCGCCGCCCAGATCCTGAACCGGGCAGCGGGCAGGCCCACCCAGCCGTTCCGGTACCACGACAAGGGGATCATGGCCACCATCGGGCGGAGGGCGGCGGTGACCGAATTCCCCAACGGCCTGATGGTGCGCGGCACCCTCGGTTGGCTGGCCTGGCTGGGCCTGCACCTCGTCTACCTCATCGGGTTCCGCAACAAGATCGTGGTGCTGATCAACTGGTCGTGGAGGTACCTCTCATGGAGCTCGGGCCCACGGGTGATCGTGAGCGATGAGCTCCAGGCGAAGTCCCCTCCCGAGCAGGAGGACCGGGGCTAGACGTCCGCTCGGCCGACGATGCCCAGGGCGCCGAGCGACTCGGCGATCTGCACGGCGTTGAGCGCCGCCCCCTTGCGCAGGTTGTCGCCGCTGACGAACAGCGCCAGCCGGTCGGTCGACCCGGCCGGCCGGATCCGGCCGACCAGCACCGGGTCCGTCCCGGCCGCGTGGAGCGGGGTCGGCGCGTCGGACAGCTCCACACCCGCCGCCCCGGTCAGCGCCGCACGCGCCTCCTCGGGTCCCATCGGACGGTCGAACTCGGCCACGATCGCCAGGGAGTGCCCGGTGAAGACCGGGACCCGCACGCACGTACAGGTGACGTCGAGCCCGGGCAGACCGAGGATCTTCCTGCTCTCGTCGCGGAACTTCTGCTCCTCGCTGGTCTGGCCCGAGCCGTCCCCGACCAGGTGGCCGGCCACCGGGATCACGTTGTGGGCGATCACGTCCGGGAAGGTGGCAGGTGACGGGAAGGCCACCGCACCACCGTCGAAGGTGAGGGCGGCGGCGCCGTCCACCGTCTTGATCAACTGGTCCTCGAGCTCGGAAGGACCGGCCAGACCGGCTCCTGACACCGCCTGGTAGGTGGCGACGACGAGACGCCGCAGACCGGCGGCGTCGTGCAGCGGCTTGAGGACCGGCATGGCCACCATGGTGGTGCAGTTCGGATTGGCCACGATCCCCTTGGGGATCGAGCGGAGCGTCTCGGCGTTGACCTCGGGAACGACCAGGGGGACCTCGGGATCCATCCGCCATGCCGAGGAGTTGTCGACGACGACGGCCCCGGCCGAGGCGAACCGGGGGGCCAGGACCCGCGAGGCCTCGGATCCGACCGAGAACAGGGCGATGTCCACGCCGCCCGGATCCGCCGTCTCCGAATCCTCGACGACGATGTCGCTCCCCCGGAACGACAACAGGCGGCCCGCCGAGCGGGAGGACGCCAACAGCCGCAGGTCGTCGACGGGGAAGCCACGCTCGTCGAGGACCGACCGCATGACCGTCCCGACCTGCCCGGTCGCACCGACCACTGCCACCCGCATCGGCCCACTCTACTTGCGCTCGTCGCCTCGACCGTCGACGCGCACCGGGAGCGCCCCGACCGGGTCGGGACGTCGGTCAGCCCAGGTCGAACGCGGTGTGCAGGGCGCGCACGGCATCTTCGGCGGCATCGGCGCGCACCATGCACGAGATACGGATCGACGAGGTGGAGATCATCTCGATGTTGATCCCCGCGGCGGCGAGGGTCTCGAAGGTCAGCGCGGTGACCCCGGGGTGGGTCTTCATGCCCGCCCCCACCAGGGAGACCCGGGCCACGGCGTCGTCGCTGGTGACCCCGGTGGCGCCCAGCTCGGGCACCAGTGCCTGGCACACCTCGGTGCTCACCGCCAGGTCGTGGCCCGGCACGGTGAACGAGATGTCGGTGGTGCCGTGCAGTGACGTGTTCTGCACGATCATGTCGACGTTGACGTTGCGGTCGGCCAGGCCCCGGAACAGCCGGGCGGCCAGCCCCGGTCGGTCGGGGACGCCGATCACCGTCACCTTGGCCTCCGAGACGTCGTGGGTCACCGCGCTGACGACGGCCTGCTCCATGGTTCGGTCCTCCTCGTCGATCCAGGTCCCCGGCTCCCAGGTGAAGCTCGAACGTACATGCAGGGGCACGCCGTGGTTCCGGGCGAACTCCACCGACCGCAGGGAGAGGACGCGGCCGCCGGTGGCCGAGATCTCGAGCATCTCCTCGTAGCTGACGCGTGGCAGCCTGCGGGCCTCCGGCACCAGCCGTGGGTCGGTGCTGAACACCCCGGGAACGTCGGTGTAGATCTCGCAGACGTCGGCGGCGAGCACCGCGGCCAGGGCCACGGCCGTGGTGTCCGAACCGCCGCGCCCCAGCGTGGTCACATCGCGTTCGACGGACATCCCCTGAAAGCCGGCCACCACCGGCACGCCGCCGCCGTTCAGGGTGGCCAGGAGCCGGTCGGCCCGGATCTCCAGGATCTTCGCCCGGGTGTGCACCGCGTCGGTGATGATGCCCGCCTGGCTCCCGGTGTAGGAGGTGGCCTCCACCCCCAGTTCGGCCAGGGCCATGCACAGGAGCGCCATCGATATCCGCTCCCCGGCGCTCAGCAGCATGTCGACCTCGCGGGTCGGCTGGACGGCGCTGACATCGTCCGCCAGCCGGACCAGCTGATCGGTCGTCCGGCCCATGGCGCTGACCACGACCACGACGGCGTCGCCGGTCCGCCGGGTCCGGGCCACATGGTCGGCCACGGCCCGGATCCGTTCTGCGTCGGCCACCGAGGTCCCGCCGAACTTCTGCACGACCAGAGACATGGTGGCCAAGGCTACAGCGGCCGGTTCTCCCCACCCGCGGTGCACACGCCGGCCGACTCCGATGGCCCAGATGGGAGCGACTACCCTGAGGCCCCGTGCCCACCGAGAAGCGCCAACGACAAAAGGCCGGCCGTCAGGCTCGACGGGAGGCGGAGCAGAAGGCGCAGAAGCGGCGCCAGAACCTCCGGCGCATCATCACCATCGCCGTCGTGGCCCTCGTCGTGGTCGGCCTCTCCTACCTGATCTTCGGCAACAAGCACCCGAGCTCCAAGGCCTCCACCTCCACCACGCCCGCCTCGACCACAACCAAGCCGGCACCCCCGGGCGGGTCGGGTGACACGGCCCCGAGCGCCGTGACCACCTCGGCCGACTGCCCGGCCAGCTTCACGGCCACGCTCAACAAGCCGTCCTGGCCGTCCCCGCCCGCCATGACCATCGACACGTCGAAGACCTACACGGCGACCATCACCACCGACATCGGGCCGTTCACGGTCCAGCTCGATCCGAAGGCCGCCCCGAAGGCGGTCAACAGCTTCGTCTTCCTGGCCGACCACCACTTCTTCGACTGCATCGTCTTCCACCGGGTCATCCCGACCTTCGTCGACCAGACCGGGTCCCCCACCGGTGGGGGGAACGGGGGCCCCGGCTACCAATTCGGAGACGAGCTGCCCAAGACCGCCTCTCCGCAGTACCCGATCGGCTCGGTGGCCATGGCCAACTCGGGTCCGAACACCAACGGGAGCCAGTTCTTCATCGTGGCCGGGGCCCAGGGCTCCAGCCTGACTCCGAACTACACCCTGTTCGGGAAGGTCACTTCGGGCATGCCCGTCGTCTTGACGATCAATGCCGCCGGCAGCCACCAGCGGGACCCCCACCACCCTCCACCGCATGGTGTCGGTCACCATCGCCACCTCTTGACCCTCCGACCCTCCGAGCCCACCCGGCCGGATCAATAGCTCCGGCCGGAGCCATCCGGTAGCACGCACGGCGACGACGTGCGCCCGACCCGTCCAGACCGCAACGCCCGAGCACCCGACACAGGAGAGAACCGCCATGGCCCCCGAGATTCCCGCAGCAGACGGCTCCAGCCCCAAGACCCAGCGGTTCGACGGGCCGCCACCGATGGTCATCGACCCGGCCAGGCGGTACTCCGCCGAGCTGGCCACCTCCAAGGGAGCCATGACCATCGCCCTCGACGCCACCGCCGCGCCCCGCACGGTCAACAACTTCGTGTTCCTGGCCCGCTGGCACTACTTCGACGGGATCGTGTTCCACCGGATCATCCCGGGGTTCATGCTGCAGGGCGGCGACCCGGAGGGATCGGGGCGCGGCGGCCCCGGCTATCGCTTCGAGGACGAGCTTCCGGCGCCGGGCCGCTACGAGATCGGCTCCCTGGCCATGGCCAATGCCGGGCCGGATACCAACGGCAGCCAGTTCTTCATCGTGAGCGGGCCGGACGGAACCGCCCTGCCCCCCAGCTACTCGCTCTTCGGCAAGGTGGTCGGCGGCCTCGAGGTGGTGACGGCGATCGAGTCGGTGGGCAGCCGGTCCGGGGCGCCGTCCGAGCAGGTGGTGATCGAGTCGGTGACCATCATCGAGGCCGATTGACCGCGCCGACCGGGCACCGCCGGTGCCCGGTCGTTCAGGCCGGCAACGCGCCGAGCCCGGACTCGGCCTCCGCACCGTCCAGGTACACCGCCACCCTGCCGGCGCCGGCCGAGCGCCACCGGCCGCCCGGGTCCCGGATGAGGGCGGTCCGCTCCGGGATGCCGGCCACCGGGGTGCCGGCGGGGGCCAGCTGGACCGACCGGTGGAGCTTCTCGCCGTGCTCGTCCTCGTGGCTGTCGCCGAAATGGGGGACCACGGCCAGGCCGGTCAGCAGACCGAGGCCGATGGTCAGACCGCCCCCCCGGGCGTCGACCATCGGGTCGGTCAGGGCCATGGCCGCTCCGGACGAGCCGACGACGACCGCACCGTGGTGCCAGGCGTCGACGAGGGCCTCCCACACACTCGAGTTCTTCAGGACGCTCCGGATGTGCATGGGAGAGCTGCCGCTGAGGTAGACGAACCGGGCCCCCCGCATCACGCCCGCCACGCCCTCGTCCTCGGCATCGGCGCGGGACAGGACCATCAGCCCCTCGACCCGGGCCCCCAGCTGTCCGAACCACTCACCCGCCCGGACCACCTGACGCTCGGGATGCTCGTAGGCCGCGGCGGTCGGGAGCACCAGGACCTCGTCCGATCCCGAGGCGGCCAGGAACTCCGCGTCGAACACGCATCCCTCCTGCCACTCGCCGCCGCCGACCAACGCCAGAATCCCGGGAGTCCCGTCCATCGGGCCAACTGTAGAGGCCGGGCCGGGGTCGCCGGCCGGGGAGAGCGGCCCTACGCCCAGGATGCCTCCGGTGCGGAGCGACGCATCAGTCGGCCCATCGAATCGCAGACCTCGGTGGCCAGCGCCAGCGCGTCCTCGAGGACCCCCATGGCCATGAACCCGTGGATCTGGTCGTCGTAGCACCGGTACTCGACCTCGACGCCGGCCGAGCGCAGGGCCTCGGCGTAGCCCGCCCCGTCGTCCCGGAGGGGATCGAACCCGGCCGTCACCACCAGCGCCGGGGCCAGGCCGACCAGGTCCGGGGCCAGGAGGGGCGAGGCCCTGGCGGAGGCCCAATCGGACTTGTTCGGGAGATAGGCCCCGCGGAAGAACTCCATGGCCTCCCGGGTGATGAGGAACCCCTCGGCCAGCCCCCTCATCGAATCGGTGTCGAGCCTGGCGTCCACCACCGGGTAGACCAGACCCTGGACGAGCGGGGCCGGCACATCGGGCTCGGAGGACCCTCCCCCCTCCTGGTCTCCTGGGCCACGACGGCGGCCAGGTTCCCGCCGGCGCTGTCGCCCATGACCCCCACCTGTCCCCGGGCGATGCCGAGCTCCCCGCTGTGCCGATGGACCCACCGGTAGGCGGCCAGGGCGTCGTCGACGGCGGCGGGGAACGGATCCTCGGGTGCCAGGCGGTAGCCGACCGCCACCACCAGGCACCTGCTCACCGCCGCCAGCATCCGGCACAGGGAGTCATGGGTGTCGAGGTCGCCGGTCACCCACCCGCCGCCGTGGAAGAAGACGATGGCCTGTTGCGCGCTGCCCGGCCCGGCCCCGAGCCCGGAGCCGTAGCGGCGGTAGATCCTCATCGGCACGTCCGGGGCTCCCGACGGTCCCGGGATGACCCGGCCGGACACGTGGACATCGGTGCGGACGGGCATCGACACCCGAGCAGCGCGTACCGACTGGACGCGCATGGCCGACGGGTCGAAGCCGTCTGTTGATCCGCTCAGCCGATTGACCGTCTCGACGAGGGCCTGGCTGCCCCGGTTCAGCACCCTCCCCCCTCGCTCCACCGGCGGTCCGGCGCCCAGCAGGCCGAGCAGGAGGTCGGGATGGCGGAAGATGCCGGCCAGGCCCCGGGCGACCACCGGCCACCGCTCGTCGGCCCTCTGCGCCCGGCGGTTGTACAGGGCCCGAGTCCGGGCCCTGTCCCGGCCCGGACCGGCAGAGGCGTGCGCACCGGGATCCCCGGCCCCCCCGTCCGAAGCCGCCGCGGCCGACGCTGCCCTCGCACCGGCCGAGGCCCGGGCGGCGCCGGTCCGGGTGGCGACGGCCTTCGTCATCCGGGTGGTTGCCGTCTGGGTGCTTGCAGCCCTGGTGGTTGCCACCCCGGGGGCGGCCGTGGGCTTCGGGTCGGGAGCGGCCTTGGCGGCCTTGGCGGCCTTGGCGGCCTTGGCGGCCTTGGCGGCCTTGGCGGCCTTGGCGGCCTTGGCGGCGGCCGGGGGCGGTCCGGAACCGGCAGATGCGTCGTCCATCGCCCCATCGTGTCGGTCATCCCAGGTCGGGGCAAGTGGCGCGATGTCCGCGTGGCTCCCGGTCCGCACCCACCGCCCGGCGCCGGGGGCGTGCGGCCGGCACCCGGGCGGCGCCGGTTCAGCCACCACTAGCATCCCTCCCTATGTCAATCGCACGTGTGGGAATTGTCGGTTCCGGGATCATGGGCTCGGGCATTGCCGAGACCGCGGCCGCCAACGGGTTCCAGGTGGTGCTCCGGTCGCGCAGTCAGTCGACGGCGGACGCCACCGTGGCCGCCCTCGAGAAGTCGCTCAACCGCCAGGTCGAGAAGGGCAAGAGGACCGAGGAGGAGCGGGACGCCATCATGGCCCGGGTCAGCGCCACCTCGGAGCTGGCCGCCCTGAAGGACGTCGACCTGGTCATCGAGTCGGTGGTCGAGGACCTGGCCGTGAAGAAGGAGCTCTTCAACGAGCTCGACCGGATCACCGGCGACCACACCATCCTGGCCACCAACACCTCCACCCTCCCCGTCATCGAACTGGCCATGCAGACCGGCCGGCCCGACAAGGTGTGCGGCGTCCATTTCTTCAATCCCGCGCCGGTGATGGCCCTGGTGGAGGTGGTCAAGCCGCTGACCGCCTCCGAGGAGACGATCGCCGCCGCCCGCCAGTTCGCCGAGGCCTGCGGCAAGACTCCCGTCGAGGTGAAGGACCAGGCCGGATTCATCGTGAACGCCCTCTTGTTCCCCTACCTGAACAATGCGGTCCGGCTGCACGAGCAGGGTGTGGCCTCCGTCGAAGACATCGACGCCGCCATGAAGGGGGGTTGCGGGTTCCCCATGGGCCCGTTCGCGCTCCTCGACCTGGTCGGCCTCGACACCTCGGTGGCCATCCTCGATGCGCTCTACGACGAGTTCCGCGACCCCAACTACGCGGCCGTCCCCCTCCTGCGCCGGATGGTCTCCGCCGAACTGTTGGGCCGCAAGTCCGGCCAGGGCTTCCTCGACTACCGGAAGTAGCCGCACCTCGGGTAGCGGTCGGCGGTGGGCGCGCCGCCGGCCACCGGAGTTGCACACCACCAACCCAAAACGAGAGCGTGTTCTAGTGCATTTCTCGTTCGCCGCTCCCGTTGCCACAATGGGGGGATGGGCGACGTGAAACCGGCGGCCGGGCCGGCCGAGGGAGGAGAGGCGGATCCGTGAGCACCCGAGGCCCCTCCGACGACCCCAAGGCCGGTGCTGCGCCCCGCAGGGCCCGCGACCGGCCCTGGGTCATGCGCACCTACTCGGGCCATTCGACCGCCAAGGCGTCGAACGAGCTCTACCGGACCAACCTGGCCAAGGGCCAGACCGGCCTGTCGATCGCCTTCGATCTCCCCACCCAGATCGGCTACGACCCCGATTCGCCGGAGGCCGCCGGCGAGGTGGGCAAGGTCGGGGTCCCGGTCGCCCACCTCGGGCACATGGCCCAGCTGCTCGACCAGATCCCGGTCGAGTCCATGAACACCTCGATGACCATCAACGCCACCGCCGCCTGGCTGCTCGGCCTCTACATCGCCAACGCCGAGGACCACGGCGTCGACCCGTCGGTCCTGTCGGGGACCACCCAGAACGACATCGTCAAGGAATACCTCTCCCGGGGCACCTTCATCTTCCCCCCGCTCCCCAGTCGCCGGCTCACCGTCGACACCATCGCCTACACCGTCCGCCAGGTTCCGAAGTGGAATCCCATCAACGTGTGCAGCTACCACCTCCAAGAGGCGGGGGCCACTCCCAGCCAGGAGGTGGCCTATGCCCTGGCCACCGCCATCGGCGTGCTGGACGCGGTGCGCGACTCGGGCCAGATCCCCGAGAGCGGGTTCCCATCGGTCGTGGGCCGGATCTCCTTCTTCGTCAATGCCGGGGTGAGGTTCGTGGAGGAGACCTGCAAGATGCGGGCCTTCACCGCGCTCTGGGACCGGGTCTGCTCCGAGCGCTACGGGGTCACCGACCCCAAGCTCAGGCGATTCCGCTACGGGGTGCAGGTCAACTCCCTCGGGCTGACCGAGGCGCAGCCCGAGAACAACGTCCCCCGCATCGTCCTCGAGTCCTTGGGCGTCACCCTGTCCAAGCGGGCGCGGGCCCGGGCGATCCAGCTGCCGGCGTGGAACGAGGCGCTCGGGCTGCCCCGGCCCTGGGACCAGCAGTGGTCGCTGCGCATCCAGCAGATCCTGGCCTTCGAGTCCGACCTGCTCGAGTACGGCGACATCTTCGACGGCTCGGTGGTCATCGAGGAGAAGACGGCCGAAGTGGCCGAGGCGTCGTGGGCCGAACTGCAGGACGTCCTCGGTCTCGGGGGTGCCTTCGAGGCCATCGACGAGCTGAAGGCCCGCCTGGTCGGCAGCCAGGCCGAGCGGGTACGGCGCATCGAGACCGGCGAGCTCCAGGTCGTCGGGGTCAATTGCTTCACCGAGACGGCGGAGTCGCCGCTGGCCCCGATCGGGGCGACGCCGACCGGTGGTGACCATCCGGGGTCCGGCTCCATCCTGCGGGTCGATCCGGCGGTGGAGTCCGAGCTGCGCGCCGACGTCGAGGCGTGGCGGGCCGCCCGCGACGGCGGGGCCGTGCAGCGGGCCCTCGACGACCTGCGCCGGGCGGCGGAGGGCACGGACAACATCATGCCCGCCACCATCGCCCTGGCCCATGCCGGCGGCACCACCGGCGAATGGGCGGGGGCCCTCCGCGAGGTGTTCGGGGAGTACCGGGCCCCCACCGGGATCAGCGGCGGGGTGGGCCACCGGGGCTCCGAGTTCCGGACGGTGCTGGCCCGGTCCAAGGCGATGGCCGACCGGGCCGGCGGGCCCCCCAGGCTGCTGGTGGCCAAACCCGGCCTCGACGGCCACTCCAACGGCGCCGAGCAGATCGCCGTGGCCGCCCGCGACGCCGGGTTCGAGGTCGTCTACCAGGGCATCCGCCTGTCTCCGGCCGAGATCGCCGCTGCCGCCCGGGACGAGGACGTCGACGTGGTCGGCATCTCCATCCTCTCGGGATCACATCTCGAGCTGGTGCCCGAGGTGGTCGACCGGCTGCGGGCCGCGGGGGTCGAGGCGCCGGTGGTGGTGGGCGGGATCATCCCGCCCGACGACGCCGAGATCCTGCTGGGCAAGGGGGTGGCCCGGGTCTACACCCCCAAGGACTTCGAGATCGGCCGGATGATGGACGACATGGTCGGGTTGGCCGAGCAGCACCGGGCCGGCACGACCGCCTGACGGTCCCGTCCCGGATGCCGGACGGCGTCAGCGACGCCCACGGTCGGTCGCGGCGGGTCGTGGCCGGCCTCGACCACCATCGCCCGCTGAACCGCCACGCCGGGGGCTTGGTCGCCTCCTCGACCACGGCCACCGCCGGGCGGGGCCAGGCCTGATCGACGGCGGCGGCCAGCACGGCCAGCACCTCGGGGTCGACCTCCGGTCGGGTGGCGATGCCCGATCCGGCAGCGAGCGGCCCGGCGCTCACCGGTGTACCACTGCTCACAGCGGCATGTTCCCGTGCTTGCGCTTGGGCAGGTCCTCGCGCTTGGAGACCAGCAGGGCCAGGCTCCTGACCAGCACCCTCCGGGTCTCGGCCGGATCGATGACGTCGTCGACATAGCCGCGTTCGGCGGCCGCGTAGGGATTGGCGTAGCGCTCGGTGTACTCCT
Organism: uncultured Acidimicrobiales bacterium; assembly: GCA_963806285.1. Lineage (GTDB taxonomy): Bacteria > Actinomycetota > Acidimicrobiia > Acidimicrobiales > RAAP-2 > Bog-756. The sequence continues at coordinate 252,098 of CAWDXJ010000002.1, forward strand.
CCACCAGCTCCTTGCGGCGTCCCACCGGGTCGGCGGCCTCGGCCAGGTCCCGCCGGTAGACGATCTCCACCGCGCCCTCGGGCCCCATCACCGCCAGCTCGGCCGAGGGCCAGGCGTAGGCCAGGTCGGCGCCGATCGACTTGGAGTTCATGACCACGTAGGCCCCGCCGTAGGCCTTGCGGGTGATGATCTGGATACGGGGGACCGTCGATTCGCAGTAGGCATAGAGCAGCTTGGCGCCGTGCCGGATGATGCCCCCGTACTCCTGGTCGGTGCCGGGCATGAACCCGGGGACGTCGACGAAGGTGATCAGCGGGACATTGAAGGCATCGCAGGTCCGCACGAAGCGGGCGCCCTTCTCCGAGGCATCGATGTTGAGCACGCCCGCCAGCATCTGCGGCTGGTTCCCGACGATCCCGACCGCCCGGCCGTCGATGCGGGCGAAGCCGCACACCAGGTTCATGGCCCAGTGGTGGTTGACCTCGAAGAACTCGCCGTCGTCGACCACCGCCTCGATCACCTTCTTCATGTCGTAGGGCTGGTTGGGCGACGCCGGCATCAGGTCGAACAGCTCGGGGGTCAGCCGCTCGGGATCGTCCCCGGAGTCGACCAGGGGGGCCTCTTCCAGGTTGTTGGAGGGGAGGAAGCTCAACAGGTAGCGGACGTCGTCGAGGCACGACTTCTCGTCCGGGGCCACGAAGGCGGCCACCCCGGACTTGGTGGCGTGGCTCATCGCCCCGCCGAGCTCCTCGAGGGTCACGTCCTCGCCGGTGACGGTCTTGACCACGTCGGGGCCGGTGATGAACATGTGGCTGGTCCCCTGGACCATGAAGATGAAGTCGGTCATCGCCGGGCTGTAGACCGCCCCCCCGGCGCACGGGCCGAGGATGACGCTGATCTGGGGGATGACGCCGGACGCCTGGGCGTTGCGGTGGAAGATGCCCCCGTAGGAGTGGAGCGACACCACACCCTCTTGGATGCGGGCGCCGGCTCCGTCGTTGAGGCCGATCATCGGCACCCCGATCGACGATGCCAGGTCCATCACCTTGTGGATCTTCTCGGCGAACACCTCGCCCAACGCCCCGCCGAAGACGGTGAAGTCCTGGCTGAAGACGCAGACCCGGCGACCGTCGATGGTGCCGAACCCGGTGATCACCCCGTCGGTATAGGGCCGGTTCTCCTCGAGCCCCATCCCGTGGGCACGATGTCGGGCGAGCATGTCCAGCTCCTGGAAGGAGCCGTCGTCGAGGAGGTAGTCGATCCGCTCCCGGGCGGTCATCTTCCCCTTGGCGTGGTGCTTCTCGACCGCCCGCGGGGACCCGGCGTTGCGGGCCAGCTGGCGTCGCTCGGCCAGTTCCTCCAGCCGCTGGGTCATCGGGTGATCCATGGACTGCGAGGCTATCGGACCGGCACGACCGGACCGGCCCATCCTGGGGTCCCGACGACCCGGGCCGTCTACTCCTGGACCAGTTCGATGAGCGTGCCGAACGCGCCCTTCGGATGGACGAAGGCCACGGTCGTCCCCCTCGACCCCGGCCTCGGGGCCTGGTCGATGACCGGGCCACCGTGGTCCTTCACCGACTGGAGGGCGTCTGCGCAGCTGGCCACCCGATAGCCCACGTGGTGGAGGCCCTCGCCCTTCTTGTCCAGGAACTTGGCCACCGGGGAGTCCGCCCGGGTGGGTGTCAGCAGCTGGACGTAGCTGTCGGCCACCTTGAGGAGCGCCTCCTCCACCCCGTCGGAGTCGACCCGCTCGCGGTGGGCCACCTTGGCCCCGAAGGTGTCGGCGTAATAGGCGATGGCCGCATCGAGGTCGCGCACCGCGATGGCCACGTGGTCGATCTCGGTCAGACCGGGGCCGGTCATGCTCCGTGCCTCCTGAACAAGGTGATGCGGTCCTCGCCGACCTCGGCGCGGAGCTCGGGATCGTCGATGCCCAGGCCCTCTTCGGGAGCCAGGCACAGGACCCCGATCTTCCCCTCGTGGAGGTTCTGGTGCACCTGGTAGGCGGCGTCACCCACCTCGACCAGGGGGTGGACCGCCGACAGCGGGGGCAGGATCCTGCCGTCGCACACCAGCTGGTTGGCGTCCCAGGCCTCGCGGTAGTTGGCGAAGTGCGAGCCCTTGATGGTCTTGAGCTTCATCCAGAGGTGGCGGTTGTCGTACTCGATCATGTAGCCCGAGGTGGCGGCGCAGGTGACGATGGTCCCCCCCGTCTGGCCGCGAACACCGACGCTCCCATGGTCTGGCGGCCGGGATGCTCGAACACGATGTCGACGTCCTCACCGACCAGGCCCCGGATGTCCTTGCCGAGACGGCGCCACTCCGACTCGTCCTGGGTGTGCTCGTCCTTCCAGAAGCGGTAGTTGGCCGCCTTGCGGTCGATGACCGCCTCCACACCCAGATCGTGCAGGAGCTCGACCTTCTCGGGCGAGGACACGACGCCCACCGGCGTGCCGCCGCCGTTGAGCACGTACTGCACGGCGTAGGCACCGAGGCCGCCGGAGGCCCCCCACACCAGCACCCGGTCCCCCTGTTGCATGTTGGCGCCGTTCTTCGAGACCAGCATCCGGTAGGACGTGGAGTTGCACAGGGCGTTGGCCGCCGCTTCCTCCCAGGTGAGGTGCCGGGGCTTGGGCATCAGCTGGTTGGCCTTGACCACGGCCAGGTCGGCCAGGCCGCCGAAGTTGGTCTCGAACCCCCAGATCCGTTGGTTGTCGGCCAGGATCGAGTCGTCGTGGGCGCTCGGGCTCTGGTCGTCGACGTAGTTGCAGTGGACGGTGACCCGGTCCCCCGGCTTCCAGTTCCGCACCGCCGACCCGGTCTCGAGGACGACCCCGGCGGCGTCGGACCCGACCACGTGGTAGTCGAGCGCGTGCCGCTTGCCCCAACGGCTCTCCTTTCCGAGCCGGTCGAGGAACCCGAAGGTCGGCAGCGGTTCGAAGATCGAGGTCCAGACGGTGTTGAAGTTGATGGCGCTGGCCATGACCGCGATGTAGGCCTCGTCGGGCGCCAGCTCGGGGACGGCCACCTCGCTCACGTGCAGGGACTTCCGCGGATCCTTGTCGGCGGATTCGAGCCCCTCGAACATGCCCACCTCGTCCCGGAGCACGAAGGCGGCCCGGTAGGCCTCGGGGAGCGGGATGGCGGCGATCTCCTCGCCGGAGGCACCTGACTGGATGGCGGTGAGGAACTCCTGCATGGGAGGTGAGGATAGCCCGCCCGCACCCGGGCGACCCCCGGGCGACCCCGCCCCGCCGGGGCCGGACCGGTCCCCGGACGCCCGTGTGGTCGGCCGTCGGGACCAGGCCGTATCATGGTGCCGTCGTCATGGCGGCCCATGGAGGGTCGCCTACTGATCTGGCCAGCAGGCCGCGGAGGTCGTCATGCCCGGAACCGTCATCGTCGCAGGGGCCCGGACCCCGATCGGCAAGCTCTCCGGGGCCCTGGGCGGATTCGCCGCCACCGAGCTGGGCGGGTTCGCCATCGCCGCTGCCCTGGAGCGGGCCGGCGTCCGACCCGAGCAGGTCGACTACGTCCTGATGGGCCAGGTGATCCAGGCCGGTGCCGGGCAGATCACCGCCCGCCAGGCGGCCGCCAACGCCGGGATCCCGATGAACGTGGCGGCCACCACCGTCAACAAGGTCTGCCTGTCCGGCCTGAACGCCATCTACCTGGCCGACCTGATGATCAACGCCGGTGACGCGGACATCGTGGTGGCCGGGGGCATGGAGTCGATGACCCAGGCTCCCTACCTCCTGCCCGGTGCCCGGGCCGGGTACCGGATCGGGGACGGCACCGTCGTCGACTCGATGATGTACGACGGGCTGTTCTGCGCGTTCGACAGCTGCGCCATGGGCCTCGGGACCGAGCGCTACAACGGTTCGGACGGAGTATCCCGCGAGCGCCAGGACGCCTTCAGCGCCCTCTCCCACGAGCGGGCCGCCCGTGCCATCAAGGACGGCAAGTTCGCCGAGGAGATCGTCCCGGTCAGCGTCCCGCAGCGGAAGGGCGACCCGGTCGTGATCGAGACCGACGAGGGTGTGCGGCCCGAGACGACCGCCGAGTCGCTGGGCAAGCTCCGGCCCGCCTTCGACAAGAACGGCACCATCACCGCCGGCAACGCCTCCCAGATCTCCGATGGCGGGGCCGCCGTCGTCGTGATGTCCAAGGCGAAGGCCGAGGAGCTGGGGGTGAGCCCGCTGGGCGAGCTCGTCAGCTACGGCCAGGTGGCCGGCCCGAGCCCCTCGTTGCTCCACCAGCCGTCCCATGCCACCTCGGTGGCCCTGGGCAAGGCCGGGCTCTCGATCGGCGACATCGACATCTTCGAGATCAATGAGGCATTCGCCGCCGTCGGCCTGGCCTCGGCCGAGGATCTCGGCATCGACGAGGACCGACTCAACGTCAACGGCGGCGCCATCGCCCTCGGGCACCCGGTGGGCATGTCGGGCACCCGGCTGGCGCTGACCTCGCTGCTCGAGCTGAGGCGCCGGGGCGGGGGCACCGCCGCGGTCAGCCTGTGCGGCGGCGGCGGCCAGGGCGACGCCGCCATCCTCCGCAGCCTCTGAGGGAACGCCGGCCCACGGCCAGCGTGCCACCGAGCCGCCAAGGAGCCGTGGCGCCCCGACCCCCAGTCAACGGTCGACCGGCCCGTGCGGAGCCGAGTCGCCGGTCGGGGGCCCACCGACCTCAGTAGGGGGGCTTGAACACCCCGGCCAGGGTGCCGCACCCGTGGGCGGCGTCCTCCCATGCGGGCACGTGGAGCGACACCACCGCCAGGGCACAGGTGGGGAACCCGTGGGCTTCCAGCGCGGCACGATCGGCAGCCCCGCCATCCTCGGCATGGCCCAGCAGCTCCCGGGCCGTGTCGAAGATGGTCGGGTTGTGACCGACGAGCAGCGCACCGTGCACCCCCTCGTCGATCTCCCGGACGTAGCGGAGCACCACGTCGGTGTCGGCGTCGTAGAGCGAGGAGTACGAGTCGAGCGGCACCCGGCCGCCCATGGCCTTGACCACGAGCTGGGCCGTCTGACGGGCCCGGACTGCGGCCGAGCTGACCGCCAGGTCGGGCGGGACCACGCCCTCGAGACCGAGGGCGGGCCGCTCCTCGCGGATCCGCCGTCCGAGTGCCGTGGCGTCGCGGCGGCCGCGGCCGGTCAGCGGGCGCTCCCGGTCACCGCCGCCCACCGGGGCGTCCGAGGCGGCCTTGCCGTGCCGGAGCAGCCAGAGGTACCTCACCGTGCGACCCACCGAATCAGGCGTCCACCTCGCGCCGGCCCTCGAGCGCCCTTCCGAGTGTCAGCTCGTCGGCATACTCGAGGTCGCCGCCCACCGGCAGACCACTGGCGATGCGGGTGACGGTGAGCCCCATCGGCTTCAGCAGGCGGGCCAGGTACATGGCGGTCGCCTCGCCCTCGAGGTTGGGATTGGTGCACAGGATGACCTCGGTGATGCCTTCGGCCTCGACCCGGGCGAGCAGCTCACGGACCCGGAGCTGGTCGGGCCCGACACCCTCGATCGGGTTGAGGGCACCCTGGAGCACGTGGTACTTCCCCGAGTACTCCCCGGTCTTCTCGACCGAGACGATGTCGCGGGGATCCTCGACCACGCAGACCGAAGCCGCGTCCCTCCGATCGTCGAGGCAGATGGCGCACAAGCCGCCCTCGGCGACGTTGAAGCAGCGGGTGCAGAGGGTGATCCGCTCCTTCACGGCGATGATCGCCTCGGCCAGGCGGAGCGCGTCCTCGGGTGCCACCTTGAGCAGGTGGAAGGTGATCCGCTGCGCCGACTTCGGACCGACACCCGGCAACCGGCCCAGCTCGTCGATGAGCGACTGCAACGGCCCCGAGAAGATGGCCACCTAGTCGACCTCCTCGGCGCCGGGGAAGGCCTGGAGCACCCGGGCCCGAGCCGAGTTGTCCACCTCGGCGACCTCGCCGAGTTCGGACTCCTCGAAAGCCGAGAGCGCCTCGTCCTCCTCGGGGTCCGAGGGGTCCGAGGGGTCCGTCACCGTCCCGGCGGTGGGTGCGGCCCCGGCTCCCCCGTCGCCGCGCCCCCCCGACGGCAGCGGGCCCGGGGATGCCGGCGAGACGGCGGACCGGGAGACGGGCGCAACCGACCCGCCCCTGCCCGGCCGGTCATCGCCCCCGTCCGGGCCCGCGCCGGTGTCGACCACCAGGACCAGGCCCACCGGTCGGCCGAAGTGCTCCGACAGCTCGGACCCGATCTCCTCTTGCACCTCCGCACAGCGGGTGCGGTGGGTCTCGTTGGGGAGACCGAAGACCGCCCGGTCCCCCTCGACCCCGACGAACCTTCCGGCCTGGAAGAGGGCCTTCGCCTTGGGTCGCAGCCGTCCGACGATGTGGTCGCCCCACGCCTGGACCAGCTGATCGCGGGTGGGGAACGGCACCGATGACGGATCCGCCGCGGGGGACCGGTCGGTGGCGGGGGACGGCTGGGCGGCGGCCGTCGCCTCGCCGGCACCGTCCGGGTCGGGATGGGATGGGATGGTGGGGGGCTCGGCCGGATCAGGGCCCTCGGGGGGCTCGGCGCCCCGGGTGGCCGACGAGGACTGGCGGCGCACCGCACCCAGGGTCCGACGGGCAGCCGGTGGGGCGGGCTCGGACGACCCCGCGCCCGACGGGGCCGGGGGCTCCGGTGTCCCGGTCGCGGGTCGGGGGGACCCCGGGGATCGACGGCCCCGGCCGACTGTCGAACGGCCGCCTCCAGCCGCTCGATCCGGGCCACGATCGCCTCGGGGGACTCGTCGGCCTCGGGACGGGCCAGCCGCACCAGCGCCACTTCGAGGTTGACCCGCGGGTCCGGTGCGTCCCGCATCGCCACCTGGGCCTGGCCCAGCAGTTCCATGGACCGGACCAGGGCGGCCAGCCCCACCCGGGCGGCCTGGTCCGCCAGCGCCTCCCGCTCGGTCCCGGCCACCGCCACCAGCTCCGGGGCCACCAGGGCCAAGAAGCCCTGGCGGAGATGGTCGACCAGCTCGCCGGCCAGCTGCGGGGCCCCGTAACCCGCCGAGCTCAGCTGGGCCACCGACACCAGGGCCCGGCCGATGTCGTGTTCGGCCAGGGCTTCGACGACCTCGTCCAGCGCAGGCAGGTCGTCGTCGACCGAATCCGAGGCAACCACCTGGTCGAGGACGGAGAGCGCGTCACGGGCCGAGCCCCGCCCCCGCCGGACGGCCAGGTCCAGCGCCTCGTCGGGGACCTCGAGGCCGGCGTCGGTGCGGACCTGGGCCAACAGCGCGCCGAGGGTCTCGGGGCCGAGGAGCCGGAATTCGAAGTGCTGGGTGCGGCTCCGGATGGTGGGCACCACCTTCTGGGGATCGGTGGTGGCCAGCACGAAGACCACGTGGGCCGGCGGTTCCTCGAGCGTCTTCAACAGCGCGTTCGAGGCCGCGGTCGAGAGCATGTGGACCTCGTCGACGATGTAGACCTTCTGGCGCCCCGGGGTCCCAAGAGCCGCCCGTGAGACGAGGTCGCGCATCGCCTCCACCCCGTTGTTGGAGGCGGCGTCGAGCTCGTGGACGTCGAGGGAGGAGCCCCGGGCGATCTCCACGCACGAGGGGCACACGCCGCACGGCTCGCCGTCGCGCAGATCGGTGCAGTTGAGCGCCTTGGCCAGTATCCGGGCCGTCGACGTCTTGCCGGTGCCACGAGGCCCGCTGAACAGGTAGGCGTGGGCGACCCGCTGGTCCCGGACCGCGTTGCGCAACGCCAGGACGACGTGGTCCTGGCCGCGCACCTCGGCGAAGGTCGAGGGTCGGAATCGCCGGTACAGCGACTGGTAGGGAAGGTCGTCCGGAGGGTCGGCCACGTCGGGGGAGCCTACCGGGCGCAAGGGCCGGGATTGCCGGCCCCGGCCGACCCCCGGGGCCCCGACGTTCTGTGCGACGGCCAGGTTGGCTGCGGCACACGGCCCGGCCTGCTGAGAGCTGCTGCCTTCCGACCCTGACTCGATTCACAGGAGGACGTTGCGCAGGACCCAGCCGCCGCACACAGCGTCGGGACGGCCCCCGATGCTAGCGGGCCGGTTGGGCGGGGGACGCCCGCCCCACCGGAGAGCCGGAGTAGCCTGTCGTGGCCGTTGACCCCCCGGAGCGCTCCGGTGGGGTCGGCCGGACCCGGAGGCGTGCGAGAGCGGCCGAATCGGCACGACTGGAAATCGTGTGTGGGGAAACCCACCGTGGGTTCAAATCCCACCGCCTCCGCCACGGATGCCCCCGAAGAAGGTGGACCCCCGGGCAATGGACACCCGTCGGGCCGCCCCCGGGTAGCCCGATGGGGGGCCCCAACTACCCCCGGAGCCGACGGTCACCCCGGCCCCTGCGAGCGCTCCGGATCCCGAGCGGCCCGGTCGGTGGTCGAAGGATGACTACAGGCTGTACTGCGTGCCCGGCACCAATGACAGGTGTCCGGTCCTGGTTTCACACAGGCTGGCCGAGACGGAATCGCCCACCGCGGTGTAGGTGGACGTACCGCCGGTCACCACACCGCTGACGTCCAGCTCCGTGCTGTGGAGGCGACAGGCTCCCTGGCCGGGCGACGAGCTGCTCAGGCTCTCGACCGTGGTCTGCCCGCTCGTCGACCAGGTCAGCGTGCTACCCAGGGCCACCGCCGTGGCCTGCCGGTTGGTCTTCGAGGCCGGCGAACAGCGGGACAACTTCATCGTGCCGCTGACGGTACCGGACACGTGTGCGCAGGCGACGGTCGAGGTGCAGCTTCCCGTGCAGCCGTTGTTGCCGTAGGTGTAGACGTCGGCCGGGGTGGCAGGCGTCGTGCCACCGACCGTCACCACCGAGACGGCCACCGTGTCGGGGTTGCCCTCACCCGGTGAGATCGCGGTCAGCGAGTTGTCACCGCCGGGGATGAAACCGGTCGCCGTGTCCCCGAACTTGACCATCGTGACCGTGGAGAGGTTCGTGCCGGTGATCGTGACGTACGTGCCGCCGTTGATCCCGCCGCTGTTCGGACTGAGGCCCGTGAGGGTCGGCGGTGCCACGAAGGTGAACTGGAGGTTGGTCGCCGTCGCGCTCGTACCGCCCGGCGAGTGGACCGTCACATACACGGTCCCTGCGGCCGACAACGGTGACACAGCCGAAATCGACGTGTCACCGGTGATCGACGAGATCGTCCCCTCGATCGTACCGAAGTACACATGGTCGACCAGTGTGAGCCCCGTGCCGGTGATCGTCACCGCCGTTCCGCCCGCCGTGGGCCCCTCGGTCGCCGAGATGGCCGTGACCCGTGGGGCCGGCGCGAACCCTGGGCCGTAGGTCAGATAGGCGCGGCCACCCGTGTTGTAGATCTCGTTCTGGTTGGCGTCGTAGGCGCTGAACGTCGGGTTGACGGTCGGCGCCCCGGTCAACAGTGCCTGAGTGACCACGGCGGAGGTGAAGTCCCACGTGACGCCGGCCCAGGCGGTGTGGGTGGTGCTGCGGCCCCCCCGACCGCTGCCGCTGCATGTGGTGGACAGGTACACGTCTCCGGTGGGGTAGCCGCTCGTGGGATCGAAGCCGGTGGCGTAGGACTGCTCGTTGATGCCGCCACAGTCGTAGCCGAGCAGGCTGAAGGCAGCGCCCTGGGAGAGATCGAGGGTGAAGGTGGTGCCGGCCGCGGACGCACTCCCTCCGACCATGGCCAGCGCCGGGACCATGAGACAGAGGGCGACCAATCCGCCGATGACCTTGCGTACCATCTGCCAACCCCCTGTTCGACTACGTCTGGATCGCGCCGGATCCCTGGTGCACGCTACTTTGTCGACCTGATCCCCGCCAGCGACCCCGATGCGATCGACGGATGTCCGGGCGGTGGTGAGGGAGACCGCCGATGGCGTGGTCGGAACCGGGGCCCCCGGGTTTCGTTACTATCCCGCCCCATGGGTGCCGCCGCGACTCCTCCGCCACCGGGGCCGGCCGGGCCACCCCGCGGTGACGGCGCAGCGGTGCTCGGCGACGGGGAGGCCATGGGGCTGGCCCTCGAGGAGGCGGCGGAGGCCGGTCGGCACGGGGACGTCCCGGTCGGGGCGGTCGCCCTGCTCGGCGGCCGGGTCATCGCCGCCCGGCACAACGAGCGGGAGCGACAGGGCGACCCCACCGCGCACGCCGAGCTGCTGGCCGTCGCCGACGCCGCCGCCGTCGTGGGGTCCTGGCGGCTGTCGGAGGTGACCCTGGTGGTGACCCTCGAGCCGTGCCCGATGTGTGCCGGCGCCCTGGTGTCCTGCCGGCTCGGCCGCCTGGTGTTCGGGGCAGCCGACCCGAAGGCCGGGGCGTGCGGATCGCTCTACAACCTGTGCGCCGACCCGCGCCTCAACCACGAGGTCCCGGTCACCGCCGGGGTCAGGGCCGACGAGGCACGGCGGCAACTGTCGGCCTTCTTCAGTGACCGGCGCCGGGCCGGGCCGGCACCGGGCCTGCCCCGCTGAGCGCGGTGTCCGTCACACCGCGCCGGCGGCGGGTGCGGCTCAGCTGTGGGTGTTGGCCATCCCCACCACCGGCTTGTTGAGGACGATGTTGCCGGTCGAGCCGAAGAACTGGCTGCTGCCGTAGCAGAAGACCCCCCCGTCCGAGGCCACGAACCGGTAGCCGGCACCGTCGGGCGAGGCGGACATGCCGACGATGGGCTGGTTGAGGCGGATGTTGCCGGTGGAGCCCAGGAAGGGCGCGCTCCCGAAGCTGAAGACGCCGCCGTCGGCGGCCACCAGCCAGTAGGCGCCGGGCAGGACCGGGTCGGCGGCCATGCCGACCACCGGCTGGTTGAGTTGGGTCCCCCCGGTCGATCCGCTGAAGACGGCGTCGCCGAAGGTGAAGACCCCGCCGTCGGAGGCGACCAGCCAGTAGCCGCCGCCGTCCGGGGTGGCGGCCATGCCCACGATGGGCTTGTTCAGGGCGATGTTGCCGGTGGAACCGTAGAAGTGGGCGTCGCCGAAGGCGAAGATCCCGCCGTCGGAGGCGACCAGCCAGTAGCCGCCGCCGTCCGGGGTGGCGGCCATGCCCACGATGGGCTTGTTCAGGGCGATGTTGCCGGTGGAGCCGAAGAAGCCCACGGTCCCGTGGGTGAAGATCCCGCCGTCGGAGGCGACCAGCCAGTAGCCGCCGTCGCTCGAGTTGGACGCCATGCCGACGATCGGCCTGTTGAGCCTGGTCGCCCCCTGCGAGCCGTGGAACAGCGCGTCCCCGAAGCTGAAGATGCCGCCGTCGGAGGCCGCCAGCCAGTAGCCGTTGCTCGGGGAGGAGGTGACGACCGTCACGCCCCCGGGCGGCGGATTCACCGGTGGAGGTGCCGAGCTCTGGTAGGTGATGGTCACATTTCCGTTGAGGTTCCAGAAGCCCTGGAAGTACGGCGTGGACAGCGAGAATGCCGGATTGCTGTAGCCGGAGCCGCCGCCCCCGCCGGCGTCCACCCCGCCACCCCCGCCGGCGAAGTACCCCCCGCCTCCCCCGCCGCCGCCGACGTCACCGTTCCCCCCCGTCGCCTGGTTGGTGGGAGAGGTGGTCGGTCCGGTGCCCGCGGTGCTCGCGCCGGAGCCGGGGGCCCCGGGACCGGGAGGAGAGGTGGTGCCCGGCTGGCCCCCACCGACGAGGGGCAGACCCGGCCGACCGTTCCCGACCGGGTTGCCGCTGGCCGGTCCCCCGGCCCCGCCGGCGCTGGTCACGCCGCCGCCCCCGCCCCCGCCGGCAGCCAGCAGCAGGTTGCCCGAGGAGTCGAAGACCTGGGTGGAGCCCCCGCCCCCGCCGGCCCCGGCCCCGCCGGTGCCGCCGCCGCCGATCCCCCCGGTACCACTGGCCCCCATGTGGCCGACGGCCAGGGAGATCACCTGGCCGGGGTTGACGGCCAGGACGTCATTGACCGTCCCGCCCGTCCCGCCCGTCCCCCCGGTGCCGGCGCCGCCCTGGGCCCCACTGGCGTCGAAGCAGATCGAATGGGGGACGGCGTTGGCGGGGACGATCCACTTCTGGGCCTGGGGCCGGAAGCTGAACTGCACCTTGACCGTATTCGGCCCGAACGTGGCGGCATAGGTCGGGCAGTCCGTCACCTGCGCGGCCAGTCGGGGCGCGGCCGCGGCCGCCGACACCGCCGGGGTGCCGGCGATCGTGGCGGTGGCGACGGCCACCGGGGCCACCAGCAGGGCGCTCACCGCCACCGCCACCCGGGCCCGGGACATCCGGCGGCGTCCACCACCTCCGGGGTCGGGGGTGATCGACGCCGTTCCGCCGTGCCGGGTCTGGTTCATCGGGTGTTCCTTCCTGTTCACCTCACCCCGCCGGTCGGGTCGCGGCGGTTCGTGACGAGGTGGGTCGATTTGGTGTCCGACGGTGTTGCGTCCCGTGGGCCGACCCTGGACAAGGGGCGAGGAGCTACGCCTGCCGGTCTGCGCCCGGGGCGGCGTCCGCCGGCACGAGGCCGACCGTACCGCCCACCCCGGTTGCCCGCAAGGACCCCGGCCGCCGCCCCACCCGATGGCGGGCGCGGACGACCGGCTCAGGGCTTGAAGACGGCGATGCCCGCTGCCCAGTACATGCCCGAGGCGAATGTCCCGGCGAAGCTCTGCGCACCCGGAGTCCCGAGCACCTGATAGCCGGTGACCACCGTGGCGACGGTGCCGGTGGTGTTCTGCTGGGACTGCGCCGTGTAGCCGGGTGAGGTGACGGTGATCGTCTGGGTGTTGCCGTGCCCGGCCACGAACCCGACGGCCAGCTCGTTGGCCACGCTCGAGGCGGCGGTGCCCGAGGAGGCCGACGTGCCGGTGTTGGAGGTGCCGTTCGAGGTGTCCAGCGGAGCGGTGGTGGCGACCCCGGAGAAATCGAGGACCTCGAAGGCCATGAATGCCGCCGATCCGGTGTGCGCGGTCACCATGTTGGTGGGCTTGGCGTTGGCCGAGTACCACAGCTCGCCGTCCGAGTAGTGGCCCGAGGCGTCGTAGGCACCGACCCGGTTCCAGGTGTTGCCGGCCGAGTCGGTCACCGAGGTGATGTGGTTGGTGGCACCGGTGTACACGCTGGCCGAGAGCACCAGCAGGTCACCCGCACCGGTGGCCGCCGGGAAGGTGCCGGACAGCGTGGAGGCTGCGGCGGTCTCGGTCCCGCTGGCCGTCTGGACCAGGACGGGTCCCGATGGCACCGGGTTGACGGTGAGGGAGAAGGTGGTCGTGTGGGTGGCCGAGGCCCCGGTGCCGGTCACCGTGATCGGGAAGGTCCCGGTCGGGGTGGTCGACGAGGTGGTCACCGTCATGGTCGAGCTCTGCCCGGCGTTGAGGGTCTGGGGGCTGAACGAGACCAGGGCCCCGCTGGGCGCGCCGGTGGCGCTCAGCGCCACCGACTGGGTGGAGCCGCTGGTGACCGCGGTCGAGATGCTCGGGGCGGTCGACGACCCGGCGGTCACCGTGGCCGAGGTGGGGCTGGCGCCGATGGAGAAGTCGTTGGGCGGCGCCGGGTTCACGGTGAGGGAGAAGGTGGTCGAGTGGGTGGCCGAGGCCCCGGTGCCGGTCACCGTGATCGGGAAGGTCCCGGTCGGGGTGGTGGACGAGGTGGTCACCGTCATGGTCGAGCTCTGCCCGGCGTTGAGGGTCTGGGGGCTGAACGAGACCAGGGCCCCGCTGGGCGCGCCGGTGGCGCTCAGCGCCACCGACTGGGTGGAGCCGCTGGTGACCGCGGTCGAGATGCTCGGGGCGGTCGACGACCCGGCGGTCACCGTGGCCGAGGTGGGGCTGGCGCCGATGGAGAAGTCGTTGGGCACCGGCGCGTCAACGGTCAGGGTGAAGCTCTGGCTGGCCGGGGTGCCCACCCCGTTGCTGGCACCGATGGTGATGGGGTAGCTGGTCGCCGTCCCCGTCGCCGGTGTGCCCGACAGGGTGGCGGTCCCGTTGCCGTTGTCGACGAACCCGACCCCGTTCGGCAGGGGCCCGGACTCGGTGATGGCCGGGGTGGGCACACCGGTGGTGTTCACCGTGAACGACCCTGGGCTGCCGACGGTGAAGGTGGCGCTGTTGGTCGAGGTGATGGTCGGGGCCACCGGGGCCGGGTTCACGGTGAGGGAGAAGGTGGTCGTGTGGGTGGCCGAGGCCCCGGTGCCGGTCACCGTGATCGGGAAGGTCCCGGTCGGGGTGGTCGACGAGGTGGTCACCGTCATGGTGGAGCTCTGCCCGGCGTTGAGGGTCTGGGGGCTGAACGAGACCGAGGCCCCGCTGGGCGCGCCGGTGGCGCTGAGCGCCACCGACTGGGTGGAGCCGCTGGTGACCGCGGTCGAGATGGTCGGGGCGGTCGACGACCCGGCGGTCACCGTGGCCGAGGTGGGGCTGGCGCCGATGGAGAAGTCGTTCGGCGGCGGTGGCGGGGTGCCGGACTTGAACAGCGCGATGCCGGCGGCCCAGTACATGGTGGTGCCGAAGGTGCCGCCGTAGGACTGCGGCCCCGGAGCACCGAAGTCCTGATAGCCGCCCGCCACCGTCACCTTGTTGGGACTGGTCGCCGCCACCTGTGCCGGCACCGTGTAGCCGGGTGAGGTGACGGTGATCGCCTGGGTGTTGTTGTGGCCGGCGACGAACCCGACGGCCAGGTCGTTCGAGCCCAGCGGCGTGGCCGTCCCCGACGAGGCCGACTTGCCGGTCCCGGCGGTGCCCGTCGACCCGTCGAGCGGGGCGCTGGTCGCCACCCCGCTGAACTCCATGACCCGGAGGGCAACCGTGGAGGCGCTGGTCGTCACCGTCACGCTGCTCACCGGGGCGGCATTCGGGGCGTACCACATCTCGCCGTCCGAGTTCTTGCCGGACACGTCATAGGCCCCGACCTTGGTCCAGACGTTCTTGCCGTCGCTGACCGCGGTGATCGGATGGGTGTTTCCGGTGTACACGCCGGCGGTGAGCACGAGGAGATCACCGGACGCGCTGGGTGCCGGCAGCGTGACCGTCTTGGTGGTCGAGCCTGCGCTCTGCACGAAGACGGGCCCCGGCGGCACCGGGTTCACGGTGAGGGAGAAGGTGGTCGAGTGGGTGGCCGAGGCCCCGGTGCCGGTCACCGTGATCGGGAAGGTCCCGGTCGGGGTGGTGGACGAGGTGGTCACCGTCATGGTCGAGCTCTGCCCGGCGTTGAGGGTCTGGGGGCTGAACGAGACCAGGGCGCCGCTGGGCGCGCCGGTGGCGCTCAGCGCCACCGACTGGGTGGAGCCGCTGGTGACCGCGGTCGAGATGGTCGGGGCGGTCGACGACCCGGCGGTCACCGTGGCCGAGGTGGGGCTGGCGCCGATGGAGAAGTCGTTGGGCGGCGCCGGGTTCACGGTGAGGGAGAAGGTGGTCGTGTGGGTGGCCGAGGCCCCGGTGCCGGTCACCGTGATCGGGAAGGTCCCGGTCGGGGTGGTCGACGAGGTGGTCACCGTCATGGTCGAGCTCTGCCCGGCGTTGAGGGTCTGGGGGCTGAACGAGACCAGGGCGCCGCTGGGCGCGCCGGTGGCGCTCAGCGCCACCGACTGGGTGGAGCCGCTGGTGACCGCGGTCGAGATGCTCGGGGCGGTCGACGACCCGGCGGTCACCGTGGCCGAGGTGGGGCTGGCGCCGATGGAGAAGTCGTTGGGCACCGGCGCGTCAACGGTCAGGGTGAAGCTCTGGCTGGCCGGGGTGCCCACCCCGTTGCTGGCACCGATGGTGACGGGGTAGCTGGCCGCCGTCCCCGTCGCCGGTGTGCCCGACAGGGTGGCGGTCCCGTTGCCGTTGTCGACGAACCCGACCCCGTTCGGCAGGGGCCCGGACTCGGTGATGACGGGGGTGGGCACACCGGTGGTGTTCACCGTGAACGACCCTGGGCTGCCGACGGTGAAGGTGGCGTTGTTGGTCGAGGTGATGGTCGGGGCCACCGGCGCCGGGTTCACGGTGAGGGAGAAGGTGGTCGTGTGGGTGGCCGAGGCCCCGGTGCCGGTCACCGTGATCGGGAAGGTCCCGGTCGGGGTGGTCGACGAGGTGGTCACCGTCATGGTCGAGCTCTGCCCGGCGTTGAGGGTCTGGGGGCTGAACGAGACCGAGGCCCCGCTGGGCGCGCCGGTGGCGCTCAGCGCCACCGACTGGGTGGAGCCGCTGGTGACCGCGGTCGAGATGGTCGGGGCGGTCGACGACCCGGCGGTCACCGTGGCCGAGGTGGGGCTGGCGCCGATGGAGAAGTCGTTGGCCGGCGCATAGTTGTAGGTCTGGACGTCGTAGGTGCGCCCGGTCGAGTCGGTCGGGGTGACGGTGACCTGGCTCCCGTTGACGGTGACCAGCACGAAGCCGTAGACGTTGGCGTCCGAGGCCGGGGTGGGCGCATGGCACGACGAGCCCGAGCCGATGGCGTAGGCGTCGAAGGCCGAGCAGCCGCCGACGGAGCCGAGGGCGTCACCGCCGTTGCCGTCCACGTAGGTGACCAGCGGCTTGCCCGGGATCTGGGGGTAGTTGCGCTCGTACTGGTGGGCGTGCCCGTTGAAGGCGATCTGGACGTTGTTGTTGGCCAGCAGGCCCTCGAGGCCGGTCGGGCCGTCGAGGTAGGTGTCGGTGCCCTGGCCGCTCGAGTCGGCGTGCAGCGGGTAGTGGAAGAAGGCGAACTTGATGGGGGTCGAGGCGTGGGCGGCCAGGTCGGACTTGAGCCAGGTGAGCTCGGCCCCGCAGGGCCCGCACCCCGACACCGGTCCGTTCCAGTGGCCGAGGAAGTCGCCCTGGTAGGCGCCCTGGGTGTCGGCCCAGGCCCCGTCCAGCACGTAGAACCGGGCCGAGCCCCAGTTGTAGGCGTACCAGACGCTCGGGTAGGTGTGGGCCCCCGACAGGGTGGAGATGCAGCAGTAGGACTCCGAGACGTCGCTCCCGCCCGAGGCCGCCGCCGCCAGGGGGGCGGCGAAGTCCTGGACGTAGGGCGTGTTGATGCTGAACCCGTGGTTGCCCTCGGAGGCGAAGATGGGCTTGCCGCCGAGGGCGGGCAGGTACTGGGACGGGAACAGGTTCCCCTGGGAGAGGTCGCCGTACTCGGTCTCGGTGCCCGAGTTGTAGACGTTGTCGCCGGCGGTGACCACGAAGCTGGCCGGGCTGGCCCCGATCCGGCTCATCACCGCCGCCTCCCCGGTGGTCCCGGCCCCGTAGTCGCCGAGGACGGCGAAGGAGAAGGGGGTCCCGGGGGCCGCCGCCGTGCTCACCTGGGGGGACGGGTCGGTGCCGAGCAGGTCGACCCCGGCCAGCTGCACCCGGTAGCAGTAGGTCCCCGGGGAGGGGAACGAGAGCGGCACCGACCACTGGTACTCGGCGGTGCTGCCGACGGTGATGGCGATCGGGTGGGCCGTCACCGAGTTGGTCGGGGTGCAGGACCCGCCCGAGACCGCCCCCCAGGTGGCGGATCCGGTGCTCTGGGAGGTGTCGGTGGCCCAGTTGAGGGTGGCCGAGTTGCCGACCACCTCGGACACGTAGGGATACCGGGTCAGGGCGGCCGACCGGGCGGCGGCCCGGCCCGGTGACCAGGCCACCACCGACGCCACCGACGCCACCAACACCAACAGGACGACGACCCTGCGCCAGGCCCGTCCGCCCCGGGCCGCCCCGTCCAACCGTTGCGATGCTCTCGATGCTCTCGGTGCTTTCATGGTTCCCCCTCCGCCTGTGTCTTTCATTGGGACTGCCGACGGCCGATCGGCCGCCGGAGACATGTGTCAATGGATTGCGTGTGCATGATGGATCCCCCGGTGGCGGTCACTAGACCGGCGTGAACGAGGACGAACAGGTGCGCTGTATCCCGAGCAGGCTGGCGGTGGCCACCACCTGCACGGTGAACCCGGGCAGGACATGGGTGATGGGCAGGGGGAAGGCGATCGTCCCCGAGCTCGAGGCCAGGCCGCCGTGGGTGCTCTTGGCCCGCGGGTAGTAGGCGTCGAGCCGGACGTGGGCACCGGGGGCGGTGGTCACCGTGGCCGTCTCGGCCGTCTGCCCCTTGAGGGGCGACGGGTTGGAGACCGACACCGAGCACCCGGTGAGGGGCACCGGCGTGGGGATGGCGACGGCCGGCGTGCCGTTGCCGCCGGTGTCGGCCTGAGTCGGCTTCCCCGCGGTCGTCTTGTGCGCGGCGCTGAAGGGCACCCTCTGGGGAAGGGGGAGATGGGCACTGCTCCCACCACCCGTGGCGGCGGTGATCACGATGGCGGCCAACGCCGCCAACGGCACGACGATCAGGGTCCGCCGGCTCATCCGGTGCCCCCTGCCCTCGCCTGGCTGATGATCGAGGACAGCGTGTCGAGGCTCTGGCTGCCGTAGCGCTCAAGTGGGACGATGTAGGTGCCCTCGTCGATCTCGTTCCAGCTGATCACCATCCAGCCGTCGGGGTGGGCCGCGGAGTTGCCGGCGTAGATGTCGCGCATGGTCTGGCCCCCGTTGCGGGGGACGCACCCCGTTCCCCCGCCGAGCTCCTTGTTGTAGCCCGGTGCCAACGGGCTGAAGAACTGCTTGGCGCTCCCGTCCGGGTTGCGGGTGGAACGGACCTCGGCCGCCAGCCGGGCGATGTCCGCGAACGACCCCTGGTTGGTCACCGGGTTCTGGCTGGACCAGTAGTACTGGTCGGCGTCGAAGTCAGCGGCTTTGGCGCTGTTCCAGGTGTTCCAGTTCTCGTCGCCGACCAGGTAGAAGTGCGGCCGCCACCGGGCACTGACCGCGTCGAGGACCGATTGGGGGTACTTGCGGCTGCCCATCATGATCAGGGTCGGGCGCCCGCCGTTGCTGTGGTCGAAGGCGCTGTCGGTGCCGTAGGCCGACTGCAGGTACGAGAGGTCGTTGTTGATCTCGTCCTGGGTCCGGATCCGGGCCGACGAGATGTAGGCCACCCAGAGGGAGAACGGGGTCCCTTGGCGGTTGATCTGGTGCACGGCGGCCACCAGCATGGCCAGACGCCGGTTGAACGTCGATGAGGACGCATTCTGGTGGGGTTGGCCCGTACCGGCCCAGCTCACCGCGAACCCGGTCAATCCGCTGAGGGCGGCCATCGAGACGTCGGCCTGGATCTGCTTGGGATCGTCCTGCGTCCACAGGGGAGAGGCCACGTCGGTCAACTGGTTGCCGGGGTAGTTGGTCGTCGCCCCGCAGCCGTTGGCGGCCAGGGTCGCCGGCAGCGGGGAGGGCACCTGCCCGTACGGGTAGTTGGGCCCGAGCCGGGCGTGCCAGTGCTGGGTGTCCCACCACAGGTAGTAGAAGGCGAACATGCGGCTGCCGGCCGTCTGCGGGGAGGGCGGGGTCGTCTGGTTGGCCTGGGTCGGGGTGGTCGGCCCCGAGGACGGCCGGGTCGTGGTCGGGGCCCGGGATGCGGTCGGGGCGCCGGACCCGCAGGCGGACAGGGCGACGGCCAGCGCCACCAGCACCGGCCCGAGCCCCAGCCAGGGCCTCCGACCGGTCCGACCACCGGGACTACGGGACAGGGACGGCATCGGCCACCTCCCCGGTCGGAGCGGTTTGGGAATCGTCCGGCGGTACTTCGCTCGTCTCGGCCCGGTCCTCGGCGTCACGCTGCTGGCGCCGGCGTCGGCCGATGATGCCGGCGGCCACGACGATGGCCACCGCCACCAGCACGATGGCCAGGATCTCGAGGAAGTCCCCGGAGGTCACGACGAGCTCGGTGGCCGTCTGGTCCCGTGAGAGCTGCACCGTCGAGGCCAGGGGGATCACGCCCCCCTCGACCTTGACCCGGTAGCTGCCCCGGGGCAGGTCGGGCAGGGTCACCCGGTGGTTGGGCCCGAGCGACGTCGTCCGGGTCGTCCCGTCCGGATAGGTGAGCTGGACGGCGGACCCGGCCGGCTTGCCGGCCAGCAGGTCGTTGGCGTCGATGGTGAGCGAGTGGAGGATCAACGGGATGGTCACGGGCACCCCGCTGTCGGCGGTGAAGCGGATCTCGCCGCTGTTGACCACGTTGGTCCCCCGGATCATCACCGACTTGACCGAGTACAGCACCTGCCGGTCGGTGACCTCGCTGGCCCCCTTGTGGGGTCGGCTCGACGGCAGCCACACCGGTGGCTTCCGGAGCTGCGAGGCCCTGAGGGTGGTCGTGCCGCCGAGGCTGTCGTTGAGGGTCACCGAGGTGACCTGGCTGAGCGGCAGGACCTTCCGCTGGGGGGTCAGCATGGAGAAGGTGACCGCCGAGGACTCGTCGAGCTCCACGTAGAGGATCCTCGTCGAGGGACCGTGCTTGGGATCGTTGGCCACCCGGTCGAGGGCGACCCGGGTGGTGGGGGTCACATCCTGCGTCGGGAGGACCAGGCTCGAGGCGGCGCCGGACAGATCGGTGACGGTGACGGTGGCACGACCGGTGGCGTCGGTCACGGCCGGGACGCCGTTCACCGTGAAGTGGATGCCGGGCAGCTGGGGCACCGCCTGGACGGTGATCGTCTTCGGCGCCGGGGCGGCCTGGGCGGCGGTCGCTCCCAGGGTGACGGCGGCGCCGACGAGGGCGGCGAGCGTGGCGCCACCGACCAGGCGGACCAGCACCTGGCGTCTCATGCCGGAGCCTCCGGCGGGGCCGGGGCCTCCGCCGCGAGCGGATCCCGCCGGGAGCGCACGAAGGCCAACGTGATGAGCAGGCCTGCCCCGACGAACGCCAGCCCGTAGAGCACGTAGATCGTGGTCACGGCCGGGCGGGGGACGACCACCGCGGCGGCGCCGGAGGGACTGATGGCCGGGGCGATCGGCTGCTGGTGGGTGTCCACCGCGGTGAGGATGCTGTTCGATCCGGCGTCCTGGGCGGTGAGGGGCGACAGGTGGAAGACGCTCTCGATCATCGCCGGGATCGAGGCGGTGTCGAGTTGGGTGCTGTCCACGTGGCCGGCCCGGGCGTAGGGCGAGACCAGGATGGCCGGCACCCGGAGGCCGACCTGGGTCCCCCCGATGGTCGGCGGCAGGGAGTGGTCATACCAGCCACCCGAGTCGTCGTAGGTCAGGAGGAGGGCGGTGTGGCGCCACGCCGAGCTCTGCATCAGGGCGTTGATGAGGGTGCGCACGAAGGCCTCGCCCAGGGCCGGGTTCTGGGGCGACCGCTCGGAGTCGACCGACCCGGTGACGTAGGAGACGGCAGGGAGCTGGCCCTTGGCCAGGTCCACGTAGTACTGGCTGGAGTCGACGATCCGGTCGGCGCGGGCGGGCGTGCCGGTCACCGAGGGCATGGCCAGCAGCGGGGTCCGGACCTGGTCACCGACCGTTACCGGCTGGGTGGGTGTGGCCGGACCCTTGTATCCCTGGACGTAGTACTTCCAGCCCAGACCGGCGGCGTCCAGACGGTCGAAGATGGTCGGGGTGCTGATCCCGCCGGCCGGGGCCTGGTTGGAGGTCAGGCCACCGTCGGTGGCGGCCACCGAGACCAGCCGGTTGGGCAGGGCCCCCGCCTGGCTGGCCGCGTAGAAATGGTCGAACAGGGTGAACCGGCTGGCCAGGCTGGCGTAGTACGGGAGGTCGCCGCCGTTGAAATAACCCATGGCCACCGTACCGATGGCGGCGTTCGACTGGGCACTGACGAAGCCGTTCATCTTGCCGCCGTTGATCGCCTTGCGGGTCACGGTCAGGGTGTCGGCCAGGCCGGCCCGGGCCTGGTCCAGGCTGAGGTGGTAGGGCCTGACATCGCAGCTCGTCGACGTGGAGGCCACCGGCTGGCAGGCGTTGGCCGGGATGCCGTCGACGCCCCGCCGGGTCCCGAAGTAGTTGTCGAAGGAGTGGCCGCTCTGCATCACCACGATCACGTGCTGGATGGCGGGTGCCGGTGCCGGTGCCGGGGCGCCGGTCGCCGCGCCGGCCCCGGGCATCGGGCCGGCCACCGTCGCCAGCGCGGCCGCGGCCCCGAGGGCGCAGAGCACCTGGGGAAGGCGACGGCGCATCACGGGTGGACCTCGTAGATCACGATGACCGGGCGCCCGTCGGACCGCTCGGTGTGGATGGGTATCCCGTGGTAGCGGGTGACGAGGACCTGCAGCCGGTGGGCCGAGGACGGGGACCGGAAGGCCGAGTAGGCGTCCCACACCAGGTAGGAGAACTGCCCGTCCCGCACACTCAGGTCGGGGTTGTAGATCGGGCTGTAGGCGGGGTTCCGGTGCAACGGGTCGGTGCTGACCGAAAGGCCCTGGGCCGACCGGTGTCCGTAGTACTCGAGGATGTTGGCCACGCTGGGGCCGATGGTCATGAGCTCGGTCCCCGGGACCAGGTTCGCCCCGATCCACTTGCCGGCCTCCCTTCCCCCGGCCACGCCGCCCTGGCCGGCCAGCGCCGTGGCGCCGGACGGGAACAGCACGGACCAGGTGCCGGTGAGCAGCGACGCCACCACGACGGCGGCGACGGCCGGGCGGGCGATCGAGCTGGTGAACCGGTCCCAGTGGCCGGGCAGGCGCAGCGTGGTCATGCACCGTGCCGCCAGCACGGCCAGCGGGGCAGCGACCGGGAGCAGGTACTGGTAGCCCTTGAGGGGGTAGATCTCGAAGATCACGAACGGGACGAGGACCCAGAGGACCAACAGCAGCTCGCGCCACGTCCGGTTGACCTTGAACACCAGCCCGAGCGCGGCCACCGCGATGAGTGCGAACCCGATGGCGGCCGGAATGGCGGTCAGGTAGAACGTCTCGGCGTGGTTCGAGGACCGGGTGAGCTGCCAGGTCAGGTAGTTCTGGCCGGTGGAGCTGCGACCGGCGAGGGAGATGGCCAGGGGGAAGACGAGGCTCACCGCCACCAGCACGCCCACGGTCAGGGCCAGGGCGCGCCCCGGGCGGCGGACCTCCGCGCTCACCAGCAGGAAGATGACCATGGTCCCGGCCAGGACGACGGCGGTCTCCTTGGTGAGCACGGCCAGTCCGAGGGTGGCGGCCGAGGCGGCCAGCCATTCCAACCGCTCGGTGCGCACGAAGCGGGCGAACATCCAAAAGGCGAAGGTGATGCAGAGCATCGCCGGGCCGTCGAGCAGCAGCTGGCGGGTCACGATGACGTGGTAGGGCATGATGGCGAGGAGCAGCGCGCCGATCACCCCGGTCTTGGATCCGTACAGCTCCCGGCCCACGAGGAACACCGCGAAGAGGGTGCCCACCCCGAGCAGGGCGACCACGTAGCGGCCCCGGAGGTCGGGGGTGCCGGAGCTGAACAGCGGCGACATCAGGGTCTGGAGCAACAGGGGGTGGGCCCGGAAGATCGGGAACTGGTTGACGAACAGCGGATTCCCGGCCAGGGACGCCGACTGGCCGGCGTACACCGCCTCGTCGGAGTTGAAGCCCAGGGCGTTCAGATTGACCATCCTCAGCACCAGGCCGACCACCAGGGTCAACGACAACCAGACCGAGGTGGGTACGGTGACGCGCCCGCGCCAGAGAGGCAGGGGCCGCGGCTCGTCGACCGGCGGAGCGGACACGTCGGCCCGCTCGTCACTAAGGAGCGTCACTCAGCTCCTCCCTGAAAGTGTCACTGCACCCCTGCCGATGATCGAGGAAAAACTCAGGTGTCCGAGCCGGACACCGTATCCGCCTCGGAGACGCTCCGCTCGTCACCCCCCAGGAAATTCTGGCTGTTCGGAGCCGTGTTGGTGAGGTTGACGAACGGCACCTTCTGCCCGGAGGGCCCGCCGCTCGGAGCGACCTGGGCGGAGATCTGCTCCGCCCAGGTGAAGTCGTCCGAGCCCAGCCGGTCGATCTGCACGCTCTCCATGGCGCTCACCAGGATCAGACGCTCCCGTTCCCGCAGCTCGTCGTAGCTCAGTCCGCCCACCGACAGGGCCTGGGCCAGGTACCGGTACGGGGGGAACCCGTAGGCATCCTCGGTGTTCTCCAGCAGCTCGGCGATGGCTTCGGACTGGGGCACCCGGCTGTGATGGGGGGCGCCGCGCTCGATGATGAAGAGCCGGTCGATGGTGGTCCCGGCGCTCAGCTCGCACGGCACCAGGCGCTGGACGGCGTACTTCGGCGGCGGGATGATCCGCTGGGTCCACCCGTTGATGGTCATGATCGGCACGTTGTGCTCGGCCAGCAGCATGGCGAAGCCGCGTCCCTCCTTGGAGTGGAGCCGGCTCTGGAACCGCAGCCACGCCCACTCCCTCCGGGTGAGGTCCCCGGCGTCGACGGCCCGCAGGGTGTGCTCGCTGATGGTCAGCGGCTTCGGAAAGCTCTTGGCGTTCCCCGCGCTGTCGATGATCGTCATGTCGTCGGAGAGGAATCGCCCCTCGCTGGTCCGGAGCAGCTTGAGGACGGTGCCCGTCTTGCCGGTGTCGGTGCGGGCCGAGAGCATCAGGCCCCGGCCGTCGACATCCATGCAGGCGGCGTGCAGGAGCATGTAGCCGCGGTCGACGAAGACGAAGCGCAGGAGGGCCTCGACCACGTTGGTGTAGAGCACGTGGGGACTGCGGGCGAGCGCCCGGCTCGAGGTCACCAGGATCTGAGAGCCGAAGTGGATGGCGAAGTTGGCCGAGCCCCTTCCCATGTGCTCCTCCCACCGGATGGTCCGCCCGTCCGCCGAGCGGACCATGCGGGTCCGGGCACGGGGCCGACCGACCGATCCGATCTTGATGGCGATGTCGGGGGTCGTGCCCTCGCCGAGCCCCTTGGCCTGGAGGAAGTGGAGCAGCTCCGGCAGGACGACGTCGCTGCCGATGGTCACGATGCCGTGGATGTCGTAGTAGTGGCGGAACGACGTCACGACCTTGGGCTCGGGAGTCGTCGGCCGGCTGTCGGCATCCTCCACCAAGATCTTGATCGGACCGACAACGGTGCTCGAAGCAGCGCCCTGACCCATTTTCTTCTCTCCTTCTCCCTCGTAGATGAAACGGTCACTGATACCGAAGCGGACCAGGAACACCGCCAGAAGCGTGATCGTGTTGGCCAGTAGCTGCGGAGTGTGGGCGACGCCGACCAGGAACGCCAAGAACGGCAGTCGGGCCAGCATCACGGTGTTGTTGAGCACGCTGAAGCGGACGTACCGCCCGAGCATCCCCCCGGTCCGACGGTCCGAGAAGACGAGGAGCTCCATGCCCGCGAAGTTCCACGTGGTCGAGATCTGGGTGGCCACCGCCGCCGCCGCCAGGTAGTGCATGTGGCCGAAGCGGATCAGCAGCCAGAAGGCCACGGCGTTGACGACCAGCCCGGTCAGACCGACACCGGCGAAGCCGGCCGCACGCCGCTGGCGGGCGGTGAGCAGGGTCCCGAGGCGCAGGCGGGTGAGGTGGCCGGCGAACCGCATCCCCTCGGTGATGCTGGCCTTGCTCTCGCCCGCGTAGCGGGGAGCGAACGTGAACCCCACCTCGGCCACCCTCAGGCGGCAACGGGCCACCGCCTCGAGGAGGATCTTGAACCCGACGGGCCGAAGGCTGTCGATGTCCACCGCCGCCAGGCGCACGGCGAAGAACCCGCTCATCGGGTCGGAGATCTCCTGGAGGCGCCGGGGGAACACCAGCTTGGTCAGCGTGGTGGCCAGGCGCGACACCCCCGCCCGGGAACGGGTGGCCAGGCCACCCGCCCGACCGTCATCGCGGTAGCGGCTGGCCACCACGAGGTCGGCTTCGCCCTGCTCGATCGGCCGGAGGAGCTCGGGGATGGTCTCCGGCGGGTGCTGGAGGTCCCCGTCCATCACCACGACCACCCGGCCCACGGCGAGCCGCAGGCCGGCCACGACCGCCCCGCCCAGGCCGCCGACCCGCTCGCCCGGCCCCCGGTGCATGGTCAGCACCGGCAGCGTCGCCGTCTCCGCCACCGCCGCGATCACCTCCGGGGTGTCATCGGTGCTGTCGTCGACGAAGATCACCTCGGCCTGCCCGGCGGGCAGGGCCTCGCTCAGGCGGGCGATCAGGGGGCCGATGTTCTGTCGCTCGTTGCGCGTGGGCACCACGACGCTGACTTCTATGGTCTTCACGTCTGCTCCTCGAAATCAGCCGGAATCCAGACAAAGAACGGCGTGTTTCCCCGGAAGATGTTCGCGCCGCGATCGCTGAATGCACACGCCATTGGAGGGTCTATTTGCACCAAGGAGAAATGACCGGGAAGAGGCAAAGGACGGTACGCTCCTTTGTGCCCTTCCCCCGGTCCGGAGTAGGGCCGCCGAATGGCCGGCAGCCCTTCTCTCAGGTGAATCCAAGCTTCAGGCCGACCTCCACCGACGGCCCGATGCGGCGACCGGCAATTCGCCCGCCGCTCACCGATGCCCGAGCATCGTGCTCTTTTCCCCGTTGCCCCTGCCCGTCTCGGTTCCATCAAGAGTCACCGTAACGGCGCTTACCGAGGTTAACAAGGGAATGACGTGAACTTATCGCCGGGTTAACAGCGATCCGACGGACCGCAGCGGAACCACCACAACCGGTGACGAAACAGCGGGGCCGTAGGCGGCGGATGCGCCCCATCGGCGGCCCGCCGTCGGCGCCGGTCGGATGCCCTACGCCAGGCTAGGCCGCATCGGTGCCCGGCCGACCAAACGCTCCCTTGGTCGGCTCACGAGGGACGCGGCGGCGGTCGGGAAGTGCCGACGTCGTCTCCTCGGCGATCGCCCCGCAGCGATGACACTCCCACCGACGGGCCGGTGGATAGGTCAATGCCCACCAGTCGTGGGACGAGTACCGACAGACAACTCGATCCATAATCCGCGACACATTGGCGAGCCTATCGACGGCACCTGACGATTCCATGTCGGCACAGGCGGCCGGCAGCCTGTGGGGCGCCCAGGAAATGGACGGTCCCCGGTTAGTCGCCGGAATGCCCCGACGCTTTGATCCACTCTTCATCGCCCTCTACCCTCCCTGACGCCGACGGCGACCTCAGGCCCGGCCCCGGGGGCCCGAAACGCCCGGCCGGGGAGGTCCGAGGCCCGCCCGGCCGGTCCGCTGAAACCGCTGCTCATGACCATCGTCACGTCCATCTCCCTTGCCGGAGGCCCTGGTGGGCACCATGTCCCTCCTCGCTCATCGGCACGTCGACCGGCCAGCTTTAGGGGTCGGCGCCGGAAAATCGGAGGAACCGGATCGGGTGCCACCCCGATCCTCCCTCCCGGAGACCGGTGAGCGCCCGAAGCCCGGCTCTCTGCGGCCGGGCGGCGTGGTCCCCCGTGGCTTCCTCGCTAGGGTACCTACCCATGCCGGGGGCATGGCAAGTGCCCGTTTCCGGCGGTCTCCGGGCCTGGTCATCGACCCGGTGGCCGCCCCCGGAGCCGGCCCGGGCACCACGAGCAGCCGACAGCCGGTGGACAGGAGGGGGCCGAGGTGGAGCGGGACGGTGCCCAGGACGGAGCCGAAGTGGAGCGGGACGGTGCCCAGGACGACGCGAGGGCGGGGACAGGCCGAGGGAGCCCAGACGCTGCCGGCCGTGGGCGGGAAGGGCCGATGGACGCGGCTGATCCGGTCCATGGTGGCCGGGACGCCCGGCCGGTGGTGGCCTTCGACTTCGACGGGACGATCACCAGCGTCGACACCCTCCGCCTGTTCCTGACCCGCATCCGGTCCCGGCGGGCTCTCGCCGGCACCTTCTTGCGCCATGCGCCCCAGGTCGCACTGGCTCTGCGGGGAGGTCCGGCCCGGGATGCCGCCAAGGCCCGGATCTGCCTCGACGTCCTCGGGGGGCTGACCAGCACGGACGCCGAGGCTGCGGCCACGGCGACGGCCGGGGTGGTCGAGCGATCGCTGATCCGGCCGGACACCAGGGCCCGTATCCGCTGGCACCTGGCCGAGGGCCACCGGGTCATCGTGGTGAGTGCCTCGTTCGACGCCTACGTCCGACGGGTGGCCGGCGCCCTGGGGATCGAGGAGGTCATCGCCACCAAGTGGGAGGTCGACGGCGTGACCGGCGTCCTGACCGGAAGGCTGGAGGGCCCGAACGTCCGGGGGGATGCGAAGGTCGACCTCCTCGCCGACCACCTCAGCGGGCCCTGCGAGCTCGCCTACGCCTACGGGAACAGCAGTGGCGACACGGCGATGCTCGCCCACGCCAGACACCCGGTGCGGGTTGGACGGCGCCCCCTGCCGGAGCTGGAGGGGGCGCCACCGGTCGGGATCTGAGCCGAGGACCCTGGGACCCGGGCCGGTGCAGCGCGGTCGCAGGGTGCCGCCGGCGTCCTTGGACCCGGCCCGCACGATGCCTGCACGATGCCTGCACGGTGCGTGCACGATGCCTGTACCATGGCGACTTCGCCTGACCCCTGGCCCCGACCCCACCGCTCGCAGGGGTGCGGGACACGGAGGGCCGCGGGATGCGATGGTTCAGTTGGAGGGATGCGAGAGCGGACGAATCGGACGGTCTCGAAAACCGTTGTGTCGCAAGGCACCGTGGGTTCGAATCCCACTCCCTCCGCAGGTCAGGGGTGGTTTCCGGTCGAGCCGCATTGAGCCCAGCCGGAGGCCATCCCTCAAAAATCCCCCACAGGGCACCCAACAGGTGCGCTCTTCCCATGGCCGGGACCATGCGCGAACGCCAGCCGGGGGTCTCGGGGTTGCGGGTCGGCCTGGGCCTGGACCCCTCACACCTTCCGACCGACCCGAATGGTCCTGAGTCCCTCTTTGACGCCCCACCCACGCCGCACCGAACCGCCGGAGGTCACGCCTTGAGCATCGCCGACGGTTCGCCCGGCTGGGATGCCGAAGCCGGCCCCGAATAGGCGAGCCGGAGCCCGCTGCTGATGTTCACGCTGCGATTCGACATGCGCGCACCGTCGACCGGTGCTCCACCCGCCGACCTCTATGCGGCGGCGCTCGAGATGACCAGCTGGTCCGAGGAGCGCGGGGCGGTGGCCGCCATCGTGTGCGAACACCACGGGCAGGCCGACGGATACCTGCCCTCGCCGATGATCCTCGCCACCGCACTGGCGGCCAGGACGACCTCGATCCAGATCGTGGTGGCCGTCGTGGTTCTCCCACTGTACGAGCCCATCCGCCTGGCCGAGGAGATGATCGTCCTGGACATCATCAGCAGCGGACGGGTCAGCTACGTCTGCGGCATCGGGTACCGCCAGGACGAGTACGACCTGTTCGACGTGGAGTACCGGAGGCGTGGCCGCATCGCCGATGCGTGGTTGTCCGTCCTCCTGCAGGCCAAGGCCGGTGAGCCGTTCGATCTTGACGGCCGGGTCGTCCACGTGACGCCCATGCCGGTGACGGTCGGGGGACCCAAGGTCTCCTGGGGCGGGGGGAGCGAGGCCGCCGCTCGTCGGGCCGGCCGAAACGGTCTCGATTTCTTGGCCCAGAACGGCGATGAGGCGCTCCGCCGGGCCTTCGAGGAGGCCTCCCACGACGCCGGCCACGAGCCGGGCTGGTGCTTTCTGCCGCCGAAGGACCTACCGACCAGTCTCTTTGTCGCCGACGATATCGATCGGGCCTGGGACGAGCTCGGACCGTACCTGTTGCATGATGCCCGCAGCTACGCGGCGATGAACGCCGGCGACAGCACCACCGTCAGTCTGTCGTTTGCGGAGTCGGTCGAGGAGTTGCGCTCGGAGGGAGGAAGCCACCGGATCGTCTCCGTCGACGAGGCGGTGGCCCTGGCCCGGTCCGGCCTCCCGTTGCCGTTGCACCCACTTGTCGGTGGGCTGCCTCCCGACGTTGCCTGGCGCTACCTCCGCACGGTGACCGACGTGGTGATCCCAGCCCTCTGACGCCCGGAGGATCTGGTCCTCTCCAATGAGACCGGGCGGTTCGAGCGGTGACGTACAACCTCCTGAAAGGCCGTATCGTCGGCATCGAGCGCGCCCCCGGCCGCATCCAGTTCGATGTCCCGCTCGATCGACCCGGCTCGCTCGCCCGAGGGTCTTCACAACAGTCGCCGACAGGAGTCACCGGCTGTGCCACCGGAGGTGCGCCCACGGCTCGGGCCACCTCAACCCGGTGTTGGGCGGGGGCGCCGGGCGAAGGCCGCTGGAGAACACACCGAGACGGAGTCGCGTCCCTGGTGCTTGCTCTGGTACAAGGCGAGGTCCGCGTCGTCCAGCAGCTGCTCGGCCGACGGTGTGGCGTGGCTCAGGCCGCCGACGCCGATGCTGACGGTGACCGGAGGATCGGCGCGGCGCTGCAGCTCAGCGCGTATGCGCTCAGCCGCGGCCAGGGCGTCCGACTGGTCGGTATCCGGTAACAGCACTCCGAACTCGTCGCCACCGAGGCGGGCCACCAGGTCCTCACCCCTGGTCTGGGAGCGGAGGACCGCGCCGACCTGGGCCAGGACCTGGTCACCGACCAGGTGCCCAAAGGTGTCGTTCACGGTCTTGAACTGGTCGACGTCGATCATCAACAGGCTGAGGTGGCGATGATGCCGGACGCACCCGGCCACTTCGGCCTCGAGGCGCTCGTGGAACACCCGGCGGACGACGCAGCCGGTGAGGGTGTCGGTCGATGCGAGCCAGATGATCTGGTCGACCAGCCGCGCCTCGCGCCTCGCGGCGCGCCCGGTTCCGGGCCGCCGAGGTGGCCAGGGCCGCGGTGCCGGCCAGCACGGCGAAGAGCATGAAGGCCTGCCCCGGGTGGACGCCCGGGTTCCGGTCGGCGAGACCCAGGACGCCGGCTGTCGCGACGGTGGTGCCACCGCACAGCGCCGACCCGACCGGGGAGAAGGCCCACGCCGCGTAGCTGATGGGGAGGAAGAGGAGGTAGACGAGGGGGCTTCCCAGACCACCGTCCAGGGCCACCACGCCGCCGACGGCCAGCACCGAGAGCACTGTCCATCCCAACGAGAAGGTACTCCGCCATGCCTTGTCCGCCACCCACCCGGTACCGCTGAGGTTGGCGGCTCCGAAGGCGATCCACAACCCGGTCGTGGTCCACAACAACGGTCGGTGGGGTCCGGATGGGGTCATCCACAAATAGCCGACCACCGCGAGCCCCTCGGCCAGGAAGACGGCAAAGCCGATCCGCATGTGGGAGAGCCAGAACTGCCGGCTCACCGCTGCCGCGTCCAGATCGACCGCGCCGGCCGAGGGTCCAGAGCCGGCTCCCGGCGGGCCGGAGACGGAAAAGGGCGACCCCGTCTCGCTGTCGGCTGGCGGTCCCTTCAGCTCCGGCTCCACCCCGGAGGTATCGGCATACCGCCCCGATGTCCTGAGCCGGGGCCCGACAGGGGCCACGGATGGGGTGCCGCCTCAGGTCGCCCGACGGGTCAACTGCCGGCCTCGGGGCGCATCATCGGGAAGAGGATCACGTCCCGGATGGCCTCCACCTCGGCCGAGCAGCATGACCAGCCGGTCGACGCCGATGCCGATCCCCGAGGTGGGGGGGAGCCCGTACTCGAGGGCCCTCACGAAGGCCGGGTCGGCCGGATGGGCCTCGAGGTCGCCGCGGGCGACGGCCTCGGCCTCGCCCCGGAACCGCTCCTGCTGCTCCTCGGGGATGTTGAGCTCGCTGTAGCCGTTGGCGAACTCCTTGGCGTCGATGGCCAGCTCGAACCGGTCGGCCAGGGTGGGGTCGTCGCTGGTGCTGCCGGGCCAGCGGTGAGACCTCGACCGGGAAAGCCGCAGACGAACACCGGGTCGACGACGGTGGGCAGCAGGACGGTGTCGTAGAGCTCGAAGATGAGCTTTCCCGAGCCCCACTCGGGCAGGAAGTCCACGTCGTGCGCGGTCGCACACCGACCGGACCTCGTCGACCGGATCGGACGGATGGAGCCGGCGCCCGACCACCTCCTCCAGCCAGTCGAGGAGCTGTCGCGGGGCCAGGGCGGGGAGAGGTCGATGGACCGCTCCACCGACGGTGAAGGTCAGGCGGCCGGTGGCCGCCCGGGCCGCCTCCACGATGAGCCGCTCGGTCAGGTCCATGCCGTCGGTGACGTCGCCGAAGGCCCGGTAGGCCTCGAGGGCGGTGAACTCCGGGCTGTGGCGGGTGTCGACGCCTTCGTTGCGGAAGTTGCGGGCGATCTCGAACACCCGCTCGTACCCCCCCACCACCAGCCGCTTGAGGTAGAGCTCGGGGGCGATGCGCAGGCTGAGGTCGATGTCGAGGGCGTTGGCGTGGGTCATGAACGGCCGGGCCAGCGCCCCCCGGCCTGGGGCTGGAGGATCGGCGTGTCCACTTCGACGAAGTCCTCGGACACCAGCTGCCGGCGCAGGGCGGCGATGGCCTTGAACCGGATGTCGAACACCCGGCGGCTGTCGGGGTTGGCCAGGAGGTCGACCTCGCGCTGGCGGTAGCGGGTGTCGGTGGCGGTCAGCCCGTGCCACTTGTCGGGGAGGGGCCGGAGGGCCTTGGACAGCAGCCACAGCTCCGTCACGTCGACCGAGAGCTCTCCCCGCCGGCTGGTGATCGCCTCGCCCTCGGCACCGATCCAGTCGCCCAGGTCGACGTTGGCCAGTACCGCCTTGGCCTGATCGGAGAGGGTCGAGTCCTGCATCAGCAGCTGGACCGAGCCGGTCACGTCCTGGAGGGTGGCGAAGGACAGCCGGCCGTGGCCGCGGATGCTGGTCAGCCGGCCGGCCATCCGGACGGTCTCGCCGGTGCGGACGTCGGCGGCCAGCTCGCCGTGGCGGTCATGGAGCTCGGCGGCGGTCGCCGTGCGGTCGAAACGGGGCGGATAGGGGTCGATCCCCTGATCGGCGAGGACCTCGCGCTTCTTGCGGCGTTCGTCGACTCAGGGCCTCGAAGGTGCGGGCTTCGGGCTCCTCGCCGTCCGGGTCGGGCTGGTCAGTCACGATGACGCCGCTTCCTCGGGTCTCCCCGGTGGATGGTCCCGGTCGGTGGGGGCTACGACGTCATCCTAGGCAATCGGAATTGGCGGACACCTCGGCCACGGAGGGGCCCTCACCGCGCGTTGACGGTCCCTCCGGTCCGGTCTTATGCTGCCGCCGCGCCCCTAGCTCAACGGTAGAGCAGCGGACACTTAATCCGCAGGTTGGGTGGTTCGAGTCCCCCGGGGCGCACCGGGCTGGCGTGCAGCACCGGGGCTCGGGGGCCGGCGCCGACCCACCGACCCCCGACCTGCGTCTGTCGGGACCTCCCGGGTCGCTCAGTCGGCTCCGAAGAACGGGGCGCCGAAGGCGAAGATCCCGCCGTCGGAGGCCACCATCCAGTACCCACCGGTGGGGAGGCTGGCCGCCATGCCCATGATCGGGGCGTTGAGGGTGATGTTTCCCGGTGGAGCCGTGGAACTGGGCGTCGCCGAAGGAGAAGATCCCCCCGTCGGAGGCCACGAACCAGTACCCGTGCCCACTGGCGGTCACCGCCATGCCGTTGACCGGCTTGTTCAACACGATGTTCCCGGTCGACCCGTAGAACGGCTCCCCGAAGGAGAAGATGCCGCCGTCGGTGGCCACCAGCCAGTAGCCGCCGTTGGGACCGGCACTCATGCCCACAACCGGCTTGTTCAGGTGGCTGGCCGCCCATGGAGCCGTGGAACTGGGCGTCGCCGAAGGAGAAGATCCCCCCGTCGGAGGCGACCAGCCAGTAGCCCTTGCCGGTCTGGGTCGGGGCGATGTCGACGACCGGTGCATTCAGGACGATGTTGCCCGTGGACCCGTAGAACCCGGCATCACCGAAGGTGAAGGTCCCGCCGTCGGCGGCCACCAGCCAGTAGCCCTTGCCGTCCGGCGTGGCCACGATGTGGTTGACCGGTGCGTTCAGGACGTGGCCGGCCATCGAGCCGTAGTTCACGGCGTTGCCGTGGGCGGACACGCCGCCGGCGGCGTCGGTCAGCCAGTAGCCGCTGCCGTTGGGCAGTGACGCCATGCCGGTCACCGGGGGGGCGAGGTTGCCGTTGCCGGTGGGGGGCGGTGGCGGAGGAGGCGGCGGAGGGGGTCGGCGGCGCGACCGGCGTCACCGCGTTGGACGGCCCTGACGAGCCCGCTCGTTCCGCCGGTGTTTGTGGCCGTGACGGTGAACGTGTAGGAGGTGCCGTTGGTCAGGCCCGTCACCACCGCCGAGGTGGCCGAGGCCCGGCGTGGCGGTGATCGTGCCGGGGAGACGACGTCACGGTGTAGCTGGTCGGGGCTCCGCCGGTGGAGGCCCGGAGCCGTCCAGGTGACGGTGGCGCTGGCGTTGCCGGCGGTGGCCGTGCCGATGGTCGGTGGCTCGGGACGGTCAATGGCGCCGCAGTGTTGGTCTCAGAACGTGGCCGGGTAGGTCACCGGGAGACGTTGATGGTGGCGGAGGACCGACCGTAAAGTGCCCGGCGAGGAAGCGGGCGTTCGGCGGTGAGGAGGGTGGACGTGGCCAGCCCGCGTGCGATCGGTCGCTGACGGTCGTGTGCTCAACCCGGCCGTTGGCGAAGGTGGCGGCTGGCGCGCCCCGCGCCGGCACGACGGTGAAGGTCACCTGGATGCCGGCGCTCGTCACCGGGTTGCCAATCGGGCATCCCGGACATGGCGCGCCGAGGTGGAGGAGAAACGGAGCGTTGATCGGGCGGTCTGGTTGTTACCTGCGGTGGCCACCACCTGGGTGGCGGTGCCGATGGTGTAGCTGGTCGGCACCGGGGTGGTGTCCGAGGAGGTGGCGACCGTGGCCGCGTAGGTGGCGGCGGCCGGCGTGGTGATCCCGGTGATGGTGATCGATCACCGGTTCACGGCTCCGATGGTCACGACGCTGGTCGGCGTGTTGATGGTCACGCTGCCGCCCGAGCCACAGATGCCGCTGGCCACAGCGCTGTGACCGGCCGTGTCGACGTGTAGTCACTGGCGGTCGGCGGGGAGCACCGGCCTCCGCCGTCGGTGATGGTGATGGTGCCGGTGCCCGCCGCCAGCGCGCCGGTGGCGCTGGTGGTGAACTCGACCGTATAGGTCGCGGACGCCCCTGGGCCGAAACGGGGTTGTCGCGGTGAACCGAAACGGCGGTGACGGGTCCGGCCGCGAAGGCGGCGGGGGCCACGCCGGCCAGCGAGCCGATGGCAACGGCGGCCACGCCCACAGCGATCCTGAGATTCCATTTTCTTGCCATTGTGATCTCCAGTCGGGGACTCGATGGGCCGCCAGGGGGATGCCTCGTCGGAAAGTAGCACAGGGTGGATGAGTTGAGAAGGCGTTTGCACACCCTGATTCGGCGCGTCACGAACTCACACCGTCGACCCGGACACCGGGACCCGGAGAAGCGGGGCTCCGGTCCCTCCCCGGCTTTCCCGGATCGGCTGTTCGAGTCCGAGCACATGGCCCGGGCGCCGACGCGAGGAACCCGCCCGAACGACACCGACATCGGGTCCGACCCCGCCGGGTCAGGGCTCTAGCGACGTCCGGACGGGGGCCCGGAGAGGGGCCACGGGCAGTCGCCCAGACGGCGCGCCATCCGACGCCTCGACTCAGCGGTGGTGAGCAGGACCAGGCTGAGCAGGACCAGCGCCGACCCCACCCACCAGAGCAGGGTGACATCCGCACCGGTGAAGGGCAGCCGGGTCGGCGTGGCGGCAGCCGGGGCGGCGGTGGCGGTCACCGGAGCGTCCGGCGAGGCGGTGGCGGGCGGGGCGTCAGCCGGAGCGGTGGCAGGTAGGGCGCTGGCGTCGTTGCCCGAGCCCGAGTTGGTCCCCGGCGGCGTCGTGGGGGGCGTGGGCGGGCTGGGCAGCGCGATCGGCGTCGGGGCGGGGGGGTCGGCGTCGGGCCGGGCTGGGCGTCGGTGACGGCGACGGCGTGCAGTCGGCGATGGTGTGCTGGAACCCCCGCTTGGCCACCCAGGGCGGCCCGACGTAGGCATCGGCCTGGATCACGCCGCAGAAGTCCTTCGGGTAGGCGAGGGTGAGGGTCCCCGACGTCCCGTAGATGGTGGCGACGTCGACCGACAGCTTCGGCTCGTTGAGGAAGAACTTCCACTGGCAGTCCGGCTGAGAGGCCGGGCACGCCGGGGTGGGGATGATCAGCTTCGCCTGCTGGGCGGCGTCGTCGAAGATGATGACCGCCGTGGACGAGCCGTCGGCGGCGTTCACCGCGGCACCGCCGAAGGCCATGCTGAGTGCGACGAGGGCGATGACCGATCCCACTGCGACGATTGTCCGTTTCACCTTGGTTCCGCCATCCCTCCGTGGTCGTCCGGTATGGAGCCCCAACAGATGTACCCATTGTGGCGCCGGCCGACCGGGTTGGCGCGGATCCCGGCACCATCCGGACCCTGCACCTCGATCAGCCCCCTCCGCCGCACCCCCAGATCGGGGACTGGTCGCAGCGACGTTACCATTACCCCTGGTAGAAGCGTCAAGGGTTTTTTAGGAGCCAGCCGTCTCCGGTCTCAGCCGCCGTCGGCGCCCGGGTGGGCCTTCGGGGTGACGGTTCGACAGCCAGCGCTGGAGTCCGGCGGCGTTGGAGTGCACGCCGTTCATCACCTCGAGCTTCTCCCGGTGCTCCTCGGGCACGCCGTCGAGGTCGGAGGCGAACGCCGCGGCCAGCGCGGCGGCGATGTCCTCGCCGTTGCGGAAGGCCGCTCTCGGCCACGTCGGCCCATCGCCGGAGCGTCCCGTCGGCCTCGTCCAGCACGTCGAGCGGGTCGGCGAGGAGCCCGTAGTGGGCGAGGGCCAGCCCGGTCGGGCGCCGCTCGGCGAACCGCCGCAGCGAGTTGAGGGCCAGGTCGAGGTCGAAGTCGGGCGGGGGCGTCGACGGCCGCAGCACACCGGCGTCGGGCAGCTTCACCCCCACCGCGTCCCCGGCGAACAGCACGCCGCTCAAGGTGTCGTGCAGGGCGAGGTGGTGCTTGGCGTGGCCCGGGCGAGTCGACCGCGATGAGCGACCGGGTGGGGCCGACCCGGATCGCCTCGCCGTCCTCGAGCACGTGGATCCGCTCGGCCGGGGTGGGGTCGAGCCGGCCGTAGAGCGAGTCGAGCAGCGGCCCGTAGACCCGGGAGGCCGAGTCGACCAGCCTGGTCGGGTCGGCCAGATGGCGGGCCCCCTTCGGGTGGACGTAGACGGTGGCGTCGGGGAAGGCCCGGGCCACGTCGCCCGACCCCGCCGGCGTGGTCGAGGTGGATGTGGGTGACCACCACGCCGGCCAGGTCCGCGGCGCCGAGCCCGAGCCTGTCGAGCTGGGCCAGCAGGACCGGGACCGAGCTCTGGCTGCCGGTCTCCACCAGCACCGGGGCGTCCCCCTCGATCAGGTAGCCGGCGGTGACCCGCTCCCAGCCACCGAGCAGGGTGTCGAGCTCGATGACCCCGTCGGCGACGGCGGTCCCCGCCGGCGGCGGTTCGGGGTCGTCGGGATCGAAGGGGTGGGCGTGCGCCCGTCGCCCTCCGGCGTCGCCGCCGGCCGTGGACTGGCTCTGGCTCCCCGCTCATCCGCTCGTCACCTCCGACCGGCGCCGGCATCGGCCACTTCCTCCGGCGCCGGCCGGCCGGCCTTCTTGGCCGCCGGCCTTCTTCGTGGCGCCTTCTCTTGGCCGTCTGCTTCTTGCGGCCTTCTTCTTGGCGCCGGCCTTCTTCGTGACGCCGTCTCTTGGTCGGCAGCCGGCTTCTCGGCTGGCCTTCTTCTTGGCGGCGGCTCTTCCTGGCGGCCGCCTTCTTCGCTTGCTGGCCGCAGCTCTTGGCCGCGGCTGCGTCGGGGCGGGCCGCCCTTGGTCGGCGACGTCGGCCTCGGGCTCCGCGGCCTTCGTGCCCTGGCCCACCGCCTGGCCGGCCGGGTCGGCCGATGACCTGCCTGGATGGCCCGGGCGGCGTCGCCGGGCGCGCCGGCGTCGACGCTCTGCGACCAGCTTGTCGACCATGTCATGGGCGGTCGATGCCGCCCATGTGCACGGGTCCGCGATCCGCTGCTTCCCGTGGGTCAGGGACCGCCGGGCCAGCCCGAGCGATGACGTGGCTCGAGGTGGGCTTCTCGTGCCCGCCGAGCTTCGAGGCCGAGTTGACCAGCGACACGTGGGAGAAGGCCTGGGGGAAGTTGCCCACCAGGCGGCCGGCCACCGGGTCGTACTCCTCGGACAGCAGCCCGAGGTCGTTGCGCAGGCCCAGCAGCCGGTCGAGCAGCTGGCGGGCGTCATGGTCGCGGCCCAGCAGCGCCAGGCAGTCGGCCAGCCAGAACGAGCAGGCCAGGAAGGCCCCCTCGCGGCCGGTCAGCCCGTCGACGTCGCCGGTGTCGGCGGTGCGGTAGCGGAGCACGAACCCCCCGTCGACCAGCTCGCGCTCGATGGCCTCGATGGTGCCCCGCACCCGGGGGTCGTGGGCGGGCAGGAATCCGACCAGCGGGATCATCAGCAGGCTGGCGTCGAGCTCGTCGGACCCGTAGTACTGGGTGAACGAACCCTTGGTCGGCGTTGAATCCCTGGTCGCAGACCTGGTCGTGGATCTCCTGGCGGATCGCCTTCCACCGGTCGAGCGGACCCTCGATGCCGTAGCTCCTCGGCGGTCTTGATGGCCCGGTCGATGGCCACCCAGGCCATCACCTTCGAGTGGGTGAAGTGGCGCCGCGGGCCCCGCACCTCCCAGATGCCGTCGTCCGGCTCGCGCCAGCCGTCCTCGAGGAAGTCCATCAAGCGACAGCTGGAACTCCCAGGTCGGGCCGTCGCCGGTCTCGCCGGCGTCGGAGCGACTCGTACAGCGCCGACATCACCTCGCCGTACACGTCCAGCTGGAACTGACCGGCGGCGGCGTTGCCGATGCGGACCGGCGCCGACCGCTCGTAGCCGGGGAGCCAGTCGATCTCCCACTCGTCCAGCCGGCGCTCGCCGGCGGCGCCGTACATGATCTGCATCTGGGCCGGGTCGCCGGCGATGGCCCGCAGGAGCCAGTTCCGCCAGGCCATCGCCTCCTGGTAGAAGCCGCCGCGCATCAGGGACTCGAGGGTCAGGGTGGCATCGCGCAGCCAGCAGAACCGGTAGTCCCAGTTGCGGTTGCCCCCCAGCGTCTCGGGCAGCGAGGTGGTGGCCGCGGCCACGATGCCGCCGGTCGGCTCGTAGGTCAGGGCCTTGAGGGTGATCAGCGAACGGACCACCGCCTCGCGGTAGTCGCCCGTCGTAGGTGCACTGGGACGACCCAGTCGGTCCACCACAGCTCGGTGTCCTGGATGGCGTAGCGCGGCGTCGACCGGTCGGGGGGGATCCTCGCTGGCCGGGAACCAGGTCAGGGAGAACGGGATCCGCTGCCCCTCGGACACCGTGAACTCGGCGACCGTCGAGAGGTCCTGGCCCTTGCACGTCGACGGGCGTCCACAGGGACAGCCCGTCGGGGCCGGCGATGGCCTTGAGGGTCCCGTCCGATCCGGCGGACCCAGGGGACGATCTGGCCGTACCCGAACCTGATGGTCAAGGTCATCTCCATGGTCACCTTGCCCCGGACCCCCTCGACCAGGCGCACCACCTCGGGGTGCTGCTGGCGGATGGGCATGCAGTCGATGACCCGGACCGATCCCCTCGTCGGTGACGAACTCCGACTCGAGGACCAGGGTGTCGCCCCGGTAGTGGCGGTGGGTGGCCAGGTGCGACCCCTTGGGCGCCAGCTTCCACGACCCGTGGTCCTCGTCGCCGAGCAGCTTGGCGAAGCAGGCCGCCGAGTCGAAGCGGGGCAGGCAGAGCCAGTCGATCGAACCGTCCCGGCCCACCAGCGCCGCCGTGTGGAGGTCGCCGATGATGCCGTAGTCCTCGATGGGGAGCGTCATGGTCCCCATGTCTAGCCGGAGGCCGCCCCGGGCGGCATCCGGCGGACCCGGGTCGCCGGCGGCTCAGCCGGCGGTGCAGGGGCCGGTCCCCACCGGCGTCTGGACCGACTCGGCCCGCACCACCCGGGACAGCACTCCCGGCGAGGTCAGCGCGTAGCCGATGTCGTCATTGGTGGTCGACCGCGAGAAGACGACCCCGATCACCTGGCCGTCCGGCTGGACCAGGGGACCACCGGAGTTGCCCGGGCGGACCACCGCCTGGATCTCATAGACGTTGCGCACGGTCAGGCCCTGGCCGTAGATGTCCCGGCCCTCGGCCTCGAAGTCGGCCATCACCCCGGCGGGCACCGCGGTGAACGCCCCGCCGCCCGGGTAGCCGAGCACCGCGGCCTCGACCCCCCGTCCGACCTGGTCGGGATCCAGCGCCAGGGGGGGCTCGTTCAGGCCGCTCACCCGCATCACCGCCAGGTCGTAGGACGGGTCGAACGAGATGACCGACGTCGGGTGGTCGCCGCGGTCGTCCTCGACCATCGGGTGGGGGATGCCGGCCACCACGTGGGCGTTGGTGACCACGAGGCCGGGGGCGACCACGAACCCGGACCCCTCTTGGATCTGCCCGCAGCCCTCGCCGATGACCTTGACCGTCGACGCCTCGGCCCGGCCCACCGCCTGTTGGAGCTGGGCGTCCCCCGGGAGCGACACCGGGCCGGCGGAGGCCGGCGCCAGTTGGGCGAACACCGGGGGAAAGCCCTCGGAGGACAGGAAGCTCTGGACCCGCGAGAAGACCGAGGGGGGGGCGGGCAGCATGTTGTCGAGCGACCGGATGATCTTCGACTGGTCGATCGACGCGTTGAGGCTGACCGAGGAGCTGTTGACCAGGGTGTTGGCCAGCACCCAGGCCGCCAGCAGCGAGGCGATGACCGCCACCACCACACCGAGCGCCGAGTCCAGCGACCCGGCGAGGCCCCGGTGGACCCGGCGGAAGGCCATGTTGCCCACGATGCGGCCGGCCACCCCGCACAGGGTGGCCACGCCCAGCATGGTGACCAGCGCAACCGTGGCGCGTGCCGACTGGGCGTGTGCCCAACGGACGGTGACCGAGGCCAGGAGGGCACCGAGGTAGAGGCCGACCCAGAAGCCCCCGAAGGAGAGCACCTGGACGATGGCGCCGAGCCGCAGGCCCTGGATCGCCGCCAACGCCACCACCACCACCACGACGAGATCGACCAGGTTCACCGCCGGACGCGCCGGTCGATGGGCTCCGGGCTGACGGAGAGGCGACGGACGAACACCACCGACGTACGGTAGACGGGAGACACCTCGGCCGAGGTCGCGCCCGGGCGTTCACGGCCGTGGCAAGATCTCTGGGCGCAGCCGAGACGATCCGCCGACGACACGGGCCGCTGGGCCACCGTCCGGGGGGAGACGAGCGGGGTTCATCGTGAGTCACCAGACACCGCCCTCCCGGCGACACGGATTCGACGGCGAGGCGGCGGGCCCCGGTGTGATCGGGCCCGGTTGACGGCCATCACCGCCGGCCCGGTGCAGACGCTCCCGGTACCGGTCGACGCCGGACCGTCCCGCTCCGGCCGGTTCCGCTCCGGCCGGTTCCGTTCCAGCCGGTTCCGTTCCATCGCCTCCCGGAACGGAGGGAGGCCAGTCGCCTCCGGGGAGAGAGGGGCCAGAGCGGCGGGTTCGCCCCCCCGACGCGTGGGGCTGGCCGCCTCGGTGGCGGTCCTGGCCGTCACCGCCAGCGCCTGCGGTGGCGGCGCCACCCCGGCCGGCGCTCCGTCCGGAACGCCGTCCGCCTCCCCGATCGCCGCCGGCTCGCCGTGGGTGGGTGCGTTCGCCCCGGTGGCCCTGCCCCCGCCGGTCAACTCGCTCACCGGCCTCGACTGTGCGGACGCCAGCACGTGCGTGGCCGTCGGCTCGACCGTCGGGGGTGCCGGTGCCCCGAACGGCGCGGCGGTGATCGCCACTGCCGACGGGGGTGCCAGATGGAAGAGCCAGGTCATCCCGCCCACGGTGGGCTACCTGTCGGGAGTCTCGTGCAGCGACCGGCGCCACTGCACCGCGGTGGGCCAGGCCAGCCAGACGTCGAACGGGCAGGGCGTGATCATCGCCACCTCGAACGGAGGCGCGACCTGGACCGCATCGCCCACGCCGCCGGGCATCCTCGACGTCACCGCCGTCGCCTGTCGACCCGACTTCCGCTGTGTGGCCACGGGCACGGTCGCCACCGGCGTGGTGGCCCTGGTCTCGGCCTCGGCGAATTCCGGATGGGTGCAGCGGGCGTCGTTCCCGGCCGGCGTCTCGGACGCCACGGCCGTCACGTGCCCGGACGACCGGCACTGCTGGGCCACCGCCAACACCCCGGTCGACGTGGACCACGTCACCGGAGCCGTCGTCGTCACCACCGACGGCGGATCGGCGTGGGCCACCCTCCCCGTCCCGAAGGGCACCGGAGCCCTCGACGGGATCTCGTGCATGGACGGTGCCGGCAACGGCGGTGGGGCCCTACCCGACACATCCCCGACCACCACCCCGGCGACGGGGCCGACGGCCCCGGGCACCGGGACCAGCACGGCGCCCACCGCCCCGGCGGGCGTCCCCGGGGTGCACTGCGTGGTGGTGGGGACGACGGCCGGCTCGTTGAGCGCCTCTCGGACCGGCCACGGGCTGGTGCTCACCACCGCCACCGGCGGAGCCGGCTGGTCGGATCAACCGGTGCCGGCCATGGCCGCCGCCCTCACCGGCGTGGCGTGCACGTCGGTGGACACCTGCGTCGCGGTGGGGAGCTCGGTGGCCAGCACGCCCCAGGCCGGGGTCGTGGTCCTCACCGGGGACCCCGGCCACCCCTGGAGACCGGCGCTGGCCGTCCCCTCGGCCCAGGCCCTGTCGGCCGTCCACTGCAGTTCCACGTCCCGCTGCGTCCTGGTCGGGGAGTCGGTCAGCGAGCACCTGGTCGGGGGCTGAGGCCGTGCCCGATGACCGGACCACGGTCACCGAGCTCGGGACGGCCCTCGGGACCCTCCCGTTCGCCGACCCTGCCGCGGCCGTGGCCGGACGCCCCGGCGAGCTGCATGTCCCCGCTGGGGTCTGGGACCGCCTCGACTCGATCGGTGGGGCCGGACGGCTCACCGCGGAGCTCTCCCTGTCGTTCGCCAACGGTCGGGCCCTGCTGGACGCCACCGACGGTCTCCGGGGGCGGCACCCACTGGCCATCGAGTGGACCGGCGGGCGCCGGCCTCCGGGTGACGAGGTGGCACCCATCGACCTGCGCATCGACCACGTCTACCTGATCAGCTGCAAGTACGAGTCGGACATCCTGGCCAACGCCTCCCCCGGCCGGGTGTTCGACGGGCTGCTGGCCACCACCGGCGACTGGGAGCGACGCGACTGGTACGAGTCGGTCGCCCCGGACGAGCTCGTTGCGCTGTACCGGGCCTGCGTGTCGGCCGCCGGCCTCGCCGACTTTCCGCCGCTGCCCTCGCAGTGCGACCGCGGCCGGCTCGACGCCCTGAAGGCGGCCCTGTCCGGCAAGGCCTACCCCGACGCCTCCTCGCGGTCGGCCTACACCGACCTCTGCCGCGCCGTCAGCACCGCGTCGGCGGCGAGGTGGTCGGCCCGACTGCGGTCGTCGGGCGTCGCCCCCGAGACCATGCTCTGGCGCCTGTTGCGCATCGGCAGCGCCCCCTACTTCGTCCTCGGCCACGACCGTCGGACCGGGGCGCCGGCCCGCTACCGGGTGGTGAGCCCCTGGGACTGGCGTGACGAGTTCGCGCTGGAGGACCTCACCATCACCGCGGCGGTGGCCGGACAGCCGCGGGTCGACTGGACCGCCACCTGCCGGAGCCGGCCCGATGGCGCCGTGCGCACCGTGGCCGGGCACGTCGAGGTCCGGTGGAGCCACGGCCGGTTCGCCCAGCCCCCCGAGGCGAAGGTCTACCTCGACACCCCGATGGCGGAGCTGCCCGGCTACCACCCCCTGGGCGAGCCCGACCGCTCACAGCCGACACTGTGGGGAACCAACGGGTGACCGGGCCGCCGGCACTGGGCCCCGTGCGCCGATGAGCTGGGACGGCGACTCCTATCAGCAGCAGTTCGACGCCCTGGAGGCGTCCGGCGCCGACGTCCACGGAGAGGCCGACTTCGTCGAGCGGCTGGGTCCCGCCTCGGTCCTCGACGCCGGCTGCGGAACC
Organism: uncultured Acidimicrobiales bacterium; assembly: GCA_963806285.1. Classification (GTDB taxonomy): domain Bacteria; phylum Actinomycetota; class Acidimicrobiia; order Acidimicrobiales; family RAAP-2; genus Bog-756. Next base: position 295,736 of record CAWDXJ010000002.1, read on the forward strand.
GGCCGGGTGGCGAGGGAGCTGGCCCGGAGGGGCATCGGGGTCGTGGGGGTCGACCGCGACGAGTCGATGATCGCCACCGCCCGCCGGCTGGCCCCGGACCTCACCTGGCTGGTCGGGGACCTGACCGCGATCGACCTCGGCCGGGTGTTCGAGATGGTCCTGATGGCCGGGAACGTGCTCGTCTTCACGCCCGACGGCACCGAGGGCGCCCTGGTGGCGGGCTGCGCCCGGCACCTCGCCGCCGGAGGTCTCCTCGTCGCCGGGTTCCAACTGGACCGCGGCTACTCGGTCGCCGCCTACGACGCCGACTGCCGACAGGCCGGACTCCGCCCCGCCGGCCGGTGGTCCACCTGGTCGGGGGAGCCCTTCACGGCAGGCGGGGACTACGCGGTGTCGGTCCACCGGGCCGGTCCCTGAACGATGCCGGCATCCGGCGCCCGGACCAACTCTGCGAACATGGTCCCCACCGAGAGAAGGACGCCATGCGCAACCCGATGTTCGTCTACGACGAGCAGCTCACCAACCTGATCCTCGACTACTGCAGGTGGCGCCTGGCGCTCGATCCCGTGCCCCTGGACTTCGGTGGGGCGCAGGCCTCCTCGCTCGACGCCAGCCTGCGGGGGCTGATCAACGCCGGCGGGACCGACGCCCACCGGGTGATGGAGGTGTTCGACAAGGAGCTGGCCACCGCGGTCGTCTCGTGTGACAGCCCCCGCTTCCTGTCCTTCATCCCCGCCGCCCCGACCAAGGCGTCACTCCTGTTCGACATGGTCGTGGCCTGCTCCTCGCTCCAGGGGACCTCCTGGATGGAGGCGGCCGGGGCGGTGGCCGCCGAGAACCAGGCCCTGGGCGTCCTCGCCGGTCTGGCCGGCCTGCCCGCCGGCGCCGGTGGGTGCTTCGTCTCCGGCGGCTCGGCCGGCAACCTGTCCGCCCTGATGGTCGCCCGGGACACCGCCGCCCACCGCCTGGGGGGGCGCTCCCCCCGGCCGACCCCTGATCGCGGTGAGCGAGGAGGCGCACTCCTCGGTGGGCAAGGCCCTCCGGGTGCTCGGGGTCGGAGCGCTCCCGGTCCCCTGCGAGGACCACCGGCTGACCGGGGCCTGTCTCTCCTCCGCCCTCGAGCGCCATCCGAGGGGAGCCGACGCCGTCGCGGTGGTGGCCACCGCCGGCACGACCAACGCCGGGATCATCGACGATCTGGCCGGGGTGGGCGAGGTCGCCCGCCGGCGGTCCCTGTGGTTCCACGTCGACGGTGCCTACGGCTGTGCCGCGCTCTTCGCCCCCTCGGTGCGGGACCGCTTCGACGGCATCGAGATGGTCGACTCCCTGGTGGTCGACCCCCACAAGTGGCTCTTCGCCCCCTTCGACTGCGCCGCCCTCGTCTACCGGGAGCCCAACCTGGCCAAGGCCGTCCACACCCAGGACGCGTCCGTATCTCGACGTGCTCCACCGCGACGCCCCCGAGGAGTGGAACCCCAGCGACTACGCCTACCACCTGACCAGGCGGGCCCGGGGACTGCCCCTGTGGTTCTCCCTGGCCGTCAACGGCACCGATGCCTACCGCGAGGCGGTCGAGACGGTGCTGGCCGTGACCCGCCGGACCGCCGACCTGATCGAGGCGCTGCCCCACCTGGACCTGGTGCGCCGGCCCGAGCTGTCGGTGGTCCTGTTCCGTCGCAACGGCTGGGACCGGGACGACTACGAGAAGTGGTCGGCCCGGCTGCTCGAGGACCAGGTCGGGTTCGTCATGCCCACCACCTGGGAGGACGAGCCGGTGTGCCGCCTGGCCCTCCTCCATCCCGACACCACCGTGGAGATGATCGGGGAGATCCTCGCCACCATGTCCTGACTCCGCTACCGGCAGGGATCGGCGGTCGACATGGCACACTGTGGCCCGACCCGACGAGGAGTGGGACATGGCATCTGAGGTACGCGGCGTGGTGGCGGCGGCGAAGGGGGAGCCGGTCTCGTTGGCCACCATCGTCGTGCCCGACCCGGGCCCGGGGGAGGCGGTGGTGGGCGTCCAGGCCTGCGGCGTCTGCCACACCGACCTGCACTACCGGGAGGGCGGCATCAACGACGATTTCCCCTTCCTCCTCGGCCACGAGGCCGCCGGCATCGTCGAGGCGGTCGGGCCCGGCGTGGCGTCGGTGGCGCCCGGAGACTTCGTCGTCCTCAACTGGCGCGCGGTGTGCGGAGCGTGCCGGTCGTGCCGGCGGGGGCGGCCGTGGCACTGCTTCGACACCCACAACGCGACCCAGAAGATGACCCTCACCGACGGGACGCCGCTGTCCCCGGCTCTGGGCATCGGCGCCTTCGCCGAGAAGACCCTGGTGGCGGACGGCCAGTGCACCAAGGTGGACCCCTCCGCCCGCCCCGAGGCGGTCGGCCTGCTCGGTTGCGGCGTCATGGCCGGCCTCGGCTCGGCCATGCTCACCGGCGAGGTCGGACCGGGGGACACGGTGGCGGTGTTCGGCTGTGGGGGGGTCGGCTGTGCGGCCATCGCGGGCGCCCGACTGGTCGGGGCGTCGAAGGTGATCGCGGTGGACCTCGATCCGGGCAAGCTCGACCTGGCCCGGGAGTTCGGCGCCACCGACGTCGTCGACGCCTCCGACGGGGGGGTGGTCGAGGCCGTCCGGGCCCTGACCGGCGGCAACGGGGCCGACGTCTGCATCGAGGCCGTCGGGCACCCCGAGGTCATGGCGCAGGCCTTCTACTCCCGGGACCTGGCCGGGACCCTCGTGCAGGTGGGCGTCCCCACCCCCGAGATGCGGATCGACCTCCCGATGATCGACTTCTTCGGCCGGGGCGGCCAACTGCGGCCCAGCTGGTACGGGGACTGCCTCCCGTCGCGGGACTTCCCGCTGCTGGTCGACCTCTATCTGCAGGGGCGGTTGGACCTCGACCGGTTCGTGACCGAGACGATCTCCCTCGACGACGTGGAAGAGGCGTTCCACCGGATGGAGCGGGGCGAGGTGCTGCGGTCGGTCGTGGTGATCTGACGACGGCGCTCAGGGCGGAGCGGTCAGGGCGGAGCCGTCAGGGCTGAGCTTCAGGTGTACCCCTGGGCGATGTGCCCGATCCACCACTCGGGGGCCGCGTTCATGAGCGTCTGCAGGTCCCAGTAGTCCCACCACCGGACGATGACGCCGTCGCGGAGCTCGTGGACGGACACGAACGGGAGGGTGACCTGCTCGCCGGTGTGCCAGTGCCAGGTCTCCGAGTGCTCGGTCACCACCGTGTCCCCCTCGGCCACCATCAGGCGGAGGTCGTGCTCGTAGCCGGCGATCCGCTCGAGCCCGAGGCGCAGGCGGGCCACGATGAGATCGGGGCCCCGGGCGACGTCGTCGGCCGGAGAGGGGACGTCGGTGTACTCGCTGTCCTCCCCGAAGAACGTGGCGATCCGGTCCCAGTCCCGCTCGTAGAGCGCGTCCCAGAAGGCCCGGACCCTCTCCTTGTTGCCCTCGGCGGTCACCGCTGCTCCTTCCCGGTCCGGGTCAGCCGCCGACCGGGCCCGCGTGCACGCCCGTCGGCTGGGACGGATCGGTCGGGCCATGATCGCACGACCGGAGCCATGCGGCACGCCGCCGGCGTCGTCGTCGGGCCTCCGGAATGCCCGGTGAGGCCGGTGCCCGCCGGCGCACCGTCAGGAGCGCGGTGACCGCAGACGGCCGCCTCGACGGTCGGGGCGGCCGGTCAGGTGGTCGTCGTCGTCGGCAGCGTGGACGTCGTGGTGGTGTCGTGGTGGTGGTCGTTGTCGTGGTCGTGGTCGGTGGTCGTGGTCGTGGTGGGCGGCACGGTGGTCGTGGTGGTCGTGGTGGGGGGTGGCTTGGGCTTCGTGGTGGTCGTGGTGGGGGGTGGCTTGGGCTTCGTGGTGGTCGTGGTGGGGGGTGGCTTGGGCGTCGTGGTGACCGTGGGGGGCAACGGGGGATTCGTGGCGATGGTCGTCGGCGCGCCGGCCGTCGTCGGTGCCGGTGACCCGAAGACCGGGAAGGCCGGCACGGAGACCGCCCCCGGCGAAGTGGGGCTCGCCGTGATGGGTTGGACGAACGGGAGTGCGAACGGATTCTTCAGCGGCTTGGTGGCGAGCACCGGGCCGGCTCCGGCCAGGGGCGACTGGGACTTCTGGGATACGGCCGGAGGAGTCGGGGGGGGAGTGCCTCCCGGTGGGGCGATCACCCCGACCGTGGAGAGGACCTTGCGTCCGGCACCGCCCACGAAGACCACGGCGAGTAGGGCGACGACGACCACCGCGGCCGAGATGCCCATGACCCACCGCCAGAACAGTTCGTCTTCGGGCATCTGGCTCTTGGATTGTTTCGAGATCGGAGCACCCCCTCACTTGCATGCGACCCGCGATTCCGAGCTCACGACTGCCCTGCCCGCCCCGGACCCGTACCGCCTCAGACTTGCACAGGCCGCGGCTTCCGTCACCTGGTCGCCTCCGGGACCACATAATTGCAGGACAGGGTGGATCGATCCAATTCGGTCCCCGTGTCCGCCCCCCGGTCGGGGGGCGCGGGACCGGGCGGTGGACCCCTCCGCCGGGCGGCTGCCCCGGTCCCGAGGTGGTCGCCGGCCGGAGCCATTCCGCTCAGTCGGCCCCTCGGGCCGCCTTCCGGGAGGCCTTCCGGGAGGCCCTCCAGACCGACGCCACCAGCAGGGCGACGACCGACAGCACCATGACCAACCCGGCCCAGGTCCGGGCGGAGTGGTCGAGGCAGAGGAGGGCCACCGCCCCCACGATCGCCACCGACCCCACGAACAGTTCCGGGGTGTCGCCGATCAGGAACTCCCACCAGAACCGCCCGAAGGCGGCCAGCGCCCGGCCGACCGCGGAGCCGGAGCCGCCCGGACCGGATGCCTCACCCACGGTCGGCCTCGGCGACCGGCGCCGGTATCCCCGGTGCCCCCGGTGTCCTCGGTGTCTGCGGCTCCCGCTCCGCCGCGGGCCGGACCGCCCTCACCAGCAGCCACGCCACGGCGCCGTAGACGGCCACCAGCCCGGGAATGGCGAGGTCGGACCCGGGCCAGCGCACCCCGACCCCCTGCCCCGACCAGAACGTGCCGAAGCTCACCAACATCAGGCCGACCGCCATCTTCATGGCGTTCTCCGGGACCGACGAGAGCTGGCGGGCGACGATGAGTCCGACCACCGCCACGACCAGCACCGCGGCCGCGGCCGCGGCCGCGGCCAACCCCAGGTTGTTCGAGGTCGTGCCCAGGGTGATGACGACGACCACCACCTCGAGCCCCTCGAGGAACACCCCCTTGAAGGCGACGGTGAAGGCGGTGGCGTCGCGAGCCGGGGTGCCGGCCGGACCGGCGAGCTCCTCGACCTGCCTGGCGAAGATGGCATCCTCGTCGTGCTTCTCCTTCAGGCCGGCGGCGCGCAGCACCGCCTTGCGCAGCCACTGCAGCCCGAACACGAGCAGCAGGCCGCCGACCACCAGTCGGAGGACGGAGAGGGGGACGTAGTGCACCAACGCCGGGCCGAGGACGACCACCAGCGCGGCCAGCACGGCCAGCGCCGCCGCCACCCCTTCGATGGCCGACTTCCATCCCCGGGTGACGCCGACGGCCAACACGATGGTCAGCGCCTCGACCATCTCCACCGCACTGGCGAAGAAGACGGCCACGACCAGCACGACGTTCCCACTGTGGACGGTGGTGGCGATCATCCGGTCACCTGCCATCGCCCGGCGTTCTTCGCATGCATGCCGCGCCTCATCGCTCTCGCTCCGACCGACGGCTGCAATTGTGACACCTCGGGGGCGGCTCCGAATCCGGGCGGCGGTCCGCCGCCCCCGTGGATCTCAGCCCGACCGCCCCGGGGTCAGGGGGACGCCCGATGCCGTCCCCCTTCCCCGCCGAAGGCCACCGCACCGGCCAGCCAGGTGAGGTCGAGGTCCGAGCCGTCGGGGAATCGGTCGTCGAGCTCGAGGATCATGGTGCCGTGCGCGAACGCCCAGAGCGCCTGGGACCGGTGCGGCTCGCCGGTGACCAGGAAGAACGGCTCCCCCGCCCACTCCTCCAGGCCTTCGGGCAGATCGGCCCGCGGAAAGGCCGACGACGTGGTGAGCCGGTAGAGGTTGGGGTGGAGGGAGGCCTCCGACCGGTAGGCATCCAGCAGCGGGCCGACCGGGCCGGCCGGGCCGGGGTCGGCCAAAGCGCCGGCCAGAGCGGCGTGCAGGGCGTCGCCCATCCCGAAGAGGCCGTCCTCCACCAGCGCCGCCTCCAGGGCCGACTTGCCGTCGAAGTGCTTGTAGATGGACGGGGCCCGGATGCCCACCGCGTCGGCCAGGTTCCGCATGGTCAGGGCTCCGGGCCCCTCCGACTCGAGCAGGTCGAGGGCCGCCCGCACCAGCTCCGTCACCCGGGCCGAGCGTGGCCGGGCCTCCGGTCGCAGGGTGGCGCCGACCCCCGGGGCGGCCGCCGTCACGGTGCGGCCCGGAGCACGAACACCGGGTGCCGGGCGGCGACGGCTTCGATCTCCCCGTCGGACGAATCCGCGTCGACCCCGTCGAAGAAGGTCCCGACCTCGGCCTTCCACCGGCGCAGGTAGCCCCGGAGCACGGCGGTCTTCTCCGCACCCCCGATCTCGGTGGCGACCCACCTCGTCCGCCTCCGGCCGAGCTGGAGGACGAGATGCCCGGCGGCGGCACGGACGTTGCGCACCCACTGGCCCTCGCCCCGGGCCGAGACCAGGTACCGGTTCCCGTCGAGCTCCAGCACGTTCACCGGGACGCGCTGCACCCTGCCCGAGGACCGGCCGCGGACCTCGAGGACGCGGCTGCCCCAGATGCTGAGCCCGGCCCGGGTCAGGCCGGCCACGGCCCGGTTGGCCACGTTCCGGGTGAACCAGCCCGGCTGCCGGTAGTGGACGCCGGTGCCGGCCACCCCGTCCCGCACCCCGCCCTCCATCTCGTTCTGCTGCCCGTTCTGCTGACCGTTCTGCTGCCCGTTCTCACTGCGACCTTCCGACATCCTCTTCCTCCTCGCCGGTGGCTAACGTTGTTCGTCCAGAATAGCTAACAGCGTTAGCCCCGTCAACCCCCCCCCGCCCCGGGTCGGGGCCGGCGGGGGGACGAGGAGGCCGGCGGGGGGCGGGGACGAAGGAGGCGGTGGGGGGCGGTGGAACGGTGGCGGGCCGTTTCCTCCCGGAGACCGTGACTGGCTATACAGGGCACCGATGCTCCGTGACGAGAAGATCCTCCTCACCGGCCCGGCCGGGCAGATCGCCCTCCCCATGGCCGAGTACCTGAGCCGGGAGAACGAGGTGTGGGGCATCGCCCGTTTCGGCGACCCCGCCTCCCGCGACCGGGTCGACGCCCTCGGCGTGACCACCCGCTCGTGTGACATCGGGCGGGGCGACTTCGCAGGGCTGCCCACCGACTTCACCTACCTGGTCCACCTCGCCGCCTACCAGGGACCGGGGACCGACTACGACTACGCCATGACCGTAAACGCCGAGGGCACCGGTCTGCTCATGCAGCACTGTGGCCGGGCCAAGGCCGCGCTGGTCATGTCCACCTCGTCCGTCTACCGGCCCCATGAGGACCCGAGGCACGCCTTCGTCGAAGGGGACCCGGTGGGCGGGGGCACCAGCCCGTGGTCCCCGACCTACGCCGTGTCCAAGATCGCCCAGGAGGCGGTGGCCCGCCACCAGGCCCGATCCCTCGGCCTGCCCACCGTGATCACCCGGATGAACGCCTCCTACGGTCCGAACGGGGGCCTCCCCACCCTCAACCTGGAGGCCGTGCTGGCCGGCCTCCCGATCGCGGCGCGCTTCGACCCCTGCCCCTACACCCCCATCTTCCAGGACGACATCAACCGGCAGCTCGAACCGCTGTTGGCCGCAGCCGGCGTGCCGGCCACCATCGTGAACTGGGGCGGCGACGAGGTGGTCACCATCCAGGAGTGGGCCGCCTACCTGGGCGGGCTCACCGGCCTCCCGGCGCGGGTGGAGGTGGTCGAGTCCCCCGGCTCCCACCGGGGCATGGTCTCGGACCCCACCCGGCGGCTGGGGCTGACCGGGCCGTGCCGGGTCGATTGGCGCCGGGGGCTCGAGCGGGTGGTCGCGGCCCGGGGCGCGCCGGCCACCGACGGCCACGGGGACCGGAGCGGGTAGTCGGGCTCAACCCGGCAGGGTGCCTTCCATCTCCGCCACCAGGCCGGCTCTGGCCTCCGCCATCTCCGAGCGGGCCTCGGGCGACGCCCGGGGGAACCGGGGGTCGATCTCCGCCAGGGCGGCGATGAGCACCGCGGCGGTGGCCAGGCGGCCGAACCACTTGTGGTCGGCGGGAACCACGTACCAGGGCGCCCACTTCGTGCTGGTCCGGTTGAGCATGTCCTCGACCGCCACCTGGTACTCGTCCCAGTGCCGGCGCTCCCGGATGTCGGAGACCGAGAACTTCCAGTTCTTGTCCGGGTTGTCGATCCGCTCGAGGAACCGCTTGGCCTGTTCGCCGCGGGAGATGTTGAGGAAGACCTTCACCACCCGGGTGCCGTTGTCGACCAGATGGCGCTCCCATGCATTGATCTCCCGGAATCGCCGCGTCCACTGGTCGTCCGTAGGGGCGGCGGCGGGGAGCCTCTCGGCGGCCAGCAGTTGGGGATGGACCCGCACCGCCAGGACCTCCTCGTAGTGGGAGCGGTTGAAGATGCCGATGGTGCCCCGGCCGGGAAGGGCCAGCTGGTGGCGCCAGAGGAAGTCGTGCTCGAGCTCGATGGTCGAGGGTTGCTTGAAACTCCGGACCTGCACGCCCTGGGGGTTGACGCCGCTCATGACGTGCTTGATGGTGCCGTCCTTGCCGGCCCCGTCGGTGCCCTGGAGGAGGAGCAGCACCCCGGTGGTGTTCTGGGCCGACAGTCGGGCCTGGTAGTCGGCCAGGAGGACCAGGCCCTCGCGCTGGAGCTCGGCGGCCTCGTCCCTGGTCACCAGGTCGCCGGTGTGTCCCGGGTGGGAGTCCCGCAGTGCGAACGGTCGGCCGGGAGCAACCCGGAGCGACTCGGCCAGATCCCGCGCGAAGTGCACCCGTCGGTCCATCAGCTCACCTTCCGGACATCCGACCGGTCCCGGTGCCGTTTCAGGAGTCGACCAGATCGGCCCGGTACTCGGGATGATCGCTCAGCCACTGTGAGGCGCGGCGCATGCTGTCCTCGTTGTTCTTGTTGATGAACCGGTAGATGGGGCCTTCGAACCAGCGCCACGGCCACGAGGTCAGGTTGTAGGTCTCGTCGAAGTGGAGAAGGGTGCGGTTGGCGGCGAGGGGCTCGAGCCGGACGTGTCCGGTCTGGTCGTTGCCGGGCCCCGAGGAGATCATCGTGTAGGTGTAGCCCCTCGCGGGCTCGACGTCGGTGACCAGCTCGAGCGCCGAGCCCTCACGCCCGAAGGGCAGCTTGTAGATGACCCGGCGGAGACGGCCGTTGTGGTCGGGGTCCCCCGGATAGAGCACGTCGACCCGGCGGACCATCGGCGCGTAGTCGGTCCATCGGTCGTAGTCCTGGAAGATCGCCCAGATCCTCGGGGCCGAGTGCGGCATCTCGAAGGAGTAGCGATGTTGGCGCACGTCCGCATCATGGCGCAGGACGGCCGCCCCCGCTCGGTCGGACCCCCCACGACGCCCTACCGGCCGGGTGTGTACATGACGACGTGTCCCAAGGTGGATCCCTCGGTGAATACGGAGTGGTCGAGGGCACCATCAGCCCATCGGGGTCACGCTGCTCGTTGTCAGCCGGCCCGGAGCCGACTCACCCGGAAGAAGCATCACCGTTGTCGATCTGCCGGGCAATCCACGAACCGGCGCCGGCGACGATCAGGACGGCAACGAGGCTCGCTACCTGGCTGACGTTGCGGGCCCAATCCAGTGAGCCGGTGGTGCCTCCGGCTCCCGTGGTCTGCAGCACGGTTCCGACCACCAGGGCGATTGCTCCCGCGCAGGTGAGCAGAAGTGCACCCTGGGTCCAACGGCTGATTTGACCTGCCCGGCGAATGTGGCCGGTTACCTCCATGACCCGATCCTGTTCATCGTCGGGCTCGCACGCGTCAGCCCAGGCCGCGGACTGCCACCAGCACAGGCCGATCACGCCGAGCAGGACGAACGCCAGGAGTGGTCCCGCCCATTGAGCACCAAAGGCAATGGCCGTTCCCGTGGCCAGGTGAACCGGTGAGAGCGAACCGTATGAGGCGGTACCCGCCACGATCCCGGTGACAAGTCCCCCGAGCACGAGAACTCCAACGGCCACCAGGACCACGACCGCTGCGGTCTCCGGCACCTCCCAGGCCGGGCGCCTCTCGGAATCCAGAGTCTCTTCAGAGCTGTCTTCAGGAGGGGATCCGATCACCGATGGAGTGTAGGACGCCCTCCCGCCCGTCGCGCTTGTCGATCGAGGCCTGGGGGCCCGAACAGTTGACGCGTGGGGGCACGGCACACTGCGGGGCACACGACCTGTCCGTGCCCATGCCGTCGGACGCGGCTCGGCGGTACGATGCCGGGCGCCCGGGCCCGGCCGAAGGTGCACACCGGGTGGCGCAGAAAGGGGTGGACATGGCTCCGGTGAGCACCGTGCGCGGACCGGTCGACGGCAGGAGGCTCGGTTCGACCCTGATGCACGAGCACGTCTTCGTCCTCAGTCCCGAAATCGAGAAGACATCGGAGGAATGGGACGAGGATGCGGCCCGGGACATCGCCGTCCAACGGCTGCAGGAGCTGAAGGACCACGGTATCGACACCATCGTCGACCTCACCGTCATCGGCCTCGGCCGGTTCATCCCGCGCATCGTGGCGGTGGCCGAACGGGTGCCCGACATCCACATCGTCGCCGCCACCGGTGTGTACACGTACAACGACGTACCCATGTACTTCCACTTCCGCGGCCCGGGCACCATCCTCGGAGGCCCCGAGCCCATGACCGAACTGTTCGTCCGGGAGATCCGCGAGGGGATCGGCGACACCGGGGTCCGGGCCGGCATCCTCAAGTGCGCCACCGACCGCCCCGGCATCACCCCGGGGGTGGAGCGGGTCCTGCGGGCGGTCGCCCGGGCCCACCGCCGGACCGGCACCCCGATCACCACCCACACCCCCACCCCTCCCCAGCCGTGGGGGACCGAGCAGCAGCGGATCCTGGCCGACGAGGGCGTCGACCTCGGCCAGGTGGTGATCGGCCACTCGGGAGGGACCCTCGACGCCGAGTACCACGAGGCGATCATCGCCGCCGGCTCCTATGTCGGCTTCGACCATTTCGGCATCGGCACCTTCTCCATGGCCGAGCGCATCGAGTCGGTCAGGCGGCTGTGCCAACGGGGGCACGCCGACCGGATCGTGCTCTCCCACGATGCGATGTGCCACGTCGACTGGTTCCCCCCGTCCCTGGCCTCCGGGTGGGAGGACTGGCGCTGGACCCACATCCCCGACGACGTCCTCCCCGCCATGCGGCGCTCGGGGATCAGCGAGGAGGACATCTCGACCATGATGGTCGACAACCCCCGCCGCATCCTCGAGGGATGCGAGCCCTACTGACCGAGGGGGCGCGCCCGCGTCGGCGGGCCCCTCCGGTCAGGCTCCGGGCGGAGCAGCGGAGGGCGGGAGGAAGGAGAGGGCGGTGCCGGGATTCGACCCCGACGGAATCGCCGCCATGGCGGCGCGCCACCCCGACGCGACCGCCTGGCGCAACCTGGCCGACGGGTCCGAACTGAGCTTCGGCGCCTGGGAGGCCCAGTCGAACCGGCTGGCCCGGGGGCTGGGCGAGCAGGGCCTCCGACCCGGGGAACGGGTCCTCATCGCCGTCGGTCCCGACGAGCCCTTCCCCTGGCTCGTCTCCTACGCCGCCGTGCACACCGCCGGGGCCGTCGCCGTGCCGGTCAACACCCGGTTGGCCGTCGCCGGAGCTCCGGGCCATCCTCGACCACTGCGGGCCGACGGCCGTCCTCGCCGGCACCGGGTCCCCCTCCGGCACCCCTTGGGCCGACCTGGCAGGGAGGGCCGGCGGCGTCCGGACCGTGGCCACCACCGATGGTGGAGGAGGAGGAGCCGGCGTCCTGGTCGGCGCTCCTCCACCCCGATGCATCGCCCCTCGCCCCTCCCCCGGGCGGAGGCGGGCCGGTCGACCTCATGTACACGTCGGGCACGACCGGTGCACCCAAGGCCGTCGTCGTCCGCCACGAGCCCGACCGCCCGTCCGGTCACCGGGCCGACTGGAACGGGGCGGGATTCATGACCTCCTCCCCGTTCTCGACGACCAGCGGCGCCCTGCTCGTCTACGGTCCGATGCGCGGCGGCATGAGCGGGTGGTACCAGCCCCGCTTCGACGCCGGCCGGTGGATCTCGCTGGTCGAGGAGCGCCGTCCGCTGGTGTCCTTCGTGGTGCCGGCCATGGCCCAGCTGATCGTGGCCCACCCCCGCTTCGCCGAGGCGGACCTCTCGGGTCTGGCCGCCCTCACCATCGGCGGAGCCCCCGTGGCCCGGGCGACGCTTCGGCGCCTCGCCGACCGGCTGCCCGGGGCCGACATCCTGGTGGGCTACGGGCTGGCCGAGTTCGGGGCCGTGACCCGCTCGCCCGCCGGCGACCGCGGCCGCCACCTCGGCTCGGTCGGCCTCCCGCTCGACGGGGTCGAGGTCCGGGTCGTCGACGACAGGGGTGAGGCGGTGCCACCGGGGACCGTGGGCGAAATCACCGTGCGGGGGACGGCGCCGCCGCGGGAGTACTACGGGGCGCCGGCGGAGACGGGTCGGACCTGGCGGGAGGGATGGCTGCACAGCGGGGACCTCGGCCGCCTCGACGGGGACGGGTTCCTCTGGATCACCGGGCGGACCCGGGACCTCATCATCCGGGGTGGGCACAACATCGCGCCCGGCGAGATCGAAGAGGCGCTGCTCTCCCATCCGGCGGTGGTCGACGCAGTGGCCGCCGGCATCCCCCACGACGTCCTCGGCGAGGATGTGGGAGCCTGGGTGGTGGTGCAGGACGGCTCGGACACATCGGCCGCCGACCTGCGGGCCCACCTCCTCGAGCGACTCGCCGACTACAAGGTGCCACGGCAACTGCGCATCGTGGGCGGGCTGCCCCGCAACGAGGCGGGCAAGGTGATGAAGTCCGAGCTCGAGATGACCGCCATGGTCGAGTCCCCGCTGCCGCCGGAGGCCACCCGATGACCACCACCGGCGAGCCCGCCGTCCTCACCGAGCGGATCGGGGCGGTGGCCCGTCTGACCCTCAACCGTCCGGCCCAGCACAACCCGCTCACCCCGCGCTGCATCAACGAGCTGCTCGACGCCGTGGTCCGCGCCGGGAGCGATCCGGGCGTGCGGGCGGTGGTCATCCGCGGGTCCGGCCGCTCGTTCTCCTCGGGCTACGGGATCCTCCCCGACGACATCCTGGCCGACGACGCCGAGCCCGGGGAGGTGGCCGCGCCGGGCGGCATCGAGGGGGACGTGGCGGCCATGGTCGAGGTGGCCGCGGGCTGGGCCAAGGTGTGGGACTGCGCCATCCCGGTGGTGGCCCAGGTGCACGGGAACTGCCTGGCCGGCGGCACCGACCTGGCCCTGCACTGCGACATCGTGGTGGCCGCCGACGACGCCCGGATCGGGTTCCCCCCGGTGCGGTCCATGGGCGTGCCCCCCACCAACATGTGGCTCTACCACCTCGGTCCCCAGTGGACCAAGCGCCTGTTGTTCACCGGCGACACCGTGAGCGGTTCCGAGGCCGCCGCCATCGGGCTGGTGCAGGCCGCCGTCCCGGCGTCGGGGCTCGACGACTACGTACTGGCCCTGGCCACCCGCATCGCCCTGGTCGGCCGGGACATGCTCACGGCCAACAAGCGGGTGGTCAACGAGGGGGTCGAGCTGATGGGCCGCTCCCGGCTCCAGCGCTTCGCCGCCCTCAACGACGCCGTGGCCCACCGTTCGCCTGACGCCCGGGCCTTCACCGCCCGTGCCGGTGAGGTCGGCCTCAGGCAGGCCGTCCGCGAGCGCGACGCGCCGTTCGACACCGACCGCTGACCACCGCTACTCGGGCTCCTCGTCGAGCGCCAGGGTCGATGCGCCGGCGGTGATCGCCTCGTAGAACGCACGGAGCTCCTCGGCCATCCGGGCCCCATCGGCGCCGAGCGGTGCCGGGTCGAGCTGGCGCAGCACCAGATCGGGGGCGACGGCCAGGCGGGGACGGGTCTCGAAGCCGGCCAGGTCGGTGTCCACCCCCCAGAGGGACAGAGCAGGGGCCGGCTGCCCCACGTCTCTGTGCTCGGGATCGGCCGACGGCCAGCCGAACGGCTCGGTGGCGGCCTCGTCGGGCGGGCCAGGCGATTCGGGGCCGTTGTCCGGCACCGACCCGTGCCGACGGGCCCGCAAGCTGGTGAGCAGCTCCTCCTTCGTCCGGCCACGCCAGGCGAAGATCAGGAACGGGTCGGCGTCGAACGCCTCGGCCAGGAGGTAGTAGACCGCGGCGATGTGCTTGCACGGGTTCTCCGAATCGGGACATGAGCATGCCGAGTCCAACTCGTGGGCCGACGCCGGGAACAGTGACGTCGACGAGTCGGCGAAGGCATCCTCGATCTCCTCGGGCATCTCGCCGGCCAGCAGCCGGGCGGCGAAGACCGCGCTCGACGCCATGACCGACTCGATGGCGTCCCACTCCGGAGCGGTGAGCACCTCCGTCTCGATGAAGATCCGGTAGGGCTTGGACCGCGATCCCTGCACCGAGGCCTTCACCTGGCCGGGGGCGACCTCCATGGCGAGCACCTGGCCGGTCCGGGCATACCGCTTGCCGCGCTGGAGGCGGGAGCCGATGCCGAAGGCCTCGAGCACGGTGATGAACCGCTGCGACCACCAGGTGTCCCCGATCCGCCCCCGTCGGCTCCGGGCCTGCAGCCCGCCCTCGACCGCGATCGGCTTGGACGGCGGAGGCCACCACCCCTCCGCGGGGCGCCGGGTGCTGGCGGCGGCACGACGTGGGCGCGGGCGGCGGGGCGCCATCAGTCCTCCCCCACGGCGTCGGCCGACAGGGCGACGACCTGGCGGAGCTGCTCGGTGGACAGCTCGGTGATCCAGCCCTCGCCGGAGCCGACGATGCGGTCGGCCAGGGCGCGCTTCGCCTCGATCATGGCGTCGATCCGCTCCTCCAGGGTCCCCCCGCAGACGAACTTCCGGACCTGCACGTTGCGCTTCTGGCCGATCCGGAACGCCCGGTCGGTGGCCTGGTCCTCCACCGCCGGGTTCCACCACCGGTCGAAGTGCACCACGCTGGTCGCCGCCGTCAGGTTGAGGCCCGTGCCACCGGCCTTGAGCGACAGCAGGAACACCGGGGGGCCGTCGGCGCCCTGGAACCGCTCGACCATGGCGTCCCTCTTCTTCTTCGGCACCCCGCCGTGGAGCCAGGCGACGTCACAGCCCAGCCGGCTGCGCAGGTGCCGGTCCAGCATGTCCCCCATCTGGGTGAACTGGGTGAAGACGAGGGAACGGTCACCTTCCGCCACCGCCTCCTCGAGCACCTCGACCAGGCGCGACACCTTGCCCGACCGACCCGCGACCGACGAACCGTCGCCCAGGAACTGAGCCGGGTGGTTGCACACCTGCTTCAGCTTCATCATCGTGGCGAGGACCAGCCCACGACGCTCGATGCCTTCGGCCTCGTCGATGCGGGCCAGCATGTCGTCGACCACCGCCTGGTAGAGGCTGGCCTGCTCGCGGGTCAGGTTGCAGAACTCCTTCATCTCGAGCTTGTCGGGCAGGTCGGCGATGATCGACCGGTCGGTCTTCAGGCGGCGGAGCACAAACGGTCCGGTGATCCGGCGGAGACGGGCGGCGGCCTCGTCGTCGCCGTCGCGCTCGATGGGGAGGGAGAAGCGCTCGCGGAAGGCCTTCTCCGAGCCGAGCATGCCCGGATTGAGGAACTGCATGATCGACCACAGCTCGGACAGGCGGTTCTCGACCGGGGTGCCGGTCATGGCGATCCTGCGTTCGGCGGGGATCGCCCGGACGCTCTGGGTGGTCCGGGCCGCGCTGTTCTTGACCTGCTGGGCCTCGTCGAGCACCATCCGCCGCCACGCCACCGTCGCCAGCAGCTGCTGGTCGCGGGCGGCCAGTCCGTAGGTGGACAGGACCAGGTCCGACGCGACGGCCTTGCGGGTGAAGGCCCTGCCGGCCAGCCGGTCCGGCCCGTGATGGACGTAGACGGACAGCTTCGGGGCGAACCGGGCGGCCTCGCGCTGCCAGTTGCCGACCAGTGACATCGGGCACAGCACGAGGGTCGGGCCCAGCGCCGGCTCGGCCGCCCGCCCCCTTCCCTTGACGGCCGGCCCTCGACGTACCGGCGCCTTCCCCCCGGGACCGCGCTCCTCGAGCAGCAGGGCGAGCAGCTGGGCCGTCTTCCCCAGCCCCATGTCGTCGGCCAGGCAGGCCCCGAGACCGAGGTCGCCCAGGAAGGCCAGCCATCCGACCCCCCGCTCCTGGTAGGGACGCAGGGCACCGTCGAACCCGTCGGGGGTCGGGATCGGCCGCAGACGCCGGTCGTCGGCGCCGGCGAGGAGGTCCCCGAGCCAGCCGTCCGCTTCGACCGCGGCCACCGGCAGGCCGTCGGCCGCCGGCTCGAGCCCGAGGGCGGTGCGCAGGACCTGGCCGGCCGACAACTGCACCGCGCCTGCACCTCTCCTCCCGACGGCGGTGATGGCGGCGGCCAGGTCCTCTTCGTGGAGCTCCACCCACTGGCCGCGCAACCGGACCAGTGGTTGCTTGAGGCGGGCCAGCGCCCGCAGTTCCGCCAGCCCGAGCTTCTCGTCCCCGAGCACCGCCTCCCACCGGATGTCGCAGAGGCCCTCGAGCCCGATGGTGCCCGTCGAGCCGGCGGTCTTCGGGCTGGTCCGGGCCTTGAGCCGGAGGCCCAGGCGTGCCCTCGATGAACGCCACCAGGGCGGCGCCAGCACCCCGAATCCACCCTCCTCCAGAACCGGGGCGCCGTCCCTGAGGAAGGCCAGGACACCGGCGGCGTCGGTGGACTGACCGCAGGGTGCCATCTCGGCAAGTGCCGGGCCCAGCGAGTGGACGAGCCGGGCGGCACGGCCCAAGCCGCGCAGGAGCACCTCGTCGGGGCGCGCCACGTGGCGCTCCAGGGCGGTGAGCTCGGGCCCGTCGTCCCACACCGCGGCGGCGGGGACGATCAGGCTCGGGTCATCCACGGCCTGCAGGGCGAACTCGATCCGCCACCCGTCTTCGGGCCCGGTCTCCTTCGTCGTCGGCCGTCCCACCCGCCGCGCCCCACTCTCGAGGTCCCCGGCGGGATCTTCGGCGGTCTCGTCGGGAGGGACGATCCGAAAGCAGGTCCGCACCGGTTCGGCGGAGGTGGCGGCCGTGGCCTGCCAGGTCTGGAGTCGGCCGGCGAGCGCCGGGAGCTCGTCGCCGTCCCCCTCCACGACCCCGTCGGACGAGACCAGGGCGTCCAGCCAGGCGCCGGTCGGACCGGATGTCCTCGTCGGGCGTCTCCGCGGGGTCGCCGGCCGTTCGCCGGCGAACCGCCGGGCCATCGAGTCGGTGAGGCCCCACATGAGGGAACGGAGCACCTCGCCGGGTGCTGCCGGCTGCGGATGGGGTGGGGTTGCGTCCGGCCCCCGGGAGATGGGGCCGGCGGCGAGGAACGAGAGGGGGAGCGACCACAACAACTCCTCGATCCGACCTCGGTCACGGCCGTCGATGAGCGGGCGCCACCGGGCCCGCCACCCGTCGGCCGTCGACTCGAGGACGGGGAGCAGGCGCCCCCGGGTGGTGAGCTCGAGGACCATGGCCGCCGCCTGCGCCACGAACCGGAAGTCGCCGGCCAGGGCCGTGGCGTCCGGGTCGGTGGTCGGGGACCGGACCCGGTCACCGGTCGCCGCCGCCGGAGTCGAGAGGACCTGCCAGGCATCGGGCCAGTCGAGGACCAAACCCGAGGCGCTCCAGTCCGGGAGGGTGTCCAACGGGGGTCCGGGCCCGGCGGCCGGTTCAGCGGCCTCGTCCTCGAGCCATGGGGAGGCGACCGGCCCCCCGCCGGCGTCGGGCAGCCGGAGCGAGAGGTCCACCTCGCGGGCGTCGGCCAGGCCTGCCGCCCGCCCGTCGAGCCCGTCGACCACGGAGCGGATCCCGTCGGCGTCGAGCGCGAAGGGGTGGGACCTGGGGCGCGGGTGCCGGGGCGGGCGCCCACGGCGGACCGGAGTGGTACGGGGCCGGCCGGAGTCCTCTGCCCACACGGCGAGCCGGTCGAGCGGGGCCAGCCACACGGCGTGGAGAACGATCACCACCGAATACTGCCCGCTCGGTGCGACGCTGCCGAATCGGCGCGGGGGTAACGGCCCTAGCGGTCGACCGTCCTGTGGGGTCAGGTCCGACCCACCGGGGGGCCGCCCCGGAGGACGTGCTCGGCCCCGGTGACCAGTTCGGCCACGATCTCGGCGGCCGGCTGCCGGGACCGCACCGAGCCGACCGACTGTCCGGCATAGAGCGCCCGGGCCTCGATGGAACCGGTGGCGGTGGTCGACGGCCACTCCGGGCTCCACGACTGGGCCGGCCCGAGGGCCTCGCCGGCGGCGACCGCCGACCTGAGCACCCGGTGGGGCGCGTCGGGCCAACCGTCCCCGAAGGCCGTAGTGAGTACCGTGTCGTCCGCGCCGGAGCGGATCAGCGCCCCGATGTAGGTCGGGTGGGCGACGGACTCCGAGGCGGCGACGAACCGGGTACCGATCCGCACGGCGTCGGCGCCGGCCACCAGCGCCGCGGCCACGGCCCGGCCCGAGCCGATGCCCCCGGCCGCCACGAGCGGCAGGTCGGTGACGGCCCGCACCTCGTCGATGAGGGCCAGCAGCCCGACCGTGCCCCGGACGTGTCCGCCGGCCTCGACCCCCTGGGCGACGATCAGGTCGCACCCGGCGTCACGGGCCGCCCGGGCCTCGTCGGCCGAGCCGACCTGCCATCCGGACCGGGCCGACCCGGCGTGGACCCTCACGACGGTCCCGGCGTCCGGTACGCCCCAGAAGCACTCGACCAGGGGGCTCCGGGACGCCGCGTCCTCGAGGGCCGCCGGGTCGAGGAAGGGGACGAGGAAGTTCACGCCGACCGGGAGGCCGGCGGGCACCGAGTCGAGCTGTGCGGCCAGGGCCGCGGCACCGACCGTGCCGCTCAGCATGCCCAATCCCCCGGCCCCGGCCACGGCGATGGCGAGCCCGGGCGTGGTGAACCCGCCCATGCCCGCCTGTTGCAGCGGGTGGGCGCACCCGAACATCTCGGTGAAGCGCGTCGCCATGCTCACCGTCGTATTCTGCCTTCGCCCGTCGGTGACGCCAGAGCGGTGGCCCCGAGCAAGGTCCGATCGGACCGAGGCTCCCCCATCGAGCCGGTCGACGAGGGTCTCTCCGGTCCGCCGCATCTGGGCGACGGTGGGTACGGCCGACTCCGCCACACCGGAACTGACGATGATGCCGACCGTCCGATCCGCGTCGTCGATCATGCAGCGCCGGAGCTCCCGGAGGCACCAGGGTCCCAGATCGTGTGGCGCATCCTTCAGAGCCGTTGCGATCTGTCCGGTCATGGCCGGATGCGACGAGAGACGGAAGAGGTCGAGGTAGTCCCCTCCGGCCTTCGCCGCCCTCGCCGCTCTGCGCCGTCGGCGCCGACTGGAGCTTCATGGCCACGAGGCTCGCCGGGCTGGCGAAGCGGCAGCGTACCCGTGAGACGGCGGCGCCGTTCTCCTCGACGACGAGCGTCAGTTCCTCCGCCATGTCGAGCGCCCAACGATGGGCCAGTACGAAGATCCGGTCCGGCTCGGCGTCGGGAAGGTGGCCCACCGGAATTTCGGTCGCCGGTATGTCCCCGACGGCGATGCAGTCGACCTTGGTGCCGAGGAGGAACCCGTCGGCGCCATCGGTGGTGACGCCCGTCTCGACCACGCTCGGGGCGTTCCCGTGCTGGGTGGCGACGGTATCGAGGTCGTAGGTGACCCGATGCGCCCCATCGAGGCGGGCGAGCACCGCCAGACCTCCGATCACCGCGAACTCCGAGGTCGGTGCCGCCCTGGCGAGTGCGTCGAGAGTCGCCACCAGCGCGGCCACCCCCGGGTTCGCCAGGCGGAGCTCACCAGACACGGGGGGACCTCTCCTGCGTCCAGCTCTCGAGCGCCTCGCGACCGCGGGCCCGGTCCTGAGCGAGATCCAGGGCGACGATGAGCCGGTCCGCCACCACGAAGCCGCCCCTGGCGGTGGGCGACGCCAACGTGAATCCGAACCGGGACGGGCACACCGCGATCTCAGCCGCAGTCCATCCGGACCCGGATCCATACGAACCGAGCACCGTGGCGAGGTCGGTGCCGTCCGCGACGTACAGCCGGGGCCATGATCCGCGGCCGCCGGTGGCGAGCGGGGCGCCGAGGGCGACGGCACCTTCGGTTCCGCTCAGTCGGAACCGGTCAGGCGGCTCGGGGGGAGGCGCCTCGGGCATCGGATTCCAACGGGGTCTCCACTCCTCGGCGACCGCCCAGAACAGCTCGGGTACGAAGGCCCGGTTGCCCGTACCGACCAGACCCTGGGCCCGGAGCTCGGAGAGGATCTCCGACACTCGACCCGGGGACCGAGCGATCCGTCGTGCCAGATCCTGTACGCCGTGGGGTTCGTCCGGATCCAGGAGCAACGCGATCGCAACATCGAGGCCTGTGCCCTTGAGCGCACTGACAACCCTTCGGGACCCCGTCGTGACGGTCAGGGGTAGCTGCGCGTTCACGAACAGGCCCTCGGTCCGGATCCAGAGATGTCCCCGACGATCCAGCCAGGCCAGTCCGACTCGGCTCAGTTCCGTCCGGGCCGCTTTCGAGATCCGATCGGAGACGACGATCGTCGGCTGCCCAGGGGCGGACTCGTAGCGATGTGCGAGCAGCAGCGCGTCGTTCTCCCGCACCACCGGCGTCTGCACGACGGCAAACCGGGTGCCGGCGATCTCGAATGCATCTTCCCCGATCCAGCGGGACGAGACCCCGGCCAGGGCGAACGCCTCGGCCAACCCCGGCGCTCCGTTCGCTCCGTTGGCTCTGTCAGCCCGGTTCGCTATGTCTGGTGTGTTCGCTGTTCGTGGTACCACGACTACAGAATGAGAGGAGTGCCCCCGGGCTCGTAGGGATGGTGGCCAACGGGCAGGGGTCGGACCACCGTCCTCCTGGCAATTCGGCCGTGGCGGATCCCGGTCCCCTGACGGAGATCCACCGTTCCGGCGCTGGCCGAAGGTGGAGGTCGCGCCTCGACGAGGGGGTCTCGACGGCGATGTCCTGGGGAAATTTACTGCTAAATTAACGGACCCGGACCCGGACCCGGACCCGGACCCGGACCCGGACCTCCCCGGACCCGGAATCGGAGTCGGAGTCGGAGTCGGAGTCGGAGTCGAAAGAGCGATGCCGAAGAAGCCGTTGACGCTGCTCGAGGCGGCGGACAGGTTGGGCGTGCACTACATGACCGTCTACCGCTACGTCCGCACCGGCAAGCTCCCCGCCACCCGGGTGGGGGGCACGTGGCAGGTCGACCCCGACGACCTGGCCCGGATGAAGGCGGCGGTCCCCGGCGCCGCCCGTGACCCGGCCGCCGGAGCCGCCGCCACCAGCACCCGGCTCGAGGCCCGGCTGCTGGCCGGGGACGAGCCCGGTGCCTGGGGCG
The DNA here is from genome assembly GCA_963806285.1 of uncultured Acidimicrobiales bacterium. GTDB lineage: Bacteria > Actinomycetota > Acidimicrobiia > Acidimicrobiales > RAAP-2 > Bog-756. The sequence goes on from CAWDXJ010000002.1 coordinate 317,387, forward strand.
TGCTGGAGGCCGCCCTGGCCTCTGACCACTCCCCTTCCGAGGCGCTCCTCCAACTGGTGGCCCCGGCCCTCGAGTCCATCGGGGACCGCTGGCACGCCGGGGAGCTGACCGTGGCCGACGAGCACCGGGCCAGCGCGGTGGCGGTCCGGCTCATCTCGCGTGTCGGCGCCCGATTCGCCCGCCGGGGGCCCAAGCGCGCCTGCGTGGTCATCACCACCCCGCCGGACGAGCAGCACTCGGCCCCCGTGGCCATCGCCGCGGACCTGTTGCGCTGGGCGGGGTTCGACGTGATCGAGCTCGGTGCGGACACCCCGGCCGACGCCCTGGCCCAGACGCTGGCGGACGTGCCCGACCTGCTCGCCGTCGCCCTGGCGTGCACCACCCGGGCCTCGACCACCTCGGCCCGCCGGGTCATCGCCCACCTGCGCACCACCCTCCCCGGCACCACGGTGCTGCTCGGGGGCGCCGCCATCGCCGACGCCGACCAGGCGCTCCGCCTCGGGGCCGACCGGTTCACCGGCCGACGGGGCGACGAACTGGTCCGGGCGGTCGAGGAACTGGCCGCCGCCCGCTGAGTGCGCACCCCGGACGGGTGGTCAGCCGGGCCGTGCGGCCGGCCGACCGGCGCGACCGGACCTGGCCAGGACGAGCTGGACGTCGGTGATGTGGCCTTCGAGGAACGACGCCTCGCAGTAGGCGAGGTAGAGATCCCAGAGACGGCGGAAGTCCCCGCCCACCCCGAGTTCCGCCAGGGAGTCGGCGTGCCCGTCCAGGTTGGCCGCCCAGCGCCGCAGCGTCTCCGGGTAGTGGCGGCCGATGTCCTCGAGGTCCACGACGTGCAGGTCGGTCGCACGGTCGACGCTGGCGGTGAGCGAGGCCACCGAGGGAAGGCAGCCGCCGGGGAAGACCATGCGGCGCACGAAGTCCCGATGGCGCTTGGCCCGGGCGAAGCTGCGGTCGTCGATGACGATGGCCTGGATGGCGGCCAATCCGTCCTCGGCCACCAGATCGGCGCACGTGGCCAGGAACCGGTCGTGCGATCGCCAGTCGACCGCCTCGACCATCTCGACCGACACCAGCTTGTCGAACGTGCCGGTGAGGTCCCGCCAGTCCAGCCCGAGCACGGTGATGCGGTCGGCCAGCCCGGCGGCGGCCACCCGCTCCTCCACGTAACGGTGCTGGGCCTCCGAGATGGTGGTGGTGGTCACCCGGCAGCCGTAGCGGGTGGCGGCGTGGACGGCCAGGCCACCCCAGCCCGAGCCGATCTCGACCAGGTGGTCGGTGGGCACCAGCTCGAGCTTCCGGCAGAGCCGGTCGATCTTGGCCTCCTGCGCTTCGGCGAGCGTCGCCCCGGGCCGCTCGAACAGGGCGCACGAGTAGGTCATGGTCTCGTCCAGCATGAGGGCGAAGAAGTCGTTGGAGAGGTCGTAGTGGTCGGCGATGTTGCGCTTGTCGTCGTCCCGGCCCGGAGTGGCCCGGCGGGCCGGCACGTCGAGCACCGCACCCGAGGCCCGCCCCAGCCGGTCCAGGCGCTCGCGCAGCGGGCGGGTGTGTCGGGCCAGGGCCCGCACGAGCGCGGTGAGGTCGTCGGCGTCCCACCAGCCGGACACGTACGACGTCCCCAGACCGACCGATCCCGATCGCAGCAGGGCGTCGTAGGCGCGCCGGTCGTGCACCGTCACCCGGGCCGTGGGCTCGCCCCGGCCCAGCCGGAACGTCTCGCCCCCCTCGGTGACCTCGATCGCCGGGCCGTCGGCCCGCCGTCCGGCGGCCAGCAGGATCCGGCGTGACAGGCCGACCGTCGCCCACCGGCCGCTCCCGGACGCGTGGCGGAGGATCGCGCCGGTCGCTCACCGCCCCGGGGCCCCGGGTCCGTTCCGGGTGTGTCGCGGTCATCCCGGCACCGGTGGCGACGATCGTGCCCCGGACCGGCGGGCCGGGTGGGGGAAGAACGGAGCGCCCTTCAGCCACAGGCGGGCGGCCTGCGCGTAGATGCCGGCGGTGACCCGGTGGGTCATCGCCGGGTAGTTCCACAGGAGGCGGCCGAGTGCGGCGCGGTCGATTGCCCGACGCCGCAGCGAGAGGGTGGCTCCGAAGAGGCGCCGGTCGCCCACGAGCGCGTCGAGGCCGACGGTGAGCCGCTCCCCCGGGGCGGCATAGCGCAGCGCGGTAGTCGAGGCCCGTGGGCAGAAACGGTGACACATGGAGCTCCTTGGCGAAGCGGTGCACCCCCGGCGGGCCGACCACATAGGCGTGACGATCGTGCCACGGCGTGTTCTCCACGTCGGCCACCAGGGAGCTGACCGGCCCCGCGTCCCCGGCATTAGGTCGCCGGGGTCGGCGCAGAAGTACAGACTGACCGGGTTGAACAGCCAGCCCCAGGTGCGCAGGTTGGCCAGCACGGCGACCGGGCCCTCCGGGCGCCGGCCGGTGCGCTCGCCCACCAGGTCCCGTACCGCCCCGTCGAGGGACGTGGCCGGGTCGCCCAGGAAGTCCTCGCGCCGGAACCGCACCGGGGCGGGCCGGCGGGACGACCAGGCCGGGTGCAGGCCCATGACGTCCCCGACCTCGGCCAGGTCGAGCAGCGGCATGGCCACCCGGTAGCGGAAGGAGTGTGTCGGCCCCGGGCCGAAGCGGGTGTGGACGAGCACGCCCTCGTAGAGCGAACTGCGCAGGCCGTTCGGGTCCCGGCCGGGCCAGGCGCCCCGGGCAGCCGTCGCCTCGCCGGGCACCGATGAGGCGGCCGGTGTCGGCTCGCCGGTGCCGGTGGCGTGCGGTGGCGGTCGCCCGCCACGGTCACCAGGTCACCCCCAGGGCCCGGCACGTCTCCACCGCGCTGCGCATCCCGTCCTCGTGGAAGCCATCGGCCCAGTAGGCGCCGGCGAACCAGGTGCGCCGGGTGCCGTTGATCAGGTGGCGGTGGCCCTGGGCCCGCACCGCAGCCGGGTCGATGACCGGGTGGTCGTAGCGCATGCGGGCCAGTACCTTGTCGGGATCGATGGCGTCGTCACGGTTGAGGGTACACAGGACCGGTGTGGCCGAGCCGATGCCCTGGAGGCGGTTCAGGTAGTAGGTCAGCGTTGCCTGGTCGCGCCCGGCCTCGAGGCGGTGGTAGTTCCAGCTGGCCCAGGCCCGGCGCTCAGTGGGCAGCAGGCTGACGTCGGTGTGCAGGGTGGCCCGGTTCGGCTGGTACCGCATGGCACCCAGCGTCTCGCGCTCCATCCGGTCGGGGTCGGACAGGACTCCGAGGGCCTGGTCGCTGTGGGTGGCGAGCACCACGTGATCGAAGATCTCCACCCCGGCCCCGCTCACGACCTCGACCCCACCGGGCTCGCGGCGGATCTTGTCCACCGGGGTCCCGGTCCGGAGACGGCCCTCGTTGCGCAACGGTTCTACGATGGCGTCGACGTAGCGCTTCGAGCCGCCGACGACCGTGCGCCACTTCGGTTGGTCGCGCAGATTGAGCAGCCCGTGGCGCTCGAAGAAGCGGGCGAAGGTGGCGGCGGGGATCCGGGTGAACGTGGACGGGTCGGCGGACCAGATCGACGAGCCCAGCGGGACGAGATACCAGTCCCGGAAGCCGGCCGACCACCGGTGCGGGGCCAGCACCTCCTCCAGGGTCACGCCGTCGGGCGGCGGGTCGGCCAGGAGGCCCCGGGCCAGGCGGTTGAAGCGCACCACGTCGGCCAGCATGCGCAGGAAGTCGGGCCGGGCCAGGTTGCGCCGACGGGCGAAGACCGTGGAGACCGACGTCCCCCGCCACTCGAGGCCGGTGCGCTGGTCGGCCACGCTGAAGCTCATGTCGCTGGGCCTGGTGGCGACCCCGAGCTCGTCGAGGAGTCGGCAGAACAGGGGGTAGGTGCGCTCGTTGTAGACGAGGAACCCGGTGTCGACGTCACAGGTCAGCTCCGGCAGCTCGACCCGGTGGGTGTGCGAGTGGCCGCCGGGGCGATCGTCGGACTCGTAGACGACGACGTCATGGCGTCCGCGGAGCAGGTGGGCCGTGGCCAGGCCCGATATCCCGCTCCCGATGATGGCGATGCGCATGGTCTCTCCTCCGCGCCGTCGAACCCCCCTCCCCGGGCGGCCGACCGGCGTCCGGTATTTAGTACTAAACTACCCCAATGGCCACCTACCGTGCACGCGTCACCAGCCCCCGGCCCCCGACCGAGGTCTTCGACTACATGGCCCGGTTCTCCAACGCGGCCGAATGGGACCCCGGGGTGACCGGGGCCACCGAGGCCGAACCCGGGGCGCCCGCCCTGGGCCGCACCTATCGGCTCACGGTCCGGACCTTCGGTCGGGCCGTCCCGCTCGAGTACCGCATCGTCGAGTTCGACCGGCCCCACCGGGTGGTGCTCACGGCGGAGAACTCCACGGTCCGCTCCACCGACGTGATCGAGGTCGACGCCGCCCCCGGGGGCGGCTCGACGCTCACCTACGTCGCCACCCTGGGGCTCAAGGGTGTGGCCGCCCTGCTCACCCCCCTGCTCGGCCTGCCGTTCCGACGCATCGGCGACCGGGCCATCGTCGGCCTGCGAGCCGCACTGGCGGCGTGACCGTGGACGCGTCCACCGCCCGCCACGCCCTGGCCCGGGCCGCCGACGCGGTGGCCGAGGCCACGGTGGCCCCGGGCTTCAGCCGCCTCGGCATCGGAATCCGCCGCCGGTTGGAGGGGTGGGGCGGGCCTCCCCCGATGGACGGTCGGGTGGCCCTGGTCACCGGGGCCACCTCGGGCATCGGCCTGGCCACCGCCACCGCCCTGGCCGGACTCGGTGCCCAGGTGCACCTGGTGGGCCGCGACGCCGGACGGGGCGCGGACGCCCTCGACGCGGTCGAGCGGGCCGGCCCGGGCCGGGCCCACCTCCACCTGGTCGACGTCTCGGATCCGGCCGCCGTGGCCGGACTCGGGAGGCGCCTGGGCGACACGACGGCGCGCCTCGACGCCCTGGTGCACAACGCCGGGGCGCTCACCCGCACCTACCAGACCACCGTCGACGGTTGGGAGCGCACCCTCGCCACCCACGTGCTCGGCCCCTACCTGCTGACCGCCGCCCTGGCCCCGCTCCTCTTCTCTCCGGCCCCCGGGCCTCACGACGCCGCCGGCGCCCCGACCACCATCGTCACCATGAGCTCGGGCGGCATGTACGCACAGCGCTTCGACCTCGGTGCCCTCGGGGCCGGGCCCGACGGGTACGACGGGGTCGTCGCCTATGCCCGGGCCAAGCGGGCCCAGCTGGTGCTGGCCGACGCCTGGGCGGCCCGGTTCGCCCCGGCCGGGGTGGCCAGCTACGCCATGCACCCGGGCTGGGTCGACACGCCGGGCCTGACCGAGGGCCTGCCCGGGTTCCGCTCCATCGTGGGTCCACTGCTGCGCACGCCCGCCGAAGGGGCGGACACCGCCGTGTGGCTCGCCGCCGGCGGGCCGACGTCGGCCGCACGGGCGACAGGGGCGACACCGGTCACCTCGGGCTTCTTCCACGACCGGCGCCTGCGGTCAGACCACCGCTTCCCGGTCACCCACCCGAGCGGGCCCGGTGACCCGGAGCGCCTCCTGGCCTGGTGCGCGGAGCGCACCGGGACCGAGACGCCGGTGCCGGGAGCCGGGCGGTGACCGCTCCGGCGGGCCGGATCGCCATCGCCGGGGCGGGCGGCTACGTGGGCCGCCTGCTGGCGAAGCGGTTGGCCGGGGCCGGCCATGAGGTGGTGGCCCTGGGTCGGCACCCGGGCACCCTTCCCACCGGAGGGCGGATCTCCGCCGTGGCCGTCGACGTGGCCGACGCCGGGGCCACCGCCGGCGCCCTGGCCGGGACCGACGCCGCCTACTACCTGGTGCACGCCATGGCCGGCGGGACCGGGTTCGAAGCACGCGACCGCCGGCTGGCGGTGGCGTTCGGTGAAGCCGCAGCGGCCGCCGGCATGGGCCGGATCGTCTATCTCGGGGGCCTGGGCCGGGGCGACCTGTCGGCCCACCTGGGCAGCCGCCAGGAGGTGGGCGCGGTGCTGGCCGCCTCGGGTGTTCCGGTGGTCGAACTGCGGGCCGCGGTGATCCTCGGGGCCGGCAGCATCTCCTATGAGATGCTGCGCTCGTTGACCGAGCGCCTCCCGGTCATGGTCTGCCCGCGGTGGATCACCACCCGGCTCCAGCCACTGGCCGAGTGCGACCTGCTCGACTACCTGGCCGGCTCCCTCGCCGCCCCGCCCGGCGTCTACGAGATCGGCACGCCCGACGTGACCGACTACGGAACCATGATGCGCAGCTACGCCGAGGCCAGGGGGCTGCGGCCCCGGCGCATCTTCACCGTGCCCTTCGTCACGCCCTCGCTCTCGGCCCGCTGGGTGGACCTGGTCAGCCCGGTCGACCGGCGGATCAGCCACTCCCTCATCGAGAGCCTGACCAACGAGGTGGTGGTCCACGACCCCGGGCACACGTACGCCGCCTTCGCCATCACCCCCCTCCCGGTCGGAGAGGCCGTCCGCCGGGCCATCAGCGACGAGGGCGACCGGGTCTCGGCCGGCCTGCTCGACGGCTCCGGGACGCTCGGCACCGGCGTCTACGCCATCCGGTGCGCGGCGCCGGTGGACCCCGACCGCCTCGAGTCGGTGCGGGACGACCTGGCCCGGGTGGGCGGGGACCTCTCCTGGTACGGCGTGGCCTGGGCCTGGTCGCTGCGCCTTGCGCTCGGCCGGCTCTTCGGCGAGCGGCTCGTCACCCGGCGTCCCGACCGGCTCGCGCCGGGAGCGGCGGCCGACTGGTGGGAGGTGGTGCGGGCCGACCCCGACCAGCTGGTGCTGGCCTCGGTCGGGTGGTTCTGCGGGGACGGCTGGCTCGGCCTGCGGGTGACCGACGCGCCACCCCGGGTGGAGCAGGCGGCCGCCTTCCGACCCAAGGGCCTCCTCGGCCTGGCCTACTGGTGGGCCCTGTGGCCCGTGCACCAGGTGGTGTTCCGGGTCATGCTGCGACGCCGGGTCGGCCGGGTCCTCGGGTCGGCCGGACCGGGGGCTGCCCGGACCGGTGTCGCCGGTCCGGGAGGCCGACCCGGTCGGACCGACCACGGCCGCCTGATCGATGGCCCGCGCCGTCCTGTGGTTCCGGCGGGACCTGAGGCTCGATGACCTGCCCGCCCTCCGGGCCGCCGCCGAGGCCGGGACCGACGGTGTCGTCGCCCTCTTCGTGGCCGACCCCGCCCTCCTCGGCCCGGCCGGGCCGAACCGGCGGCGCTTCCTGACCGGGGCCCTGGCCGCACTCGACACCGAGCTCGCCGGCGCCCTGGTGGTGCGCCGGGGCGACCCGGCCCGCGTCGTCCCGGCGGTGGCGGCCGAGGTCGGGGCCACCGTGGTCACCGCCACCGCCGACTTCGGTCCCTACGGCGCCGCCCGCGACGCGGCGGTGGCCAGGGCCCTGTCGGCCGGCGGGTCCCGGCTGATGACCGTCGACTCCAACTACGCGGTCGCCCCGGGCCGGGTGCGCAGCTCGGCGGGCACGCCGTTCAGGGTGTTCACCGCCTACCGGCGGGCCTGGGAGGCGACCGGGTGGGGTGGCCAGTCCCCCGTCCCCGACGTGCGGTACCTGCACCTCGAGAGCGACCGGGGCGCCGGCGACCTGGAGCCCGGACCGGGTACACCCGGATCCCACGGCCTCCCCGACTGGTGGGAGGGCCTCCCCCTGGGCCCGGCGGCGGCGCTCCCCGAGGCCGGGCCCGAGGCGGCGTGGGACCGGCTCCGGCACTTCGTCGCCGGTCCGCTGGCCGACTACGACCGTGACCGCGACCTCCCGGCGGTGGCGGGGACCTCGGGCCTCTCGCCCCACCTGCGCTTCGGCTGCCTCCACCCGCGCACCGCGCTGGCGCTCCTCGGGTCGGGGGCCGGGGCCGACCGCCTGCGGACGGAGCTGGCCTGGCGCGAGTTCTACGCCGACGTGCTCTGGCACCGGCCCGACTCGGCACGCGGGCCGCTCCTGGAGTTCGGGGCCCGGCTGCGCTGGGACACCGACGAGCGGGCACGGGGGCGGTTCGCGGCCTGGGCCACGGGGACGACCGGCTACCCCCTGGTCGATGCCGGCATGCGCCAGCTGCTGGCCGAGGGCTGGATGCACAACCGGGTGCGGATGGTGACGGCCAGCTTTCTGGTGAAGGACCTCCACCTCGACTGGCGGCTCGGGGCCCGGTGGTTCATGTGGCACCTGGTCGACGGCGACCTGGCGTCGAACCAGCACGGCTGGCAGTGGGTGGCGGGCACGGGCACCGACGCCGCCCCGTTCCACCGGGTGCTCAACCCGTCGCGCCAGCAGGAGCGCTTCGACCCGACCGGCGCCTACGTCAGCCGCTACCTGGGTGGGCCGGCCGCGCCCGGTGGCGCCGCCGACGGGCGTGGCGGGCCGGGCACCGGTCCCTGCCCCGACCCGGTGGTCGACCACGCCGTGGAGCGGCGCGAGGCGCTGGCCCGCTTCGCCGAGGCACGCCGGCGGGGCGGCGGACAGAGGTGAGGTCCTACCATCCCCGGCATGGGACCGACGAGAGCGGTGGGGGCCACCGGCGGCCACCGGTGGATTTTCAGGGGACGCCTCCGCCGGGGCGCCTTCGGATGGAGAAGCTCCCAACTGGCCGTCCGGCGCGTCAAGGAATCGGTGGGGGAGGTCAAGAAAGGTCGCACGCAGCGATCAGACCCTCGCCGCGGAAGGCGCGGTGCTGCTCCTCGAACGGCTCTCACCTTGCCTCGAGCAGGTCGACAGCTCTTCGGGGGCGCTCGGCACCGCCGTCCACAACGCGATCGGCGAGCTGGTCCCGATCATCTCGGACGCCGACGTCGACACGAAGACGCGTGAGCGGTGGCTCGAGCGCCTGTGGGCTGCGCACGAGGCCGACCGGATGCCGTACATCGAGTCCCTGACGGAGCACTGGGGCGAGCTCTGCGCCTCGAAGGACGTCGCCTCCGGATGGGCCGACCGGCTGACGGAGACCACGCGTCGGGCACTCAGCCCCGATCCTTCGCTCCATGGCTTCTTCCACGGGACCACCGCCTGTCTGAGCGCGCTGTACCGGTCGGAGCGGTACGAGGAGATCGTCGACCTCCTCGACTGCGACGCCATCTGGGCCTACAAGCGGTGGGCGGTGAAGGCACTCGTCGCCATGGGCAAGAAGGCCGACGCGGTCCGGTACGCCGAGGCCTGTCGCGGACCGTGGACCCAGAACGACGACGTGGACGCGGTCTGCGAGGAGATCCTGCTCTCGTCGGGCCTCGTCGACGAGGCCTACCGCCGCTACGGCGTGCGGGCGAACCGGTGCGGCACCTACCTCGCCACCTTCCGCGCCACCGTGAGGACGTACCCGGACAAGCCGGCGCGGCGAGGTCCTGGCGGACCTGGTGGGGGCTGCGCCCGGCAAGGAGGCCAAGTGGTTCGCGGCCGCCAAGGACGCCGGGCTCTACGAGGAGGCGCTGGTCCTCGCAAGCAGCGGCCCGTGCGACCCGAGGACGCTCACCCGGGCCGCACGTGACTTTGCCGTCACGCGACCGGACTTCGCCCGTGCGGCGGGAATGCTCGCCTTGCGCTGGCTGATCGAGGGCTACGGGTACGAGATCACCAGCGCCGACGTCTGGGCCGCCTATACGAGCGTGATAGCGGCCGCCACGGAACTCGACACCGCCGGCGAGACCCGGGACGAGATCAGTCGAGCTCATTGCCGGCGAGCGACCGCCGGGATTCGTGACATCGGTGCTCGCCCGAGAGCTCGGGAGTTGACACGCGGTGGTCGGCCCATAGCGCCTGCGATGCGCAAGGTCGGAGGGAAACTCGGAGTCGGGTCGGGGCTCGCCCGGCGAACAGAGGTGGACGCGATAGCTCATTTTCGATTGGACAGCCGCGGAGCGTGTCAGGATCGTCCCAGCACCGAGCGAGTCGGCAGGTGCGGTCCACGGGAAGGGCGAGGCAATGGAGCGGGAGCACAGCGCAGAGGATGCATCGATCGACCAGCTGCGCCAGCGGTACCGCCAGGAGCAGCAGAAGCGACTCCGTCCCGAGGGGATGGCCCAGTGGCGCGAACTGAAGGACGAATTCGGGGACCTCGACAGGGACCCGTTCGTCGAGCCGGGCTTCGCCCGGGACCCGGTGGTCGAGGACACCACCGTCGTGATCGTGGGCGGTGGTTTTGCCGGCATGCTCACGGCCATCGACCTGGGAAGACACGGGATCACCGACTTCCGGATCGTCGAGAAGGCGGGTGACTTCGGCGGTACCTGGTACTGGAACCGGTATCCGGGCTGCATGTGCGACGTGGAGTCGTACACGTACCTGCCGCTCCTCGAGGAGACCGGATTCATGCCGTCTGAGCGCTACGCCAGCGCCACGGAGATATTCGAGTACTCCAGGCTCCTGGCCCGTACGTTTGACCTCTACCCTCATGCCCTCTTCCAAACGGATGTCACCGGAGCCGAGTGGGACGAGGAGGTGCGGCGCTGGCAGGTCACCACCAGCAGGGGCGACCGGCTGGCGGGCTGCTTCGTGGTGTTGGCCGGGGGCATCCTGCACAAGGCCAAATTGCCCGGCATCAGCGGGATCGAGAAGTTCGAGGGAAAGGCCTTCCACACCAGCCGCTGGGACTACACCTTCACCGGCGGAAGCCCCACCGAGCCCATGGACCGGTTGGCCGACATGCGCGTCGGCATCATCGGCACCGGTGCCACCGCCGTGCAGGTGGTGCCCCAGATCGCCCGCGTGGCCAAGGAGCTCTACGTCTTCCAACGGACGCCGGGAGCGGTGGGGGTCCGCAACCAACGGCCCACCGACGTCGAGTGGTTCCAGAGCCTCGAACCCGGGTGGCAGAAGGAACGGATCGTCAACTTCACCCAGGCGGTGACCGGTGCCCAGCCCGAGGTGGACCTCGTGGATGACGGCTGGACCGAGGTGATGTGGGTCGACACCAGGAGGGCCCCGGAATCGGAGGAGGAGGCCGAGGCGCTCGAACGGTCCGACTTCGAGACCATGGAGTCGATCCGGCGACGCATCGACCGGATCGTCCAGGACCGCGGGACGGCCGAGAAGCTGAAGCCGTACTGGGGCAAGCACTGCAAACGGGTGTGCTTCCACGACGACTACCTGCCCGCGTTCAACCTGCCCAATGTGCATCTGGTGGACACCGATGGACGGGGTGTCGACGAACTCACCGCACGCGGTCCGGTCGTGAACGGCCGGGAGTACCCAGTGGACCTGCTGATCTACGCCTCGGGCTTCGAGGTCACGACGGACCTGCACCAGCGACTCGGGTTCGACCCCAGGGGTCGCGACGGGATCACCCTCTCGGAGAGGTGGGCCGAGGGCGCCCACACCCTGCACGGGGTGCTGGCCAGCGGATTCCCCAACCTGCTCCTGATCAGCCTCGTCCAAGGTGGATTCGGCACGAACTTCTCGCACCTGCTCTCGGAATCGGCCAAGCACGTGGCGCACATCGTGGAGGCCTGCATCGAGCAGGGAATCGCGGTCATCGAGCCGGAGGAGGCCGCTGAGGAGGACTGGCTCGCAGTGCTCCACCGGGTCGGTGCCGGTGGCGCCCGCTACTTCCAGAGCTGCACGCCCAGCTTCTACAACAGCGAGCAGCAGGCGATCGACGCCCGGGCGGCCCGGAATCTCACCTACTCCGGAAGTCTTCTGGAGTACATCGGCTACCTGCAACGGTGGCGTGACGAGCCCGACTTCACGGGCGTCAAAGTGCAGCGGGCAGAAGCCGCAAGGACCGGGGCCACCGGCAAACCGCGGTAGGGCATTCGTCCGGCGGTCCGGTCAGGTTCAGTGGGAAGAGGGGATCGACAGCGGGCCATTCACACGACGGGGAGCTTTGGCGACCCGGGACCCGATGAACAGGGGCCGGATGAGTTTGAGGCCGGATGAGTTTGAGGCCGGATGAGTTGAGGCCGGAGTAGCCGAAATCACCTGCGCCGACATCGGATGTCACCGTTGTGGCAACACGTCGAACTGGATCCCCGCAGACTGCAGCCTGGTCCGAAGTGCGTTCCCCATCGAGGACGCAGTCGTCACCTGGCCGGAGCTCGGGGGCAGATCGTCGTACGCCAGGGACAGAGCGGCCTCACTGATCATCTTGGAGGTCTCGGTGTAACCGGGGTCGCCCCCGCTCACCTGCACCTGCACCTTGACGCCGTCTCCCTCGCCGAAGAACCGGACCTTGAACCATGACTGCTCTCGCTGTTCGGGGCTCGGGCCGGAACCTGACGGGCGGAAGCGCTTGAGGGCCCGGCGGGCCGCCGGGACCTGGGCGACCGTGAAGAGTGTGGCGGCGCCGGCAACCATGCCGGCGGCGGCCAGCGGACTGTTGCCGGCCCAATAGTGGGAGTAGACGAAGTCCGGGCCATATCGGGGAAGCTGCCTCGCCGAGTGCACGACGACCTGTGGATCGATCGTCGGCATCGGGACCACCCATGACCCGATGGCCCGGTCGTACCCGATCCGACCGGTAAGTACCCGACTCCTCCGACCGGCAGGCGGAGAGTCGACCTGACAACGAATCCCGTGTGTCACCGTGCCGGCCCGGTACCTCGACATGATCTCGAGCGCCGAGGCAACGGTGCCTCCGGAAAAGGCACCGTGCATTTGGACATAGCCTCGGACTGCGAGGGGAACGCCTACGGGGAGCTGCTCGACCGTGAATTGGGCACCGAGATCGTGGGGAACCGAGTCGAATCCGCACGCGTGCACCAACCGGGCTCCGGTCGCCACGGCCCGGGCGTGGTGCTTCAGGTAGGTGAGGTCGACAAACTCGGGTTCGCCCGTGAGGTCCAGGTAGTCGGTACCGGCTTCGGCACAGGCGGCCACGACGGGCTCCCCGTGGAGGACGTAGGGCCCGACGGTGGATATGAGGACCCGCGTTCTCTCGGCGACAGAACGCATGGACTCGGCGCTGGAGATGTCGACCTCGAGCAACTCGAAGTCACCCCCGGACGCCGAGAGGACCGCTTCGAGCTTCGGTAGGTTCCGACCGGCCAGGGCGATCCTCGCCGAAGACGGGGCACGATCCCCGAGGTACCGGGCGATCAGACCGCCGGTGAAGCCCGTTGCGCCCAGAAGGGTGATGTCGAAGTCGCACGCGGGCCCTCAGGCATGATCCGCGACGCTACCCAACCCACCGCCGGCACGTCTCGCCCTCGGATCGGTCGAGGGCAGGGAGTGGACGTCGGCCCATGAATGTCCCCGGCCCGGGACCACAGCGCCCGACCCTCATGGGGCACCGCCGCACGACACCCATGGTCCCCTCGGGGACCCCCTTCCGGTGGGCGGTGAGTCATGAGAGGCGGACCGGCAACTCCCGCATGGAGATCAGGATGGGATTGAGGATGCCCAGCGAGGTGTAGGAAGGGTCTCCCGTGAGCTCGATATGGCGAGTGCGCTCGAGCAGCACCTCGATGAGCGTCGTGAGCTCCCGCCGGGCCAGACTGGCCCCGAGGCAGAAGTGGACGCCCCCACCGCCGAAGGCGAGATGCGGGTTCGGGCTGCGGGCGATGTCGAAGCGGAAGGGGTCCTCGAAGACGTCCGAATCGCGGTTGGCCGAGGGATACCACATCGTGACGCGGTCCCCCTCGGCGATCGTCACCCCCCGGATCTCGGTATCCCGGGTCGCCCGCCGGGCGAAGCACGAGACCGGGCGACGACCACCGGAGGATCTCCTCCACCGCAAGGGGAATTGCACCCGGCACCCGGCGAAGGTGCTCGAGCTGGGCGGGATGGTCGAGCAGCGCCAGGAGCCCGAGGGAAACGGCATTCCGGGTGGTCTCGCTCCCGGCAATGATGAGCAGGAGAAAGAACATGTCCAGCTCGATCTCGCTGAGAGCCGTGCGCTCGCCGTCGTCGGTCTCGACCTCTACCGTCGACAGGATCGTCCAGACGTCGTCCTGCGGGTTCGCCCGCTTCTCCTGGCCCAGCTTCTGGGCGTATTCGAACATCTCGACCTGGATTCCGACGTACTCCTCCTGCGACATGCGGCGCTCCGGGGCATCTCCCTGCAGCATGTCGTTCGCCAACGAGAAGAGCGCATCCCGGTCCTCGACCGGGATGCCGACGATGTCGGCGATCACGTTCATCGGCAGCTTGTAGGCGATCTCGGACACGAAGTCGCACTCCCCGCGCTGCAGGGCCCGATCGACGATCGACTCGGCCCACTGCCGGATCTGGTGCTCGAGCTGGCCGACCATGCGAGGGGTGAAACCGGCGCTGATGAGCCGGCGCTGCCGGAGGTGGTCACGGCCGTCCATGCTGACGAGCATCGTCCCGGCGATACCCGGCTGGTGGCTCAGCTGCGGTCCGTCGAACGCACTGAAGAGCTCTGGGTTGTGGCTCACCGCCTGGACGTCCTCATGCTTCGACAAGCACCCAGAACCCCTCGTCGTGGTCGCCCTGGAAGGCTTCCGGGAAGGACTGCCACTTCACGGGTGCATAGCGGCGCAGGGCGGTGAATACCTCGTGCGGGAACCCGTTGGCGTAGAGGGCGGCGTCGGTGAGATCCACGTCGAGGTGGTTGCGGTCGAAGGCGGTTTCGGTCACGGGTGCGTCCTCCGGATAGGGAGCTGCCGGCAGTACCGCCGTAGGGTCGATCTTGCCAGTGATGGGTGGATGTTGCGATCGGCCAGACGAAAGTCCAGATCAGAGCTTTGGAGGCTCAGCCCGCGAGGTCTGGACCCAGCTCGGGGACTCAGCTGGCGGACGGACCCGACGCCCCTGGGTGCAGCTGACCCTCAGTCTGTGGCGCACTGTCGTATCGAGGTGCGCCATCCGGGGCGCCAGGAGCGACCGACCATCCGTACTGAGCCGCATTTGAGAAGGGACGGGACCCTCTGGACGGGTCGGGCAATTTCGTCGAAACATGGGGGATCGGCGTCGTCCGCCCCGATATCCCAGTCCCCTCGAATCCGGGTCCGCGACAATGGGCACATGGACAACGCATTCGACTGGGCGAGGGAAGGCCTACGGAGCACCGGCGCCAGCCCGGACATCCGTGACGTGGTTGATCTGCTCGCTCGACACGGTGAAGAGGAGGGTGCGATCCTCGGTCGCTACCAGCGCTTCGCGGAGGATGCCTCCGCCCCCGAGACGCGCTACCTGGTCAAGCTCATCCTCGAGGACGAGCGACGGCACCACGACCTCCTGGTCGAGATGGCCAGTGCCATCGCCTGGGGTCTCGTCGACAAGAGTGACGAACCGGTCCTACCGGACATGACACACAGGGATGCTGGAAATGCCGCGTTAGCCGAAGAGACGCTGAGCCTGCTCCGGGCAGAGGAGCGGGACCGCGCAGAGCTGAAGCGGCTGCGCAAGCGCCTCCGTCCGTTCCGGAATATCGCGCTGTGGGAACTGGTCGTGGATCTCATGATCCTCGATACGGAAAAGCACGTTCATATCCTCCGGCTCATCGCCAAGAACACCGAGGACGCCTGACATCCTGCTCGACGCCGGACGGGACATCCGCATCCCCGGAGCTTGCGGGCCACCGCTGCGGCATCTGCTCCTCCTCGATCCATAGCTGGAGCACCACCGCACGCCGTGAGCTGGGGGCTACGTGTCCCACGACATAGTCGCCTATGTCTCGCGGCATCACATCTCCCATAGATGGCTCCGAAGAAGGACCCCATTTCATCTCGATACGTAATCCGATATCATAGGCCAATGGATGGGAAGTCGGTTTCGAGCAGACTTGTGCGGGATATCCGTCGCCGCGGCGGATTATCTCACGCGCGCTGGCCGGCAGGGCTGGGGTTCCACAACCGACGATCGCCGAGATCGAAGCCGGGCGGCGAGAGCCTTCGATGACCCTTCTCAGTCGATTGGCGGAAGCGACCGGCTACGAGTTGAAGGTGGACCTGCAGCCGCTGCCTCCCGGAGTGCAGTCGCCACCGCTAACCGAATTCGCGACCTGCTGATCAAAGCAGAGGGCGAAAGTTGGTCGCAGGCGATGCAGGAGGATGCCGCGCTAAGGGCTGCTATCGATTTCAAGAACGCGCTCACCTCCGCCAGCGCCCACGATTTCGTCCATCTTGTGAGCACCCCGCCTGGACTGACAGGTGACACGCGCTGGGACGCATTCATTGCGGCGGTGGTCGAAGACGAAGCGGCCACCCGTGCCGTGGCGACTCCACGTTGGACGGACGAGAAGGTCCGGTTCACTCGACCGCTCTGGTATCTCTCCGACAATCGAGGGCTGCATGCCTGGGAGCTGGCAACGGCCCCGGGAGCGTTTGTTAGGCACGGCATCCTGGCAGCGAAACAGGAACTGCAGAGCGTCTGATGGATCGGGACGACATAGAAGGTGCACTCCGTGAGCTCGCTCAGGACTTGGATGAGCGTGGCGTGATTGCCCGGATCTATCTCGTAGGGGGTGCCGCCATGGTTCTTGCGTACCAATCGAGGTTTTCAACGGACGATGTGGACGGGTCCGGCTATCCGACCGACGAGGTTCTGGCCGTGGCCGCAGAAGTCGCCGAACGACGTGGCCTGCGATCCAACTGGCTCGACGACTCGGTGAAGGTGTACTTCCCAACAGCCAGTGAGCCCGAATGGCGACCAGTCATCAAGGTGGGAAGCGTCGAGGTGGTCGTGGCCGACGAGCGCACCTTGCTGGCCATGAAGATGCGGGCGAGTAGGGGAAGGCGAGACGAGGCTGACATCGAGTTCTTGCTCGGAAAGTGCCAGATCACTTCTGTCAACGATGCTCTGGCGCTCTATGAGGAATACTTTCCGGAGGACGACCTTCCACCTCAAGCGATACCTATGCTTCGCCATGCATTAGGCGAGTCTCCCCGACCGGGGCCTTCTCGGCGTCCGAGCTGACTGGAAGACCTCAGCTAGCGGAGCTGCAATCTCAGTTCTAAAGGCTTCGTGTTTCGCCAGCGTACTCTCCTACTCCGATCACACGCTGACCGAATTTGGGAACTGACCGACGGCGACGGGCGCCTACTGAAACGACAGGTCGAAGGCAGCTTCCCGGGCGAGCGGCAGCTTCGGTGGCTGAGGCGGCGCCCTAGGAGCTCAGCCCAAGAGGCTGAGGACTGCGTCGAGGTGCCTCAGCCACGCAGGCTGAGGATATGTCTTGGACTTAGCCTCGGAGGCTGAGGCCATCTGAAGCTCAACTTTGCAGCTGAGTACGAGCTCTCGGAGTCTGGAGCTTGCACGGCAGGGTCATGAGAGATCTGGCTCGTCTAGCGAAGTTGCCTGCGCCCGATCGAATCCTCTTTGAGTCAAGAGGGTAATTTGCTCTCGCGTTCGGGCGGCGACGAAGACCAGGCTGCCGTCGAGGGGCACTGATTGCCTAAGGTTTGGTGGGTCCGGGAGTGACTTCGCCGAAGAGCCGGCCGCCAGGGTGCAGAGCCGGTCACGCAGGCTACGAGTCGTTCCCGCTTGTCCTCCCGGAGCCCTTACCGCTGTGCGTCGAGAAGGAGCTGGAGGATACACCGCGTTAGAGATCGTGTCGCTTGAGAGAGCGGATTGCTTCCCGCTTGGACTTCCCCTCGGCCACCTTCCGCTCGAAATAGACCCGGCCCTCTGAGTGCGTTTGGCGGATCTGGCAGATGGCCACCATGTGGATGGCGTGGTTGAGCTGACGGTTGCCCTCGTCGGACTCAGCCGGTGAACGATCCGGCCACCGGAGGAGAGTTCAATCGGGGCAACACCGGCATAGGAGGCGAACTGGTCCCGGGTGGTGAATCGGCGTGACATCCCCGGTGTAGCCGATAAGGGCACAAGCCAAGATGGGACCGACGCCGATAGAGCTCGGTGAGTGACGTCCCTAAAACCTCGAATGGCCATCTTGATCCGCTTGTGGGACTCCTTGAGTTGCCCGTCGAGACGGCTTCACGTCCTCGAGGAGCTCGAGGGCCAAGTGGTGGCGGGTATGACCTCTACCGGGGAGCATCGGCTCGAAGGCCCCGAGCAGCCGCAACGGCGTCAGGGAAGCGCTGAGCTTCCTTGGAGATTCCGCCTGCCGCTGAAAGGTAGGCGAGGACGGCATGGAGACAGAGACGACCAGCTTGTTCCGGAGGTCTCCCGATGCTCGTGGTTCCGTTTGGCCAGCAGTCGGAGGACCTCGGCATGATTGGCCGGCTGCGACGGAACGGAGTCCCGGTGAGCGGAGGGCGGCGATGGCCACCGAGCAGGGCGTCGTTGGGGTCGTTCTTGTTCGAGCGCCCGGTGCCGAGCACCCGAACCCTCGAGGCCAGGGTGGCCGGCACATCCAAGACCCGCTCGCCGGCTTCCACCAACTGCTGGGACAACAGGTAGCCGAGCCCTCCGGCCGACTCGACGGCCCAGGTTGGACTTGATCCGGTTCGACGGACAGGTTGCTTCGGTTGATCATGCCGCCTGACGGTCGGCGTTGTGGTGGATGAGGCTTCGTAGGTGGGGGGCTGAGGTAGCCGAGGGAGCTGTGCAACCGCCGGGTGTTGTACCAGCCCTCGATGTACTCGAAGACGGCGCGGTGCAGTCCGGCTCGTCGTCGGCCAGGCCCGGGTGTCGATGAGCTCGCGCTTGATGGTGGCGAAAAAGGACTCGGCCACGGCGTTGTCCCAGCATTCGCCCTTCCGCCCGACCGAGAGCACGACGCCGTTGGCCCGTGCGAGGTCGGCGAAGTCCTTGCTCGTGTATTGACACCCGCGGTCCGAATGGAAAATGACGCCCTGCTCCGGGCCCGGTTGGCGAAGGCCATCGACAGTGCGTCCTCGACCAGCTCGGTCCGCATGTGGTCGGCCAGCGCCCAGCCGACGACCTTGCGGCTGGCCAGGTCGATGACGGTGGCCAGGTAGGCCCAGCCCTCCCAGGTGGCGATGTAGGTGATGTCGCCGACATAGCGGCGGTCGATCTCCTCGCACGGCCCGAAGTGGCGCTGGATGAGGTCTCGGGCCGCCTCGGCATCGGGATCGGCAACGGTCGTCTTCCTCCAGCGCTTCTTGCACCGGCCCTCCAGGCCGGCGATCCGCATGAGCCTCGTCACCCGGCGCTTCCCGCAGACCACGCCCCGGTGGCCGAGCTCTTGGTGGACCCGGGGGGATCCATAGGTGCCCTTGGACTCGTCGTGGATGGCGGTGATCTTCTCGGTGAGCTCGGCGTCGGTCACCGACCGGGCCGAGGGGACCCGTTTCGGCGCTCGTAGTAGGCGGCACGGGAGACCTCGAGCAGGCCACAGCGTTGTTCACGCTGTGACCTGCGGCTTCCTCCGCCTCGATGAAGGGGTCCACCTTCATCGGGTCTCCTCGGCGAAGAAAGCCGTGGCTCGCTTGAGCATCTCGATGTCCATCTCGAGACGCCGGTTCTCCCGCCGCAGCTCGGTGAGCTCGGCCCGCTCCTCGGTGGTGAGGCCGGGCCGTTCACCGGCGTCGGTCTCGGCTTGGTGCACCCACGCCCGCACCGCCGTCTCGGTCAGATCGAAGTCCCGGGCTACCTGGCCGACCGAGCGATCGCCGCGCCGGCACAGCTCGACGATCTCGGCCTTGAACTCCGGGGTGAACGACCGACGAGGACGGGGCTTCTTCCGTTCCATGGTCTCCATTTTGGACATCCTTTCCGGGGCTGTGCCCCTGATGGTGGATGTCCGTCAAACCGGAGGAAGCCCAGGTGCGCTCACCCAGCAGCGGCTCCGCCCAGGCCAACAACCTCGTTGTCTGCTGGCAGGTGGCCCGCACCCTGATCTCGGCCAATTGTCGCTCGTCACAGCCGATGGCCACTGCTGTATGGGACGCCTTGTGGGGGTCGATCCCGATGATCACTGTCATCAGTTCCTCCTTCGTGGTCGGTCTCGGGAGCAGCGTGGGCATTCCTGGTTTGAATCTCGTACTTGTTCCTCTTTCGAGCCACACACGGCTAGAAGTCCAGACAGGCAGCAACTCGTTAGCATAGCCAGTCAACCGGAGCCGACGGCAGGCACTTGAGAGAGCTACCCCGTCTGGACCTCTAAACGCTACGAATCAAGTCGCAGCATCTACCAAGAAGTCTCAACCAGGCACTTACACGGGCGTGTGGATATCTGAGGGGCGCCTGACATCCTGGGGCGAACAGGCGCCCTGTCAGAGCCGAGGGTCTGTCGCACGCCAAAAGGGCATCTAACTTAACGTGAACGTCCCGATCGCTCGCACTCGCGCTGCCTCGAAGAACCCGCTCTTGGTGCCGTTCATCGCTCCCCCCAACAACAGGTTCTTGCCCAAGGCTCCGATGAGGCGGGTTCCCCTGAGGGTGGTGACCGAACCCCGAGCCCGACACCGTCCCCTGTGTGTAGGTGCCGAACCCATGGGCGTCGACGCAGAAATAGCCGCTGAAGCTGGACTGGGCGTAGCTCGCTTTCAGGATGTGCAGGCTCAGCCCGCTCGCGCACGGAGAGGTCACCGTGAAGGACTGGGTCACCGGGGTGGCGGCCAGGTAGTCACCGTTCCCTGCCTGAGTTGCGATGATCGAGCAGGTCCCTGTCGAGACGAGGGCACCGTCGATCCGTTTACCGCGGACACCGACGGCGTGGTCGAGGAGAGGGTAACGGGCAGTCCCGAAGAGGCGCTGGCCGAGATGCTGAAGGGGGCCGAGCCGTGAGGCACGTTGACCAGCGACCCGAAGGTGATGCTTGAGCAACGCTGGATGGCGATCCAGAACAGCCATTGTCGTCGCGGCCGTTCGCCACCCAGACGTGGGTGCCATCCAAGAGATACCCCACGGTCCGCCGCCCAGGCCGATGGTCCCGACGACGGCCCCGGTGGAGGCGTTCAGCTCGGTCACCGTCTTGTCGCCATAGTCCGTCACCCAGACGTGGGTCCCGTCAGAGGAGATGGCAACGGGATTGAAGTCCAGGCCGATGGTCCCGACGACGGCCCCGGTCGAGGCGTTCAGCTCGGTCACCGTCTGGTCGCCATAGTCCGTCACCCAGACGTGAGTGCCATCGGAGGAGATGGCAACGGGATTGAAGCCCAGGCCGATGGTCCCTACGATGGCCCCGGTCAAGGCGTTCAGCTCGGTCACCGTCTTGTCGCCATTGTTCGCCACCCAGACGTGAGTGCCATCGGAGGAGACGCCTTGGGGACTAGTGCCCACGCCGATGGTTTGGACGACCACCCCAGTCGAGGCGTTCAACTCAGTCACGTTGTTGTCGTTTTCGTTCGCCACCCAGACGTGGGTGCCGTCCGACGAAATGCTGTCGGGACGATTGCCCACGCCGATGGTTCGGACGACCACCCGGTGGAGGCATTCAACTCAGTCACGCTGTTGTCGCTGAAGTTCGCCACCCAGACGTGGGTGCCATCGGAGGAGACGGCATAGGGAGAGTTGCCCACGTCGATGGTGTTGACGACCGAGTGGCCGAAGAAGGTTCTACGCCGCTGATCACCGCCGCCGTCACTGAGCCGCCAACCACCAGCAACCCAACAACTACGGCCTGCACGGTTCGCTCGAACGCCATACGCATTGTGCCAACACCCTTCGTCCCCAGGGTATCGGTCCACCCGCACCCCGCCGTAGCTGAATGGCTCGCACGATTGCGATGCCGCCGCCATCGCGAATGGGCACGGGTTGTGGCTCCTCTACGACGCGTCACCTGCCACCTAGCGGCGTCGGACGATGATCGTCAGATATGAGGAGACCCGGCGACGGATATGCCCCCTATCGCCGGTTATACACGTGATCCATCAGGGGCCAATGAACCCGCCAACTGACCGGTCAGTTCCCGAAGACTCAGCCGGTCATCACGTTGTGGACGGTCGCGACCATGGGCTCCTTCAGTCCGACACCTAGCTCGGCGAGGATCGGCATAGCGTCGGCCCGAATGCGTCGAAGTCCGCCTGGGACTCCCAAATATCGAAAACCTGGATCATTCCGTCTGATTCGAGAGCGCAGTGATAGGTGCGCCCCTTCGGCTTGCCTGCACCGGCAGCTTCCAGTTGCTTGATAGCACTGTCATACTTCTCCGGCGTAAAGCCTTCGTGTACGAAATAGATTCCCAACGCCATAGTGCTCCGTCCTTCCTCCTGATCGGCGCACGGTTGCGCCTGCTCGTCCGCCGAGGAGGACGCACCTCGGACCCTACTCTTTCGTGAAGGGCGGTTGTCTACCTCTCCGCTCCCCGGTGCGCCGCCTGCCCCCGAACACCGGGTGGGTGGGACAGCTCTGAGTGGTGGTTGCTCAGCCTGGCATCTCTCCCATACGCAGCTGCATCTCCTCGGGGGAGAGGTCCTCGACGTGAGTGGCGATGCTCCAGCGGTGGCCGTAGGGATCGATAAACTCTCCACCCCGATCCCCATAGAACTTGTCCTCCACGGGGCGCAGGATGGCGGCGCCAGCCTTAACGGCGAGTGCGACCGTGGCGTCGACATCCTCCACATAGACGTGGATTGTCACCGGCGAGCCGCCGATCGACTTCGGACTACGGGCACCCATATCGGGGAACTCGTCCGCCAGCATGATCAGCGCCTCCCCGATGGCCAACTCGGCGTTCCCGACCTTATCGTCCGGACCTGGCATTCTCATCCGTTCTTCGCTCGAGAACCGAGCGTAGAAGTCGATCGCTGCGTTGGCACCGTCGACGATCAGGTAGGGCGAAACTCGGGGGTACCCGTCCGGGATCGGCTTTGCCATTGGTCCTCCTGCGAGAGTCGAAGAGAGATTCAGTTGCTCACCATAACTCTTGAATACCCAAACCCCCTGAGCGATCTGGCCACCTTGTTGGGCACGGAAAGCAGACGTCCAAGAAGGCCCCGGCGGCCTCGCCCACAACATCGGTTCGGCGACAACGCGGTCTTCACCGACCGCCACCATCGGGACTTCTCGACGAAATCCCTCGGCCAAGGTGTTAGCGTAATGCTTCGTGACGGCGATGGTCGACATTGGTGTTACGGGAGGGGCACACAGCCAAGGGCGTTCGGCCGAAGCGAGCTAGTTCTTTGGGCAGTACGCCGGAAAGCGGGTCGCGATGAAACGAGCGTGCTGCATCCTTAGCCTCATGGCCATCATTGGCCTCACCCTCTTCGGGGCGCCGCGTAGCGGCTCCTGTCGCAGGGAAAACAATGCCCTGGCTCGAGATAGGAGAGGTACGATCACATCAACCACGAATGACGTGACCACCTCCGTTGGCAAGACATCGGCACACCGGTTCATCGAGGTACAACGAGTGGGTCACAGATGGCGGCCGGTCCTCCGCCCCGTGCAGTTCCGGGGCCAGCAGTTCACTAACAGGCTCGGTCACCACGACTTCCTCAGACGGTAGCCAGTTGATCACTTCCGTGAACGGAACCGTGTGCGTACTCGCCACAGCGTCTTCGTACACACGGTACCTAGCAAGGAACACGCTCACGGTCACGGGTGGTACTGGCGAGTTTGCCAACGGCCCGGAGGCGCCAAGCAGGTTGTAGTTGTCACTCTCTCTGCAACGACGTTCGGTTCGCAGGGGCCGTTCACCTCGTTTACGTACGGCAGCATTCGACTAGTGGGGTGACCACCGATCGTCGAGCTATGGGCTGACTTCCCAACAGGGGGCCCCAGATCGCCGGCACGGCGGCAGCTATCGACCGGGGCCTGCTTCGATTAGCTAACTGCCCTCCACCGGCACACCAGGGATCGTCCCCAGGCTGCCATCAGGAGTCCCATTCGATGATGGTCGATTCGGTGGGCTCGACGCTGAGCGACTGGTCTCGCAGATATTGGCTAACACGATCCAGCAATTGCTGAACAGCCGCGACAACCTCTGGGGGGTATTCAAACATCATGTCGAAGACAAGGTGCTCGGGGTCAATCTCAGAGAGTCCTTTGTCGATGAGTCGATTTGCCGCGTCTCCTGGAGGGAGCAGGCTGTCGTCTAGATCGCCGCCCACCCCGAACGCTATCAATGCGTCCACGATGGTTCAGCGGCCCCCCGTGTGGGGCTTTGGTACCCATTCTCCTGAAGCTGCTCGAGGAGGGACCCGATGATCGCTTCCCTGGCGTCCTCATTGCTGACCAGGTCCGGTATCCCGAACGAGCGTCGCACGACGAGTACCCACCGCTGGTGACGATCCGAATTTGACCTGGCGCTCATCGAGGATCAGCCTAAACACGACGGCGGACAGGTTGCCAAGGCTGTGCTGTTCGCCGTCTTCCAACCAGTCATGCTGAAGTGCCATAGCCAGCCGATGGAAAGGTGGAGGATCGTCTGCTCCATCGAGACGGTGCCCCCGACCGCCGGTTGAGCGTCACGCTCAGTGATGGCCCCCGCCCACGCTGGAATCAGGGATCTTCTATCGTCGAGATGACATACCGCTTGACATTCGCCGACCGGATTGGCGGCGAATCGGTGGCGGGCTGGCCCACGCCCCGGAAGGCGAGCAGGTTTTCCTCTTCATCCCAGCGCTCGAAGACGTTGATCCCGCCGGTCATCGAGCGGATCTGCCGCCTGCACGAAATCAAGGCACCCAACCGCTCGTCTGGCTTGGCCAATCACGTCCGCATTGGCGGCAAAAAAACCTCGCCCGGTCGGTTGGATCCACCATCAGGCTTCCAGCGATGATCAGCACGAACCCACCATAGTGAGCAGCGCCGAAGCTTTCCCCTCAATCAGTGCCCCGCCCCACATCACCGGGACGGTGGGGCGTGGCGTTGGTCAGCGACCCCTCGTTCTGCCTGGCTAGCCTCAAGGGGCGAAGCACGATTCCCACAGTGATTCTGAGGTGACCAATGCTTGAAATGCGTCCGAACTGCGAGATGTGCGACCGAGATCTCCCAAATGGTGCCGAAAGATGCGCGCATCTGTACATTTGAGTGCACCTTCTGCGCTGACTGCGTGAGCGAGCGGCTCGGCGACCGGTGTCCCAACTGCGGTGGCAACTTCGCTGTCCGGCCGACAAGGCCCGAAGGGACTACTGGCCGATTTCCCCATGGCTACGGAGCGGAAGACTCGACAAGGGTAACCCCCTTGTCAAACGGGGGGTGCCACCTAACACCGGTTATGCCCCTGCCCCCCGACCCGGCACTTTCGGGTCACCCCGCTCGGGATCGCCGGCGACTATCGGGCATCCAGGATCACCGGTATCGGCCTTTCCGGGGGTGCACAAGGGGGCCAGAGGCAAGACCGCACTTCGGAATCTGGCCTGCAGTGAGTGCTCTATCTGAGCGTCGCAAGCTCGACTCAACTGGGGGCCCCCGTGCCCCGAAGAAGAACAGGTGCTGTGGACCCGGCTCCGGGACCTCGCTCAAACCAACCCCCCGCTATCGCTACCGCCGGATGACCACGATCCTTCGCAGAGAGGAAGGCTGGTCTGACCTGATCAAGCTCTCGTCGGCTGGGGCGGCTCATCCGGGTCCGACCCACGCGACCGGTTCCGGTCGGCTCGGCGCTGCAGGACGGTACGTTCGCCCGCGTTCGCGGTACGCGAGGCTGCCTCGGTGAACGCCTCGCGCGCCTGCGCGTGCAGCCCGGCCCGCTCGAGCAGGTCCCCGCGCACGCTCGGAACCAGCGGTGAGTCGCCGAGTGAATCGGTGTCCACCTCCTCCAGCACGGCGAGCCCGGCGCCAGGGCCGTACGCCCGCCCGTGCGCGACCGCCCGGTTCACCTCGACGACCGGGCCGGGCGCGGCGCGGGCCAGGACGTCGTACAACCCCGCGATCCGGCGCCAGTCCGTGTCCTCGGCGCGTACCGCACGGGCGTGCTGCGCAGCGATCGAGGCCTGCAGGAAGTACCTCCCGACCGGGGTCCCGCGGGCAGCCAGCTGCTCCGCCTTCTCCAGGGCGGCCATGCCACGCCGGATCAGCAGCTGATCCCAGAGGTTCCGGTCCTGTGCCTCCAGCAGGACCGGAGCTCCGTCCTCATCGAGCCGGGCCGGCATCCGCGAGCCTTGGATCTCCAGCAGCGCCTGCAGGCCGAGCACCTCGGGCTCGTCGGGAGCGAGAGCGGCCAGCATGCGCGCGAGCCGGATCGCCTCGTTCGCCAGGTCGGGGCGCATCCACTCCTCGCCGGCGGTGGCGGTGTAGCCCTCGTTGAAGATCAGGTAGATCACCGCCATGACGTCGTCGAGCCGCTTGGTCCGCTCCGGCCCCTCGGGAAGCTCGAACTCGGCGTGCGCCTCGGACAGGGTCTTCTTCGCTCGTGAGATCCGTTGGCCCATCGTGGACTCGGTGGCCAGGAATCCCCGGGCGATCTCGGCGGTGGTGAGCCCGCCGACCAGTCGCAGCGTGAGTGCGGCCCGGGACTCGGGCGTCAGAATCGGGTGGCAGGACAGGAAGATGAGCCGGAGCACGTCGTCCTCGATGTAGTCGACCTGGCTCTCGACGTCGGGCATCGCCTCCTCCTCTCTCCCTCGGGCATGTTCGAGCTCCGCGACCTTGCGGCGGAGGCTGTCGGCACGCCGGAAGTGATCGATGGCGCGCCGCTTCGCGGTGGTCATCAGCCACGCGACCGGGTTGTCCGGGACGCCGGTGGCAGGCCACTGCTCGAGCGCGGCGACGAGGGCGTCCTGCGCCAAGTCCTCGGCGAGGCTCACATCGCGGGTCATCCGGGTGAGGGCACCGACGAGGCGGGCCGACTCGGCCCGCCAGGCGGCGTAGACGGCCTGGTTCGGATCATCGGGACGGGTCTCTGCCGGCACCACGCCAGCGTAGTGAGCCCGATTTCAGCCTGGATCCGCCGATCCTTGCCGCGGAGGGCGAAGGATCGGCGGATCCAGGGTCACTCGCCGGGCGCCTCGGGGCCGGTCGAGATCTGGCGCAGGGTGGAGATCACGGTGATCTCGGGCCAGTACTTCGCGTGAAGCTCGGCGAACGACTGCTGGTCCGCCGCGGCCTCCTCGAGGCTGGGGTACTCCATGATGGCCCAGCCGCCGACGACCTCCTTGGCCTCGGCGTACGGCCCGTCGACGCGGGTGACCTCGCCCTGGCGGACGACGTAGTTCACGGCGTCCTCAGTCCCGTACAGACCGCCCCCGTCGAGGAACACGCCCTTGGCGGCCCGCTCGCTGATGTACTCGTCCATCGCGTCGAACAGCGCCTGCGGTGGCGTCCCGACGCCCTCTTCCATCCGCACGAATCCCATGAAACGCGGCATCTCGATCACTCCTTGTGGTTCTTCAGAGGTTGCTTTCTCGCACGTACGTCGAACGGGTATGCGGTCCTTCGACATCGACCTTCGAGGATTCACCCTCAACATTAGGAGAGAGGTCAAGCAAGCGCTGCTCCGAGATCGCTTGCTCGACAAGGGGAGCATCGTAGGT
>CAWDXJ010000003.1:0-323230 GCA_963806285.1 uncultured Acidimicrobiales bacterium
GCATCCTCGGCGCCGACCCAGGGCCTCGGGTAACCCTTGGGTGTTCGCTGTTCGTGGCACCACGAGTACAGACCACGATCCGATGCAGGCAATCAAATGGCTGGGCTGCCCTGATTCGTCTCACGAACTCGCAGCGGCCCGCTCCGGTGAGCGGAAAACCTCCTTCGAATGCCACAAGACGTGACTCGGATCCGGCTGTGGCTGACCGGACTGCGGTACGACCAGCGGTCTGCCGGCATGAGCGAGAACGAGCGTGTCTGCAGCTGGGCTGCGACCGATGAAGTGCTGAGAGACATTGACGGTGTAGTCGGCCTTGATCCCGATGACGCCCCGGTCCAGAAGCTTGTGGTGGAGCGAGCAGAGGGCTAGGGCATTGGCAACCTCGTCCGGCCCTTCAGCCGCCCACCAACGAATGTGGGCGGCTTCGATTCCGACCGTCTCCCGCATGAGCTGACCGTCGTACCCACAGACCGCGCACCGATATTCGTAAGCCAGTAGTACCTCCTGACGGAAGGCAGGATCTCGCCTCCTATCGCTCGGTTTTGCATCCTGGGCGGCATAAAGGACTGATCCATCAAGGTGGATCCCAACTGCATCCAAGATGTCCTGCTGGATGGTCTCAGGAAGGTTCGCGTCGAGTATGGCCCGAGTGACCGTCGTGAAGGTCTGTGGGTCAGAGAGAGCCTCGGTGAACTCGGGGGTCAGCGACCCCCTAGCAGCCGCCTTCACCAGCTGGCCGATACCAGATCCGGGACTTCCGATGCCGTTGTCGGTGCGAACCGACCACAAACCCTCGTCGCTTTCCAAATGATGGAACGGATAGCCGGGTTTGGGAGGACGCGGAGGACCGAACTCGACCAGCAGACGAGTCAGGTCCGACTTGGCGTCGACGAAGGCCACCACTGATGAGCCGGTCCCCTGCCACCGGCCGATCGCATAGAGCAGCAGGAGCGGCTTGTGGGGCGCCGTTCGCCTCCGTGTTGCCACTGGCGAAGGGTAGTTACCCGTCGAGCCCACTCGTTACTGTCAGGCACCCGAGTCAGCTCGCTGCCTTGAACTGCTCGTAGCGAACCTCGAGGCGCCCCGGATCGGGACGGGCAGCTGAGTTCCGAGGAACGCCGATGGTCGAGCCGTGCATCTCCTGAAGGCCGTGCTTGAGCATCGGGCCATCGACCTCATCCAACAGCTTGCTGTTGATCCGGATCTCGAGACCGGGAGTGATACCGAGAAAGCTCCGATCGAAGGCCGCATGGTGAATCTTGCACAGGGCCAATCCATTCGGAACGATCGGGTCGCCACCCAGCTCGGCGTCCCCGATGATGTGGGCAGCATCAAGCAGTTCCGGATGTCGCAGTCGGCACACCGCACACGTCGAGCGGTAGGCGTTGAGCACCTGCTCGCGGAAGACCGGCTGATGAAGACGCTGCCGGGTCATCCGGGCGGCATAGACCTTCTCCGGTGCACTCAGCGCGCCCAGATCGATCCCGACATCGTGGCGGGCAAAGGAGAGGGCGAACTCATGATTTGTTGGGTCTTCACTGATGACGTAGATGGGATATACGGCCCTATAGACAGCCTTACGCACACCCAAGAAGTAGGCCAGGGGCAACCCGGCATGCATTGCTGCTCTCATCGCCCGGTTGGTGGCAAGATCAGGGTCGGTGCTTTCGTACTTGTAGCGGGGGTAGCCGTCTTCACCAATCGAGTCCTCATACGGACGTTGGCTGTTGGGGCCCCGGTAGGCGGTGGTGATCGAAAGTGCTGCATCAAGCTGTCTCGGCTTGTTGATTCCCTTTCCCCTGGCCTGACGCATGGCAATCGCCTCGCCGAAGAAGGAGAAGCGTTCGGTGAGCTCCCACGAGAGGTTGCCATCACCGGAACCAGCGATCCTCCGGTCGAGCTCAGCGAACATGGCCTCGCGAATCACCAGCTCCCGAGTGATGTCCATGTACTCAGCCTGCCACTGAATAAGTACCGCCGCGAGGAGCGAATATCGGACCTCAATCGTCAGAGATCATCGATTAACCGGGCCACCCGGGGACGCTAGTGCTCATCTACTGCGCCCAGTATGACGTCCATATCATCATCCACCTCCCCATCCTCCAACGGAAGGGCATGTGCGTAGTTCCGCAGCGCAGTTGAAGGTTCGCGATGACTGAGCCGGTGTTGGGCCCGGAGGACCTCACCGCGGCCCACCGTGAGCGTGGCCACAGAATGGCGCAGCCGGTGGAAACTCACCCCGACCAGGTCAGCCCCAGCGCACAGCTCGGCGAACCAGTGGCCCATGGCGCCGGCCGTGAGACGCCGTGGGTGGTCGATGTCGGGCGATAACAGCCACCCGCCGAACGGAGTGCCATCGGCTCGGCGACACCAGGTCTGCTCGCTGGCCCGCCACAGGTCGACGGTCGTCCGGCCGAGGGTCAGCCGCCGGCCCGCTTGGTCTTGGTGGGGCCGATGTTCTGCAGAAACGCCCCGATCGATGGTGAGCACCCTGCGTCCGATGAACCCGTCCGGGGCTCCGGGTCCGGCCAACCGTTGATCCCGGTAAGGACCTCGACGGACCGTAACCTAGGCTGGACATCGGCCAGGATCCCCGGCGCCCGTAAGCGTACGACCGTCGAAAACCGCCCGGGCCGCCGGGCGCTCAGGTGCCGACGACGCCCACGATCGGGTCGGCCGGTGGACTGCTGGCGAGCGAACCGTTGAAGGTGGCGTTGCCGAAGGCGAACAGGCCGCCGTCCGAGGCCCCCATGGTATAGCCGAAGCCGTCGGGCGGCAGGGTCATCCCGACGACCGGCCGGTTGAGCACGAGGCTCCCGGTCGACCCGTGGAAAACGGCGTCGCCGTAGGAGAAGACGCCACCGTCGGCCGCCACCAGCCAGTAGCCGTTGCCGTCGACGGTCGCCGACATGCCCACCACCGGCTGGTTGAGGGTGGTACCCCCGGCCGAGCCCTTGAAGCCGGCGTCGCCGAAGGCGAAGATGCCGCCGTCGGCCGCCACCAGCCAGTAGCCCTGGTCGCTGCCGGTCTGGGCTATGCCCACCACCGGCTGGTTGAGGTGGGTGCCACCCATCGACCCGAGGAAGGTGGCGTCCCCGAAGGCGAACACGCCCCCGTCTGCGGCCACCAGCCAGTAGCCCCGGCCGTCGTAGCTGTGGCGGCGAGCCGACGATCGGCGTGTTGAGGTCGGAGCCCACCGGTCGATCCGTGGAAGCCGGCGTCCCCGAAGGCGAACACACCCCCGTCGGCAGCCACCATCCAGTAGCCCTGGCCGGTGGGTGTGGCGGCGATGCCGACGATCGGCGTGTTGAGGTGCTGGCCGGCCATCGAGCCGTAGGACGTGGCGTTGCCGACCAAGTGGATGCCGCCAACCGCGTCAGCGAGCCAGGCACCCCGGCCGCCCCCGCGGCGCCAGCGGTCGATCTGCTGGTCGAAGGCCCCGGCCAGCTTGGCGTGGCCGATGTCGTTGGTGTGGATGGTCAGGCCACTGCTGTCGCACATGTGGGTCCACTCGCAGGTCCTGGCGACATTTTGGGGGACGATGACCCCGTTCCACGTGCCGGTCATGGCGAAGTCCTGTGTGGCGAAGGCACCCTGGACGTCCACAGGGACGGCGTGGTTGGCCCCGTAGGTGTTGGCGAGCGATCCGTTGAGGATGGAGGAGAGCGCTGCCGACTCGGTGGCCAGCGCCGGTCCGGAGGCACCGCCGAGCACCCAGATGGCCAGGAACGGGTTGTAGTAGTCCATCCCGAAGATCGGCACCCCGGGGGCTGCCGCCTGGAGTCCCTGGACGATGACCGGAAGCTGCGAAGTGATCAGACCGAGGCCCATCATGATGCAGCCGAGGTTGACGATACTGCCGTTGAGGCAGCCGTCGACGTTGTTGCCGCCGATGTCGATGGTGACGTAAGGGACCTGTCCCGTGTGGGCCCGGAGGAACGCCTCAGCGCCGCTGAGCTGCGTGCCACCGGTGTACGTCTGGCAGTGGGAATTCGGGGATCGGCGGCGTCGATCATCGAGTTGGTGGTGGCGCCCCCGCAGGCGAGGTTCTCGACCTGGAGTCCGGGGAAGTGGGCCGCCTCGTGGGCGGCGATGAGGTTCACGTAGTTGTTGGCCGGGACCGACGCACCGGTCCCGGCCGCCAGCGAATCGCCGAGCGACAGCTGGTAGCGAGCGCCGAGGTGCGGGTGGGCGTGGCGGCCCCCCCGGTCGGTGACAGGGCGACCAGCGACCCCGAGGCGACCAGGAAGGCTGCGGCGATTGCCGTCCCCACCCTCCTTGCCCTGGAAACCTGCTGTGCGCCGGTGCCGGCTGCCATGATGGGTCCTCCCTGTCGGTGCCTCGTCGCAGCGCCCAACTTACGACTCGGGCCACCACGTGTCGAGACAACACGGCCGTGCAACGACAGCTTGGCAATGCAGACCGGAGGGCAGGTCGGCCACGCCCAATCGATCAGCACAGGCTGGATGTCGCTAGCGCTCCCCGAGCAGGGCGGCGATCGTGGCCGCGACCCCGCCCCGATCGGATCGCACCTTCCATGTACCCCGGCCACTGGTGGCGTAGTCCGCTCCGGCGAAATGGACGTTGCCGACAATGGCTGATCTCACTCACGCAAGGCGCGGACCTTGGATCGACCATTGTTTGCCCAGCCAGCGGGGTAAATCCACCAGAACGAACGTGTGCCACTTCTAGTTTCCTGGACTAGGTGCTGGGGTCCGAACGGATCACCGGGGCCACCCTTGATCGGCTCACCCACCGCTGCAAGATCATTGAGACCAGAGACGAGAGCTACCGGCTCCACGACGCCGGGGCCCTGACACGGCGGGCGAAGCCGGCGGCACCCGTGGACGAGGCTCAGGCCGCCAAGTTGCTTCTTACCGAAGTGCTCCTGTTTTCGACCGGCGCGCAGCTCCAGGTTCGATCAGCATTCACATCTGCCCCTCTCCGACCTACTCCGTTCAATCGGCATGCGGAGGAGCCCAAGGGATAGGGTCATCTGCCGTGAGCGCCGCCAACGACACCGTGACCCCAGAGATCAGCTTCCCCGAGGGCTTTCTGTGGGGAACGGCCACTGCGGCCCATCAGATCGAAGGTGGCAACGTCAACAACGACTGGTGGGCCTGGGAGCACAATCCAGACTCAGGTTGCGCCGAGTCGAGCGGAGACGCATGCGATTCGCTGCACCGGTGGCCCGAGGACGTCGAGCTCGTCGCCGCCATGGGCCTCGGCGCCTACCGGTTCTCCCTCGAATGGAGTCGGATCGAGCCGGCGGAGGGAGAGTTCTCCCTCGCCGCCCTCGACCACTATCGCCGCATCTGCGCCGCGTGTCGCGAGCGAAATATCGCTGCCCGTCGTGACCTTCCATCACTTCACGACCCCGACCTGGCTGACCGCACGCGGAGGGTGGGAGGCGGGCGATGCGCCAGAGGTTTTCGCTCGGTTTGTTGGCCCGGGTGGGGAGCCACTTCGGTGACCTCATCGGATGGGCCTGCACGATCAACGAGATCAACCTCATCGGGGTCATGGGCTATGCCCTAGGGTCCTCGCCACCCGGGGTGAAGGACGATTTTGTCCGTCATCTGGCGGTCAACGATGCCATGGTGCAAGCGCATCGACTGGCGGTGGACGCCTTGCGGTCAGGTCCGGGCAAGTTCCCCGTGGGTCTGACATTGTCCATGGACGAGATGGTGGCCGAACCGGGCGGAGAGGACATCCTCGCCGCTGCCCAGGAGGTCCTCGAGGACCGGTTCATGCGGGCCACCACGGGCGACGACTTCATAGGGGTCCAGTGCTATTCGCGAGTTCACTTCGGACCGGAAGGCCAGGCTCCCAATGAGCCAGGAGTACCTCTCACCCAAATGGGCTATGAGTACTGGCCACAGGGGGTCGAGCACTGCGCCCGACGTGCCGCGGCAATGACCGGTATACCGGTGCTCCTGACCGAGAGCGGGATCGCTACCGACAACGATACAGAGCGCATCACCTATATCTCCGAGGTCTTGCGAGGGGTGCGGACGCGCACTCGATGACGGCGTGGACATACGTGGGTATTTCGTGTGGAGCTTGCTGGACAACTTCGAGTGGTCACTTGGATTCAGGCCCAAGTTCGGGCTCCACAGTGTCGACCCGAAGACATTCGTCCGTCGCCCCAAGCCCAGCGCCTCGTGGATAGGCGCTGTGGCCCGAGCCAACGGGTTGGTTCCGACCCCGGCTTGAGGGCGCTGTAGCGTCCCCCACATGCCGTTGGTGGCCGGGGTCGATTCGTCCACACAGTCGACGAAAGTCGAACTACGCGATCTCGTCACTGGGAAAGTGATCGGTGCAGGGCGGGCTGCTCACCCGATTGCCGCTCCACCTCGGAGCGAACAAGCTCCGGACGCCTGGTGGACCGCGCTTGCCACCGCGATGGCGGCAGCCCTCGGGTCGGCAGGACCTGGCGGGAGGGCCAGCGAAGTGGTCACGGTGGCGGTCGCCGCACAGCAGCACGGACTGGTGGTCCTCGATGGCCACGGCGAGGTGCTCCGGCCAGCCAAACTGTGGAACGACACCGAGTCAGCCGAAGACGCCGACCGACTCGTCGCCCTGACTTGGCGCTACCGAGTGGTCCGAAGCCTGCGGGAGTGTCCCCGTACCGGCCTTCACCATCGCCAAACTCAGTTGGCTCCGTCGGTGCGAGCCCGACACGTTCGCCAGGATCGGTCACCTCCTGTTGCCGCACGACTGGCTCACCTACCGCCTGACCGGTCGGTTCATCACCGACCGGGGCGACGCCTCCGGCACCGGGTATTGGTCCCCGAGAGGAGACAGGTACCGGATCGACCTACTCGAACTTGATCGACAGCGATAAGGACTGGTCTAGCGCCCTGCCGACGGTACTCGGCCCATGGGATCAGGCCGGTTCACTGACAGCCGAGGCCGCCGCCGCACTCGGCCTGCCGGTCGGCACGCCGGTCGCGGCCGGTACCGGCGACAACATGGCCGGGGCCCTCGGGACCGGACTGCGGCCGGGAGAAGCCGCCGTCTCCATCGGCACTTCGGGCACAGTCTTCGCCCAGAGCGAGCGGCCGGTTCAAGACCCGACCGGAGCCATAGCGGGCTTCGCAGACGCCAGCGGTCGGTATCTGCCGCTGGTCTGCACACTCAATGCCACGCTCGTCACCGCGGCCATCGGCCGACTACTCTCCGTGGACCACTCCGGACTCGACGATCTGGCCCTCGCCGCCCCCTCGGGGTCCGATGGCCTGGTACTCGTGCCCTATCTCGTGGGGGAACGCACCCCGAACCGTCCCGATGCGACCGGGACCCTGCAGGGTATCCGGTCCGACGTGAGCCGCGAGCTCCTGGCTCGGGCCGCCTTCGAGGGGGTGGTGTGCAGCCTGCTGGACGGACTCGACGCCCTCGAGGCCGCAGGCGTTCCCACTCGGATCGGCCGGCTGGTCCTGTCTGGGCGGCGGAGCCCGCTCCTCGGCCTATCGCCAGATACTGGCTACGTTGGCCGGCCGGCCCGTCACCGTCCCGTACAACAACGAGATCGTCTCGGCCGGAGCAGCGGTGCAAGCTGCCGTCCTCGCCACCGGATCGGATCCCGCAGAAGTCGCTGAGGCTTGGGATCTGCGAGAAGGCGAGACCACTTCCCCGGGAGCCGGCTCGGTCACGTCGGAGGATGTCCGGCGTAGATTTGTGGAGGCCAGGGGCTAAGTCTCGGCGACCGGGGAGCAGCCGCCAGCCACAGCGGTGCAATCGGCAAGTTCCGGAGGAAGCTCGGTAGTGTCAAAGAGAGCGCTATTGCTTCGCCAAACCATTCTCGAGTCGAAGGAGTCATTCCTATGCCCGAATCCTGGGAACCAACTCCGGAGGACCACTTCACCTTCGGCCTCTGGACCGTCGGCAACCCGGGACGCGATCCGTTCGGCCACGAGACCCGGTCGCCCCTCGACCCCGTCGATACGGTCCACCGTCTCGCCGACCTCGGTGTCTACGGCGTCAGTCTCCACGACAACGACCTGATTCCCTGGGGCACGTCCTCCTCCGATCGTGAAGCCATCCTCAAGCGCTTCCGACAAGCTCTCGATGTCACGGGGCTCAAGGTCCCCATGGCTACGGTCAATTTGTTCTCCCATCCCCTGTTCAAGGAGGGCGCCTTCACAGCCAACGATCCCGCCGTACGCCGCATGGCGGTGGCCAAGACCTTCGATGCTGTTGACCTAGGTGCGGAGTTGGGAGCAACCACCTTCGTCCTGTGGGGTGGGCGCGAGGGCGTCGAATCCGATGCCGCCAAAGATGTTCGCGGTGCTCTCGACCGCTACGCCGAGGCCCTCAATCTCTGCTGCGCCTACGTGCGCGAACGACACTATGGCCTGCGCTTCGCCCTCGAACCCAAGCCCAATGAGCCCCGCGGCGACATCCTGCTTCCCACCGTCGGACATGCCCTGGCTTTCATCAACGAACTGGAGTGGCCGGAGATGGTCGGCCTGAATCCGGAATTCGCCCATGAGACGATGAGTGGGCTCTCGTTCTCACACGCCGTGGCGCAGACCTTGTGGCACGACAAGCTGTTCCACATCGACCTCAATGCCCAGCGCATCGGGAAGTTCGACCAGGACTACCGGTTCGGGTCTGAGGGCATCCGGGACGCCTTCTATACGGTGATGGTGCTCGAGGATGCCGGTTGGACAGGCATGCGTCATTTCGACGCCCACCCTTACCGCACCGAGGACTACGACGGCATCTGGGATTTTGCCCTCGGCTGCATGCGGACATACCTCATCCTCCGCGAGAAGGTTCGCCGATTCCATGCCGACGCGGATATTGCGAGGGCCCTGGCGACCACCCGTCGGCAGGACATCAACGAGCCGACCTCGGAAGGCGGCCTAGGTGTTGATGCCTTGGTTGCGTTGCGGAACGTTGCTAGTACTTACTCCGAGGACAAGATCGCCGGCACTGGCTATGGTCACGAACGACTCGATCAGCTTGTGACTGAGTTACTGCTCGGCTCACGGTAGGTAAGGGAGACCGGGATATGGGGGCTTCAGGAGGACGGGTCCGATCGCGGTCGAGCGACCGACGATCTGGGCGCCGAGTTAGCATCGACCGATGCGACGCTCCCCGCCGACTCACCCCACGACTCAATCGGACAAGCTCGTTGATACCTCGACACCTTCGCCTAGCGCTAGCGGTTCGTCGCGTCTGCAGAACATGAGCGGCTCGACTCTGTCGAGGGACTCCCGCACCCGCAGCCACTTGTCTCAGCGAAGGGCCCAGTGAGACCAATCGAGGGCGCAAGAGAGTCCTCTCGACTTACTTGTAGGTGTACATGTCCGCCTTGACGATGCGGCTTGTCCCTGCCGGCGTTGTCACCCGAATGTTCACAGTCCCTACCTTGTGCGGCGGTGTCACCGCCACCAGGATCCCTGGGTTGTTACCGACGGTGAAGATGGCAGAGTTCTTTCCGAATTGAACCTCGTAAGCGCCCGCAAAGCAGCTGCCGTGAATGTCCACCTTCTTGTTGCCCCCACTCCGCCCGCGCTGGGGCGAAACATCAGTGATCTTCGGCGAGCATGTCGTGTGGCTCGACACGGTAATCGTGATCGAGGGCGTCACAGCATTGGGCGGGACGCCGTTCGCCGCCTGTACCGTGAACGTGAACGGGTTTGCCTTCGTCGGCGTGCCCGAGAGCACCCCGGTCGTCCCGTTGAGGATCAAGCCGGTTGGCAGCGAGCCGCTCGCCACGGAGAAGGTCGCAGCCGGGTTCCCACTGGCCGCGAACGGATAGGAGTAAGGCGTACCCACCGTGGCGGTGGTCGGGGGTGTATCGGCCGTGAACACGGGGGCGTTGGTCGGGCTCGACACGGTAATCGTGATCGAGGGCGTCACAGCATTGGGCGGGACGCCGTTCGCCGCCTGTACCGTGAACGTGAACGGGTTTGCCTTCGTCGGCGTGCCCGAGAGCACCCCGGTCGTCCCGTTGAGGATCAAGCCGGTTGGCAGCGAGCCGCTCGCCACGGAGAAGGTCGCAGCCGGGTTCCCACTGGCCGCGAACGGATAGGAGTAAGGCGTACCCACCGTGGCGGTGGTCGGGGGGGTATCGGCCGTGAACACGGGGGCGTTGGTCGGGCTCGACACGGTAATCGTGATCGAGGGCGTCACAGCATTGGGCGGGACGCCGTTCGCCGCCTGTACCGTGAACGTGAACGGGTTTGCCTTCGTCGGCGTGCCCGAGAGCACCCCGGTCGTCCCGTTGAGGATCAAGCCGGTTGGCAGCGAGCCGCTCGCCACGGAGAAGGTCGCAGCCGGGTTCCCACTGGCCACGAACGGATAGGAGTAAGGCGTACCCACCGTGGCGGTAGTCGGGGGTGTATCGGCCGTGAACACGGGGGCGTTGGTCGGGTTGCCCACCATCACGTTGTGGTTGACCGAGTTCGACCAGCCGTCAATGTCCGTAACGGTCAACGTTACCGAATAGTTCCCTGAACTGGCGTAGGTATGACTGGGCGTCGGTCCACTCCCCGGCAGCGACCCGTCGCCAAAGTCCCATGCATAAGTCGCAATACCATTCGACACGTCCGGATCAGAGGACGCACTCGCGTCGAAGGATGTGGGTGCACCCGAGACAGGAGTTGGCGTCGTCACCGTGAAGGAAGCTGTTGGTAGCTCCTCTGAGGCAATGCATCCGTTGCTTGCATTTTGAGCATAGTCCTCATTGCTGAATTTCATCCTGAATGTAGTAGTGACCGGTGCCTATCACCTGGTCGTACTGTGACCCGGGAGATCCGCCCAGCGTTGGACCGAAAATGAAGTCGCATTCGTCGCCAATCTCGAAGCCCACGTTGTCGTACCACGAGCTGAGCGTGGGATCGGTTATTGATTCGTTTTGTTCGTGGCTGAGGAAGTTGACGGTTGAATCGGCGTCGACATTTCCATTTGGCGCTTGGCCCGAATAGCAAGTGTAATTGATCGCCGTCGGATACGTGATATTCCCGTACACAACGGTCGAACCGCCGCTCGAATAGTAGCCATGGTACGCGCAATATCCTGGACCTGCGGTATCGGAGCACGAGCCACCCTGGGAGCGGTTCGAGGACGTCTGACACGTTTCAACGTTGGGCGGGAAGAACACCATGTACATGTCACCCAAACCCGTCGGAAGGCTATTCGCAGTCAACGTTGCCGCCACCTCGCCCTGCAGCTGGGCATCGTCGACGCATGCCGTATAAGTCTCGCCGCTCCCAGAGTCGGCCGTGCAGCCACCAGACGATGGGAACGCGTTCGTGACCGAGAGCGCGCCCGAGAAATGGACGTCATAGTGGATGTTCGATTGGAGACTACTGACCACTTGATAATACTGAGTATCGGTCGCGAAAACGTTGGTTGACTTTCCGCTGTCGCCAGATACATTCGTCAAATAGCTGTTAATGATGTTCTCATATCCGGTGGGGAACGAATAGCCTGAAGGAGCCCAGTAAATGGCAGATATCGTGTTCTCCCCTGTGGTTGTTGGCGTGCCCATCACTGGACCGTTCCTGTAGACAAGAGGCGGTGAGCCACCGTCATAGGAACCGTTGCTGGAACTATTGGTCTGCGTTGCCGAACACGGACGGACAGGTTGGCCGCCGGGTAGCCGGTTAAAGACGAAGCCGCCGATGTGGCCGAGAAGCCGTGCCGCACACGTTGCAGATGGTGCTCCACTTTGTGTAGACGCGCTCGCCAGCCCCGCTGCAGCAGAACCGCCAAGGACCAACGCTAGTGCTAAGACAACGGCTTGCCCTGTTGTCAGAAAACGCAACTTCTTCCGCACTGTTCCGCCTTTCTCCGTCACCGCCTTCCCGCGATGACGACCGCCCCAATGACTAGTTGACTTGAGAGCCCAGTTCACTCTGCAACCTGACCCCGAAGGAGCCAGTCGTCCCATCACCATGTCCCGTCCGCCGACCCTGCCCAAGCCGCCAAGTCTCGATCTCGCTGGGGTTAACGAGATAGCTTGATCCTAAGAGAGAAGCCAGAAAAGTAAATCACCAATATTGACGAATCACCGCGATCCAGACGGCATCGGACATCGTTGGTCTCATTCGCGGGACGCCTTCTATACGGTGATGGTGCTCGAGGATGCCGGTTGGACAGGCATGCGTCATTTCGACGCCCACCCTTACCGCACCGAGGACTACGACGGCATCTGGGATTTTGCCCTCGGCTGCATGCGGACATACCTCATCCTCCGCGAGAAGGTTCGCCGATTCCATGCCGACGCGGATATTGCGAGGGCCCTGGCGACCACCCGTCGGCAGGACATCAACGAGCCGACCTCGGAAGGCGGCCTAGGTGTTGATGCCTTGGTTGCGTTGCGGAACGTTGCCAGTACTTACTCCGAGGACAAGATCGCCGGCACTGGCTATGGTCACGAACGACTCGATCAGCTTGTGACTGAGTTACTGCTCGGCTCACGGTAGGTAAGGGAGACCGGGATATGGGGGCTTCAGGAGGACGGGTCCGATCGCGGTCGAGCGACCGACGATCTGGGCGCCGAGTTAGCATCGACCGATGCGACGCTCCCCGCCGACTCACCCCAACGTGGTCCTCATTAACTGTGACGATCTCGGGTACGGCGACCTCGGGTGTTACGGCTCCACCCGCAACGCCACGCCGGCGACCGACCGACTCGCTGACGAGGGTATTCGCTGTACCTCGTTCTACATGGCTTCCCCGGTCTGCTCGCCGTCGCGGGCAGCCCTCCTGACCGGCTGCTATCCGCCGCGGATCAGCTTCGGATCGTTCGAGGGACTTCCCGTCCTCTTCCCTGGTCAACCGCTTGGCTTGCCGCAGACCGAGGTCAGCCTCGCCCGCGTTCTCTCGGACGCCGGCTATCGCACCCAGATGATCGGGAAGTGGCACTGCGGCGATCAGCCCGGCTTCTTGCCGCTCAATCACGGCTTCGACCACTACTTCGGCTTGCCATACAGCAACGACATGGGCAGGCAGGCGAATACGCCCGAGCTCCTTGGTCACCTGCCTCCGCTGCCCCTGTTAGCCGACAATGACGTCATCGAGCAACAGCCCGATCAGCGCTCGCTCACCGGCCGCTACGTCGTAGAAGCTCTGTCCTTCCTGCGCAGCGCGAAGGACGATCCCTTCTTCTTGTACTTGGCCCATATGTACGTCCATCTCCCGATCTATGTACAGCCCGAGTTCCTTGAGCGATCGCGCAACGGGCCCTACGGAGCAGCGGTCGAGTCCATCGACTGGGCGACGTCCCTGTTGCTGGACGAGTTACGAGTGCTCGATCTCGACGAACGGACCATCGTGATTTTCACGAGCGACAACGGTTCGTTGGGAGACGTGCCGCCTCCATGGGGATCGAGCGAGTTCCTCGGTGGGAGCAATCTCCCATTCCGAGGGGCGAAGGGCTCGACCTGGGAGGGCGGTATGCGAGTGCCGGCCATCATTCGGTGGGCCGGGACCTTGGACGGTGGCCGGACCTGCGACGAGCTGCTGACGTCGATGGACCTGTATCCGACCTTGGCGGCACTCTGCGGTGGGAGAGTCCCCACTGACCGAGCGATCGACGGGCGCGATGTCTTCGAAGTCTGGCAGGATCCGAGCACACGATCTCCCCACGAAACGTTCGCATACTACCGGGGGAACGACCTGGAGGCCGTACGCGATCAGCGCTACAAGCTGCATCTAGCGCGCAAGGGAAGTGAGGTCACTGAGCTCTACGATCTCGCGGAGGATCCGGGAGAGACCCTGGACCTCGTCGCGGTGAAACCCGAGGTCGTGAGACGGCTGCACGGGATTGCCGAGGGGTACCGCCGCGAGCTCGGTGACGAGCGTCTGGGGGTCGGGGGTCGGGGCGTCCGGCCGATCGGTCGAATCGAGCAGCCCTCGACGCTCACGACCTTCGACCCGGACCATCCGTACTTCATGGCCGAGTACGATCTTGCTGACAGGGGCTGATTCGCAGTCGGTTGACCCTAATCCCTACCCGTCCGTCGAAGCACGGAAAACGGTGACCTGGGCAGTCCTGCCTCCACCGCCCCCCACCACTCAAACAGGGTGGCCTTTAGGCCTAGGACGCAGATCGCCGCAAATAGATTTGGATGCTCCACCAGGCTCACCGGGCATTCCATCGCTCATGTCGTTAGTTCTCAGCTACGGAGGCTGGGAAAGCGCGGGGACAGCGTCTACCAGGCGTAGGCCTCGGGAGCCGAACCGGGCCCCGGGAATATCTGGTCCAGCTTCCCAAGCACCTCGGCATCAAGGTCGATGCCGAGCGAACGGAGGCTTCCCTCAAATTGGGCCATCGTGCGCGGCCCGATGATCGGGGCAGTCACTACTGGGTTGACCAACAGCCAGGCGAGAGCGACGTCAGCCGGTCGTTCACCAAGCTCGGAACACAGCTTCTCCCATGCGTCGATAGTGGGTCGTAACCAATCGACCGCAGCCTTCATCCCCTCGTCGGCTCGTCGGCCCTCAGTGGCCTCTGCGGAAGAGGCGGCGAGCAGTCCACCCCCAAGAGGACTCCAGGGAAGAATAGCGATTCCGTAGGCTTCGCAGGCCGGAATGACCTCGAGCTCTATGGCGCGGGTCTTGAGGTTATAGAGGCTCTGCTCCGAGACGATTCCGAATGTATTCCGCCTAGCAGCGGCCTCGTTGGCGGCGACAATGTTCCAGGCGGCGAAATTGGAGCTGCCGACGTGGAGGTGCTCCCAACCCTGCGGATACGTCTGGCAGCGAGTTGGAAACCGGCACGCTAGGAGGATCCCACAACGTGCAGCCGCGAGGGCGAGTGGCAACTCAGCCTATGAAGCTGAGTGCCGTGTCGACGACCGAAGTTCCGCTGGCCGCCAGTGCCCTAATCGCAATTTTCGCTTTCTGCCCGGATTCCGGTCACCGACCCCCCTCGACAGCGAGAGCTTCGGAGCCTTACTCGTCGACTTCCGCGACAGAGATGTCTTCTTCGACAGTGTGGAGCTCGCCGTCATCTCCCACCACCGACAGTTTTTCGTCGATGACAGTGTCACCCTCTGGCGTGATGACAGCGACGGTCTCGTCTGTGGCCACGATCTTTCCATCGCTGTCCACTGCGACCATTAGGTCATCGACCACGAGATTGCCGGTCGGCATCGACATCCTCGGTCTCAACCTCCACTACCCCAAGGGAGCCCTCTCCCCCTGATCCGGCAGCGGTCATGCTCATGGAGCGTTCCTTGTCAGCCTTTGACCTTCGTGCCAATCCATACCCCAGTGCACCTGCCCCAAGCGCAACAAAAATCAGCCGTTTGCGTTTCATGTTCGGACCACCTCCTGCCCCCATTGTGACTGGCCATGGCGCCCGCCACCAATGCAGATCGCGTCCAATGGTCTCTGTGAGTCGGCCACGGTTAGATCAAGGCTCCATACGACCGCGGCTCAAAGTCCCTCAGCTCCCCTAGCTGAGAGGATCTGACGTCGCCGACAGGCTGGCGAGAGGTTGGCTGTGCCACTTGTAAAGGCGTCGTCGCCCTAGAGTCGGGCATGATCATCGTTTCCGGAATCATGACGGTCGGCCCCTCGTCCCACGACCGCATGGTGGAGCTCGCTCGCACGGTGTCGACCGAGTCGCTGAAGGAGCCGGGGGCCGCGCCTCCGGTCTCTGGGCAGACCCAGACGTCCGAGGTCGGTTCCGGATCTTCGAGGAGTGGGATTCACAGGAGGCGCTCACTGAGCACTTTGGCACCCCACATTTCGCGGCATTTGGCAGCAGTCTCGGCGAGCTTGAACTCGCCAACATGGACATTCACCGTTACATCGACCCCGAGGTGGCGGACCTGTTCTGACGGCGCCAAACCGTCGTTCTGCCCACCAATGTGGAAGTCATCACTGCGACGGCCGGCACAGTGACCGAGCGCATCCAGTTCATCAGTTCCAGCTTCTGGGGTAGACCTCAAGGATGATGCGCGTCGGCATATCCATCGGAACCGTCTTTTCGACCGACGAACCTGGAGGCCATCGGGCCGGACCACAGACGGTGCTCAGCCAGGCGTGGGCCGCCGACCGGGCCGGCCTCGACACGTTGACGCTCGGAGACCACCACTCCACCGGGCCGGCAGGATATGTGCAGAACGTGCCGATGCTTGGTCGCATTCTCGCGGAATGGACGGCCCGCCCGATCGGCTGCCTGTTCCTCGTCCCCTTGTGGCATCCGGTGTTGTTGGCTGAGCAGATCGGGACTCTGGCCGCTATGTCATCAGGACCATTCATTGTCCAAACCGGCCTTGGAGGCGGCGAGGGACAGTTCCGGGCCATGGGGGCCGACCTGGGTCAAAGGGCAACCCGTCTTGAGGAGGGCATCCTGGTGGCCCAGGCTCTGCTGCAGGGCGAGACAGTAGATTCTGGCCTCTTCGCCATGGAGGGGGCCAGAATCGCGCCCCTACCGCCCGAGGGAACGGAATGGTGGATTGGTGGTGGAGTGCCCAAGGCGATCGACCGGGCGGCGCGGCTCGGCGACTGCTGGTACGGCAATGCCGATCTCACCCCCGAGACAGCCGCCCGCGATATCGAGATCTATCGAGAGGCGTGCGCTCGCCATGGTCGCCAGCTGATCCGCATCCCGATTCGAAAGGATGCGTTCATCGCTGAAAGCCGGGTAGAGGCCGAAAGGGTAGGCGATGCTCTGGTAGCTGGCGGCTACCGAGGGTTCGATCGAAAGGCTGTCGCATACGGTGATCCCGAAAGCGTCGCCGACCAGCTTTCCGTCTTCGGCGATTTGGGATTTACCGACATCATCATCCGGACCATGGCGCCACTACCACCCGAGATCGGTCCTGAAGGTGCCTCCCGATCAGTCGAGCTGGCTGGCGAGGTGCGCGCCCTCCTTGCCTAACTCGAACACTAACCCCAGCTCAACGACCCAGCGATGAGGGGCCTGCACCTCGGA
Organism: uncultured Acidimicrobiales bacterium; assembly: GCA_963806285.1. GTDB lineage: Bacteria > Actinomycetota > Acidimicrobiia > Acidimicrobiales > RAAP-2 > Bog-756. Next base: position 16,910 of record CAWDXJ010000003.1, read on the forward strand.
CTGCCTATCCGGCCGGCCACCCGCCCGCCGTACCCGCAGGGGCCGACCGGAGTGGCGCCGACTCCGGCCAATGGTCACCCTCAGCTGCTCAGGTTGAGATCGCGAGGAGCCGCCCTCGTGTGCAAAGTTGAGCAGCCTGGACCTCAGCCTCCGAAGCTGAGTCAGCTCATCAGACCTCGAAGAATTCGGCCACTGATCTCTGGCTCAGCGAGCACCTCTGCCGCCGAAGCTGGGGTCGCCGGCGGGACACCCACCCCAGAGCGGACTCGATTGGTACGGTGCTGCCGGAGAAGGGGAAGGTGGATTTCATCCGCGAAGCACCTGGTAGCCGATCTCCACGTGTCCGTCCCGGGCGAAACTAGTGCGTGCCGCAGCCGCCATGCTGAGAGGGTATCGGTTGGTCTCCAACCATGGCACGGGTAGGGGTTACTCTTCCGGGTCGGCCGTCGCCTGTTCTGCCCCTTGGGTATTTGCCAGGTGATCCCGCACCCATCGGACTACCCACGCGAAACTCTGCTTGGTCATAGATCCCCCACCAGCAGGGCACATGCTGCGGTCGAACCCGTCGGAGCGGGGGAAATGGCCGTTGTCGGAGTAGTGGTGCCCGTCTGGAGGGATGAGTTCGACGTTCACGGAATACCCACCTAAGCCCCCCTCCTTCGCCCCGTTGTGTCTCGCGCGTCGCCTTTGTCGTCTCGGTGCGCCCCATCTCCCTCCCCCCGACCTCCACCCGGCTGCCGACCGACAGGATTCGAACTCAAGGCCGTCGCCGGAGCGCCCTGATCAGCGGTCCGCAGTAGGAAGGTCTTTAGCGAATTCGATGAAGGGCGCAGGCGGCAGGTACTCGGCGGGGATGTCCTCTGGGTGCTGATAGAAGTCGACGTCGAAGACATTGGAGATTCCGGGCGCCTCGACGGTTCCACTAAGGCCGGCGTCAATACCCGTCAGGAAAGCCTGCTTCGCATCGGTGGCACCTGAGGCGAGGGACTCGTAGGTCTCTTTCGAGACCCGGGCAGTCAGGCTGTAGATGCACCCGTCCGCTGTCCCCCAACGCGGCGACCGATCATGCAATGCCGTTTGCCGTCGTCGATGGCATAGACAGCTGCATCACCAGCGCCGACACGAGCCCGGATGCGGTCCGGATGTCCGAAAACATGTGGCCATTGCTCGTGCCGGCGGTCCTTCATGGCCCAGAGCGGGCTCGGGGGAATCACGCCTTCCGGCTCGCCCTCCTCGAGCGGCGTTGCGTCGGTTGGGGCAGTCACAGGAAACGTCGAGGCCGCGGTCTCCGGAGTGAAGTGGAGCTGTCCGTCCTCCCTGGACTGGAATGTCCCGACATCTCGTGGTTCGTCTCTATCAGCCATCGCTGGGTCCTCTCGTCGGTAGGTCGCTCAATTGTGTGCCACCCTGGTCCGAGGCTCGCTGTGCGCCACGATCGTGATGCCCACTCTGCCGGAGATAGCGCGCCCGTTCGTCCGAGGGTACCCCGAACCACTTGAGGCGGTTTACCGCACCCGTCGCTATTGCCCGCCCGCTCTGGCTGCAGATGCACGCTCCAACCCCTTCGCCCCTCCGCACCGCGCCCTGCCCTCCCCGTTCGGGTGGCGCCGGTCCCGTTGTCCCTTTGCCCGGTCGCCCTCGTCGTGGTGGCGTGCGGTCCGGCCCGCGGCGGTTTTGGGGTCACCCGCTGCCGTTCTCCCCCCTCCCCTCCACTGGTCGTCGGGTGCGCTCGGCAGGATTGGAACCTTGCACACCTGACACAGTTGGATCCGATCCAAACCTCAGCTGGCATCTGAGGTGGCACGTGGAGTTCTCTGGTTCTTCTAGCTGGCATCGTCATGCCGCGGGCGTTCTCAAGTTACCGAGCTGAGTCCTCGCTAACCCCTGGGCCGTGCGGGTGCGGCTACGGAGCCCACCGGATGACTTCGACAGGGGCAAGGCGATCTCATTGGCAGCAGCGGAGACTGGTCAGCAGAAGACAGGAAGGTTGAAGCCTGCTTAGTGTGGCAAAGAAGTTCGTAGTTGCATCCAACAGACGAGGAGCGGGAGTTGCCGAAGCACGATGTGGAAATGAGCATCCCGACGACCAAGGTGGTGCTGAGCGCCGATGTTGTATTCGAGATTCGGAGCGACGACGAGAAACTTGGTGAACTGCGAGTTAGCAAAGGAACTATCGACTGGTCCCCCACGAACGCGAAGATTCCGATTCAGCTGACTTGGGAGCAGTTCGATCGCGTCATGCGCGACCGATAGCCCTGATATTACCGCATGCGGACCTTGCTCTCATCCGAGACTCGGAGGAGTCCGAGCTACCCGCATGTTGTCAGCCGCGACAGTGGTGCAGGATGTGTTGTACATCTCCCTCGAGGCTTCTGACAACCGCTCAGGTGTCAATCCCCTCCCGCCTCAGCGCTTCGTGCTGGCATCGTCAGGCTGAGAGCGTTCTCAGCTTCAACGGCTGAGAAACGGCGGCACTCGACAACGGAGTTGATCTTGCGGTCCAAGCGAGTTCGAAGTCTGCCATCACGGCGGATGCGTCCAGATAGCTACGGTGACGCTCTACCTGCCTACAGCACCTCGGCGGCTGGCTTCTGAGCTCACCGGTGGGCCTGATCCTTACCGGTACCTTGCCGTCAGGGATGTCGGTCTTCGGCTTGAGCTCGCACCGGCCCGTGGGGCTCCCCGGGGGGCCGGGCACAGCAGTCGCTGGTGGCCTTCGGCGTCGGGACTGCCGTTGGGGCGGGCTTCGTGGGCACTACGGGCCTCGATCCGCGTAAGCGGACCCTCCGGCCCTGGTAGTCGGTCTGCCGCGTTGACATCGACCTCGCCGTGGAGGGACCCCCGCTCGAAACGGCCCTGACCAGAGGTTTCTCGGTGAGAGTCGGTGGCGGTGATGGGACACAGACCCTGCCAGATTGTCTCAAGGTTCCCCCTGAAGGGTCGATCTCTCTGTATGGATAATTTGGCGGCGGCGCCCGAGCATGGACAGGATCCCGAGTGAATCTCGACGAGGCGACCGTCGGCCCTGGTGCCACTGACCCCGACCGGACCGATCAGGTGGCGGTGGCTCCGGCTGGCCGCCAAGCCGCCGAAGAGGTCGACGCCGTCCTCGAGATGGAGGATGGCGAAACCACCCTGTTCGAGACGGCGATCAATGCCTTCCACGCCGGCGAGTTTCAGCGTGCGGAGTCGCTCTTCCTGGAGGAGGCCGAGCGGGCGTTGGACCTCGCCCCCCAGCGAGCGGCTATCGCCTTCCGCCAAGCCGCCCTGGCCGCCCGCCAAGGCGGCAACATAGATGGTTCGGACCACTGGATGCGGCTCGCCGGTCGCGAGTACTTGCGGGTCTCCGAGGACATCCGCACCCCATTGCCATTCATCCGCGAGGCAGCGGTCATGGCGGCTAAGTGCTTTCTCAGCGTCGAGAACCTCTCCGTGGCCACCAAGGGTCTCCGCCGGGCCCAGGCGATCGAGTCCGTACTCCGAGCCGACGAAGACCTCATGGCACCCGGCAACCGGTCCACCGGAGAGGACTCCGATCAGCCCGACGACTCGACAGCCGGCGCCCCTGAATTCACGCTGATGGGCGGCGACGGATCGGTCGGGGAGCCGAGGATCCGGGAGCGGAGGAGCCCCTGGCGCCGACGCATCCGGAACCGGCTGCCCACTGACGACGTGGCCTGAGCCCCGTGAGCGCGTCCTCCCTGCTGAGCCAGCCGTCCTCGAGGTCTGCGACCGAGATGCATCCGGGCCAGGCCGTCCGGTCCGACATCGACATCCTGATGACCACCGAAGGCACCTACCCCTTCGTGACTGGAGGTGTGAGCACCTGGGCCCATCAACTGGTGACCGGCCTGTCCGAGAAGCGCTTCGTGGTCTACTCCGTCGTCGCCAACACCAACATGGCCGCCCGCTACGAGTCACCCCCCAACCTGGCCCACGTCGTGCAGGTACCGCTGTGGGGAACCGAGGACAATGCCGAATTCAACCCTCGCCCGGGCTGGATCGCTCGGCGGATGCGCCGACCAGGCCGGCGCTTCGACGAGGAGTTCCTCCCCGCTTATGCCCAATTGGTTGTTTCGGTCGCCCTGGGAGAGGGGGGTCCCGAAGACTTGGTGGCCGCCCTCTGTGCCCTGTCGGTGTACGCCGAGCGTTTCAGCCTCAAGCTCGCAATGCGGGACGGTCGCACCTGGCGCCTCTTCCGCGACACACTCGCCGCCCACCCGCTCTACCGGAAGCTGACCGCCTATGAGGCGATCGACTTGGCCCGTTCCGTTTACCGCTACCTGGCTCCGCTCGACTACCCCCCCGAGCTCCCCGGAATCGTGCACGCCTCGGCAGCTGCGTTCTGCGCCATCCCGGCCGTCGTGCTTCGGGAACGGTTCGGGATTCCGTTCCTGCTGACCGAGCACGGGGTCTACTACCGCGAGCGCCTCTTAAGTCTCGGCCGCACCAGAGCGAACAGCCCCTACCGGGTATTTCTGTCCAACTTCTACGCCGCCGTCGTGGCCATGTCCTATTCGTGCGCCGACCTGGTGGCACCGGTGGCCCGGTTCAACGCATCGTGGGAGATGCGACTCGGTGTCGAGGAGTCCAAGATCCATCCCATGCCGAACGGCGTCGATCCGGAGCGGTTCCCCCTCGAAAGGCCGGCCGGAAGTGGTGACGGTCCCCTCACCCTGGTGGCCGTGGCCCGCCTCGAGCGGCTGAAAGACATCCACACCCTGCTCCGCGCCTTCTCGATCGTCCGCGGCCGGATCGACGGGATCCGACTGCTGATCCACGGCCCGGAGAGCGACGCGGCCTACGCCCGAAGCTGCTACGCCCTGGCCGAACAGCTCGCATTGGGTGAGTCGTGCGTGTTCAAAGGTCCTACGGCAGACGTCGGGCGGGCCCTCAACGAGGGAGACATCGCCGTGCTGTCCAGCATCTCGGAAGGCTTCCCCTTTGCCTCCGTCGAGGCGCTGATGGCCGGCCGGCCCATGGTGGCCACCGAGGTGGGTGGAGTCCCCGAGGTGATCGTCCCGCCCTACGGAAAATTGGTCGCTCCAGGGCGCCCGCTCGAGCTGGCGGACGCAATCTGCGCCATGGCCGCCGACCGGTCGAACCTGGCCCGGCTGGGCGAGCTTGGGCGCCAGGCCATGCTGGAGTCGTACACCCTGGAGGTCTTCCTGGACGGCTATCGGGCGCTCTATGACGAAGTACGGACCCGTGTCCCCCGTCGTTGACGTCCCACGCGTCAGTCCCGTGGCCGGCGTCGCGCGCAGCCTCGACGAGCTTCGGACCGAATCCTCCGTCTTCGACGATCTCCACGTGGAGGCCCGCCGAGTTCTCGACCGGAACCCCGAGCCACGCAACCTTCGGGACGTGGCTGTGGCCCTCGAGTCGATGGGGTACACGACCACCGGGGCCAGAGCCCTCGGCTTCAACACCGTGTTCGACCTGGCCCTGACCGTGTTCGACTTGACCTACCTGTACTACGTGCCGAGGACCGAGGAGGTGCCCGAGGAGGTACCTACCTGGCGGCGGTTTGCCGACGACTACCTGGCCGGCTCGTGGTACGGCGTCCCGTGGATCATGTCGATCGTGGTGCTCTTCGTGGGTCGGGTGGCCCTGTGGTCGTCGCTCAACGCCACGCCCCAGGTGGCGGCCATGGTCTCCCTGGCCTTCTTCCTCGCCGCTGTGGTCGCCGGGGCCTGCTCCCAGATGTTGGCCCGCCGCGGAACCTTCTACTACCTCCAGAAGAACTACCCACTGGTGCGGTGGGTGGTGGCCCGGTTCCTCGTCTATGGGGTGGCCACAGGGCTGTTGGCCATCGCGGTTGCGTATGCCGTCTACGTGGTACCCGTCTACGGACTCCACCTGGGTGAGATCTTCGCCGAGTTCGCCGTAGCCATCTTCGCCTTCCTGCTCAGTGCGGCCCCGCTGTACATGCTCCGTCGCTTCTACACCCTGGCCCTGGCCACCAGCTTGGCCCTGGTCGTGACCCTGGCCGGGGCCTATTTGTTCAGCGGCGACACCAACGACGTCCGGCACGCCCAATTGCTCGGTCTGGCCGTGGGCTCTGGGGCCATGGTGGTCATCGCCGCCAGCTATCTGGCCCTCCGGACCGACGTCGACTCCGGGCTCGGTGCCTCGGTGACGGTCGTCAAGCCGCCCGCCCTGCGCGTCGTGTTGTGGCACTCGGCACCCTACGGCGTCTACGGCCTGGCCTACTTCGTCATGATCCTGGTCAGCCCCCTGGTGGTCGGTCTCGCCTACGGCCGGGGACTCGGAGTCGACCAGTACCTATACCCTTCGACCTACCAGGGGTCAGTTGCTATCGCTCTCCTTGAGCTGGTTGTCCTGCTCGGGCTCGTCCACGCCTCCATCGAGCGGTTCGGCCGACGACTCATGCCGCTCCTCGAGCGCCACACCCTCGACCGATGGGCGCAGGCCCGGCGCGCTCTCCGCCGGGAGTGGATCCGCAGCGTCGGGTTGGTGGTCGTGGCGTCCGGTGTCGTGGCTTGGGCCCTTCCCCCCCTGCTCCTCCAAGTCCTGCCTCCCTCGCTGACGGCCGCGGTCAGGTCACCGGGGGGACTCCTTGCTCTTGAGGTGGCGGCGTACGGTTTCGCCATGGTGCCCGTCGGAATGCTGTGCAGTCAGTATCTGTTCTTTCTGGGCCGGCCCACCCCTGCCCTCTTTGGAGCCGTGGCTGGCGCCCTGACCTCCACGATGGCCACCGCTCTGTTGGTGCACGGGGGAGACATTGCCCTCGGGGCGTGGGGCCTGCTGGCCGGGACCACGGTCTACGCGGTCATCACCGGATTGGGGTCCTACCGGGTATTGGCTGCAGGCGAGGAGTCCTTCTATGCCTCGTTCTGAGCCTCCCGTGGACATTGAGGACCCTCGGAACGAGCCCTCTCCGATGGTCGACTCCCCCATGCCTGGTCGCATTGACGGTCACCCGGCGCCCCCCGAGTTGATCGACTCCTGGGACCCCGCCGACGACGAACTGCCGGGGGACCAGCGGCCGGCGCAGTGGGACTGGCACGGGTACCCGTCCTGGGGTCGCAAGGTGGTGGCCGTCTTTCCGATAGTGGCCCTGGTGCTGGCGGTCGCCCTCTTCGTCAACACCACCCTCTCAGCCCAGGGGGCTATCGCCGAGGTCCGCTCAGTGACCGGGACCGGCGGTGCCACCCTCCTGTCGGCTGGACCCTCACAGGCCCCCGGCGGGGCTGCCTCCGGCACCGGCCAGCCGGCCGATTATCGCGACCTCACCTTTCAGGTCCCAGGGTCGACCGTCAAGCCCCTCCAAGGGAGCACCTCTTTGGCGCTGTCGCACTACGCGGGGTGGCAAGCCAACGGCAGCGCCGGGTCCGCCAACGGCATCGCCAGTGTCAGCCGAGGGCTACTCCACGTCGGCGTCAGACAACCCACCCCGGACTTCAAGGGCTGGTTCGCGACCACGACTTCGGCCACCCCACGGGCATGTGTCTTCCAATTCTCCGCAGCCTCACCACCCCCGATCAGCGCCACCCACACCCTGGCCGTCGGTGAGCTGGTCATGGCCGTGCAGACCAGCCGGACGGTGACGAACGGGGACATCAACTATGTCGTGGTGGCGGAGAACGTATTCGCTGACGGCCAACGCAACCTGACCGTTGGCTACTCGTTGGGTCATCTCAGCCATGCTGTCGAACACGTCCTCAAAGGGGTCCCGTGGTCGGCGGGCCCCCTGCAAGTGGCCGTCGATACAAACGGGAACAACCGGCTCAGCGTGTGGGTGAACGGCGCCCTCTTCTTTGCCGCCACCGATCTACACATGGGCATCGCGCCACCATTTGACCCGTACCTCGAGGTGCAGGCCCGGAGGACGGCCTACACCGTGGCCTTCAATGGCTATTCGAGCGTCTGCCAAAACAACGTGGTCGTCTCCGACCTGCCTGATGGCACCGTCGCCCATCTGGGAGCGGCCACGGTCACCACCCATGGAGGTTCCGCGGTGTTCCCCATGGCTGCGGTGGCGCAACCGGTGACGGGGGAGCTGTCGCTCTCCGTACCGGGCAACGCCAGCCCGGTCCGGTTCTCCCGACACCGGTACTGGCCCGGGGACCGATACTCCTACACGCCAGGAACTTGAGATCGAGCAGCGCTTTCGACGTTCCTCCTGTTGCTTCAGAGCAGGATCACACTTCTCGGCGAGGAGGTTGCCATCGCCCGGGTGAGTGGGCCAGCTCATGGGGCTGAGGACCTTGTGCCGGCCCTCAGCTCGACCTCATCACTCAAATGCACCTCCCTACGCTGAGACCTTCCCGGCTGCGATCGTCGGGGATTCAAGAGATTCGAAGCGCACATAAGCCGGTGTGGGAATGACGAGGCCGGCGACCGTGCCACCTTACAGACAGCCCATGCGGCCGGTGAGGCGGTCTTGGGCACCCCGCCGATCCGCTCGAATCACTCGGCCAGCGCCTCCATGGTGGCTTCGGCTCCGAGGTTGTCGGTGAAGTTCACGAAGCGATACCTGCTCTAGGCCACCACTGCGCAGAAGACGAACAGGGGGTCCGATCTCCCCCCACTCGAAGACCACCATGTCGCCCGGTGGTTCTTCGACCTCCAGGCGTTCCTGGCCTCGGCCACCAGTCGGCGAAAGTTGCGGGCTGATCCCTGGTAGCCGGAGGCCACCGCCACCGGCAGCGCCTCGGCATCGGGATCGGGATCGGGAACGAGGTTCACAACTATCGATGATTCAAGATGCACCTCGTGTGGCGCCCGTCTGTCTCTGTGCCCGATCAGTCCGGATCAAGCCAATTCGCGACTACCGGGTACCCCAGCTCCAAGTCTCTGTTCTCGCGAGACCCAGACTGGGTCCGAGTCCATGTGACTCCGGACGAGAGCAATACTCGGTTCGACGCCGAGCTCCTCCGGATCCCGGCAAGCAGTCCGAAGGTGGCCGCCGGAGAGGCGGGAGGTGACCTGGGCCGTCAGCAGGTGGCCTGAGTCGGGTCGGCGCCGCCTCGATCAGCCGCCGACCTGAGCTTCGTCGACCATGTCGCTCTGGTCGTCGTCATTGCGTGCCGCGTCACGGATCCTATCCGCCAGAGCCGCCACCGGTCCGAGCACGAGATTACCCGGTGGAGTGTTGGGGGCATGTGGGTGAGGATGCGTCGGGGCGGCGGCCTTCGCCCGCTCATAGCGCTCACCCATCATCCGCCGCTGCTCGACGCTCTTCTGCGCCTCGATGGCGGGAAGTATTGCCGACTCCTCGCTCGCAGCGTGGTCCAGCACGGCGGCCTTGAGCTCGGTGAATGCTTCGTCGAACTCCTGACAACCCACGTCCATCTTCTCCATGGCGGCCAGCAGCTTCTCGGCTTGACGCTGCTCCCCCAGACGGGCATCGACGACTTCCTTCAGGGGATCCCCCGAGTGTCGGATGGCAGGATAGACCGCGAGCTCCTCCGCGACCTCATGACGAACGAGAGTCTCCCTCACATGGCAGAACCAGTCCTCCCGCCCTCCCACTATGTCATAGCGATCCAGTAGGGTCCGCGCCTCAGCGTGGTCTCGGCGGATCGACTCCATGATGTCTGGCATGTTGCTCGCGGCTTCCGACATCGTTCCTCCCAGTTACTCGTCGTGGCGGACCGGAGTGGCATACCCGGCCCCCGTCGCCGTAAACGCATGGCATAGTCGTCAGGTGGAGTTCCAGCGGTGGCTGACGACTCGTCCGAGTCCCACGGGCCAATCCGTTCTTCATACGCCAGGGTTCACGGTGCGCCCGCAAGGCGGACGGCTGCTTCGAGATGGAGGGCGTGCACAAACGCTTGAGGCAGATTTCCACGCATTTGATGCTCATCGACATCCCATTCTTCGGCGTGAATGCCAGTGGAGCCCGTGCAGCGAGCGGTCCGTTCGAACCACCGGGCCGCCTCGAGAACCTCGCCCTGTTGGTGGAGGGCGAGGGCGGTGGCGAACCCACAGAGGGTAAACGATCCTTCGGCATGCGCCAGCGGAAGGTTGCCATGTCGAAACCGATAGGCGTATCCATCCTGGGTCAGCTGGTCGAGCACGGCATGGAGGGTGGCCGAGCTTCGCGGGTCGTCAGCGGGGATCGCTCCTCGGAGCGCCGGAAACAGGAGAGCAGCATCGATGGCGGGGTCGTCGGGTGACCGTTGCCAGTAGCCGTCGGGGTGGGTGGACGCGTTGGCAGTAGCGGCCACGATCCGATCGGCCAGGGCACTCCACTGTGCAGCATCCGGAGTGCCATGACCGCCTAGGGCCCGGGCAGCCTGGCGAAGCCCGGCGGCGCAGATGAGCCGGCTATGGGTCCAGAGACGATTGTCGATCTCCCATATTCCGGCGTCCGGTTCCTGCCATCGGGCATCAATGGCTGCAGCGGCAACTTGGGCGGCGCGGAAGCTGTCCGGACCGACCCGGTCGTGGCTGGCGGCTGCCGCCAGGAGTAAGAGTGATTCACCGAAGGCATCGAGCTGGAACTGAGCGTTGACATGGTTCCCCACCAAGTCGTAGCCACCCGGGTAGCCGGGCAGGTCGAGGCTTCGCTGATCCGGGATCGCCGTGCCGTCGATCCGGTAGGCGGGGGCCAGGTGGGGTCCATCCTCGAGGAGACGGGCCGTGATGAACCTGACGGCCCCATCGAGCAGGGACAGGCCCCCGGCAGCAGCCGCGGCCTGTCCGGCGTAGGCCTGGTCGCGGATCCACACGTAGCGGTAGTCGTAGTTCCGTCCCTGCTCAGCCCGTTCGGGCAACGAGGTGGTGGCTGCCGCCACCATTCCCCCGCCGGCACTGGTCAGGCCACGCATCACCGCGTGGGCGAGCGAAGCGCCCTTGGGGTCGAGGGTGTCGTCTAGGTTGAGACGCTCGCGTACCCAGGCTTCTGCGGCGCCCTCCCAAGCGGTCTCGGGCTCAACCGGCTCGTCGTCGAAGGGTCGGGTTGCCAGTTCAAGAACCAGGTCGATCGGCTCACCGGGCATCACTAGCATGCGGGCCCGCCACTCAGGGTGGACACCGTCAGTGCTGAGGTGGACACCTTCGGGGCCCTGCCACCGCATCCACGCGTTCCCAGTAGTGGCCGTCCAGGTCCGGCCGTGGCGGTGTACGTCGCGGAGGTGATCTCGTCCGAAACCCGCCCTGGGGGCAAGGACCAGGTCGACGTCCTGGGGTGTTTCCGGGGATGTCAACCGTCGAAGCAGCACCACCCGGTCTGGATCGGCCGGAAAGGCCAGAGCCTCACGGCACTCGATGGCCCCGGCATGGGTGACCCACCGGCTGCGCCAGATGAGGCTTTCCGCCTCGTAGTAGCCGCCCCAGGTGAAGGAACCTCCGGGGGTGACGGCGTAGACGCCGGGACCGCCGATGAGCGAGGCGAACACCGCGTCGGAGTCCCACGATGGCGCACACATCCAGGCCACGTCCCCTCGAGGACCGATCAGACAGCCTCGCTCCCCGTCGGCAATGAAAGCGTAGGAGCCAAGGACCTGTGGGGGGAACGGCTCGGGTGACGTCCGTCGTGCACCGGGGCTCATAGTTGTTCCCTGACGCCGGCCTCGTGTTGCACGTGGGCGAGGTCATCGCCGACACCCCCAGTCAGAGCTCGTCGTCCCGCTCCCCGACGGCCCACCGGCAAGATCGTGCGCCGGCGGGTGTCTTGGACCCCGAAGGCCATAGCGGCGTACAGGGCGACCAGGCACAGACCGAGCCCCCACCAGCCGGAGATGTGTTCCCAGCTCGTGCTGCCGCTGAACTCGTAGATGGCGGTGAGGGCGAATCGGGCACCGGCACCGAACATGACGAGGGCACCGGCCACTTTTCCGAGCGCGGCTGCGGATGTCGGAACCATGAGGGCGGCGGCCACGAAGGACAGCAGTAAGCCGAGGGCCCGGCTGGTCGAGCCGGGAGGCGAGGTAAACGTCAGGGTGCCGGTGACCAACCAGGCGCCCGCCAGTACCCCCATCCCGGTGCCCCCGACTGAATCGCGGGCGAGGAACCCGAACACCGAGGCCAAGAGCTGCAACGGCACGGCAAAGACCAAAATGACCATGCCCACCTGGTGCGCCTCTGACGTAGGTAGCCACTGCAGCTGCAGACCGCTCAGGATGACCGAGGCTCCCCCCAAAGCGGTGAAGCCGAGGGGGAGCGGGCTGCCGACGGGGCGCAGCACGACCCAGGCCAGCCGGTCGACCAGTGGGGCGGACGAAGGCACCGCGGACGGATCGTGTACCGACCATGGCGCCGATCGGTCTTCGTTACGGTCAAAGGACACGACGGGCTCAGGCAACTCGGTAGCAGTCGGCGGCGTTGGAACGGAGGGCCATGCCGTGGCCCGGCCGGTCCTGAACGGGGATCAACGCACCGCCGGTTGGGGACAAGGTGCCGTCGAAGAGCATGTCTTCGATGCGAGTGTGGTCGTGGAAGTACTCGAGGTGGCGCAGGTTGGTGACGCTCACCCCGACGTGGGCGTGGAGGTTGGGGGCGCAGTGTCCGGAGATCTGGATCCCGTTGGCGGCAGCCAGGTGGGCGACCGCGGTCCAGGCCGTGTAGCCGCCGCACCGGGTGACGTCGGCCTGGAGGCAGTCGACGGCACCGGCGGCGATCATGGGCGCGAAGTACTCGGCGGTATAGCCATACTCACCGGCGGCGACATCGGCGTCGCAGTGGTCCCGGACCTCCCGCAGTCCGTCGAGATCGTCGGACGAGACCGGCTCCTCGAACCAGCTGACCCGGTAGTCCTCGGTCAGATGGCGGCCGAGGCGGATAGCTTGTTTTCGGGTGTATCCGCCGTTGGCGTCGACGTACAGGTCGACCGGGTCACCCACCACCCGCCGGGCGAGAGCAACCCGAGCGAGGTCGCGATCGGTATTGCCTCCCCAATCCTCGCCAATCTTGATCTTGACCCTCGGGATGCCGGCGGTGATCCATCCCTCGAGCTGCGCGGCAGTGGTGGGATCGTCGTAGGTGGTGAAACCGCCGCTGCCGTAGATTGGTACGTCGGACCGGGCGTGTCCGAATAGATCGGAGAGGGATACCTCGAGGTGACGGGCTTTGAGGTCCCAGAGGGCGATATCGACCGCCGAGATGGCGCACGCAGCCAGGCCCGGACGGCCTAAGTTGCGGCACGTCCGGACCATCGCCTCATGCTGCGCCGGCACCGACAGGACGTCGCCCCCGATCACCACCGGAGCAAGTTTCTCTTCGATCACCGTCTTGGCCGCCCGGCCGGCGTATGTCCACCCGATCCCCTCCCGTCCGCCGCCCCGAACCTTGGCGACGACCATCACGGTCGAGTCCCAGGCGAGGGTGCCGTCGCCTTCTGGGCGGTCGGTCGGGATCTCGTAGGCTTCGGCGTCGACCGCGGTGACGGTGGTCTCGGGCGGGGTCATGGGCACTCCGTCTCGAGGGGACCCATGCGGCTCCGGGAACGGAGCCGGTCGGCGCAGCGGGCGGCCAGAGCCATGATGGTCAGCGCCGGGTTGGCCGAGCCTTGGGTGGGAAGCACGCTGCCGTCGACCAGATAGAGGTTGGGGACGGCGAAGCTCTGGTGGTCGGCGTTCACCACCCCGTGTCCGGTCGTCGGCGGCCATGCGGCACCCGCCGACGAGATGGGCATAGCGCTTGATGGCGATGGTCTCGGTGGCCCCGGCCGCCGTCAAGATGTCTTCTTGGACCTTCTGGGCGGCGTCCTCGAGCGCCCGGTCGTTGTCGCACATTGAGTAGGAGAAGTTGGCCACCGGCAGCCCGTGGCGATCGGTCTCGTCGGCCAGGGTCACCGAGTTCTCGTAGCGGGGCAGGAACTCGCACAGCGAGCCCATGACCGCCCAGTGGGTGTAGTCGCGCATGTACTCGCGCAGGACCTCTCCCCAGTGGCCCTGGGCGGCGACGTGCTCGGCGTAGGTGATCGGGAAGGGGCGAGACGTTCTGCAGGGCGAACCCACGCTGGTAGGGCTTGGTAGGGTCGGTCTCGTAGAACTGCTCGGAGGAGACCTCGGGAGGCGGTGCCTTGTACATGCGGACTTCGGCGTCGAAGCGTCCGGCCACCTGCGGGGCTCCCTGCACCATCAGGTAGCGGCCGACCTGGCCGTGGTCGTTGCACAGCCCGTCTGGGAACCGTTTCGTGGCCGAAAGCAGCAGCAGGCGGGGGGTCTCGATGGAGTAGCCGGCCACCACCACCAGCCGGGCCGGCTGGAAGTGCTCGACGCCATCGGTGATGTAGGTGACGCCGGTGGCCCGGCCGCTTCGTCGACGACGACCCGGGTCACCATGCAGTTGGCTCGGATCTCAGCGCCATGGGCCAGGGCGTCGGGGATGTGGGTGATCGAGCGGGGACGCCTTGGCGTTGACCTTGCAGCCCTGGAGGCAGAACCCCCGGTAGATGCAGTGGGGCCGGTTACCGAAGCGGCCGTTGGCGATGGCCACCGGACCGATCCGGGTCTCGATGCCGAGGGCATGGGCGCCGCGGACGAAGACCTCCCCGTTGCCGCCCAGTGGCTGGGGCGAATAGGGGTACCGGTGCGGGTCACCCCAGGGCCACGACTGGCCGGAGACCGGCAGCTCCTCTTCGATGGCCTCGTAGTAGGGCTTGAGATCCTCGTAGCTGATGGGCCAGTCGGCCCCGACGCCGTCCGGCTGGCTGTAGGTCGGAAGTCGGAGGGGTGGAAACGCGGGGTGTAGCCGGCGTAGTGGATCATGGATCCGCCCACGCCCCGACCGGAGTTGTTGGAGCCCAGCGGCACCGGGTCGCGCGCCGGAGATGACGCGCGGTTCGGTCCAGTACAGCCGGTGGGAGCCCGCACTCGTCGCTGACCCAGTCGGCGTCGGGATCCCAGAACGGCCCGGCATCGAGGCCCACGACCGACGCCCCGGCGCGGGCCAGGCGTTGGATGAGGGTGGCGCCGCCGGCTCCGCAGCCGACGATGGCCACGTCGACCTCGTCATCACTCGTCGTAGCGGCGCATGTCGGCTCGCAGGCGGTGGTTGGTGCGCTCGGTCCCCGGTGGGCAGCAGCCAGGCCGACTCGTTGCGGGCCCGGACGTCCGCGTCGCGCAGCCGGCTCACCGTCGTCCGGTTCCGATCCCTGCGGGCGACCACATGCTCGACGCCCGGCTGCATCGGCCGCGACGCTGCGGTGCCGACGCGCTGCCTCCTGGGCCCGCTAGCGCCGTTCCCGCCGTTCGGCCCAGGGAACGGGGTCTGCGGCGTCGAGCTCGGGGCGCTCCCACTCCTCCCGTCGGTCGATGCCCAGGTTCTTGTAGCCCCGTGGATAGGCGGGACCGCCGAAGCCCATCTCGTTCCATGCCCACGGGTGCGAGTAGAACGCGGTGCAGACATAGCGGGTCCACAGGCTCCACAGGTGCCTGGCGTCGAACCCGTGCCACTGGTCGGCGTCTTGCACCGCTTGGACGAGCGCAGCCTGCTGCTCGAGGGTCAGCCGGTGCGAACCGCTGCGCCGTAGACGCTCGGCCGCCTCCTCGTCGAGGGCGGCCAGGCTCTGCCGCCACGCTTCGCCGTCCTCGGGCATGTCGTCGTAGTGCCAGCCGTCGGTCTCGCCCGGCCATCAGCCGCTGGTCGATCATCTCGACGACCGGCACCCTGGGCTCGTCGTGCTGGGCCAGCAGCAGGTCGACCAGGGCCCGGACCGTCGGCTCCTCGGTGGCGGTGAAGAACGACAGCTGGGGATCGGTGTCGAGCCGGGCCAGCACCACCCCGGCGGTGACCAGGTCCCAGCGGCTCGACCTCGCCCAGCACGTCGAAGTCGCCGAACCGGCCCTGGTCGCCCGGGGTCACCGGACCATCGGCGCTGGCCAACCCCTCGAGAGGATGCCGCCTGGTCACCGGTCCCCCTCGCGGCGTAACAGGGAGGCCAGGATGCCCATGCCGCCGACCATGGACGCCAGCAGCGGCGCGAACATGGGCGGTCCCATCTCGATGTTGTAGCGAAGGTTCGAGCGGCCGCCCGGCTTCTGCATGATGCCCCGCCAGTGCAGGAACGTCCCCTGCAGGCCGTTGGCCACGACGACCGCCGAGGCCACGGGCAGGACGGTCTTCGCCGCCCTGCGGCTGAGAACACAGCCGCCACGCCGGCCGGCGCCATGGTCGGGATGATCACGATCGGCCACCACATCATCTTGTTGCCGAAGCTGGCCCCGTCGTGCTCGGTGAAGATCTCCGCCGCCGTGATCACCGCTCCCGCCGCGGCCAGCCCGGCCAGGCTCCGCTCGAATCGGCCGGTCCGGATGTCGGCGGCCACCCACCCGGCGACTGCCGACCTCGCTCGGGCCGGGCTTTGTCGGCTGCAGCCGCATCGCTCAGGCGCCCTTCGTGCCGGGCAGGAACTCCTGGGCCTTCTGCCGGATGCCGGTCTTGAGCACCCCCCAGGCGTTCTCGTCACCGCCGATGAGGGCCTTGGCCGCGTCGCGCATCTGTTCGAGGGTGGCGTGGGGTGGAATGGGCGGGACATCCGGGATCGGTGTAGACGTCGAGCACGGTCGGGCGGTCGGCGGCAAGGGCCTGGTCCCACGCCGGTCCGATCTCGTCGGCATGGTGGACCTCGATGGCCTCGCAGCCCGAGGCTGGCGGCGAACGCGGCATAGGAGACGTCGGGCAGGTCCTGGGACGCGGCGAACTTCGGTACTCCGACCTGGGCCCGCATCTCCCAGGTCACCTGGTTGAGGTCGTTGTTGTGCAGCACGGCCACGATGAGGCGAGGATCGGACCACTCCTGCCAGTACCGCTTGATGGTGATGAGCTCGGCCAGGCCGTTCATCTGCATGGCGCCGTCGCCCACGAAGGCGATGGCCGGACGGTCCGGGATGGGCGAACTTGGCCCCGATGGCGTACGGCACCCCGGGTCCCATGGTGGCGAGCGTGCCCGACAGCGAGCCCCGCTGCTCGATCGTGCTGAACTTCAGGTGCCGGGCGTACCAGTTGGCGGCCGATCCGGAGTCGGCGAGCCACGATGGCGTTGGCCGGGAGCCGCTCGGAGAGCTCCCAGACCAGGCGCTGAGGGTTGACGATGCCGTCCTTGTCGCTGTCGGTCATGGCCTGGCGCTGCATCGGTCTCCCACCAGCCCGCCACGTTCGCCTCGACCGTCTTCCGCCACGATCGGTCCGATCCTTGCGCGTCAGCAGCGGCAGGAGGGCCTGGAGGGCAGCTGGCGGCGTCGGCGACCAGGTTGACCTCGTAGGGATAGCGCATGCCGATGAAGGCGCCGTCGATGTCGATCTGGATGGCCCGGGCCTGGTCCAGCGGGGGCATGAACTGGGTATAGGGGAAGTTGGAGCCGACGGTGAGCAGGGTGTCGCAGTCCATCATCAGCTCGTAGCTCGGCCGGGTCCCCAGCAACCCGAGCGAGCCGGTCACCCATGGGAGGTCGTCGGAGAGGACATCCTTGCCCAAGAGCGCCTTGGCCACGCCGGCACCGAGCGTGTCGGCCACCTCGGTGATCTCCTGGCGGGCCCCGCGTGCTCCCTGGCCGACCAGGATGGCCACCTTCGAGCCGGCGTTGAGGATCTCGGCCGCCTGGCGGATGCCCTCGTCGTCGGGCGCCAGGCGTGGGCCAGGAGATCCCCAGGCTGGAGGGGACCATCTTGAAGGCGTGCTCCGGCGGCTCGTAGTCGAGCTCTTGGACGTCGTAGGGGACGATGATGCAGGTCGGCGAGTGGGTGGCCAGCGCGGTGCGGATGGCCCGGTCGATGAGGTTGGGCAGCTGCTGGGGAACGGTCAGGGTCTGGACGTACTGGTGGCACACGTCCTTGAACAGGCTGGCCAGGTCGACCTCTTGTTGGTAGGAGCCGCCCATGGGCGGTCCGGTCGGTCTGTCCGACGATGGCCACGACCGGTACGTGGTCGAGCTTGGCGTCGTAGAGGCCGTTGAGGAGATGGATGGCCCCCGGCCCCGACGTGGCCATGCACACCCCGACCTTGCCGGAGAACTTGGCGTAGCCCACCGCCTCGAAAGCCGCCATCTCCTCATGGCGCGCCTGGATGAACTGGGGAGACGGAGTCGGCCTTCACCCAGGCCGCCAAGGATCCCGTTGATCCCGTCGCCGGGGTAGGCGAAGACCCGGTCGACCCCCCAGGACCCGCAAGTCGCTCCAACAGATAGGCACCGATCGACTGGCTCACAGTTTCTCCTTCGCTTCAGCTGGACAATGGCGCGCCCTGGCGAAATACGGCCTCAGAACCTGGACAGCCACTCCTTCACACATCGATCCGGCCTCCTTTGTCGACCAGCTTGCTCAAAGCCGTGTCGGCCCAATTCCCGCTTTCGGCGTCGGGAAAACTTCGGAGCAGGTCGTAGAGGGCGTGGATTCGCACCATCAGTGGAATCTTGTGGTACCAACGGTGATGCATGGAGGGATGGAGGGGGGCGTGGGCGCGGATATATAGGGCACTGCGCAACCGCTTACGCTCGGGTCCGAGCGTTAGAGCAATGGCCGGCAGTGCTGCATTTTCCCGGTGTATGTCCTCGATCCAGAGGCTCCGGAGCTTCTCGATGGATTCCTTCAACGTGCTTGAGTATCGGAGATCGAGGGCCGTGACCCCTCTGGAGCACTCGTCGATGCGATCCAGGCAGAGCTTGGCCGCGGGGATCGAATCACCTGCGTCTTCGGCCAGCTCCCCTTGATGACAGCGTCTCAAGATCCGGACCACGTCCTCCAGGGCCGCAACCCGGAGAGCGCCTTGCTCCAGGATCAGCTTGGCGACCGTACCCCGCTCCCAATTGGCTTTGATCTTCGTTCCCCGGTCCCGCCCTTCTGGATCATCGCTGCGCCAGGCTTCGAACAGCTGCTCGAGAACTCGATCCTGACGACCGAGGAGATCGAGGGAGTCTTGATTCCGCATGACTCCTCTCTTCGGTCTCATGATTGCGGAGAGTTCGCGTACGACTGGCCAGCGCCAGTTCTCGTTTGCCCACGCCTTCTGGCACGCGTCTCCTTCACTTCCTCGACCGTGCGACGGGCTGCCTCAAGAAAGGTCGAGGCGGTGCCGGGCAGGGAGCGAAGGAAGGTGGGGTCGAGTACCCCGCCGGCACGATCATCGAACCTCCCGTGTGAGCCATGGTCGGCGTCACCATCCACGGGTTCTCGAAGGTTCGAGCGACGGTCCTTGCGAATCGGGTCGCTGGTCATCTGGGCATCCCACGCACCGAGGGCCGCATACTGGTTCCCAAGCGTCGGGAAGAGGCTGTCCACGAGGACCAGCATCTTGTTCCAAGAGCCCACCGTCTTGGCCCGCCGCCCGTCAAGGGCGGCGTCGACGATGAACTTTGCCGGGACCTCGGGTTGGTAGATGGGGGGAACCGGTTGGGGGTGACGATCGAGCGTGGTCTCACACCAGTCGAACTGGGGTGTATTGACGGCAGGAAGGTGGACCATGCTCATGTGCACATGGCTCCCTTTGTGGAGGAGCTCGGCACGTGTCGACTCGAAGAAACCTCGGCAGGCGAACTTCGAGGAACAATAAGCCGACTGGAGCGGGATCCCGACAAACGACAACGCCGAACCCACGTTCACGATATTCCCCTTATCACGAGGCATCATTCGCGAGAGAGCTGCCATCGTTCCCCACACCTGTCCGAGGAATGTAACCTCGACGGCCCTCTGGAAATCGGCCGGCGTAACCTCCAGCAGAGGCGCAAAGACTGTCGTCATGGCGTCGTTGACCCATACGTCGATTGGGCCCAGTTCATCTTCGACCTGGCCGGCCGCCCTGTCGACTTCGTTGAAGGATGCGACGTCGGTGGGTATGACCAGTGCGTGACCCCCGGCTACTTCGACGTCTTTGGCGGCAGCCTCAAGTCCCATCTCTCCTCGGGACAGGAGGGCTACATCGAAACCCCGGTTGGCGAACTCGCTTGCGGTCGCTCTTCCGACGCCGGCGGACGCTCCGGTGATGACGGCAATCCTGCGCGGTGGTGGCAAGACGAACTCCTTTCCCTCAACAGGTCGGCTGGCTCGGCGAGCGGACTCGCCGCTGATCAGTACTATTGCACTATGCACGTATCTCTAAACATGGCGATTCCGGCCCCGAAATGACGTCGGGCGACGAGGCCGACGACGAGCTCATCGACGCCTTTGCCATAGCCAGTCGGGCCCTGGTTGCCATCGCCGCTCGCAGCTTGGCTGGTCTCTCAGGAGTCGAGATCACGGTGCCCCAGTACCGGGCCCTCATCATCCTGTCCACCCAAGGGCCCCAGCGCGTCATGGACCTCGCCGGGCGGTTGAACGTAAACGCCTCCACTGCCAGTCGCATGGTCGACCGACTGGCGCGAAAGAAGCTGGTGCGCCGTCGGCGAGATGAGGCCGATCGACGAGCCATGACCATCGACCTCACCCATGTGGGGAACAAGCTCGTACGGGATGCGACAATGAGAAGGCGGCTAGAAATCAAGCGAATCCTGCAGGACCTGCCTCGAGTCAATCGGCAACCACTCCTTGAGGCGATGATCGCCTTCGCCGAGGCAGCCGGCGAGCCGTCCGGTACGGATCTGCTCTCAGAAACTCATCCGGAACTTTGACGCACCCTTGGACGAATTCCTTGCAGGGAGTCCACGGATCGTCGGCCATCGGTACGCCGGTGACGACCACAAGGGCGAGGACCTCAGTGCCAGCGAACATGACCTACGACTACTACAACGACATCCGACCCCATCGGGGCGTGGGATGTGAGACACCGCGGTCGGTCTTCGACGCCCGAGAGAAGGCCGAGCCGATCGCACCGATGGTCAAGATCAACAACCGGCGCCTGCGCCTCGACAAAGTGGACTCGGCCGGTTCGGTGACGCTGCGCCATCAGGGTCGCCTCCACCACATCGGCATCGGTCGCGCCTATGCCGGTTGGCGGGTGGCCATGCTCATCGAGGGACTCGATATCGAGGTGGTCGGTCTGGATGGCTCCCCACTCCGGCACCTCGTCCTCGACCCGACCCGGGACTATCAACGCATGCCTCGATGAAAGTCCTGGTCTACGATGTCTTGACACACCGGTCTCCTATCCCCCGCGACATCACACAGCGCGCTCGGAGGGATTCGAACCTGCAACCTTCTGATCCGTAGTCAGATGCTCTAATCCGTTGAGCTACGAGCGCCGGTTGATGCCCCGCTGCATACCGGCCCTCGAGAACCATCACACCCGCTGGTACTCGTCACCGATCCGCAATGAAGCAGTCGCCAACTCTACCGGACGGCGGTGGAGCCGCCCCACCCGACCGGATGCCCTCCGATGCTCGACCGGAGCGACCTCCCAAGGGCCTCTGACGGTCCGTCAGATAGAGTTCGATCGGGTTCAGCCCTCGCCTCATCGTCCAAGCCCCCGGCGGCCCGCACATCACCCAATGCAGGTCCCGAGATCCACGGAGGACACCGACCACCAATGCCCGTCGACGCACCGCTCCACGGCATCCGGATCATCGAGTGCTCGGCCCTCGGGCCGGCCGCCATCACCATGCCGCTGGTCGACCTCGGTGCCGAGGTGATCAAGGTGGAGCCCCCTTCGGGGGACTACATCCGGGAGATGACCTGGCCCATCGTCGAGGGCGTCTCGCTCATGCACCTCCACATCAACCGGGGCAAGCGCAGCATCGTCATGGACCTCCGCAACGAGGAGGACGTGAGCCACCTTCAAGGAGCTGGCCCGCACCGCCGACGTGGTCGTCGAAGCCATGCGCCCCGGAGGGCTGGCCCGGCGGGGTGTCGGCTACGAGCAGCTGCGCGAGCTCAATCCGGGACTGGTCTTCTGCACCATCTCCGGCTACGGCATGACCGGCCCCTACCAGGACCTCCCCGCCCACGGCATCGCCTTCGACACCTGGGCCGGGATCGTCTCCCCCCAGGTCAACGAGGAGGGCTTCGCCTACCTCCCCGAGCACGCGTCGATGGGCATCCACGCCGGGCCGCTGTTCGGCGCCCTCGGCATCCTGGCCGCCGTGCTCCGGGCCAGGTCGACCGGTGAGGGCTCCTTCCTCGAGCTGGCCCAGTCCGACGCCGCCGCCGCCATGGACTGGTACCGGAGCGAGACCTGGAAGGCCTACGAGCGGCCCGAGTCCGAGGTGACCGGCAACAAGGCCGACGACTACGAGCGGCGCGAGCCGGGCACCGCCGGCATGGTCGAGGGCGTCCGCTACCAGGTCTACGAGGCCAAGGACGGCAGGTACGTCCTCTTCATGGCCTCCGAACAGGCCTTCTGGAAGAACTTCTGCGAGGCGGTCGACCGCATGGACATGTTCGAGAGATGGCCGGGTTCGAAGTTCGCCGACCACGCCCGCAACAACCTCGAGCTGCGCCGCGAGCTGCGGGACATCTTCCGGACCCGGACCGCCGAGGAATGGATCGACTTCGGCGTGACGGCCAACTTCCCGGTCGGCCCGGTCAACTCGCCGAAGACCATCGCCGAGGACCCCCAGTTCAACGACCGGTTCCACTGGTTCCCGCAGGAACGGCTCGGTGCCGAGCAGCTGCCCACCCCCCTCAAGTTCGTGGGCGAGGAGCTGCCCGTCCCCGCCCACGCCCCGACCGTCGGCCAGCACACCGAGGCGGTGCTCCGCGACGTCCTCGGATGGGACGACGACCGCATCGCCGAGTCGAGGTCGAGGGGCGGGCTGGGCGGCCCGGATCCGGCAGAGGATTAGGCTCCCGGCATGCCTCCGGCCAAGACGCGACTGCCGGCCGTCGAGGGCTGGTTCACCCTCGACGAGCACGCCCCCGCCCTCCTCGGCAGCAGGTGCACGTCGTGCGGGAACTTCGCCTTCCCCAAGGAGACCTTCTTCTGCCGCAATCCGGGGTGCCGGGGCAACGAGTTCGCCGAGACCGAGCTCAGCCGCACCGGGAAGGTCTGGTCGTACACCGACGCCTGCTACCAGCCGCCGAAGCCCTACGAGGCGGCCGACCCCTACGTCCCCTTCGCCATCGCCGCCGTCGAGCTGGCCGCCGAGCAGATGGTGGTGATGGGCCAGGTCGTCGCCGGCGTCGGGGTGGACGAGCTGACCGTGGGCGCCGAGGTCGAGCTGGTGCTCGACACCCTGTACGAGGACGACGACCACGAGTACCTGGTGTGGAAGTGGCGCCCGCTGCGCCGACGGCCACGGCCGGCACCGACACGGGTGGGACGGTGCGGGACGATGGCTAGCCGGAACAGCGTCGCCGTGCTGGGGGCCGGGATGCACCCGTGGGGCAAGTGGGGCCGCAACTTCGTCGAGTACGGACTGGCCGCCGCCGGCGACGCCCTGCGCGAGGCCGACCTGGCGTGGACCGACGTCCAGTACGTGGCCGGGGCCGACACCATCCGCAACGGCTACCCCGGGCTTCATCGCCGGTGCCACCTTCGCCCAGGCCCTCGGGTGGACCGGGGCCCGGGTCTCCTCGGCCTACGCCGCCTGCGCCTCGGGGGCCCAGGCCATCAACAACGCCCGGGCCCAGATCCTGGCCGGGCTGTGCGACGTGGCCCTGGTGGTCGGGGCCGACACCACCCCCAAGGGCTTCTTCGCCCCGGTGGGCGGCGACCGGAAGGACGACCCGGACTGGCTGCGCTTCCACCTGCTGGGCGCCACCAACCCGACCTACTTCGCCCTCTACGCCCGCCGCCGGATGGAGCTGTTCGGGGCCACCGAGGCCGACTTCGCCGCCGTCAAGGTCAAGAACGCCCGGCACGGCCTGGACAACGCCAACGCCCGCTACCGCAAGGAGGTCACCGCCGACGAGGTGCTGGCGTCGCCCATGGTGGCCGACCCCCTCCGCCTGCTCGAGATCTGCGCCACCTCCGACGGCGGGGCCGCCCTGGTGCTCTCCAGCATGGAGTTCGCCCGCCGCCACGCCGGCGCCGACCGACCTGGTCACCATCGACGCCGTCTCCACCGTGACCCCCCGCTTCCCCCAGACCGTCATCGAGATGCCCAACTTCTCCACCGACTCGGCGGTCACGGCCGCGGCCGATCGGCCCGACCTTCAAGCAGTCGGTGGCGCTGGCCGCCTACGAGGAGGCCGGCATCGGCCCCGAGGACGTCGACCTGGCCGAGGTCTACGACCTCTCCTCGGCCCTCGAGCTCGACTGGTACGAGGACATCGGCCTGTGCAAGGAGGGCGAGGCCGAACGGCTGCTCCGCGACGGCGACACCGCCATCGGCGGCCGGGTCCCGGTCAACCCCAGCGGCGGGCTGTCCTGCTTCGGCGAGGCCATCCCCGCCCAGGCCATCGCCCAGGTGTGCGAGCTGGTGTGGCAGCTGCGGGGCCAGGCGACCGGGCGCCAGGTCGAGGGGGCCAGGGTCGGCATCACCGCCAACCAGGGCCTGTTCGGCCACGGCTCGTCGGTCATCGTCTCCCGGTAGGCGGCCCCACCGCCGACCCACCGCCGCGGGCCGGCCGGGTCAGCCGTTGACCAGGACGATCTTCCCGAACTTGCCCCCCGACTGCGAACCGCTCGTAGGCCTCGGCGGCCCGGGCCATCGGCACCCGGTCGGCCACCGGCACCGCCACCTCGCCGCGCGGCCAGCAGGGGGACGACGTGCTCCTCCACGGCCCGGGTCACCGCCGCCTTCTCCTCCACCGCCGGGCCCGCAGGGTCGAGCCGCCGATGGTCGCCCGGCTGCCCATCAGGGCCAGGAGGTTGAGCTCGACCTTGGCCCCGGCCCCCACCCCGATGACCACGATGCGCCCCCCGACGGCCAGCGCCGGGAGGACGGCGGCCACCCCGGGCGCGCCGACCAGCTCGAGGGAGACGTCGTAGGGGCCGTGCCCGGCCACCCGGTCGGGCTCGATGACCTCGTCGGCGCCCGAGCCCGGCCACCGCCGGGTGGCCGGCCACCGACCGGACCGAGGCCACCACGTGGGCGCCGGCGGCACGGGCCAGCTGCACGGCGGCGGTGCCCACCCCTCCGGCCGCACCGGAGATCAGCACCCGCTCGCCGGCCCGCAGGCGGGCCTGGGTGAACAGCGCGTCGTGGGCGGTGCAGAACGCCTCGGGGAACCCGCCGGCCTGGTCCCAGGGGACCCCGTCGGGCACCGGGAGCAGCGGTGGCCTCGGGCACGACGACCAGCTCGGCCTGGCCGCCCCCGCCGGCGATGCCCATGACCCGGTCGCCGGCCGAGAAGCGGCCGGTGCCGCTCGCCCGGGTCCACCACCTGGCCGGCGAACTCCATGCCCGGGATGTCCGCCGGCCATCCCGGCCGGGGCCGGGTAGAGGCCCCGCCGCTGGAGGAGGTCGGCGGCGTTGATCCCGGCGGCGGCGCACCGCCACCAGCACCTCGCCGGGGCCGGGCCGCGGATCCGGGTGTTCGAGCCACCGCGAGGTCCCCGTCGACGATGGTGACGGCGTGCACCGGGCCCAGCGTAGACCGGGGCGGCGGCCGGACCCGGCCCGGACTGCGCTCCGGCCTGGACGGACGTCCGGACGACGTGTCCGGTGACAGGTGCGACCGGACGCTCGTAGGCTGTCCGCAGGAGGTCGGGCATGACTACCGCACCGGTTCCGGACCAGTACCGGTCCCCCTCGGATCCCAGGTCCACCGCGAGACCCCGCGCGCCTCCGAGTACCCAGATCGACGGCGACTTTCCCGTCCCGACGGCCGGGATGGTGCTCCACCGGGTGCTGGCCGGGGCGGCCCGCACCTTCCTGCTCAACGACATGGACACCGAGGCTGGAGGACACCGGGGAGGACGCCGACCGAGACGGGACCGTGGACGCGCGCAGCGTGATGGGCATCCGCGCCGGAGTGGGCCCGGTACGCCGCCACCGCCCTCGACGACGCGCAGCGGCGCACGTCGGCGACCGAGCGGATCCACCAGAGCCGGGTGGCGCTCCGCCGGATCCGGTCCAACCTGCGCACCTTCCGGCTCGCTGCTCGACCCGGCCTGGGGCACCTCGCTCCGGGCCGAGCTGGCCTGGTACGGAGGCCGGCTGGGCCAGGCGAGGGACCTCCACATCCTGGGCCAGGTCATCGCCGACCACGGTCCCGACGCCATGGGCGCGGACCAGGTGGCGGAGGTCCAGTCGGTGGTGGCGGCCCGGATGGCGTCGGCCCTGGCCGACGTCGCCTCGGTGCGGGGCGGGGCCCGGCGGTTCCAACTGACCGAGCAGATGATGGTGCTGTGGGACGGCCCCGCCTTCAAGGCCAAGGCGCGACCGGCCCGCCCGGGACGTGCTGCCGGTCATGCTGCAGCGCGCCTGGCACGACGTCCGGGGCGCGGCCCGGGCCGCCCGCAAGGAGGCCAGCGAAGCCAACCTGCACAAGCTGCGGATCCGGGTGAAGGACCTGCGCTACGGCTGCGAGACGGTCGCGCTGGTCGAGGGGGGCCCGGCCCGCAAGACGGCCAAGGCCGCGGAGCGGCTGCAGACCAAGCTCGGCGACCTCCACGACGTCTGCTTCTCCATCGCCTGGCTGGCGGATCTGGCCGAGGAGCGGCGCGACCTGTCCGACCCCGTCGAACGGTTGGTCGCCGTCCAGCGGGACGCGGTCGCACGCGACCCGCAGGGGCTGGAAGGGCGAGCTCAAAGAGGTCGAGCGTCGATGGCGGCGCTGGCAGGGCTGAGACGCTACCCCGGTGGGCTGTTGACGCCGATGTGGTCCGATTCCCAGAGCTTGATGCCCCCGAGGATGCCGGCCGTGTTGTCGACGATGGTCACGTCGTCGTCGAGGCCGTCGCGGTTCACCCGTCGCGAGTTTCCGCCGCCGATGTAGAGGTGGTCGAAGAACAGCAGCGCCCGCAGGGTGGTGATCGCCTTGAGGACCCGCTTGTTCCACCGCTCCTCGCCGATCGCCTTGCGGGTGGCCTCACCCAGCTGCTCGTTGTAGGTCTCCCCCTTCCGGAAGGGCTGATGGGCGATCTCGAGATGGGGCATCAGCTGGCCCTTGTAGAACAGCCCCGACCCGAACCCGGTGCCGAGGGTGATGGTCAGCTCGAGGCCCGTGCCGCTGACCACCGCCGCCCCCTGGATGTCGGCGTCGTTGGCCACCTTGGTCGGGAGCCCGAGTGCCGCGCCCAGCGCCGAGGCCAGATCGAACGCGGACCACAGCTTGGCCAGGTCGGGATCGACCGGCACTTCCCGGTCCGTGCTTGGTCGAGAAGTGGGGGGCGGAGAGGACCCGCCCGTCCCGGACCATGCCCGGGAATCCCACCGACGCCCGCTCGGCGGCCGGGAGCGGCGCCACCAGCTTGGTCAGCACGGAGACCAGCTTGTCGGGGGGCAGCGGGTAGGTGGTCGGCACCTTCACCCTGTCGGCCACCATGGCCCCGCCGGCATCGAGGACCGATGCCTTCAGACCGGTGCCGCCGATGTCGATCGCCAACGTGAAGGGGTGCCGCGGCTCGGCCCGTCCCTCCCCGGCCTCGGGTTCCTCTGGGTCTGGCATGGGCACACGCTAGGCCCGCACGCCCGACGCCCGCCGCCCGGCGCCCGCTCGCACCGCTCGATCGGCTCCATTAGCGTCCAGGCGATGAGCGATCTGCCCTGGCTGGGAGATGCCTGCTCCCTCGTCGACGCCTTCCGGGCCGGGACGGTCAGCCCCGGTGAGGCGCTGGACGCCTCCCTGGCCGCCATCGACACCTCGGACCTGAACGCCTTCAGCCACCTGGACGCCGAGACCGCCCGGGCCGCGGCCGCCGATGCCGACGTCTCCCTCCCCTTCGGCGGCGTCCCCGTCGGCATCAAGGAGCTCGAGTCCGTCGACGGGCTGGCCCTACACCGAGGCCTCGCTCGTCTTCAAGGACCGGACGTCCGACCACGACTCCACCCAGGTGAGCCGCCTCCGGGCCGCCGGGGCGGTCCTGGCCGGGCAGACCACGGCCTCCGAGTTCGGCGGCATCAACTGCACGAACACCAAGCTGCACGGGACCACCCGCAACCCCTGGAACTCCGAGCGGACCCCGGGCGGGTCGTCGGGAGGGTCGGCGGCCGCGGTCGCCGGGGGCCTGGTCCCCATCGCCAGCGGCGGCGACGGCGGCGGCTCGATCCGCATACCGGCCGGGTTCACCGGGCTGTTCGGTCTGAAGTCGACCTTCGGCCGGATCCCCAAGGGCCCCCAGACCCTGCAGCCGCCCCTCACCGTGGTGGTCGGCTGCCTGTCGCGATCGGTACGCGACACGGCCCGCTGGTTCGACGTGTGCAACGGGTTCGACTCCCGGGACACCCTCAGCCTGCCCCGGGTCGAGGGCTGGGAGGCCGGCCTCGACTCCTTCGACCTGGCCGGCAAGCGGGCGGTGGTCTCGATCGACCTCGGCGCGGCCATCGTCGAGCCCCGGGCCGCCGCCCTGCTGGTCGAGATGGCCGAGGCGCTGATCGCCGGTGCCCGGTTGACCCGGGTCGACGTGGCCGTCAACCTGCCCCGGGGAGGGCTCGAATGGGCCATGTCCAACCTGATCGGCCTGGCCGGCACCCTCGGGGACCGCTACCCCGGATGCAACGACGACCTGACCCCGGAGATCCAGCTGGGGATGAACCTCGCCACCCACCACCTCAACGTGCAGACGGCAGGGGCCACCGAGATGTTCCGGATCGAGGTCAACGAGCAGATGGCCGACCTCTTCGACCGGGCCGACTTCGTGTTCGCCGCCGCCAACCCCGATGTGGCCTTCGGGGCGGCCGGGCCGATGCCGACCACCGTCGGGGACGTCGACCTCATCGCCGTGCACGGCTTCGACACCGCCATCGCGAACAACGGCGCCTTGACCATCCCCGCCAATCTCACCGGCAACCCGGCGGTGGCCATCCCCGCCGGGGTGATCGACGGGCTCCCGGTCGGGCTGCAGGTCATCGGCCGCCACCACGAGGAGCAGCTCCTGCTCGACCTGGCCCGCGTCGCCGAGCGGGAGCGGCCGTGGCCGCTGGTCGCACCCACCGCACCGACCTAGCCCGGCCCGCCGCCCGCGGCGGTGACCGAACCTGTCCGTCCCGTCCCGACCCGAGAGGAGCCCTCCCGTGCGCATCGACCTGTGGGTGCCCACCGCCAGCCCGTTCTCCACGCCCGAGCTGCTGGCGGTGATCGGCGCCGAAGCCGAGCAGCGCGGCATCGGCACCATCTGGGTCGGGGAGCACGTGGTGCTCTTCGAGGAGTACGCGTCGTCCTACCCCTACGCCGACGACGGCCGGATCCCCGCTCCGGCGGGGACCGGGCTGCTCGAGCCCCTCAACACCCTCTCGTTCCTGGCCGCCCACACCACCACCGTCCGGCTGGGGACGGCGATGGTGCTGCTGCCCCAGCGGAATCCGGTGTACACGGCCAAGGAGGTCTCGACCCTGGACTGGCTCTCGAACGGCCGGGTCGACCTCGGGGTCGGGGTGGGGTGGCTCGAGGAGGAGTTCGACGCGGTCAACGTGCCCTGGCCCCAGCGGGGCCGGCGGACCGACGAGTACCTCGAGGTGCTCCGGACGCTGTGGTGCGACGAGACGTCCGCCTACGACGGCGAGTTCTACTCGCTCCGACCCTGTTCGATGTTCCCGAAGCCCGTCCAAGAGCCCCATCCCCCGATCCACATCGGTGGCGAGAGCCGGGCCGCCCTGGCCCGGGTGGCCCGCGCCGGCGCAGGGGTGGCACACCTTCAACCGGACGCCGGGACAGCTGGCCGGGCCGCTCGGCGACCCTCGACGCCCTCCTGGCCGAACAGGGCCGGGGACGCGGCGACGTGACCATCACCGTGTGCCCGTACTTCCAGTCCCTGGACGCCGACATCGCCGAGCAGTACGCCGAGGCCGGGGCCGACGCGGTGGCCGCCCTGCTGCTCCCGTTCGGGGCGGACGACGTGGTCAGGTCCCTCGACGCCCTCCAGCCGGTCATCGACCGGGTCGCCTCCTCCTGACGGCCGGCCGGGGCCGCCGGGGGCCGCCCGGGTCCCCGGGTCAGCCGCGCATCGAGACGGGGAGGGACTCCATCCCCCGCAGGACGACGTTGGACTTGTAGGTCACGTCCCCGACGGTCAGCGCCAGGCCCGGAGCCCGGCGCACCAGTGAGGTGATGGCCACCTGGGCCTCCATGCGGGCCAGGGGGGCGCCCAGGCAGTGGTGGATCCCGAACCCGAACCCGAGGTGGTTGTTCGGGGTACGGGTGACGTCGAACCGCTCCGGGTCCTCGAACTGTTCGGGGTCGTGGTTGCCCGAGGCGATGAGCAGCATGGCGAAGTCCCCCTTGGCGAACTCGACGCCGCCGAACTCGCAGTCCTCGGTGAGCGCCCGGCCGGTGAGCTGGACCGGCGACACGTAGCGGAGCATCTCTTCGACCCCGCTCCGGTGCACGCCCGGGTCGGTGCGGAACCGCTCCAGCTGGTCGGGGTGCCGGAGCAGGGCCAGCGTGCCACCGGAGATGAGGTTGACGGTCGTCTCGTGGCCGGCCACCAGCAACAGGATGCAGGTGGACAGCAACTCCGCCTCGCTGAGCACGGTGCCGCCGTCCTCGGCCTGGACCAGCCGGCTGAGCAGGTCCTCACCCGGGGCCCGGCGGCGCTCGGCCAGCAGCTCGAAGAAGTACTGCGAGAACTGGAGCACCGCCTCGCTTCGGGCGTCGATCACCTCCCGGCGTGAGGAGGAAGTCGGGGTCGAGGCCGCGGGCCAGGGCGTCGGACCAGTCCTTGAACCGGTCCTGGTCCTCGACCGGCACGCCCAGGAGGTCGCAGATGACCCGCACCGGGAGCGGGTAGGCGAACGCCTCGAGCAGGTCGACCCGGTCCGCGTCGAGGGCGGCGTCGAGCAGCTCGTCGACGACCTGCTGGGTCCTCGTCCTCAGCGACTCGACCACCTTGGGGGTGAAGGCCTTGGACACCAGTCCCCGCAGCCGGGTGTGGTCGGGCGGGTCCCGGAACAGGAACGGCCGCATCTCGATCATGGCGGCGGCGACCGGGTCGTCCTCGGCCACCGGGGTGCGGAACCCCTCGGGCATCCGATCGACCGCCACGTTGAGGCTGTCCGAGCTGGCCCTCCGGTCACGCAGCACGGCCAGGCAGTCGGCGTGGCGGGACAGCACCCAGAAGCCGAGGTCGTTCCGGTGGATCGGCGCCCGCCGGCGCAGGTCGGCATAGAGCGGGAAGGGGTCGCTGGCCCACTTGGGGTCGAACGGATCGAACACCGGCCGGGCCGATGCCGGTCCTGTCGTCTGGGAGGTCACCACCTGCGATGGTACCGACCCCCGCCGGGGCGGGCCATCGACGGGGCCTGGTCCCGTTGTCCTGAGCCGGTCGACCTGCCTACGGTGGGCCACCCCGACCCGAAAGGTCCTCCATGCCCCAGCCTGTGCTCCTGGTCACCGGGACGTCGTCCGGGATCGGCCTGGCCACGGCGGTCGCCGCCGCCGGGTCCGGCTACACGACGGTGGCCACCCTCCGCGACACCGGGGCCGACGGGGCCCTGCGGGCGGCGGCGGCGGAGGCGGGGGTGGTCCTCGACGTCCGCCCGCTCGACGTGACCGACGCCGAGTCGGTCCGGGACTGCGTCGGAGGCGTGGTGGCGGACCACGGTCGGCTCGACGCCGTGGTCAACAACGCCGGGTCCGGCCACATCGGGACCATCGAGAACGTGCCGCTCGACGAGGTGCGCAGGGTGCTGGAGGTCAACTTCTTCGGGGTGGTGGCCGTCACCCGCTCGGCCATGCCCCACCTGCGGAGCGCCGGCGGCCGGCTGGTCACGGTGAGCAGCGTCGGCGGGGCGGTGGGACAGCCGTTCAACGAGGCCTACTGTGCCGCCAAGTTCGCGGTGGAGGGCTTCATGGAGAGCCTGGCCCCGGTGGCGGCGGCGGTCGGGGTGGGCGTGTCCATCGTGGAACCGGGGCCGGTGCTGACCGAGTTCGTGAACAACGTCGGCGTGGACGTCACCGCGATGTTCGCGGAGGCCGGCCCGTACGAGGAGGCCCTGCGGGCCTATGTCGCCCACGTCATGGCGGAGTTCTCCTCCAGCTCGGCGCAGACCGCCGAACAGGTGGCGGATGTGGTGCTGGAGGTCCTGGGGTCGCGGTCGCCCGCACTCCGGGTCCAGACCAGCCGGTGGGCCGAAGCGTTCGTCGGCGCCAAGCTCACCGACCTCGACGGCTCGGCGGTCCTGGGCGAGACCGCGGGCTGGGTGCGCTGAGCCGCCGGAGCCGGAGCCGGGGCCGGAGCCGTGGCCGGAGCCGTGGCCGGGGTGCAGGATGGTCCGACGCCCGGGCACCGGAGCTCCGGATCGGAGAACCAGGTCCGGAGCCGCAGCCGGGCGGGCGCCAGGTCCCCGTAGACGAGCACTCCCTCCCCGGGGGCGGTCCGGCGGAGGGCGTCGGGGGGTGCCAGTCGGCGGATCGACGGCGAACGGGTCGTGCTCGGGCGGTCGCCGCCCAGGGTCGTGGCCGAGAGCATCAGCTCCGCTTCGCCGATGAGGTGGCTGGCGTAGTCCAGGGTGGAGGGGTCCGAGATGCCCGACAGGAAGAGCTTGGCCCGGTGGTTGTTGACCACGGTGGTGGCCCGGGCCCCGTACCGGGCGGTGATCTGGGCCAGGTCGTGCCAGACGGTCACCAGCTGGACCCCGTGGCCGGCGGCGGTGGACGCCAGCGCATCGAGATCGGCCAGCGGGGCGATGTTCGCCGCCTCGTCGAGCACGATGAGCAGCGGAGGGTCGAGCGGACGCCGGGTCCGGGCCACCCTGTCGTAGACGTGCTCCACGACCTGGCGCACCACCGAGACGAAGAGGGGGGTCAGCCGCCGCTGATCGTGGGCCGGGGCACAGACGTACAAGGTGTTGTCCCCCCCGAGCAGACCGGCCGGGTCGAGCGGACGGTCGCCGGGACGACCGGATCCGCCCTCGGTCCCGGCGAAGGGATCGAGGATGGTCTCGACGGTGGTGTAGATCGAGCTGCGCTGGCGCTCCTCCTTGCCGAAGACGGACCGGGCCGCGTCGGTGGCCTCGGGCACCCCGGCGGCGGCCAGCAGGTCGAGCACCTCTGCCTCCTCCTGGGTGTCCACCCATCGGACCACGTCGCCCATGTCGCACTCCCCGAAGGCGGCGGCGAACAGCAGGGGGCCGAGCATCCTGGCGGCGGTGGCGTACCAGAAGTCACCGTCGCTCATCGTGCCCGACCGACGCCCTGGCCACCTCGGTCAACCCGGCCGCCGCCCGGCGGGCCCCGGGCCAGGTCCGGGCCGCGGGCAACGGGGACCACGAGACGGAGGCCGGTCCGGTCGAGCCCGACGGGTCGAAGACACTGGACCTCGCCGCGGGCGCGCCGGTGGTCGATGGTGCGCTCGATGAGATCGGTCTTGATGCTTGTGGCGATGACCGGCCCCTCCCAGCCCAGGATGGCCGGAACGGCGAAGCCCGACGTCTTGCGCGACTGGGTGGGCCCGAAGACGATGACCGATTGGGCCCGCTCCGCGGCCACCAGCCGCCGGCCCGACCGGCCGAGGACCAGTCGGCCCCGGGGAACCGCACCCGGGCCTCGCCCCGGGACGACCAGCGGGCCGAGATCCCGGCGGCGGGCCCAGCGTGCCCCTCGCCGGCGGTGCCCGGTCCTGACCCACCCACCGGGGAGGGTGTCCGGCGCCGGGGGCGCAGCGGGGACGGGCGCCGGGCACCCGAGCGGGGGAGCCCCGGCCGGGGCGCCCCGGGAGGAGGCGGTCCGGGCCGAGCAGGGCGGCCCCGGCGAACGCCGACATCCCGACGGCGGTGGCCAGCAGGTCCCTCACGACGGCCCGGGCCGCCGGTCGGCATGGCCTGGTCGGTCATGGCCTGGTCGGTGTCGGTCAGCCACCGCTCGCTCGAGGCCAACCGGTGCTCGACCAGGAACGAGCGTCGCCCCACCTTCCAGAGCGCCATCCCCCGCCGCAGCTGGGTGACCAGCTCCGCTTCGGTGTCGGTCAGGCCGAGGAGCTCCCCGGTGCGGATGACCTCGCCGGGTGACTGGGCGTACACCACCCGGGTCTCGGAGTCGGCCAGCAGCCCCTCGGCCAGGTTGACCTGCTCCGAGCCCTCGGTGCCGACCGAGCGGAGATCGGACAGCCGGTGGAGCACCGCCATGTTGGCCACGCCGTTGGCCCGCGACAGCTTCCACGACGTCTGCAGCCAACGGGCCACGCCCAGGTTGGAGAGGATGGCCCACGCCTCGTCGACCACGACGATGATCCGGTTCCGGTGCTGGGACCGAACCGCGCTCTGCAGCCACGCCGCCGCACAGGCCATGAGCACCCCCAGCGCCGGGGAGTGGTAGACCGCCGACAGGTCGAGGACCACCAACGGGCCGTCGAGCCGGAGCTCCGCGGTGGTGGGGCCGTCGAACATGCCGCAGAGGTCGCCGTGGACCAGACGGCGCAGCTCCAGGGCGACGTCCCGACCGTCCTCCAACAGGACGGCCCGGGTGGTGCGCAGCGCCTGTGACCGCATCGATGCCGGGGTCGAGCAGGGCGTCGACGACCTGGGGGAGGGTGGGCGCGGGCATGGATGCGGCCCGGGCCCGGTCGGTGGCCTCGCCGAGGGCGGCGTCGATGGCCGCCCGCTCCCCGGGAGGAGCTCGCGCCCGAGGCAGGCGACGGCCAGCGACGAGGTGAGTGCCACCCGCCGGCTGTGGGCGCGGTCTCCGGGTTGGTCCGGGACGTCGGGTTGGTCCTCGGTGTCGAGGGGGTTGAGACGGATCGGGCCTCCCGGCCGGAGCGCGACCGGGACCACGCCCCAGGCCTCGGCCAGGGGCCCGTACTCCCCCTTGGGGTCGACCACCCAGGCGTGGCGCCCGAACACCGCCTGGCGCCAGAGATAGGACTTGACGAAGCGAGCTCTTCCCCCTCCCGATCTGGCCGAAGACCACCATGTTCGGGTTGGTGACGACCCCCTGGCCGGTAGAGGGCGAACGGGTCGTAGACGAACGATCCCCCGAGGACGTCCCGGCCGACGAGGACCCCCTCGTGCCCGAGACCGGCCTCGCTCACCAGCGGATAGGCGGCACAGAGGTGCCGGGTCGTGGCCACGTGGGCCGGCACCCGGGGACCGCTGCCGGTCACGACAGGCCCCGGCACAGCGGGAGCGAGCAGGCGAAGGCCGCGTCCTGCTCCCCGTAGAGGAGCCGGAGCTCGATCCGCGCCTGGCCGGCCGCCTGCTCCACCGCCGCACAGGCGCCGGTGAGCTCGTCGCGGGTGTCGGCGGTCACGGTGACGTACCCCGAGAAGCGGTACTGGGCGTGACCGTCGGCCAGCTCCGCATCGCGGTCCTCGACGCTCTCCTTCTCGCGGGTGTGGCGGGCGGTGACCAGGAATCCACCGCGCCGCCGGAGCTCGCCGTCGGCCAGGTCGGCGGTCCGGGCCTGGGCGACCTGGCGGGCCGCCCGGCTCGGGCTCACCGGTTCCATGGTCAGGGCGATCGACCGGCGGAGTGGGAGAGAAGAGCAACGGTCCGAGGAAGTCGGGGGTGACATCGACCCGGGGCCACTCGGCGATCCAGTAGGTGGCGTGCCAGGTGGCATCGGTGTGGACCGAGTCCCACAGCGGCTCGATGGCCATGGGCCACGGCCACAGGGGCGCAGGGTCGGACCGATCGGGGCCGCGCTCGCCCGTGGGGGCCCGCTTCCCACGAGTCCCCCGACCCGCTGCCCCCGTCGGCATCCCTCATCGGCGCCCAGGCCTCGGCGATCACCCGGGCCAGGGCCCCGGGCCCGAGCACCCCGTCGACGACGATCTCGGCGCCGTCGAGCGCCCGGTGCAGCGAGAGGACCTCCCGGCCCAGCACCGCACCGATGCCGGTCGTCCCCCTGCCCGCGGCCCGGATCGACCGGGCCGAGCGGGCGGTGTGGATGGACAGCCCCAGCAGCACCTGGTGGCGACGGGTGACCGGCGAGGACTCATCTGACCAACGTCCGATAGGAGCGGCCCGCCGGCGACTCGGGACCGAGCACGGTGCGCCGGGTGCAGTGCCGGCGGACGGCGCTGCCGTCGTCGGGGAGGCACGACTCGATCCACTGGATCCGGTGGACCTCGGAACCCTCACGGGCCATGGCCGAGAGCACCCGGGCCCACGCCGAGATCCGGGCGTCCTGATCACCGGGCCCGAGGAGGGCGAAGCTGTGGCCGCGGACGGCCAGCACCGCGGTCGCGGTGCGGCACCGCCGGTCGACGATCACGCCGACCTCCGGCGTGGTGGCCTCGGCGCCGAGGGGAACCCCGATCAGGGAGAGGCCGTCGAACACCCGCGGTCGCCGGACGGCCGGCCGCGTCCGGGCCGCCCGGGACGTCCGGGGCTCCGGTCCGCCATCCGAGCCGGTCGACCACGATCCCGTGCCCGTCGCCCGGAGCGGGAGCCGACTGCCGGCGCCCTCCCGCCGATGCCGTCCACAGCCAGCGCGCCAGCAGCGGCAGCCACTGCTCACCGGTGCGCCCGTGGATCGGCCAGAAGGCCAGGGCCACCCCGGCTCCGGCGCCGACCAGGGCGAGGAGCACACCGACCGGCCGACGGACGCGACCGGAGGGCCAGCACCCCGAACACCAGGCCGACCGCCACCGACGCGATCTGCCCACCGCGCCAGCCGGCGATCACCCCCCGGCGTTCGAGCGGGGAGAATCGGTAGCGCACCCGATCGGCCCCCGTCCGCTCCACCCGCTCAGCCATCGGCGCGGCCTGCCGGGGCCGGGGGACGGGGGTCAGGCGGCGGTCCGGAGCCCTGCCACGCGCCGATCAGACGGATCCCGAGCTCGTCGCGGCCCAGTGTGTCGGCGCGCAAGGTGCCGGTCTGTCGGGGCAGCGGCGATCCTGGCGGCGGCTCCCCCGGCGGCTCCCCCGGCGCCTCCTTCGTCGGCTCCCCCGCCCAGGTAGTAGCGGGCGGCGGCGGTGGCTCGGGGTGGACGGCCCACACCGGGGATGTCGTGGCCGGCCGACTCCGTCGTTCCCACACCGGTCGTCTGGACGGAGGAGGGGCCAAGACCGGGACCCGTTCCGACGAGACCATCCGCGCCGGGGACCCGCCCCCTCCACCCGCCACTCCGCCAGGTCCGCCGCTGCCCGCACCGGCCACCGAGTCGCCCAGCACGCACCGGTCACCGCACCGGCCACCGCACCGGTCGCCACACCGGCCGCCGCACCGGCGAACGAGCCGGCCGTCGCCACCCGCATGGCATCGAAGGCCAGTCCCTTGGCCGGTGCCACCACCGGCCGCCTGGCCCGCTGGCCCAGACCCTCGAGGTGGCCGACGGCGCCGGCCTCCAGAAAGGGGAGCAGGCGGAAGAGGGCCCACGGTGCGAACGCCGACAGCAGCAGCAGCGCCGCGCCGCCGAGCACCGCGCCGAAGCCGCCCTCCCCTCCCGAGCCGCCGGCGGGGGTGCCGGCGCCGGCCGGAATCGATCCGCTCCCTCCGGCGAGGGCGCCCGCGGCCAGGCTCAGCACCGAGACGATCACGAACTTGCCCAGGATGAGCGCCACCAGGGTGTCGACCAGGCGGCGGCACCAGTGGGCGATGGCCGGCCAGGCCAGGCTGGCCAGGGCCAGGGGCAGGAAGAGGACGGCCACGTAGACCGCCGAGGCGCGGATGAGCAGTTCGATCCAGACCAGGACGGCGCCGAACACCACCGCCAGCGAGCCCAGGAAGAGGACGAAGGCCGGGACTCCGGGCTGTCCGGACTGCGGGCCGGACAGCGCCAGGGTGACCGAGGCCATGAAGTGGCCCGCGTCGAGCCCGGCGCCACGGGCCACCGCCGCGCTCATCGCATCGGTCACCGCCAGCCCGAGTTGGACCAGCTTGACCGCAACCGCGGTCAGGAGCACGGCCAGAGGGACGTTGACCGCCACCGATCGGATCAGCATCGACGCGTTCTGCCGGTAGATGGACTGGATGATCCCCAGCAGCAGGAGGGGCACGATGACGACCCCGGCCAGACCGGCCATCGTCGCGTAGTGGGTGGTGAACCACGGGGCGCCGAGGTCGATGCCGGTGGTGTCGCCGATCACTGCGCCGATCTGGGCCAGCAGCCACGCGGCCCCGTCGGCCACCCAGGTGCCCAGGGCGTTGAGCACGGAGTCGACGCCGAACCCGGCCACCTGCGAGGCGGCGGACCCCACCACGCCGCCCACCCCCGAGGCGACCTGGCAGACCGGGCCCAGCCCGGCCGCGCCGAGCGCGGCAGCCGCCGACGGGCACGAGCCGCCCGGCAGGGAGGGCAGCCCCGCGAGTGCGGCCACGGGTCAGTGCACCCCTGACCCGGTCGTGAAGAAGAACGAGACGATGCCGGGCCCGGCCCCGATGAGGAGCGCGGCCAGACCGGAGATGAGCACCGCCCGCCGGCCCGCGAAGCTCTGCTGGTAGTTCTGCCCGTGGGAACCGAGGGCCCACGCCGCGGCCCCGACGACCAGGCCGACCAGGGCCAGGGCCAGGGCCCAGCTGTCCAGCCCGTTCATCAGGCTCTGGAGCTGCGCGCCCCCGGGAAGTGCGCCGGGGTCGGGGTGGATGTTGACCACGTCGGCCGTCAGGCGCGCCGCGGCCCGGTGGGAGGGTGGGTGCCCGGTGCAGGACCGTCGAGGAGGGAGGGGCGGGGGCGGGGAACAGGCTGGAGTCCATGGACCCCACTGTAAGAGGCGATACATGCTGTTTCAATATGTTTCATGATTTTTACTGTATTTTCCGTCCAAACGGCGGGGACGCACCCCGGGTCGCCCCCGGCCTGCCATGCTTAGGCGGTGAGGCCGTATGTCATCGGGTACATCGTGTTCGCCGTCGTGGCCGCGGCCGCGGTGGTCATCGCCGCCCGATCGGGACGCCGGGCGGGCCGGCGCGCCCTCCAGCAACGGCTGACCGCCCTGTCCAACCGGCTCGGAGTGGAGCCCCCCGACGAGGGCGGGGTCGAGCCGGTGCTCAGGCACCTCGAGCGGGTGACCGGCGAGGCGGCCGAGGCGGTGACCGAGGCCAGCTCGGACGCCATCCGCCTCCGCCGGGCCCTCGACACCCTCCCCCAGGGGGTGATCGTGTGCGACGAGAACGGCGACGTGGCCTTCCGGAACGCCCGGGCGGTCGGGCTGATGACCAATCGCCACGGGGACGCCCTGGCCGCCCAGGCCGTGACCGAGCTGCTCGAGGGGGCCTGGGCGGACGGATCCGCCGAGCGGACCCTCGATCTCTACGGGCCGCCCCGCCAGACCCTGGTGGTGCGGACCGGGCTCATCGACGACGGCCGGCGGCCTCTGGGCGTGATCGCCATCATCGAGGACGTCTCCGAGCGTCGGCGGCTCGAGGAGATCCGACGGGACTTCGTGGCCAATGTCAGCCACGAGCTGAAGACACCGATCGGGGCCCTCGGCCTGCTGGCGGAGACGTTGACCGTGGAGCCCGACCCCGTCGTCGCCCAGCGACTGGCCTCGCGGATCCACCTCGAGGCCTTCCGGGTCAGCCGGATCATCGACGACCTCCTCGACCTCAGCCGCATCGAGTCGGAGGAGGACCCGCCCCGCGAGCCCATCTACGTCAATCTGGTCATGGCCGAGGCCATCGAACGGGTCAGGTCGGCAGCCGAGCAGCGGAGCATCACCATCGAACTGAACGAGCCAGATCCGCCGGTCTACGTCATCGGCGACCGTCGCCAACTGGTCTCCGCCATCCACAGCCTCCTGGAGAACGCCGTGACCTTCTCGTACGAGGACTCGACCGTGCGGGTCGCCGGGAGCCGGGACGACGGCGAGGTCCAGCTGGCGGTGACCGACACCGGCGTCGGGATACCCGCACGCGACCTCGAGCGCATCTTCGAGCGGTTCTACCGGGTGGACCACGGCCGCAGCCGCGACTCCGGCGGCACCGGGCTCGGGCTGTCGATCGTCCGCCACGTGGCCAGCAACCACCAGGGCCGGGTCGAGGTCGACTCGCGGGAGGGTGAGGGCTCGACCTTCACCCTGGTCCTGCCCACCCCTCCCGAGTACTCCGCATGAGCGCGACGCCCGAGCCGCCCGCCACACCCGACGAGTCGCAGACCAGGGTGCTCCTGGCCGAGGACGACGAGTCCTTCGTCGACGCCCTGGTCATCGGACTGGCCCGCGAGGGCTTCGACGTGACCGTGGCCCGGGACGGCAACGAGGCCCTCCGGCTGTTCGCCGAGGTCGAGCCGGATCTGGTGCTGCTCGACCTGATGCTGCCCCGGCTGTCGGGCATCGACGTGTGCCGGTCGATCCGGGCCCGGTCGACGGTTCCGATCATCATGGTCACGGCCAAGGGGACCGAGATCGACACGGTGGTCGGCCTCGAGGTCGGGGCCGACGACTACGTCGCCAAGCCCTACCGGCTCCGGGAGCTGGTGGCCCGGATGCGGGCCGTGCTGCGCCGGACCCCCTCCGACGCGGGCGGCGGGTCCGAACCGTCCGACCAGGTCGGAGAGGCCACGTCGCCGCGACGAGGGCGGACCCGACCCCTCGGAGCGGCGCGCCGCCGAAGCCGGTGCTCGAAGGCCGGGGGGATCCAGATCGATCCCGACCGCCACCTGGTCTTCGTCCGGGGCGAGGACGTCCACCTGCGCCGCAAGGAGTTCGAGCTGCTCTCGCTGCTGATGGAGAACGCCGGCCGGCTGCTGACCCGCGACGTGCTGATCGACCGGATCTGGGGATCGGACTACTTCGGCGACACCAAGACCCTCGACGTGCACATCAAGCGGCTGCGCACCCACGTCGAGGAGGACCCGTCCTCGCCCAAGCTGATCACCACCATCCGCGGGGTCGGCTACCGGTTCGACGCCCCCCGTGACCTGACCGCGCTGGACGCTGAGCGGTTCAGCCCGCGGCGGGGATGACCATCTCGCCCCGGAGGTAGGGCCCGAGCACCTCGGGCAGCACCACCGAGCCGTCGGCCTGCCGGCCGGTCTCGACCAGGGCGGCCCAGATCCGGGCCCAGGCCAGCGCCGAGCCGTTCAGGGTGTGGACGAGCACCGGGCCCCGACCGCCGTCGGGCCGGTAGCGGATGTTGGCCCGGCGGGCCTGGTAGTCGGTGCACCAGCTGACCGAGGAGACCTCCAGCCACTGGTCGACTCCCGGGGAGTAGACCTCGAGGTCGAAGGTGCGGGCCGCCGAGGTGCCCATGTCGCCGGCGCAGAGGTCGAGCACCCGGTACTGCGAGGCCGAGGTCGACCAGCAGCGCCTCGGCCCGGGCCACCATCGCCTCGAGCATGCGCCGGCGCCTGGTCGGGGGTGGCGTAGGCGAACAGCTCGACCTTGTCGAACTCGTGCACCCGCAGCAGGCCACGGGTGTCGCGGCCGGCCGCGCCCGCCTCCCGCCGGAAGCAGGCGGTGGCGGCGGTCAGCAGCAGCGGGAGGTCGCGCCTCGTCGAGGATGTCGCCCCGCCACATCGAGGTCAGCGGCACCTCGGCGGTGGGGATGGCCCAGAGGTCGTCCCGCTCGAGGTGGTAGGCGTCCTCCTCGAACTTGGGGAGGTGGCCGGTGGACACCATGGTCTCGGTCAGCACCAGGGTCGGGGGCCGGACCTCCTCGAACCCGTCGGCGTGGCTGTCGAGGGCGAAGGAGGTGAGGGCCCGGAGCAGCCGGGCCCCGAACCCGCGGTACAGGGGGAACATCGACCCCGACAGCTTGGCCCCCCGCTCCATGTCGAGCAGGCCGAGCTCCGCACCGATCTCCCAGTGGGGGACCCGCTGGGCGTCGGTGTAGGCCGGGTCCGGATCGGGCCAGCTGCGGACCACCACGTTGTCCTCGGGCCCGCTGCCGTCGGGGGCGTCGGCCGCCGGCAGGTTGGGCAGGTAGAGCAGGGCCTGGCGCACCTCCTCTGGGCGGCCTCGGCCACCGCGTGCGAGCGACCGCTCCTCGTCGCCGAGGCTCCGGCTGCGGGCGGCCAACTCGTCCGCCGAGGCGGCGTCACCCGACCGTCGGGCCTCGCCGAC
The DNA here is from genome assembly GCA_963806285.1 of uncultured Acidimicrobiales bacterium. Taxonomy (GTDB): domain Bacteria; phylum Actinomycetota; class Acidimicrobiia; order Acidimicrobiales; family RAAP-2; genus Bog-756. The sequence continues at coordinate 58,675 of CAWDXJ010000003.1, forward strand.
CTGCTTGGACAGGGACTTGACCTGGGCCCGGAGATCGTCCCGCCTGCCGATCGGCCGCCCGGGCCGCCTCGTCCAGCGCGACCAGCCGGTCGACCTCGGCGGGGTCCACCCCGCGCCGGCCGAGGCCGGCCTTCACCGAGGCGCTGTCGTCTCTCACCAGCCGGATATCGATCATGACGGGACAACGGTAGCGTGACCACCCGTGGACGACGGCCAGTTGCTCCGGCTCGCCGGCGCCCGCGGTCGTCGTGCGACGAGGTGGTCATCCGCTACGGCGCACACCGTGGCCGTCGACCGGTTGTCGTTCGACGGGCCGGGCCGGCGAGGTGGTGGCCCTCCTCGGGCCCAACGGCGCCGGCAAGACCAGCACGGTCGAGGCCCTCGAGGGCTACCGATCCGTCGACGGGGGCTCGGTCCGGGTCCTCGGGCTCGACCCGGGCAGCGACCACGGCCGGCTCTGGTGCCCCGGATCGGGGTCATGCTGCAGGCGGGCGGCGTCTACCCGATGCTCGGCCCGGCCCAGGTCCTCCACCTCTTCGCCCGGTACTACGACGATCCCGAGGATCCCGACGACGCTGATCGACCTGGTGGGCCTCGGCCGCCGTCCGCCGCACCCCGTGGCGGCGGCTGTCCGGCGGCGAGCAGCAGCGCCTCTCCCTGGCCCTGGCCCTGGTGGGCAGGCCCGAGGTGCTCTTCCTCGACGAGCCCACCGCCGGCGTCGACCCCGAGGGCCGCATCGTCGTGCGCGACATCATCGCCGCCCAGCGCGACCGGGGCATCTGCGTGGTCCTCACCACCCACGAGCTGGACGAGGCCGAGCGGCTGGCCGACCAGGTGGTCATCATCGACCGGGGCCGCATGCTGGCCGAGGGGACCCCGGCGGCGCTGGCCTCGGGCACGGCCGACGGGTCGATCCGCTTCACCACCGACCCGGCATCGACACCGCGGCGCTGGCCGACCGCGGTCGGTGCCGGGCACCACCGTCGACGAGGAGCGACCGGGCGCCTACCGGCTCCGTGCCCGGCCCGGCGCACCGACCCCGCCGCGTGGTCGCCACCCTGGCCGGTTGGCTGGCCGAGCGGGACCTGGCCCTCGGCGACCTGCGCACCGGCCAGTCGCTGGAGGAGGCCTACCTGGCCATCACCGGCTCCCGGGCCGCCGACCGGTCCGCCGGGAGGCGGACCCCGACGCGCCCCGGCGGACGGCGGCGCCGAGGCCGGGGCGGTCCGCCGGCGCCGATGAGGCCGCTCACCGCCCAGCTGCGGGCCGAGGTGACCATGATCTTCACCAACGGCGAGACGGTCTTTTTGACCCTCGGCATCCCGGTGGTGTTCCTGCTGTTCTTCTCCGCCGTCCACGTGCTGCCCACCGGCGCCGGCACCCGGTCGACTTCCTGGTCCCGGGCATCCTGGCCCTGGCCGTCATGTCGACGGCGATGACCGCCCTCGGCATCGGCACCGGCTTCGAGCGCGGCTACGGGGTGCTCAAGCGGCTCGGCTCCACCCCGCTCGGACGTCCCCGGCTGCTGGCCGCCAAGATCATGGCCGTCATCGCCGTCGAGCTGCTCCAGGCCGCGGTGCTGGTGGGGGTCGGGCTGCGCGCCTCGGGTGGAGCCCCGGGGGGCCGGGAGCGGGCGCCCTGGTCGGGCGCGGCCGTCGTGGCCATGGTGCTCGGCACCGTCGCCTTCGGCGGCATCGGCCTGCTGCTGGCCGGGACGCTCAAGCCGCTGGTCAACCTGGCCGTGGTCAACGGGCTCTTCGTGGTGCTGCTGCTGCTCGGCGGGATGCTCATCCCCCTCGGCAAGCTGCCCGCCTGGCTGGCCGACGTCGCCGGGTGCTGCCGGCCTCGGCCCTGGCCGATGCCCTGCACGCCACCCTCGGCCTGGGGATCGCCGTGTCGGCCCGCGACTGGATCGTGCTGGTGGTCTGGGCGGTGGCCGCACCGGTGGTGGCCGGGCCTGACCTTCCGCTGGGAATGACCCGGCCGGTGGCCGGCGCGGTCAGCCCGGCGGACCCGGCCAGTCGGTGCAGCCACTGGTCGAGCCCGCGTCTGGGTCACCGCCCCGATGACGTGGCCGACCACGTCGCCGGAGGCGTCGATGAAGAAGGTCTTGGGCTCGCCGTTCAGCCCGTAGAGGCCGGCGGTCACCCGGAGGTTGGCGTCGGCGCCCACCGGATAGGTGATGCCCGGACTGCTTGACGAACGGGATGGCGTCGGTCGGAGCTGGTCGGCCACGTCGACGCCCGACGAACTGGACCACCGACCCCTTGGCCCGCTCGGCCGCCGCGGCATGGGCCAGCAGCGGCGTCTCCTTCTGGCACGGGCATGCACCACGAGGCGAAGAAGTTGAGCACGACCGGGTCGGTGGCGGGCCCGGCCCAGCGGGTCGAGGGTGGCCGGCGGACCCCCGGTCAGGGACGGGAGCGAGAAGTCGGGGCCGACGCTGCCGATCGCCACCACGCGGACCCGATCCCGGGCCCGGGCCCGAGTCTCCGGGCGAGGCCGACGAACAGGAAGACGGCCAGTGCGGCGGCGATCACCGTCCGATCAACAACGCCCGCAACCTGCGGGGCATGCGCTCGGACGCCGGCGGTCCCGGGCGGTGACCGGGCGCCGTCCCCGGTCAATGTCTGGTGAAGATGTCGACCGCCATGAGGACGAACAGCAGGGTCAGGTAGGTGATCGAGTAGCTGAACAGCTGCATCGCCGCCTTGGGCGTGGCCCGCTGCCACAGCCGGACGGCCAGGGCGACGAAGGTCACCCCGAGCACCGACGGCCGACACGATGTAGACGGCACCGAGCTTGGCCACCACGGCCAGCAGCAACGAGACACCGACCAGCAGCACGCTGTAGACGAGGATCTCCCGGGCCGTCCGCTTGAAGGTGGCCACCGCCGGCAGCATGGGCACGCTGGCCGCCTGGTAGTCGTCCTTGTACTTGACGGCCAGCGCCCAGAAGTGGGGCGGCGTCCACACGAAGATGATGGCGAACAGCACGACGGGCGTCCAGGCCAGGCTGTCGGTGACCGCCGCCCATCCGACCAGCACCGGGACCGCGCCGGCCGCGCCGCCGATGACGATGTTCTGGCTGCTGGTCCGCTTCAGCCACAGCGTGTAGACGAAGACGTAGAAGAGGGTGGCCGACACGGCCAGGGACGCCGACAGCAGGTTGACCCAGCGCCCACAGCTCGACGAAGGCCACGACCTCGAGGGTGATGGCGAAGATCAGGGCGTTGCGGGGGGTGACCGCCCCGGTGACCAGGGGCCGCTTGCTGGTCCGGTGCATGACCTTGTCGATGTCCCGGTCGACGAACATGTTGATGGCGTTGGCCCCGCCGGCGGCCAGGGCACCGCCGAGCAGCGTGGCCGCCATCAGCCACACCGGCGGCAGCCCCCGCTGGGCCACGACCATGGTGGGCAGGGTGGTGATGAGCAGGAGCTCGATGATCCGCGGCTTGGTCAGGGCCACGTAGGCGCCGACCCGCTCGCCCAGGGGGAGGGACCGGGCGGGCGCGGTCGCAGAAAGTGCCATCGGCCAAACCATAGCCCCGGCACCCGGTCGGGGCAGCGGTGTCCCCGGGGTCCAGCGGCGGTGTCCCCGGTCGGGCCGGTACCATACGGAAACGGTGTCCTCCCTGCGTATCGGCCCTCGCCCGTTTCTGTTCCTCTGCCGGTTCACGCTGGCCACGGTGGTGCTCAACGTGGTGACCGGGGCCGCCGTCCGGCTCTCCGATTCGGGGTCTGGGCTGCCCCGACTGGCCCAACTGCACCCAGCACCACCTGACGCCCGCCCTCCGCCTTCACCCTCTGGTCGAGTTCGGCAACCGCCTGGTCGTCTTCGTGCTGGTCGTCGCCTGTCTGGTCACCGTGGTGGCCGCCTTCCTCCGCCGGCCCCGGCGCGCGCGACCTCCGGTGGCTCTCCGCCGGCCTCATCGTGGGGGTGATCGGCGAAGCCGTGCTCGGGGGCTTCGTCGTCTACACCAAACTCAACGCCTACGTCGTCATGACCCACTTCATGGTGGGCATGGCCCTGCTGGCGGTGGCGGTGATCTTGACCCTCAGGGCCGCCCACCGACCCGGTCCCGGGGTCCGGGCGGTGACCACGGGCGCCATGTGGCTGGCCCGGGCCCTGGTGGGACTCATCGTGGTGGTGCTGGCGGCCGGGGCGGCCACCACCGGGACCGGTCCCCACGCCGGCGGCAAGGGGGCCAAGCGGATCCCGATCGGGCTCGAGGACATGACCCGCATCCACGCCGAGATCGTCCTGGCCGCCGGCGTGGTGCTGCTGGCGCTGCTGTGGGTGCTGTGGAAGTCCGACGCGCCGGCCCGCATCCAGGGCTCGGGCCGGGTCCTGCTCGCCGTGATGGTCGTCCAGGGCATCATCGGCTACACCCAGTTCTTCTCCCACCTGCCGCCGGTCCTGGTCGGGCTCCACGTGCTGGGGGCGTCGACGGTCTGGGCCGCGGTGCTCTGGTTCCACCACGGGCTGTCGGACCACCTGCCCGAGGCGACCGGGGGCGCCGGGCCCGGTGGCGGACCGGGTGTGACCACCCCGGAGCCGGCCGCCATGGCCGGGGGCCGACCGCTCCGGGAGCCGGTATGAGCCGGACGGCCGGGTCCTCGGCCCGCGGCCGGCAGACCGAGGCCGAGCCTCTCGAGGCCGAGCTCCCCGACGTCGTCGAGTCCCAGCTGACCGACCGTCCCTGGCTGGTCATCGTCTGGAACGACCCGATCAACCTCATGTCGTTCGTCACCTTCGTGTTCCAGAAGCTCTTCGGCTACTCGAAGGAGAAGGCCACCAAGCTGATGCTGGACGTCCACCACAAGGGGCGGGCGGTGGTCTCGTCGGGGACCCGCGAGCGGGCCGAGCTCGACGTGTACCGGCTCCACGAGCACGGGCTCTGGGCCACCATGGAACAGTCGACGTGAGCACCCCGATCAAGAGGCGCCGGGACGGCCGCTACACCATCAGGCTCGATCCCGGCGTGCGCGCCGTGCTGGTCACCTTGTCCGAGCAGCTGGCCCCGGTGCTGAGCCCCGACGATCCGACGACCAGGCGCCTCTTTCCGCCCGCCTACGCCGGCCCGGTCCACGAGAGCGTCGAGCGGGAGTACCGCGAGCTGGTCGACAACGCCCTCATCAACCACCACCGGCAGGCGTTCGAGACCGTGGCCCGGACGGCCGAGGCCGAGGTGCTGACCGAGGTCGAGCTCAACACCTGGCTGTCGGCCATCGGGTCGATGCGCCTGGTCCTCGGGACCCGCCTCGACGTCAGCGAGGACATGGAAGCCCCGCTCGCCGAGGACCCGACCGCCCCCGAGTACGCGCTCTACGAGCTGCTCGGACAGCTCCAGTACCTGATCGTCGAGGTCCTCGCCGCCGAGCTGCCCGAGGAGGGTCGGCCCGAGGGAGCGCTGTGATCCCTCTGCTAATCTCCAAAAGCCCTGATCGGGTTTGAGCCCCCATCGTCTAGCGGCCCAGGACGCCGCCCTTTCAAGGCGGTAACACGGGTTCGAATCCCGTTGGGGGTGCCGTACACCCCAGCGCCAAAGAGCTGGTTGGGGACCTGTGGTGCAGTTTGGAGTGCACGCCGGCCTGTCAAGCCGGAGGTCGCGGGTTCAAATCCCGTCAGGTCCGCCACCCCGGTCCGCCGGGGCGAGGTCGGGTAGCTCAGTTGGTAGAGCGCGCGCCTGAAAAGCGTGAGGTCACCGGATCGACGCCGGTCCCGACCACCAATGGCACCGAGATTCACCAGGAATCTGATGCCCACCGGCGCCAGCGCCGCCATGACCACCTGGGCGAGGCTGCGCACCAACCAGTCGTCGGTGGTGACCGGGGTCCCGATGTTTGGGCGGGTGCTGGATCTGGACGGGCAGCGAGGTCTGCCATCATTTCCTTCGATGGTTCGGATTCTGGTCGCCGCCGTCCTTTTCGCCGGAGCGGGAGCACTCGCCGTGACCAGCTCGAGCACTTGGCCGCTTTTGCTTGTGCGCGTTGTTCTGATTGCCCTCGGTATCGCGCTGGTCATCCTCGCGCTGAGACGAAGACGACAGAAGGCGAGGTAGCTGCGTCGCCGATCCGGCGGGCCGCCGAGACGGTGGAGTTCGTTCACTTCCGTGGCGGGTTGGCCGTAGCTGGGCGGACGGACCGAGCGATGTCGCCCACCCGGGGTCCTGATCCAGGTGGCGAGAGACGCAGCCGCCACTCGGCGGCGTCCCGGACACACGTCGGCTCCGCCCGGGCTTCTCCGGCAATGCCCCGGAGCGCCGACCCGGTGGTGGCAGAATACCCGTTGCACCCATGACTGGCTCCCGCCTCACAGGTCTGCGCGGATCGGCCCCGGCCCTCGTCGCGCTCGGATTGGCCCTCTCCGCCTGTGGCGCCAACGGCCCGTCCGCCACCGCTTCTACGAGCACGTCGCGCCCGGGGACGGCCACGACGTCGGGGACCATCGCCTATGCGGCGACCGTCACATCACCCGGGGCCATCAACCCCGCGGCGATCCCCCTGGGCGACGGATATCTGTCGACCGGTCCCGAGGTCGGCCACGTCGATTCCTGCCAGACCTCGTTCCCCTCCATCGGAGGAGCCCAGGTGGCAGGTCCCTGGATCGACGCCACCGCCAAGACGTGGGACTCGCTCACCAAGGTCCATGTCCAAGGGGCGGTGAGCTGGCCCTCGGCGACCTATTCGGCGACCCCGTCGAACGGCGATCGCATCATCAAGACCGACGATCTTCCCACCGACCACACGACGGGGACCTTCCCGATCGCCAGCACCGACCCCGCCTTCGCCTACGACCGCAATCCGAATTCGATCGAGGCGCAGTCGATCAACTGGTCGATTCCGGAGAGCCCGACAGCGGCCCCGTCACCGTCGTGCACTTCAGGCGGGCCGATCGGGGTTCTCGACGATGGTGTGCTGCTGTTCAACGCCCTCGACGGCGAGGGTCGCGATGCTGGGGCCCACGAGGTCCTCGACAGCTGCGACGAGCACCCACAGATGGGTGACGAATTGCATCATCACTTCGTGCCGTCGTGCATCCTCGATGCGGCGACCTCGCGCTCGACACTGGTCGGTTACGCGATCGACGGCTATGGCATCTACGTCGAACGCACCTCCGGCGGCCAACTGCTCACCAACACGGACCTCGACCCCTGCCACGGACGCTCCTCCGAGGTGCTCTGGGACGGCAGGGAGCAGGTGATCTACCACTACGACGCGACACTCGAGTACCCGTACACGGTGGGATGCTTCCACGGCACGCCGATCAACACGGGTGGGGGGTAGCTACCGGTCCGGGCGAACGCCCGAGACGTGGGATCAACGGGAACGTGGCGACAGCTGTCTGGCTTCGACGTCGTGTAGGGCAACGACGACCGGGCCTTCGATCTGCGCAGCCGCTCCGAACTCGAGGACGAGACCGACCTGCTCATCCCGCCAGGACAACGCACCCCCGTCCAGGCGACGGACACTGGTCAGCGGTGTCGATCGCACGTCGACAAGGGTGGCCTTGGTCCGGAGGTCCCGAAGAAAGGCGAACACGGTGTTGCCCCCCGCCGTGTACCGCAGGGGAGAGCCTTCGGGCGTTGCCGATCCTGACACCACCCACGGGCGCGTCGCCATTATGGCCTCGTGATTCAAGAGGACGTGCTCGCCCAGCCAGCCGAGCCGCTCCGACTGCTCCGCCGGCATGGAGGCGTCGACGCCGCGGGGCCCGACGTTCAAGAGGAGGTTTCCGCCCTTGGCCACGACGTCGGTGAACTCCCAGAGGAGGTCGTCCCGGGACACGAAGTCACCGGGCCCGGAGTTGGCGTTGTAGCCGAAGCTGCGGTCCATTCCCCGGACGTACTCCCACGGTGTCCGCTCGATCTCCGGCCGGGTCACGTACTCGGGCGTCCGGAAGTCGAAGTGCGGCGGCCGGGGAGGAACCAGGCCACCGTCGCGCACCGCGGCCCGCCGGGCCCCGGCGTCGATGACCCGACGGAACAACGCCACCCGGGACGCCGCGAAGAGCGGGCTCCAGGGCATCCAGCGGTCATTGACGACACCGTCGGGGACGGTGTCGTAGTAATGGTCGAGGAGTGGCCACAGGTCCCGCCCGGAGGCGGGCCAGGCCACGTCGTTCCACAGCACGCTCGGGCGGTACCGGTCGACGAGCTCCCGGACCTGTGCGTCGGCATAGGCCGGATAGTCGCCCCGGGGGACGGCACGGACGACATCGGACATGGTGCCGATCGGCGTGGTGTTGAAGGTCCAGTCGAACCCTCCGCAGTAGTAGATGCCGAACCGGAGGCCGGCACCTCGGACGGCGTCCGACATCTCGCCCACCACGTCGCGTCGACTGTGCCAGTGGTGGCGGTGGGGGTTGGGGGTGTCGGTGGGCCACAGGCAGTAGCCGTCGGCGTGCTTCGCCACGAATACGACGTACTGCGCGCCCGCGTCGCGAAAGGCGGTGGCCCACCCCTCCGGATCCCAGTGCTCGAGCCCCTGTTCCCAATCCCGTGCGAACTCCGCGTACTCCCGGTCTCCGTAGGTTGCCCGGTGGTGGCGGGACACCGCGCTGTCCGGGAACCGGAGCGAGTTCTCGTACCACTCTGAGTACGGCGAGTTCTTCAGCGCGTTCCGCTCGTCCGACATCAGCAACTCGCCGATACCGGCATCGACCGGGGCGAAGCCCGGGACCGACGCGGGTGTCCAGTGCACGAAGATCCCCAGTTTCGCGTCGCTCCACCACTGGGGGACCACCCTCCGGCGGAGCGCCCTCAGCTGTGCACGGGCACCGGCCATCCTCTCGGCCTCCCTCGTCCCTCGTCACCTCGTCGATCCCGAATCCGGGCATCGCCGGATCACCGAACGCCGGGAAACGGCCTTCGGTCGGGTAGGACGGTAACGCAGCGGCGAACGGAGCACCTGCCGGGCCTCCGTTCCAGGTCCCGGGGGTCGGTCACCGTGCGAGATCGCCGGGGTCGCGGACGGGCGCCGATCCCGCCCGGAACACGCCGGGAGGGCGGCAGGTGCCTCCTCATCGCCGGGATGACGATACTGGGGTGGTGCTCCTGATCGATGCTGCGAACGTGGTCGGGTCCCGGCCGGACGGATGGTGGCGGGATCGGCCGGGCGCAGCCCGGGCCTTCGTCGGTCGGGTTCGGGCCGCGGTGGTGGCCGGTCGACTCGCCGCACCTGTCGTGGTGGTCCTCGAGGGAGCGGCGCGTGGGGGCGTCGAGGTCGGGGCGGCCGACGGCGTCACCGTCCTGCATGCGTCCGGCAGCGGTGACGACACCCTCGTGGCGGTGACCGCCGCCGCCGAGGACCCGGTCACCCTCGTGTCTGCCGATCGTGACCTGTGTCGGCGAGCCGGGGACCTGGGCGCAGACGTGGCCAAACCCGGATGGCTCATCGGTCTGCTCGACGAGTGAGGTCGGAGCACCGCCGGGATCCGAAGGAATCAGGTGGGCCACCGGATCGACGTCGCACCCGACCCCGGCGAGGGTCGCCCCCGGTGATGGGGGTGACGCGCACAGCGTTCCCGCTGTTCGGAAATCCCCGGTCCTTTGCAAGTCGCCGGCTCTGCCCACATACTGAGTCGGCGGCGCCGACCAGGGGCCGCGGCTCCGGCGAAAAAGGGGTGGACCGCCGGTTCGCCGGGTGCCGGGGTCCGATGAGAGGGGTAGGAATGCATCGCATCGCCACATCCGGTGGTCGACACGGGTCGACGAGGCACGGGTCCAGGGTCACCACGGCGGTGGCGCTGGCCGGGGTCTCCCTGTTGGCGCTGGTGGGGATCCAGGGCGGCGGCCACGCTGTGGCGGGGGCGGCCTCCCCGTCCACCACCGACACGGGGTTTCGGTTCCCCTTCTCCGGAACCCCGCAATACGAACACCTGGCGGCCACGGAGATCACGAACCCGGGTCGACTGCATCAGCCGATCGGACTCCACCTCGCAGACGCAATCGCCGCGCGCCTGGGACTGAGCAGGGCAGACACGTTCACCGAGCAGCAGTATCTCGAGTTCATCACCGGCAAGGGGGTCGGCGGTAGACCCGATCAGGCGAAGCTGGTCGATGAGAGTGTCCGGATCTTCACCAATACGGTCGGACGCCCCCTGTACTCCAATGTCAACGGTCACATCACCCCATCGGTTCTGGCCAGCTACGGCCTGTTCGTGAGCACCGACGGTCAACTTGAGAGTCTGGCCAACTCGGATGCCCCGACGAGGCAGGCGAACTCGGTGATCGCTCCCGGTGGCTACATGGGGACCTGGGCCAGGGCAAACCACGCGACCGCATCCATCGTGACGCTGTACAGGTCGGCCTATACGTTGGAAGCCGTCTATGGCCTCATCTCACAGCAGATTTCCGGTGTCGCGCAGCTGGTTCCCAATGAGAAGGACCGCGTCAGATCGGAAGTGGGGATGTCGATGGCCCCTTCCATCTGGTTGGTCAACTTCGCCCTGCTCTATACGCTGAACCCTGCCGTGGCGGCCGAGATGCCTGCCCAGTGGACACCGATACCCACCGCCGTCGCCGACGCCGTCTCGGCCAGCCCCACCGGCCAGGTGCCCTACAGCGAGTATGCGTCCGACCTCAGGCACTGACCACTGACCGGTTGACCGGACTGACCGCTGACCGGTTCGACCGGACTGACCGGCTGGTGGTGCGCCACGATCCGCGGGCGCCCGGACCGGCCCCGTGGGAGGACGCGGCCGGCGGCGGCGACCGCCGAACCGGGGGCCGACACCGGTCGATGACCACGGACGACCGAGCCCACTACCCGGGCGTCAGGCCCCCTCGTAGTCGAATCCGAGGTCCGGGGCGGTGAGCAGCGAGCGGAAGGGGATCCCCTCGGCGGCGGCCATCGCCCCGACCGTGCCACCCCGGTCCACGACGGCCACCAACAGGACCGGCACGGCGCCCGCGTCCCGCACCACCCGGGCCGCCTCGAGCAGCGAGGTGCCCCGGGTGACGGTGTCCTCGGTGACGGCCACCCGGTCGCCCGGGTCGAGGGCGCCGGCGATCCGGCCGCCGGCACCGTGGTCCTTGGCCTCCTTGCGCACGCTGAACGCCTTGAGCATCCGCCCCCGGCAGGCGGCCACCCCGGCGGTGACGAAGGCCACCGGGTCGGCGCCCATGGTCAGCCCGCCGATGGCGGTCACCTCTGCGGGCAGCACCGAGAGCACCCCGTCGGCCACCGCCACCATGGCCTCGGGGCGGCACACCGTCTGCTTGGAGTCGATGAACCAGTCCGACCTCCGCCCCGACTTGAGGGTGAAGTCGCCCCGCCTGACCGAGTGCTCCAGCAGGTGTCGGCGGAGCGACTCGAATTCGGTGGCGGGCAGCCGGTGGGTCACGCCGACACCGGCCGGGTGGATCAACGGGTCGTGGTCCCCGTCGTCACCGGCCCACATCGGGGGCCCGACCAACTCGACACCCCGCTCGCCCGCCTCGACCCGGCCGACCACCGCGGCATCGGCCCCGGCTCCGGTGAGGGCGGCCAGCGCCTCGCCGACGCTGGCGGGGCCCACGGCCATGACCATGCCCAGCCCGAGGTTGAACACCCGGGCCATCTCCTCGTCGGTCACCTGGCCCAGCCGGCGTATCTCGGTGAAGACGGACGGCACCGCCCACGCACCGCGGTCGAGGACCGCCCGGGCCCCCTCGGGGAGCGCCCGGGGGACGTTGCCGGCGAACCCGCCGCCGGTGATGTGGGCCACGGCGTGCACGTCGGAGGCGGCCATGGCCGCCCTCACCGCCGGGGTGTAGATGACCGACGGCCGGAGGAGCTCGTCGGCCAGCGAGGTCGCCGCCCCCGGCCATGCCGGACCCTCGAGGGGGAGGGCGGCCCGCTCCAACAGCACGTGCCGGGCCAGGGTGTAGCCGTTGCAGCGCAGGCCCGGGGGACCCGAGTCCGATGAGGGCGTCCCCCGCCCGCACCCGCGCCGGGCCCAGCGCCCCGTCGCGCTCGACCACGCCGACGGCGAAGCCCACCAGGTCGAACTCGCCCGGCTTCATGACCCCGGCGTGCTCGGCCATCTCCCCACCCAACAGGGTGGCGCCGACCTGCCGGCACCCCTCGGCCACCCCGCCCACCAGATCGGCGATCTGGGACGGGTCCACGGCACCGGTCGAGATGTAGTCGAGGAGGAAGAGGGGCTCGGCACCCTGGCACACCAGGTCGTCCACGCACATGGCCACCAGGTCGATGCCGATGGTGTCGAAGCGCCCGGTCGACTGCGCCACCACCGCCTTGGTGCCGACCCCGTCCGTCCCGGCCACCAGCACCGGCTGGCGGTAGCGGCCGGTCTCCAGGGCGAACAGGCCGGCGAACCCGCCGAGGTCCCCGAGCACCTCGGGCCGGCGGGTGGAGGCCACCAGCTGGCGGATCCGGTCGACGGCCCGTTCGCCGGCATCGGTGTCCACGCCGGCACCGGCGTAGGTGGCGGGGTCGGACGGGTCGGGTGCGGGACGGGGCGGGACGGGAACGACCCCGGTCACGCCCGGGCACCGCCGACCGCCCCGCTGAGGGCCGGGCTGGCGCTGATCTGGACGGGCACGGGAACCGGGTAGTTGCCGGTCAGGCAGGCGTCGCAGAACCCGGCCCCGGGGGCGTCGACGGCCTCCACCAGGTGGTCGAGCGACAGGTACTCGAGCGAGTCCACGTCGAGGAACTCGACGATCTCGTCGTGGGTCTTGATCGACGCCAGCAGCTCGGTCCGGTCCGGCGTGTCGATGCCGTAGAAGCAGGGCCACCGGAACGGCGGCGAGGAGATGCGCAGGTGGACCTCGGCGGCGCCGGCCTCGCGGAGCATGGTGACCATGGCCCGGGTGGTGGTGCCCCGCACGATCGAGTCGTCCACCACGATCACCCGCTTGCCGGCGATGTTCTCGCGCAGGGGATTGAGCTTGCGGCGCACCCCGTTGGCCCGCTCGGCCTGGGTGGGGGCGATGAAGGTCCGCCCGATGTAGCGGTTCTTGACCAGGCCCTGGCCGTAGGGGATGCCGGACGCCACCGCGTACCCCTCGGCGGCGGGCACCCCCGAGTCGGGCACGCCCATCACCAGGTCGGCGGGCACCGGGGCCTGGGTGGCCAGCAGCTGGCCCATCCGCCGGCGGGCCCCGTGCACCTCGTTGCCGTAGAGCCGGGTGTCCGGCCGGGCGAAGTAGACGAACTCGAAGATGCAGAGCTTCGGGTCCAGCCGCTCGGCGGGGAAGGGCCGCTCGGAGCGGACCTCCTTGCCGTCGATCACCACCATCTCGCCGGGCTCGAGCTCGCGGACGAAGGTGGCGCCGATCACGTCGAGGGCGGGCGACTCCGACGCCAGCACCCACCCGGTCTCGAGCTCGGCGGTGGGCTCGAGGCGCCCGAGGCACAGGGGGCGGAAGCCGTTCGGGTCACGGACCCCGATCAACCGGTCGGCATCGAGGAGGACGAAGGAGAACGCCCCCTCCAGCCGAGGGCAGCACCGTGGTGAGGGCCTGCTCCAACTCGTCGCTGGGCCCGGCCCCGTCGGCCACGGCCGCGGGCTCCGCCCCGTCGGGTCGGAACTCCCGGCCCAGCAGCTCGGCCACCAGGTCGCTGTCCGAGGACACCAGGCCGGGGAGCATCCCGGCCGACTCGCCAGAGCTCGGTGGTGTTGGTCAGGTTCCCGTTGTGGGCCAGCCCGAAGCCGGCCCGGCCCACCCCCCGGAAGACGGGCTGGGCGTGCAGCCAGTCGCTCGACCCGGCGGTCGAGTAGCGGGTGTGGCCGATGGCCATGTGGCCGCGGAGGCCGGAGAGCTTGCGCTCGTCGAACACGGTGGTGACCAGGCCCATGTCCTTCATCACGGTGATGGCGTCGCCGTCGCTGACCGCCATGCCGGCCGACTCCTGACCACGGTGCTGCAGGGCGTAGAGGCCGTCGAAGGTCAGGTGTGCGACGGACCGCCCCGGGGCATAGACCCCGAAGACTCCGCACGCTTCCTTGGCCTCCATCATCGGTTGGTCACCGCACACACCGGGGGTCGTCGGATCACGTCGCTCGCCACGATTAGGCCACACAACTGCCTCGCCGTGCCACTCCAGCCTAGCGGGACGGCCCCGGCCGGCGTCGCCCGCCGGGGCGCCCACAGGCGGCCCGGTAGCCTCGGACACGGATGATCGACCTGCACACCCACTCCGACGTGTCGGACGGCAGCGACCCGCCCGAGCGGATCCCGGAGCTGGCGGTCGAGGCGGGCTGCGGGGCGGTGGCCCTGACCGACCACGACTCGCTGGCGGGCGTCGGGCCGGCCCGTGCGCCGGGCCGACGAGCTCGGCATCACGCTGGTCCCCGGGTGCGAGGTGTCCTGTCGGCCGGTGGGGACGGGGGGCATGCACGTGCTGGTGTACTTCGTCGAAGACGACGGCAGCGCGCTCTGCGCCGAGCTGGTCCGGCTCCGGGAGGACCGCAGGGCCCGCAACCTCGCCCTGGCCGACCGGCTGGCGTCGCTCGGCGTGCCCGTCACCTACGCCATGGTGGTGGCCGAGGCCGGCAGCGAGGAAGGGGTCGGGCGTCCCCACTTCGCCTCGGCCATGGTGGCGGTCGGCGCGGCCGAGTCGGTCGACGATGCCTTCGACCGCTACCTGACCAACGACCGCCCCGGCCTTCATCTCCAAGTCGCGCCTGACCGGGGCCGAGGTGGCCCGACTGGCCGGGGAGTCGGGCGGGGTGGCGGTCCTCGCCCACCCGTTCAGCAACGGGCTGGACGGGGCCGGCCTGGCCCGGGTGGTCGGCGAGCTGGCCGAGGCCGGATTCGCCGGCATCGAGGCCCACTACGGGCGCTACTCCCCCCGCCAGCGCCAGGAGCTGGGGAACCTGGCCCGCCGGTTCGACCTGGTGGCCACCGGCGGCTCCGACCACCACGGCGCCATCAAGCCCGACCTCCGGGTCGGGACCGGGCGGGGCGACCTCAAGGTGCCCGACCGGGTGCTGGCCGAGCTCGAGGCCCGCCGGCCCGACCGCTGAGCCCGGCGCCGCGGCCGGGCTCAGCGGCGCCGGGGCTCAGTCGGTCGCCGGGGCTCAGTTGGTCGCCGGTGCCACCCCGTCGAGGAGGGAGGGCAGACGGTCCCGCCACGCCGCCGTCGCCTCCGCCACCCCGACGTCGATCAGCCCCTCCACCACCACCCGGTCGCCGCCGGTCCGGCCGAGCACCCGGAAGCCGACCCCGGCCCCGGCCGCGCCCGAGATCAGCTCGGCCCTCCGGGTGGTGCAGACCACCACCCGCGACGGGGCCTCGGTGAACAGCTCGTGGTGGTCGGCCACGCCCGCCACCCGGATGCCGACCCCCGACCGGACGGCGAGTTCGGTCAGCGCCACACCGAGGCCGCCGCCGGACACGTCGTGGATGCCGGCCACCGCCGGGTCCCCGCCGGCCGTGGCCGCCCGCCACCAGGCCGACGACGAACTCGACCAGCCGACGGTGCCCGGCCAGGTCGAGCGCGGGCAGCGTGCCGTTCCGGTGGCCGCGGCACTCGACGGCCCAGCGCGAGCCGCCGAGCGACGGCGGGCTCCCCCTCCCGGCGGCCGTCCCGACCCCGGCGTCGAGCAGGACGAGCGAGGCCCCTTCGACCAGGGTGACCCCGGGGGGCCGGGCGACCAGCCGGTCGATGAGGCCGAGCACGCCGATGACCGGCGTCGGGTCGATGTCGCACCCGTCGCTCTCGTTGTAGAGGCTCACGTTGCCCCCGATGACCGGGAGGCCGAGGGCCGTGCACGCCTCGCTCATGCCGTCGACGGCCTCGGACAGCTGCCACATCACCTCGGGGTGCTCGGGATTGCCGAAGTTGAGGCAGTTGACCACCGCCACCGGGCGCGCCCCGACACAGGCCACGTTGAGCGCGCCCTCGGCCACCGTGGCCGCCGTCCCGGCCCGGGGGTCGATCGAGCACCAGGCCGGGTTGGAGTCGGTGGTGAGCGCCAGGCCCCGCTCGGACCGGGGCAGGCCGGGTGCGGCCAGGCGGAGCACGGCGGCGTCACCGCCGGGACCCTCGACGGTGTTGAGGAAGAGCTGATGGTCGTACTGGCGGTGGACCCACGAGGTGTCGGCCAGCATGGCCAGCACGTCCGGGCCGCAGTCGGCGGGGGCGGGCAGGGCGCCCGGGTCGTCGCCGGCGCGGGCCGCATGGTCACCGGGACGGGCCATCGGCCGGTGGTAGAGGGGGGCGTCGTCGCTGAGGGCGCCGGCAGGGACGTCGGCCAGCACCTCGCCGTCGAACCCGTCGAGGACGCGGAGCCGCCCGGGCAGGCCCGGCGGCGGATCGGTGACCCGGCCGACGACGGCCGAGCGCACCTCCCACCGGCGGCACACCTCCTCGACCCGGGCCAGGTCCTCCGGGGTGACGATGGCCAGCATCCGCTCCTGGCTCTCCGAGGTCATCACCTCGTAGGCGGCCATGCCCGGCTCGCGCCGGGGCACCGCCGACACGTCCACGTCCATGCCCACCCCGCCGCGGGCGGCCGTCTCGCTGGTGGCGCACACCAGTCCCGCCCCGCCCAGGTCCTGGATGCCGACGACCAGCTTGGCGTCGAGCAGCTCGAGGCACGCCTCGATCAGCCGCTTCTCCTCATAGGGGTCGCCCACCTGGACGCTGGGCCGCTTGGCCGCCTCCTCCCCCCCGTCACCGCCGCCGAAGCCGGCCGATGCCAGCACGCTGACCCCGCCGATCCCGTCGCGGCCGGTGGACGACCCGAGCAGCACGGCCAGGTTCCCCGCCCCGGACGCCTGCCCGAGCACCAGGCGGTCGACCGGCAGGACCCCCATGCACAGCACGTTGACCAGGGGGTTCTGGGCGTAGCAGGGGTTGAAGGTCAGCTCGCCGCCGACGGTGGGCACCCCCACCGAGTTCCCGTAGCCGGAGATCCCGGCCACCACCCCCTCGATCAGCCACTGCTGGCGGGCCTCGGCCGGGTCGCCGAAGAAGAGGGGGTCCATCACCGCGATGGGCCGGGCCCCCATGGTGAAGACGTCCCGGAGGATGCCCCCGACCCCGGTGGCCGCCCCCTGGTAGGGCTCGATGGCCGAGGGGTGGTTGTGGCTCTCGATGCGGATGGCCACCGCGATGCCGTCCCCGGCGTCGATGACCCCGGCATTCTCCCCGGGGCCCACCAGCACGTGGGGCGCCTCGGTCGGCAGGCGCTTCAGGTGGACGCGTGACGACTTGTACGAGCAGTGCTCGCTCCACATCACCGCGAACAGGGCGAGCTCCAGGTGGTTGGGGGGGCGGAGGAGGATGGCCTCGGCCTCGTCGCGCTCCCCGTCGGTCAGGCCCAGCGCCCGGTGGATCGGCACGGCCTCCGCGGCCGCCGCGGTCACCGGCGGGTCACCGGTGGGGTCCCGGCCTGCCGTCCCCGCGGTCCACCCGCGTCCTCGCTGCTCGCGTCCATCGGTCCGAGCGTACCCGTCCCGGTTCGGGCGCCCGGCCGGCCGGCCGGCCCGACGGCGTGACCCGGAGCGGGCATATGGGGCACCGGTTCGGCTCCAAATCGCCGGCCGGGAGCGGGCCAAATGGAGCGGTCGGGACGACCGGCCTTCGCCCAAAGGGGACCCCCGGTCCCTGCGCTCTCCGCCAAAGGCGTCGGTGGCAACGTCGTGTCGACGGCAATGGGCCCTCCCCGTTCTGGCCGTAACCGACCTCCCCGGACCCGACCTTCATCGTACAAGCGCAGAGCCGATTTGCTTGATATAGCCAACTCTGGGAGCATCTCCTCATGGCCGCACCGACCTCGACGAAATCACGCAAGAAGACTCCTATGTCCGCCGACCACAAGGCGGCTTTGGCCAAAGGGCGCGAGGAGGGCCGCATCGTGCGCCGGTACCTCGAGGCCCTCGAGTCGAACCGGCCCCGGCGGGGGCGCAAGCGGACCCCGGAGTCCATCCGCAGGCGGCTGGCCACCATCGAGACCACCATGCCGACCGTCGACCCGTTGTCGCGGCTCCACATGGTCGAGGAGAAGCAGCGGCTGGCCGCCGAGCTCTCCCACGCCGGCGACACCGTGGACATGGCCGCCCTGGAGAAGGGGTTCATCAAGGTGGCCCGGGTCTACGGCGAGCGCAAGGGGATCTCCTACTCGGCCTGGCGCACCGTGGGGGTGAGCGCGGCCGTGCTCCAGCAGGCCCACATCCCCCGTACCCGCAGCTGAGCGCCCGCCACCGGGTCCCGCTCCTCGGACCGAGCGCCCGGGCGGGTCAGGCGACGGGGGCGGGTGCCCGCGGCGCCGTCGAGCGCACCAGGGCCCCGAGCAGGGCCGCGCCGTCGACCGAGCCGAGCAGGGGGTCCGAGGCCCGCTCGGGGTGGGGCATCAGACCGACCACATTGCGGGCTGCATTGCAGACCCCGGCGATGTCGTCGATCGACCCATTGGGGTTGTCCAGGTAGCGGAGGACGACCCGCTCTTCACCGCGGAGCACGGCCAGGGTGTCGGGGTCACAGGTGTAGTTGCCCTCGAAGTGATTGACCGGGATCTGCAGTTCGGTGCCCACGGCAATCCCCCCGGTGAGCACCGAGTCCGATGACTCGACCCGCACCCCCACCGTGGTGCAGAGGAACCGGAGGCCCCGGTTCTTCTGCAGGGCGCCGGGCAGCAGGCCGGCCTCGGTGAGCACCTGGAAGCCGTTGCAGATGCCGACCACCGGACCGCCGGCGGCGGCGAACCGGCCCACCGCCTCCATCACCGGCGAGAAGCGGGCGATGGCGCCCGGACGGAGATAGTCGCCGTGGGCGAACCCGCCGGGCAGGATGAGCGCGTCGTACCCGCCGACCGAGTTGTCGCCGTGCCACACCAGACCGGCCGACACCCCGAGCCGCTCCACCGCCAGGACGGCGTCGTGCTCGCAGTTGGTGCCCGGGAACACCACCACCCCGACCCGGGTGGCCATCAGGCCGCCGAGCCCGCGGCGCCGGCGGGCTGACCGGGGCCCACCGTCACCGACGACTCCTCGATGACCGGGTTGGCCAGCAGCCGGTCGGCCACCACCGTGGCCTGGGCCCTGGCGTCGCCCTCGTCGGAGGCCGAGACCTCGAAGCGGAACGCCTTGCCCGCCCGCACGCCGGTCACCCCGGTCAACCCCAGGGCGGGGAGCGCCCGCTCGATGGTGGCGCCCTGCGGGTCGGCGATCCCCGCCCGGAGCCGGACCTCGACCAGCACCGAGAACCGCTCACCGGAGGCCACGGTCAGGCACCGTACCAGTCGTGCAACCGGAGCCCGCACACCCGCTCGTAGGCGTCGACGTAGCGGGCCGAGGTGGCCGAGACGACCTCGGCCGGCAGCGCCGGCGGGGGCGGCTGCTTCCCCCAGGGCCGGCCCTCGAGCCAGTCGCGCAGCGGCTGCTTGTCGAAGGAGGGCGGGTTGGTCCCCGGGGCGCAGTCGTCGGCTGGCCAGAACCGGGAGGAGTCCGGGGTCAGCACCTCGTCGCAGAGGGACAGCTCCCCCTCGATGTAGCCGAGCTCGAACTTGGTGTCGCAGATGACGATGCCCTGGGTCTCGGCCCTGGAGGCCGCCCGCCGGTAGGCGGCCAGGCACAGGTCGGCGGCCGCGGTGGCCGCCTCCTTCCCCACCAGGTCGACGGCCTCGTCCATCCCGATGTTCAGGTCATGTCCCTCGGTGGCCTTGGTCGACGGGGTGAAGATGGGCTCGGGCAGGCGCTCGGCGTGGCGGAGGCCCTTGGGCATGGCCATGCCGTGGACGGTGCCCTGGCGCTCGTACTCCTTGTAGGCGGAGCCGGCCAGGTAGCCGCGCACGATGCACTCGATGTCGAGCATCCGGGCCCGGTGGACGAGCATGGACCGGCCGGCCAGTTCCCCGAGCCCGCCGGGGAGGCCGGAGGCGCCGGCGGGGAAGTCGGCGGTGTCGGCACTGATCAGGTGGTTGGGCGCCAGGTCGGCGAGCTCGCCGAGCCAGTAGGCGGTCATGGCCGTGAGCACCCGCCCCTTGTCGGGGATGGGCTCCTCCATGATCACGTCGAAGGCCGAGATCCGGTCCGACGCCACCATCAGCAGCCGGCCCTCGCCGGCGTCGTAGAGCTCGCGGACCTTGCCCGACTGCAACAGGGGGAGCGGCGGCGGTCCGGGGTCGGCGGGGACGGTCATGGGGCGAGCTCCTCCAGGGCATCGGTGAAACGGTGGACATGGCGCAGCGCCCGGGACAGGTCGAAGGCGTCGTCGAGGGCGGCGGGCGACAGGGTGACCTCGGGGTCCTCGTCGAGCACCCGGCGGAAGGACCGGCCCCGGTCCCAGGCCTCCCGGGCATCGCGCTGGACGATCCGGTAGGCCGCGTCCCGGGTGGCCCCGGCGCTGACCAGGGCCAGCAGGACCGACTGGCTGAAGACCAGGCCGTGGCTCCCCTCGGTGAGCGTGGCGAGCGCCCGCTCCGGGTGGATCACCAGCCCGGCGACGAGCTGCTCGGCCTTCTCCAGCATGTAGAGGGTGAGCATGCTGGCGTCGGGCAGCACCACCCGTTCCACCGAGCTGTGGGAGATGTCCCGCTCGTGCCAGAGGGCCACGTCCTCGAGGCCGGCCGAGAGGTAGCCCCGCAGCACCCGGGCCAGGCCGCACAACCGCTCCGACAGGATCGGGTTGCGCTTGTGGGGCATGGCCGAGCTGCCCTTCTGCCCCGGCTTGAACGGCTCCTCCGCCTCTCCGAGCTCACTCCGGGCGAGGTGGCGGACCTCGGTGGCGATCGCCTCGATGGTGGCGCCGACCGAGGCACAGGCCCAGAGGTACTCGGCATGGCGGTCGCGGGCCACCACCTGGGTGGCCGGCACCGGGGTGAGGCCGAGTGCCCGGCACACGTGGGCCTCCACCCGGGGATCGATGTTCGAGTAGGTGCCGACCGCACCCGACAGCTTGCCCACCGCCACCCGTCGCCGGGCGGCGCGCAGCCGCTCCAGGTCGCGGTCGGCCTGCAGCGCCCACAGCGCGAACTTGGCCCCGAAGGTGGTCGGCTCGGCGTGCATGCCGTGGGTCCGTCCGGTCACCGGGACGTCGATGGAGCCGAGCGCCCGCTCCTTCAGCGCCCGCACCAGCCCGGCACCGGCGGCGATGAGCAGGTCCGAGGCCTCCACCAGGGTGGCGCACAACGCGGTGTCCACCACGTCGGAGGAGGTGAGTCCGTAGTGGACCCACGATCCGTCGGGTTGGCCGATGGCCTCTTGGACCACGTCGACGAAGGCGGCCACGTCGTGGTCGGTGATCCGCTCGCGCTCGGCCACCTGCTCGACGAAGGAGGCGTCGACGCGGGGCGCCCGGGCCCGGCACGCCGCCGCCGCTCCGGCCGGGACCGCCCCCGCCTCCGCCCAGCCCTCGGTGGCCAACAGCTCCACCTTCAGCCACATGGCGAACCGGGCCCGGTCCGAGAAGAGGGCGGCCATGGCCTCGGGCGCGTAGCGGGGGATCAACGGGAGACCCCCTGGCGGACGGCGGCCCCCGCGGCACCGGCCTGTGGGCCCGTCCCCTCCGTCCCCTCCGTCCCGTCCGGGCCGCCCGCCGAACCGATGTCGGACCGGGCCTGCATCCCGGGCCAGGAGATGGCCGACACCCCCCGGTAGGCCCGGTCCCGGGCCGCGGCGACGGTGTCGCCGAGGGCGGTCACCGAGAGCACCCGGCCCCCCGAGGTCACGACCGCGCCGGGCTCTCCCGCCCGGCCGGTCCGGGCCGTGCCGGCATGGAACACCGTCACCCCCTCGACCGCCGCGGCGCGGTCGAGGCCGGTGATCCGGTCCCCGGTCCGCGGCGATTCGGGGTAGCCGGCGGAGGCGAGCACCACGCACACCGCGGCGGCGTCGGCGAAACGGGGGACGGACACCAACGAGCCGGCGGCCGCCTCGGCGAGCAGCCCGGCCAGGTCGCCCTCCAGGCGGGGCAGCACCACCTGGGTCTCGGGGTCGCCGAAGCGCACGTTGAACTCGAGCACCTTGGGCCCGTCGGGGGTGAGCATGACGCCCGCGTAGAGGACGCCCCGGTAGTCGATGCCCCGGGCCCGGAGGGCGGCCACCAGAGGGGCCACCGCCTCGTCCACCAGCCGGGTCACCAACCCCCCGTCCACCGAGGCGACCGGCGAGTACGCCCCCATGCCCCCGGTGTTGGGTCCCCGGTCGTGGTCCCGGAGCCGCTTGAAGTCCCGGGCCGGGGCGAGGGCGGCCAGCCGCCGCCCGTCGCACAGCACCAGCAGCGAGCACTCCGGCCCGGTCATCCCCTCCTCGACCACCACCCGCCGGCCGGCGTCGCCGAAGGCACCCCCGGAGAGCTTGGCGTCGACGTCGGCCTCGGCCTCGGCCAGCGAGTCGGTGACCAGCACGCCCTTGCCGGCGGCCAGCCCGTCGGTCTTGACCACCCACGGGCCGGGCAGGCCGCGCAGGAAGGCCTTGGCCGGTGCCGGCTCGTCGAAGGCGCCGTAGCGGGCGGTGGGCACGCCGGCCTCGGACAGCAGCTCCTTCATGAAGGCCTTGGACCCTTCGAGCCGTGCCCCGTCGGCGCCGGGCCCGAAGACCAGGCCGCCGGCGGCCCGCAACCGGTCGGCGAGCCCGTCGACCAGCGGCGCCTCGGGCCCGATGACGTAGAGGTCGGCCTCCACCTCCTCTGCGGGCGCGCTCGAACTGGTGATGGTGTGGCCCTCGGCGGTCCGGCCGCGGATCCCCGGGTTCCCCGGGGTCACCACCACGTCGGCGGTGCGCCCGAGGACCACGGCCAGCGCGTGCTCACGGCCCCCCGCCCCCACCACGCACACCCGGTCGATCGCCGTCCCGGTGGCCGCGGGGCCCGCCGTCGGCACAGGTGGGGGTCCGCTCATGCGGCGAAGCGGACGAACTGGTCCCGGCCGGGGCCGACCCCGACCAGTCGGACCGGCGCGCCCACCTGCTCGGCCAGGAAGTGGACGTAGTCGCGCGCCGCCTGGGGCAGGTCGCCGAGCTCGGTGGCCCCCGAGAGGTCCTTCTTCCACCCGGGCAGCTCCTCGTAGACCGGGGACGGCCTGGTGGAAGGTCGACTGGTGGTAGGGCGGGTGGGTGAACCGCTCGCCGTTGGCCTCGTAGGCCACGCACACCTTGACCGTGTCGAAGGTGTCCAGCACGTCGAGCTTGGTCAGGGCCACCTCGGACAGCGAGTTGACCCGCACCGCCTGGCGCATCATCACCGCGTCGAACCAACCCGGGCGCCGGCGGCGGCCGGTGTTGACCCCGTACTCGTGGCCGCGCTCGACCAGCGTCTCGCCGATCTCGTCGACCAGCTCGGTGGGGAACGGACCGCTCCCCACCCGGGTCACGTAGGCCTTGGCGATGCCGATGACCTCGTCGATGTAGCGGGGCCCGATCCCGGCCCCGGTGCAGGCGCCGCCGGCCACCGGGTTGGACGAGGTCACGAAGGGGTAGGTCCCGTGGTCGAGATCGAGGAAGGTGGCCTGGGCCCCCTCGAGCAGCACGTGGGCGCCCCGCTCGAGGGCGTCGTGGAGGACCCCGACGGCGTCGGCGACCATCGGGGCCACCCTCGGGGCCAGCTCGTCGAGGTACTTCGCACAGATGTCGTCGGCCGACAGCGGGAGCCGGTTGTACACCTTGGCCAGGACGGCGTTCTTCTCCTTCAGCACCACGTCGAGCTTCTGGCGGAAGATCTTGGGGTCGAGGAGGTCCTGCACCCGCAGCCCGACCCGGGAGGACTTGTCGGCGTAGGCCGGCCCGATCCCCCGCCTGGTGGTCCCGAGCTTGTTCTTGCCCAGGTAGCGCTCGGCGAGCTGGTCCAGCTCGTGATGGTAGGGCATGATCAGGTGGGCGTTGCCGCTCACCAGCAGCCTGCCGGTGTCGATCCCCTTGGCCGCCAGGGTGTCCAACTCGTCGAGCAGCACGGTCGGGTCGACGACCACCCCGTTGCCGATGACCGGGGTGATGTGGTCGTAGAGGATGCCGCTCGGCACCAGCTGGAGGGCGAAGGTCTCGCCGTCCACCACGATGGTGTGCCCGGCGTTGTGGCCGCCCTGGTAGCGGACGACCAGCTCCATCTCCTTGGCCAGGAGATCGGTGAGCTTGCCCTTGCCCTCATCACCCCACTGGGTCCCGACGACGACGGTTGCCGGCACGCGTCTCCTCCGTTGCGAAAAGCGGATTACGCACCAGTGTATCCCGCAGCCCCGCCGGTTCGGTGTGGTGGGCCGGCTCAGGGTCGGGCCACGACCAGCAGCGAACGACCGGGGACGGCCCCGGTGCCGAGGGCGGCGTCGTCGACCGACTCGGCCACGGTCCATCCCGACCGCGACACCAGCTCGAGGTGGGCCGGGACCGACAAGACCGTGCGCCACGGCTCGTGCGCGGGGCCCGGGCGGGCGGCGTTGGCCCGCACCAGCACCTGCTCCGAGTCGGCGCCATCGGGGTGGACGGCCAGGCTGGCGACCAGGGTGCTGCCCTCGGCCGCCCGGGCGTGCACGGCGGAAAGGAGCCCGACCACCGTCGCACCGTCCAGGTAGACGAGGAGGCCCTCGGCCAGCACCAGCGTGGGACGCCCGGCGCGGTGGCCGACCCGGGCCAGGGCGGCGCCGACGTCGTCCACCCTGAAGTCGGCGGGCACCAGGGTCGGGCCGGAGCCGTCCCACCCCATGCGCCCGAGGCGGCGGCGCTTGTCGGACTGGGTGCCGGGGTGGTCGACCTCGAAGAAGCGGACACCGGCCGTCCGGAACCGCAGGGCCCGGTCGTCGTAGCCGGCGCCGAGGACGACCACCTGCCCCGTCCCCCGCCCGATGGCGGCGACGACCTGGTCGTCGAAGAACCGGGTGCGGGCCTCGAGGTGGGCCCGCAGCGGCACGCGGCGGGGCGGGGGCATCCCTGCGCACAGGGCCGCCTGGGCGTCGGGGTCGCCGTCCGGGCTCCACGGCCGGGGGAAGCCGGCCCGCCAGGCGGCCACCGCCCGGCCGGTCCGGGAGGGGCCGGGGCCCGGGCCGGCAGCGGGAGGGGAGGGCGCCATGGCTCCCACATTAGTCAAGCTTCTTGACCAATAGGGAGTCGGGCGGGTACCGTCGGCCATGGACGAGGTGGCCATGCCGGCCCTGTTGCGCAGCGCCCGCCGCACCTACGGGTCGGCGATCCGGGCGGCGCTGGCCGAGGTGGGATGCGACGACATGCCGGGCAACGGACCCAACCTGATCGGAGGCGTCGCCCGGGGCGGGTCACCCCTCGGGGCGATCACCCAGAAGCTGGGCGTGTCCAAGCAGGCGGCCGGCCAACTGGTCGACACCCTGGTGGTCAGGGGCTACCTCGAGCGGGCGCCCGACCCCGACGACCGCCGCCGGCTGACCGTGACACTGACGGCCCGCGGCCGCCAGGCGGCCGACGCGTCGCGCCGCGCCGTCGCAGCCGTCGACACCGGGCTCGCCGAACGGGTGGGCGACGAGTCGGTGACCCGGGCCCGGGCCGTCCTCGGTGCGCTGATCGCAATGGGGTACGACCGGGCCGGCTGACCGGGCCGGAGGCCGGCTCAGCCGGTCGAGGTGCGGTCGCGCCGGAGCACCTGGGCCACCGACCGCATGAACAGGACCGATGCGAACACCACTCCGATGAAGCCGACCGCCTCGAGGGCGAGGCGGATGTCCCGGGACCGGGCCAGCTCGGCCGCCACCAGGATCACCCCCGAGGCCAGCAGCCCGACGCACCCGAAGGCGCCGATCAGCATCCGGTCGATCCATCCGCTCACGACCGCTTCGTCGGCACCGGCGAACCGCTCCACCCGGACGCTCATCCGGCCGGCGCGCAGTTGGGTGGCGAGCTCGTCGACGTGCTCGGGCAAGGTACGGAGAATGGGCAACGAGCGGCGCAGCTCCTCCTGGAGCACGTCGCCGGCAAGGTCGGGCCCCTGGCCGGCGAGCGATTCGGCCACCGCCGTGGCCTCGGTGGCCAGCTCGAAGGAGGGGTCGATGAGCCTGAGCGTCCCGTCCAGGGTCAGGACCGCCTTGGACAGCGCGGTCATCGAGACCGGGACCCGCAGCCCGTGCCGGGTCATGACCGCCAGGACCTCGGGGATGACGGCCGGGTCGAAGCCGCCCGAGCCCTCCACCATCAGCATCCCGATGTCGGACTCGAGGCTCTGCAGATCGGCGGTGGCATCGGCCCCGGCCAGGTGGCGGACCGCCCGCGCCACCACGACGGGCTCACCCGCGCTCATGCCGACGGCGATGTCCTGGAGGGCGCGCCGGGTGACCGGGTCGAGCAGTCCCACCGCGCCGAAGTCGAGCAGCCACAGACGCCCCCACTCGTCGACCATCAGGTTGCCTGGATGGGGGTCGGCGTGGAACACCATGCCGTGCAGCACCTGTTCGAGGAAGCTCGAGAGGAGGGCGGTGGCCAGCAGATGGGGCGGCGTGCCGCTGGCGGCGACTGCCCCCGGGGCGTCGACGGGGCGACCCGGCGCCTCCTCCATGACCAGCAACCGGTCGGTGCACAGGTCGTGGAACACCTGCGGGACCCGGATGACGTCGTCGGCCGGGTCCTCGTGGGCGACCTCCAGGCGCAGCCGGTCGCACATGGTCGCCTCCCGGACGTAGTCGAGTTCGTGCTCCATGCCGGCGATCAGCTCGTCGGCGAGGCCGCGGACCCCGAGGCCGACGGCCCCGGCCACCCGCCGCTCGGCCACCCGGGCCGCCAGCCGCAGCACGGTGGCGTCCCGGCGGAGCAAGTCGTCGAGGCCCGGCCGTTGGATCTTGACCACCACCGACTCGCCGGTGCGGAGGACCGCCCGGTGGGCCTGGCCGATCGAGGCCGAGGCCAACGGCTCGAAGTCGAAGGTGGCGAAGGCCTCCTCGACCGGCCGTCCCAGCTCCTTTTCGACCAGGGGACGGACCTGCACGGCCGGGATGGGCCGCACCGCGGCGCGCAGATGGGACAGCTCGGCGATCACCGGCTCGGCGAACAGGTCGCTGCGGGTGGAGGCGATCTGTCCGAACTTGACGAACATCCCCCCCACCTCCTCGAGGGTCAGGCGGAGCCGGTGGCCGAACTCGGCGGTGGTGATCCCCGAGGCCGAGAGGAACTGGGGCCTGGCCAACCCGTTGCGCCGCGCCGTCGACAGCACCTCCCACGACCTCGACAGGGGGGCAAGACTGCGGCGGATCCACCGGACCGGGTGCAGCCACAGCCGTTTGGCCCGGGGCCGTCGGTCCCCGGCGCGGCGCCGGCCCAGGGCCTCGGGGACGATCATCAGGACCATGGTGGCGAGCACCCCGAACAGGGCGGTGAGGGCGTAGGCCACGGTGGTCGAGCCGCCCCCCCGCACCACCGCCTCGGCCCCGATCGCCCCGACGAGGGTGCCGACCAGTGCGGTGGCCATCGAGCGCCACCGGCCGACACCGATGCCGAGCAGGCGGCCGCTGACCAGGCCGAGCACGATGACGAAGGCCACGGCCAGCAGGAAGGAGAAGACGTTCCGGAACGTGATCCGGACGGTGACGGCACCCACGTCCGCCGCCACCGACATCACCGTTGGGACACCCAGCACCGAACCGACATCCCCTTCGCCGACCGCATGGCCTTCGCCGACCGCGGGGCCTTCGCCGACCGCGGGGCCACATCATCGCCGCCGCGGCCCGGCGGCGTCCAGGTCAGCTCCGGTCAGACCAGGGTGACGGCATCGTCGGCGACGTCGACGGTCACCGTCGAGCCTTCGGGGTAGCGCCCCTCGAGCAGGGCCAGTGCCAACGGGTCCTCGACCTGGCGCTGGATGACCCGTCGGAGCGGCCGGGCCCCGAAGTCGGGATCGAAGCCGGCGCGGGCCAGCCACGCCTCCGCCGCCGGGGTCACCGACAGGGCCAGGCGCCGCTCGGAGAGCCGGCCGCGCAGGCCACCCAGCTGGATGGAGACGATCCGCCCGAGGTCGGACTCGGAGAGGGCGTGGAACCGGACGATCTCGTCGATGCGGTTGACGAACTCGGGCTTGAAGAACTCGAGGGGCTCGCCGGGGATGTTGGAGGTCATGATCAACACGGTGTTGGTGAAGTCCACGGTCCGGCCCTGGCCGTCGGTCAGGCGGCCGTCCTCGAGCAGCTGCAGCAGGGTGTTGAACACGTCGGGATGGGCCTTCTCCAACTCGTCGAGCAGCACGACCGCGTAGGGACGTCGGCGGATCGCCTCGGTCAGCTGGCCCCCCTCCTCGTAGCCGACATAGCCGGGCGGGGCGCCGAGCAGGCGGGACACGGAGTGGCGCTCCATGTACTCGCTCATGTCGATGCGCACCATGGCCCGGGCGTCGTCGAAGAGGAACTCGGCCAGGGCCCGGGCCAGCTCGGTCTTGCCCACCCCGGTCGGACCCATGAACAGGAACGAGCCGATGGGGCGGTTGGGGTCGGAGAGTCCGGCCCGGCTGCGCCGGATGGCGTTGGACACCGCCGAGACCGCCTCGTCCTGGCCCACCACCCGGGCATGGAGGGCGTCCTCCATCCGCACCAGCTTCTCGACCTCGCCTTCGAGCAGTCGGCTGACCGGTACGCCGGTGGCCCGGCTGACCACCTCGGCCACGTCCTCCGCGTCGACCTCCTCTTTCAGGAAGCGCTGGCTCTTCTGGAGCTCGTCGAGGGCGGCGGTGGCCTCCTCGACCTGCCGCTCCAGATCGGGGATCAGCCCGTAGGTGATCTCCGAGGCCTGGGCCAGGTTGCCGTCGCGGGCCAGCCGCTCCGCCTCGCCCCGCTGGCGCTCGAGCTCGCCCTTGAGGGACTGGATGGTGGCGATCGCCTCCTTCTCGGACTGCCAGTGGGCGGTCATCGCCGCCGACTGCTCCGAGAGATTGGCCATCTCCTCGTCCAACCGGGCCAGACGCTCGGCGGAGGCGCTGTCGGTCTCCTTGGCCAGGGCCATCCGCTCGATCTCCAGCTGGCGGAGGCGGCGGGTGACCACGTCCAGCTCGGTGGGCATGGAGTCGATCTCGATGCGCAGGCGGCTGGCCGACTCGTCCATCAGGTCGATGGCCTTGTCGGGGAGGAAGCGTCCGGTGATGTAGCGGTCGGACAGCACCGCCGCCGCCACCAGCGCCGCGTCCTGTATGCGGACCCCGTGATGGACCTCGTAGCGTTCCTTCAGGCCCCGCAGGATGGCGATGGTGTCCCCGACCGAGGGCGGCGGCACGAAGACCTGTTGGAAGCGGCGCTCAAGTGCGGCGTCCTTCTCGATGTACTGGCGGTACTCGTCGAGGGTGGTGGCCCCGATGAGGCGGAGCTCGCCCCGGGCCAGCATCGGCTTGATCATGTTGCCGGCGTCCATGGCCCCCTCGGAGCCGCCCCCGGCCCCCACGATGGTGTGGAGCTCGTCCACGAAGGTGATGACCTCGCCCTCGGCGTCGGTGATCTCCTTCAGCACCGCCTTCAACCGCTCCTCGAACTCGCCCCGGTACTTGGCCCCGGCCACCATCGAGGCCATGTCCAGCCCGATGACCCGCTTCCCCTTCAGCCCCTCGGGGACGTCGCCCTCGACGATGCGCTGGGCCAGGCCCTCGACGATGGCGGTCTTGCCGACCCCGGGCTCCCCGATGAGGACCGGGTTGTTCTTGGTCCGGCGGGACAGCACCTGGATGACCCGCCGCACCTCCTCGTCGCGCCCGATGACCGGGTCCATCTTCCCCTGGCGGGCCAGCGCCGTCAGATCGCGTCCGTAACGCTCGAGGGCCTGAAAGGTCCCCTCCGGATTCTGCGAGGTGACCCGGTGGCTGCCCCGCACGTCGCGCAGGGCGCTCAACAGCTGGTCCCGGTCCACGCCGACCCGATCGGCCATGGCCAGTATCAGGTGCTCCACCGACAGGTACTCGTCGCCCATGTCGGTGCGCTGGGTATCGGCGGCTGCGAGCACGTCGCGCAGGGCCCGGTTGATACCGGGCTCCTGCCCGCCGAACGCCTGGGGCAGGCGGCCGAGCTCACCGTCGACCCGCTCGCGCACCACCGCCGGCTCGACGCCCACCCGGGTGAGGATGGGGCCGGCGATCCCTTCGGGCTGGTCGAGGACGGCGGCCAGCACGTGCTCGGGGGTCACCTCGGCGTGGTGGGCGTCACGGGCCCGCTCGACGGCCGAGCTGAATGCTTCCTGGGTCTTGAGCGTCCAGCGGTCGGGGTTGATGGTCACCGGGGACCCCCCGTCCCCTGGGCGACCCGGCGGGCCGGGCGGATGGGGACCAGCACCTGGGAGAGCGGCACCAGCTCGCGCCGGTAGCGGCGGTGGGTCACCGCCACCTCCTCGCGGGCCTGGGCCCGGGCCACGTCGAGCTCCGCCCGGAGGCGTTCCACCTCGGCCTCGAGCTCCATCACCCTGCGGACCCCCTCGAGGTTGAGCCCGGTCGTGGTCAGGCTCTGGATGTGGCGCATCCGATCCAGGTCCTCCTCGCTGAAGCGCCGGCTGCCTCCCTCCGTGCGGCTCGGGTCGAGAAGGCCCTTGCGCTCGTAGACGCGGAGGGTCTGGGGGTGGACGCCGGTGAGCTCGGCGGCCACCGAGATCACATAGACGGCCCGGGTGCGTACTTCGTCGGCCATCGTCAGACTCCCATGGTCTGGCGCGCCGGCGGCTCGACCACCGCGGCCAGCGCCTCGACCGCGGCGCGCTGCTCGTCGGTCAGTTCGTCGGGGACGTCCACCTCGACGGTGACCAACAGGTCGCCGGCGGCGTTCCGCCGGTCGCCGGGGACTCCCCGTTCCCTGACCCGGAACGTCCGGCCCGACGGCGTGCCCGCCGGGATCCGGAGGGTGACGGGATCGCCGAAGGTGGGCACGGTCAGGGTGGTGCCGAGGGCGATCTCCGGATAGGAGAGCGGCACGGTGAGGGTGAGGTTCCGGCCCCGCCGGCCGAATATCCCGTGCCGGTCCACCCGGACCACGACGTAGAGGTCCCCGCTCGGGGCGTTGCCCCGGCCGGCGGCGCCACGACCCTTGACCCGGATCCGCTGCCCGTCGTCGACACCGGCGGGGATCCGGACCTTCACCGTGCGGTTGCGGTGCTCGATCCCCGAGCCGGAGCACGTGGGGCAGGGAGTGGTCACCACCGTGCCCCGACCGCCGCACTGCGGGCAGATCTGGCTCAGCGAGAACATCCCCTGGTTGTCCTGGAGGCTGCCGGTGCCTCCGCACCGCGGGCAGGTCACCGGGTGGGTGCCCGGGGCGGCCCCGGTGCCCGAGCAGGTGTGGCAGCGGGCGTCGGTGGTGACGTTCACCGAGGTGGTCACCCCGTTCACCGCCTCCTCGAAGGAGAGGTGCAGCTCGGTCTCGACGTCCGCCCCGCGCTGGGCCCCGGCGGCCCCGCCGCCCCGGCGGCCGCGCCCGAAGAGCCCGCCGAACAGGTCGCCGAGGTCGCCCATGTCGCCGGTGCGGTAGGTGGTCCCCCCGCCGAATCCTCCGGGGAACCCGCCGGCCGCCGGTCCCATGGCCCGGACCTCGTCGTACTCCTTGCGCCGGTCGGCGTCACCGAGGACGTCGTAGGCGGCGGAGATGTCCTTGAAGGTGTCCTCCTGGCCCGGGTTGGTGTCGGGGTGGTGCTTCTTGGCCAGCTTGCGGTACACGCTGGTGATCTCCTTGGCCGTGGCCGTCGAGGACACGCCCAGCGTCTTGTAGTAGTCCTTCTCGAACCATTCGCGTTGCGGCGCCACCTGGTGGTCCCCTGTCCCCTCTAGCCCCGCACCGTGACCATCGCCGGGCGCACCACGGTGCCGCGCCAGCGGTATCCGGCCCTCATGACCTGCGCTACCACCGGTTCGCCGGGTTTCGGACCGCCCTGCGGTCCCGGATCGGGGTCGTCCCCGTCCCCCGGGGACGGCTCGTCGGCGGGCAGATGGCCCACCGCCTCGTGGGCGTTCGGATCGAACTCCTCACCCAGGGGGTCGATGCGCTCGAGGCCCTCCTTGGCCAACACGTCGCGCAATTGGTTCGACACGGCCACCAGGGCGCGGCCGTCCGGGGACCCGGCGTCGCCCAGGTGGGCGGTGGCCAGATCGAGGGTGTCCATCACCGGGAGGACCTTCTCCACCAGGGAGACGGCGGCGCGGGCCACCTGGTCGTGCTGTTGCTTGGCCACCCGCTTCTTGTAGTTCTCGAACTCGGCCTGCAACCGGCGCAGCGAGTCGAGGTACTCGTCGCGCTGGTCCCGGGCGGCGACCAGGGGATCGGCGTCGAACACCGTGCCCCCACCACCGGGGGCGGTCCCCGACGCCACGCCGCTCGTCGACCGGTTCACCCTCGACCGCCCCGTCGGCGCCGTCGACTACCTCGTCGCCGTCGAGGTGCGGGTACCGGGAGCCGAGCTCGGCCCCCTCCGCGCCTGGCGGGCGCGGGCGGGAGCGCTCTGCCTCCGACTCCCACGCCACACCCTTCCGACCTGATCCACTGGTGCCGGTCATCGGCGATCAGCCCTTGTCGTCGACGATCTCGGCGTCCACGACCTCGTCGTCCGAGGGCTCGCTGCCGCCCGACCCGCCGGCGCCGGCGCCCGCCGCGTCGGCGTGGGACGCCTCTTCGTACAGGCGCTGGCTGAACGACTGGCTGGCCGTCAGCAACGACTCGGTGGCCGTCTTGATGGCCTCGACGTCGGAGCCGGCCAGGGCCTCCTTCAACGACCCGAGAGCGGTCTCCACCTTCTCCTTCTCGTCACCCTGGAACTTCTCGCCCTGGTCGGCGAGGAGCTTCTCGGTCTGGTACACGAGGGTGTCGGCGTTGTTGCGGACCTCGGCCTCCTCCTTGCGCTGGCGGTCGTCCTCGGCGTGGGCCTCGGCGTCTTTGACCATGCGCTCGATGTCCTCTTTGGCCATGGACGACTGGCCGGTGATGGTCATCGACTGCTCCTTGCCCGTGGCCCGGTCCTTGGCCGACACGTGCACGATGCCGTTGGCGTCGATGTCGAAGGTGACCTCGATCTGCGGAACGCCCCGAGGGGCCGGGGGCAGGTCGACGAGCTGGAACTTGCCGAGCGTCTTGTTGTACATGGCCATCTCGCGCTCGCCTTGGAGCACGTGCACCTCGACCGACGGCTGGTTGTCGTCGGCGGTGGTGAACACCTCGCTGCGCTTGGTCGGGATGGTGGTGTTCCGCTCGATGAGGCGGTGCATCACGCTGCCCTTGGTCTCGATGCCCAGCGAAAGCGGCGTCACGTCGAGGAGGAGTACGTCTTTGACCTCACCCTTCAGGACACCGGCCTGCACGGCGGCGCCCAGGGCCACCACCTCGTCGGGGTTGACCCCCTTGTGGGCCTCCTTGCCGGTCATCTGCTGGACCAGCTCCTGCACGGCGGGGATCCGCGTCGAACCACCGACCAGCACCACGTGGTCGATGTCGGACTTGGACAGTCCCGAGTCGGAGATGGCCTGGTCGAAGGGACCCTTGCAGGACTCGACCAGGTCGGCGGTCAGCTCGTTGAAGGTGGCCCGGGTCAGCTTCACGTCGAGGTGCTTGGGCCCCTCGGACGTGGCCGTGATGAAGGGCAGGTTGATCTGGGTCTCCTGGAGGGACGACAGCTCGATCTTCGCCTTCTCCGCCGCCTCCTGCAGCCGCTGGGTGGCCATCTTGTCGGTGGACAGGTCGACACCCTCGGTGTCCTTGAACGTCTTCACCAGCCAGTCGATGATCCGCTGGTCCCAGTCGTCGCCACCGAGATGCGAGTTCCCCGCCGTGGACTTGACCTCGAAGACGCCGTCGCCGATCTCGAGGAGGGACACGTCGAAGGTGCCGCCTCCGAGGTCGAAGACGAGGACGGTGTGGTCGGCGCCCTCCTTGTCGAGGCCGTAGGCCAGGGCGGCCGCCGTCGGCTCGTTGATGATGCGGAGCACCTCGAGGCCGGCGATGGCCCCGGCCTCCTTGGTGGCGGTGCGCTGGGCGTCATCGAAGTAGGCGGGCACGGTGATGACCGCCTGGGTCACCGTGTCGCCGAGGAACGCCTCGGCGTCCCGCTTGAGCTTGCCGAGGATCCGGGCGGAAATCTCCTGCGCGGTGTAGTTCTTCCCGTCGATGTCCACCTTCCAGGACGTCCCCATCTGGCGCTTGACCGAGCGGATGGTCCGGTCCGGGTTGGTGATGGCCTGGCGCTTGGCCACCTCGCCCACGAGGACCTCGCCCGACTTGGCGAAGCCGACCACCGACGGCGTGGTCCGACCGCCTTCGGCGTTGGGGATGACGACCGGCTCGCCGGCCTCCAGTACTGCGACCACCGAGTTGGTGGTTCCGAGGTCGATTCCTACGGCCTTGGCCATCTTGTTGCCTCCTGCTCACGGCCCGTGGTGGGCGCTCTGGTTGATCCGCTGGTGGACACGCGGCTGACTCGACGAAGGTGCCGACCCCGGGACCCCGACGGCGCGGCGCCGGTGGATGGCCGGCTCGCCCGCAGCCCGTCTCGGCTGGTTGTAGGGCTGGTTTGCTGGTGTTACGGAGTCCACTATACCAAAGTTGAGTGCTGCATGTATAAGTTTCTTCTAAGTTGGTGTTGAGGCCAGGTCAGCTGCGGTGGGGATACGCTCGTCGCATGCCCGAGCTGGTGCTCCTCCGCCACGGCCAGTCCCAGTGGAACGCCGAGAACCTGTTCACCGGGTGGTACGACGTCGACCTCACCGAGCAGGGCGAGGCCGAGGCCCGGGCGTCGGGCCGACTGCTGGCCCAAGAGGCGGCCCTCGACCTGCGGGTCCTGCACACGTCGCTGCTGACCCGGGCCACCCGCACCGCCGCCCTCACCCTGGAGGTGGCCGACCGGGGCTGGATGCCGGTGCGGCGCCACTGGCGCCTCAACGAGCGCCACTACGGGGCCCTCCAGGGGAAGAACAAGCTGGAGACCGCCGCCCGGTACGGGGATGCGCAGGTGAAGGCCTGGCGGCGCAGCTACGCCACCCCGCCCCCGGCGGTGGAGCGGGGATCCGAGCACGACCCGGCCGGCGATCCCCGGTACCGCGACGTCCCCGCCGACGCCCTTCCGCTCACCGAGTGCCTGGCCGACGTGGTGGGCCGGGTCCTCCCCTATTGGCACGACGCCATCGTGCCCGACCTCCTGGCCGAAGGGCCGCGGGGCGGTGCGGTCCTCGTGGTGGCCCACGGCAACAGCCTGCGTGCCCTGCGCAAGCACATCGACGGCATCGGGGACGACGAGATCGTGGACCTCGAGATCCCGACCGGCATCCCGTTCCTCTACCGCCTGGCCGACGACCTGTCGGTGGCGTCGATGGGCTACCTCGGGGATCCGGAGGCGGCCCGGGCCGCGGCCGACGCCGTCAAGCACCAGGCGGGCTGACCCGCCGCCCGGAGACCGTCACCCGGCGACGGCGCCGTCCGGGGCCGACGACAAGGGACCGGCCCCTGAGGGCCGGCCCCCTTCCGTCCAGGTCTGTCTGTCCCCACAAGCAACACCTGGAGGATTCCGGCGCGCGGTCCTAGAGGGCGTCGGCCCCCCGCTCGCCGGTCCGGACCCGTACCACCTCCTCGACCGGGAGGACCCAGACCTTCCCGTCGCCGATCTTCCCGGTTCCCGCGGTGTCCACGATGGTCGTCACCACCTCGTCGACCTGGGCGTCGTCGACCACGATCTCGAGCCGGATCTTCGGGACGAACTCGACCTCGTACTCGGCGCCCCGGTAGATCTCGGTGTGGCCTCTCTGCCGACCGAATCCCTGGGCCTCGGTCAGGGTGAGGCCGTGGACTCCCAGGCTCTTCAGCCCCTCCTTCACCTCGTCGAGCTTGAACGGCTTCAGCACCGCCACGATCAATTTCATTGTCAACTCTCCTTGGGTTCGTAGGGGTCCGGTCAGCTGCCCGCGCTGCCGGGCGGGGACCCGTCATCGGGTTTGACCGAGGCCTCCGACGACGACGATGACGCTGAATCACCGACCATGGCCATGGCCCCGACCCGCTCGGCGAAGGTCTCCATGGGGAAGGCCTCCTCGCCGTGGATGGCCAGGTCGCCGACCTCGAGGATCTCGTCCTTGTAGCGGGCACCTCGCAGCACCCATCCGATGATCTTCATCAGGATGAAGGTGACCAGCGCCGACCAGAGGATCACCCACACCGCGGCCCGGGCCTGTTCCCACAGCTGGTGGGCCGAGTGCGGACTGTAGATCAGCCCACTCACCGAGAACGGCACGCACTTCCCTCCCGCCGTGACGTATTGCGCCTGGGTGGTGGCGATCACCTGCCCGGAGGCATCCAGGTGGCCGCAGCCGTACTGGATCAGGTTCGGGTCGCCGAAGATCCCCAGCAGCAGACCTCCGAACAGTCCGGCGATCCCGTGGGTGTAGACGACCCCGAGGGCATCGTCCACCTTCGAGAAGGGCGGGACCTTGGAGAGGAAGTTCCAGGCCACCCACACGATGGCACAGCAGATCGCCCCGACCGCGATGGCGCCCCGGCCGTTGACCCAGCCGGCGCACGGGGTGATCCCGACCAGCCCGCAGATCATGCCGTTCACCGCGCCCAGGAAGGTCGGCTTCTTCTCCTTGGTGAACCAGGCGTCCAGCGCGATCCAGACCAGGACGCCGGTGGCGGTGGCCAGGTTGGTGTTGATGACGGCGGCGGCGGCGCTGGCGCCGGCGTAGTACGGGTCGCCGCCGTTGAACCCGTTCCAGCCCAGCCACAGGATCCCCGCCCCGACCGCGGCCATGACCAGGTTGTTGGGTATGGCGTGTTGTCGGTCCCGCAGGAGCCGGGGCCCGAGGACCCAGGCGGCGACGAACCCGGAGACGCCGGCCGACATGTGGATGACGAATCCGCCGGAGAAGTCGAGCGCGCCCTCCTGGGCGAAGTAGCCGCCGCCCCAGAGGAGGAAGGCGTTGACGGCGTAGACGCAGGTGGACCACAGGGGCACGAGCAGGCACCAGGCGCTGAACTTGATCCGGCCCAGCACGCTCCCCAGGAACAGCAGGGGGGTGATGGCGGCGAACACGAACTGGAAGTAGGCCAGCGTCGATGTCGGGAAGTGGAAGGGTATGGCCGTGTTGGCCGCCGACACGGCCTGGCCCTGTTCACCCACGCTGTCGGTGATGCCGCCCGGTTTCCCGACCATGTTCTCGAAGAAGTGCTGGACCCACCCGACGCCGGAGAGTTGGGTCTGCACCCCGTCCCTGACCCCGCCGCCGACCGAGGTCGCGCCGAATCCCATCTTGAACGACCACAGTACCCAGGCCACGAGCACCAACGAGAACCCGGCGAACATCATGGCCAGGACATTGACCGCCCACTTCTTCTGCACCAGTGACGCATAGAGGACTGCCAGGGCC
Source organism: uncultured Acidimicrobiales bacterium (assembly GCA_963806285.1). Classification (GTDB taxonomy): domain Bacteria; phylum Actinomycetota; class Acidimicrobiia; order Acidimicrobiales; family RAAP-2; genus Bog-756. The sequence goes on from CAWDXJ010000003.1 coordinate 95,862, forward strand.
GGAAGGCTCATCAGGCCGACGAACGTGGCGGCAGTGATCTGCCAGGTGTTGTCGGCCGGGTTCAGCCAACTCGGGTAGGGGACTGATGTCACTGCTGCGGATAGCACGTTTCAGCGCTCCTCTCTCATCGTCACTGCGTCCTGGCACCGCGCGTCGCTGCTGGATGACACGTGGCACGCCAAGGGCAAGACGGGCAGATTCGCCTTGCCGCCGCAAACAATGCATTCCGAGAGTTTCGGCACGGTCACGGACGTGTTACCAACGCGTGAACTGGGAGAACCGGCAGGTCAGGAGAACGGCGGGCCCTTTCCGCCTTCGCCCCGAATCAGCCCGGCGCGCTAGCCTGCCTCATGCCCGGACGCGACCCCGACGCCGACGACGAGTTCGCCCCGTCGCGGCCGACCATGTGGCAGCGGCTCCAGAGCGCAATGCTCAAGCCGGCGCCGGCCGACGCGGGCGCGACCGGCCCGGCCCAGGGGGCAAAGCCGACCACTGAGGGCCCGACCACGGTCGCCGAGCTGGAGGCCGCGGTGGCGCGTGCCGACGACAAGGAGCGTCTGGTCGGACTCCTCGCCGCCCCACTCGCCGCCGCCATCGGCCTTCTGGTCTCCGGCAGCCTGATCGCCAACGACCCGAAGGCCCTGTTGGCCAACGGCCAGATCAACAAGGCCCACGTCGCCCCGTCGCTCTACCTCGAGCTGGGCGGTGTGGCCGTCGCCCTGGGCGTGCTGATGCTGGTGCTGGCCCTGCTCCGCAAGCGTCTCTATCTCGGCATCACCATGGCCCTCTACGGGCTGACGATCTTCAATCTCCACTTCTGGGGTTTCGGGTTGCCCTACGTCATGGTGGCGGCCTGGCTGCTGGTTCGTGCCTACCGCCTGCAGTCGAAGCTCAAAGAGGCCAAGGCGGCCGCCGGCGGCTCGACGCCGGGCCGGGCCCTTCCGAACAAGCGCTTCACCCCGCCGGTCTCACCCCCCGGGCCGTCGTCGCGGCCGAAGCCCGGCAGGGACCGGAAGGCCGGCTGACCGGACGGGGCCGGGCCGGATCCCCGCGGACCCGGCCGCCGCGGCCACGTTCCGTCCCGAGCCGCCATCCCCGTCCGACGCGTGCCGGTGGTGTCGCCGACCGCGGCTACGGGAGGCGGAGGGTCCGATCGGCCCTCGATCTGCTCCGCCGTTTGAGGGCCCACGCCACCACGGTGAGCGCCATGACCGCCAGCATCACCACCGGGAGGGCGAACACCCTCCAGGAAGCATGCTCGGCGGCGACCGCGCCCCTCGTCGAGAGGAGGGCCGGGTCGCTCGGATCGGCCACGGCTTGAAAGGTCGCGCCGGAGAGCGGGGACGTGGCGCCGGGCAGTGCCTCGTCGTAGCGATGACCGTTGATGGTGAACGTCCCGCGGCACTGGTAGCCGGCCAGGTTGCTGCCGCTGCCCCCCATGAGACCGATGCACCGGGTGACGGTGACCTCGACGCCGACGCCATGGTCGTGGAGACGGGTGATCTGGGCGTTCTTGTGGACGCCGGCCACGAACAGGACGGCGACGGCGACGCAGCCGGCCAAGAGCAGTGCCGCCACCGCTACCCGGGCGGCCCGGCGGAAGTCCACGTCCACGCCGGCCCCCCGGAGCGCCATGAGCGGCCCGTCCGGTCCACCGTCGAGCCCGGCACGGGCCCCGGTGTCCCCGGACGCCACCGGCTCCGATCCGCGGTCGTCCGCCGGGCCCGGGGCGATCATCAGGCTGTCCATCCCGCGGCTCCTGGTCCACTCATATCCGGTGTTTCCTCGTGACGGGCAAGTGATCGTAGCGTGGCGATCGGGCCGCCCGGGTGCCCGCCAGCCCCCGAGCGGCACGGTCGCGATCGGGCTAGCCTCCACTCCGTGGCGGCGCGACCCAAGGCACTGGACCTCAAGACCATCTGGCTGTTCTCGAGTTGCACGGGGTCAGAGCTCCGGAAGATCCGCAGCTCGCTCGACGAGATCGAGGTCCCGAAGGGCAAGGTCCTGGTCGAGGAGGGGAGGATCGGGCTCGAGTTCTTCCTCATCGTCACCGGCAGGGCCGCGGTCACCCGGAGCGGCAAGAAGGTGGCCACCCTCGGGGCCGGGGACCACTTCGGCGAGCTGGCCCTGCTCGATCGTCGGCCCCGCTCCGCCACGGTGGTGTCCGAGACGGACATGGACGTGTTGGTGCTCTCCCAGCGCCAGTTCAACGGCCTGCTGCAGTCGGTGCCCACCATCGCCCGCAAGATGCTGGCCGCCATGGCCAATCGGCTCCGCGAGGCCGACGCCGCAGCCTTCGACTGAGCCCCCGCCCGGCCAGGCCGGCCGGGGCGGGCGACATCCGGTCGGGACACGACCGCTACCTGCGGTCGCCCATCGACTCCTCGAGCAGCTGGGAGAGATCGAGGACCCGCACCTCGTCCTCCTTGGCGTTGGCCCTGACCGCATCGTCCAGCATGATCATGCAGTAGGGGCACGCGGTCGACACCACGTCGGCTCCGGTGCCCAGCGCCTCGTCGGTGCGCTCCATGTTGACCCGTTTGCCGATGTTCTCCTCGAGCCACATGCGGGCGCCGCCCGCGCCGCAACAGAAGCCCTTCTCGCGGCAGCGTCGCATCTCCACCTGGGTGGCTCCGGGTATGGCGTCGATGACCGACCTCGGCTCGTCGAAGACCCGGTTGTGGCGGCCCAGGTAACAGGGGTCGTGATAGGTGACCGTTCCCTGGTAGCCGGCACCGGGGGTCAGCCGCCCGGCGGACACCAGGTGGTCGAGGAGCTGGCTGTGGTGGATGACCTCGAAGTTGCCACCGAGGGACGGGTACTCGTTGGCGAGCGAGTTGAAGCAGTGGGGGCAGGTGGCGATCACCTTCTTGACCCCGGCACCCTCGATGGTCTCGATGTTCATTCGGGCCTGCTCCTGGTAGAGGTACTCGTTGCCCAGCCGGCGGGCCGGGTCGCCGGTACAGCTCTCCTTCGGCCCGAGGATGGCGAACGAGACACCGGCACGGTGGAGCATCCGGGCGGTGGCCTGGGCACCCTTCCGGGCCCGCTCGTCCAGGGCGCCCGCGCAGCCCACCCAGTAGAGGTACTCGATGTCGTCGGGGATGGTGCCGCTCACCACCGGCACTTCGAAGTCGAGCGCCTCGGTCCAGTCGGTGCGCTTGGATCCGCCCAGCCCCCAGGGGTCCCCCTGATTCTCGATGTTGCGGAGCATGAGCCCGGCCTCGGTCGGGAACCGCGACTCGATCAGTACCTCGTAGCGGCGCATGTCGATGATCGAGTCGATGTGCTCGATGTCGACGGGGCACTCCTCGACGCAGGCCCCGCAGGTGGTGCACGACCACAGCACATCGGGGTCGATGACGGAGGGGACCAGCGTCTCCACCTCGACACCGGCCTCCCGGTTCTTCGCCATCACCCGGTCGGCGGAGGAGAACAGGTTGTCGCGGAGGTCCATGATCAGCAGCTTGGGTGAGAGCGGCTTACCGGTGTTCCACGCCGGGCACTGGGACTGGCACCGACCGCACTCGGTGCAGGTGGCCATGTCGAGCAGCTGCTTCCACGAGAAGTCCTCGATGCGTCCGGCGCCGAAGACCACCTCGTCCTCGTCGCCCACGTCCTCCATGGACATGTCGGGAGTGGAGGCGAGCGCCCCGAGGGCCCGGGGGCGCCGGGAGGTGGCCACGTTGATCGGCGCCATGAAGATATGGAGGTGCTTCGAGTAGGAGACGAACACCAAGAACCCGGTGATGATGGCGATGTTGGCCACCAGGGCCGCCGTCTCGATGACGCTGTTGACCCCGGTGCCCAGGGGCTCGAGGAGGTTGGCCAGGCCGTGGGAGGCGAAGGCCCACCAGCCGTAGGGGAAGTTGCCAGTGTTGACCTGGGCGGCCCGGTAGAAGGCCAGCGTGATCATCACCCCGGAGATCATCACCAGGACCAACCAGGCCGCTCCGGTGTGGGAACCGAAGAAGCGCGAACGGCGGTTCTCCCGCTTCGGCGAGTGCTTGACCCGGATGGCCACGAACACCAGCAGCGAGACCAGCACGGCCACGGTGAAGAAATCCTCGACGAATCCGATGAAGGCGGTGTGGCCGATCAGGGGGATGTGGAAGTCGCGCTGGAACAGGGCCCCGTACGCCTCGAGGATGGTCAGCATGAGGATGGTGAACCCCCAGAAGGTGAAGGCGTGGGCCAGGCCGGGAACCGTCCACTGGAGCAGCTTCTTCTGGCCACCCACCTCGACCAGCTCGGCCTTGATCCGCTTGGGCACGTCCTTGACCCGGGAGGGCACCGCCGGGTGGCCGGCGGAGATCAGCCGGAAGAGCCAGAAGAAACGGCGGCCGGCGATGGCGAACATCACCACGGTTATGCCGAGTCCTAAGGCGAGTCTGAGGGCCACTGGGTTCCTCCTAGATGGTTACTGAAGAGTAACAAATACCGGCGGACCCACCCGTGTCCCGGCCAGCCGGATCACGAGCCGAAATTGTCGGCGTAGCGACTGGGGGTCGGGCCCCACTGGCCCTGGTACTTCGACCGGAGGCCGTCGGAGCCGTAGGGCTTGTCGGCCGCAGTGGTCATCTGCAGGAAGCTGATCTGGCCGATCTTCATCCCCGGGTAGACGGTGATCGGGAGGTTGGCCACGTTGGACAGTTCGAGGGTGAGGTTGCCGTCCCAGCCGGCGTCGACGAACCCGGCGGTCGAGTGGATCAGCAGGCCCAGCCGGCCGAGGGAGGACTTGCCCTCGAGACGTGCCACCAGGTCGGCGGGCAGGGTCACCTTCTCGAGCGTCGAGCCGAGCACGAACTCGCCGGGGTGGAGGATCAGGGGGTCCTCACCGGTATCGACCAATTCGGTCAGGTCCTCCTGGTTTTCGCGGACGTCGATCACCCTGCTGGTGTGATTGCGGAAGAGCCGGAAGTAATGGTCGACGTGGAGATCGACCGACGACGGCTGGATGCAGGCGTCGTCGAAGGGGTCGATCTTGATCCGGCCGGCGGCGAGCGCCTCGCGTATGGAGTGGTCTGAGAGCACCATGCCGGACAGACGATAGTGGGGCGCCGGAGCACAGGCGTAGTCCGGGGGACGGGGATGGCGTCCGAGACGGGACAGCGGCCGTGGCGGTGGCCAGGGGATAGTGTGGGCCGGCGTACGCGGGCGTAGTTCAGAGGCAGAACACGAGCTTCCCAAGCTCGGAACGCGGGTTCGATTCCCGTCGCCCGCTCCACCGGGCCGGTGTCGCCCCTTCGGTCGATCGACGGATGACCCTCGGACGTTCGCCGGCCGCCGGATCCCCCGGGTCGAGGGTCGTGTCCAGACCCGCGGTACCGTCGAAGGGGGTCGGGCCGGACCAGTAGTGGGTCGGTGGGACAGGCGATCGGCGGCTACAACGACCAGTCGTCGACGACGGTCAGGTCGGTGAATTCGAGAGCCCCCTCGAAGATCTCCGTCATCATCGCCCGTGCCGTCTGAAGGCCCTCTTGACGCTGGGGATCGCTTTCGCGCTCCCGCGCCTTCTCCTCGCTCTCGAAGACGACGAACATGACGACCCGGCTCGGATCCTCGGTGTCCCGGGTCGCCGTCGAGTGCACGAGACCTGAGCCCGGCTGTTCGGTTGCCCGCAACTGGGCGACCAACTTGGACAGGTCGCCTTCCCTACCGGGCTTCAAGCGTGTCGTGATCATCTGTGCCCACATGCCGGTGACCTTCCCCTAGACGTGTGCGCAGACTAATCCTCCCGAGGTTCGCTTGCGTTGCCCGGCGGGACCGACCATGGAACGTGGGGCCGACTCGACGGTTCCGGGCACATGGTCTGGTGCTGTGCTCGTGACCCCTGACTGCCACGACCGGACACATGCGCCTGGTGGACCACTTCGGACCGGGATGAGGACTCGGCCCGGTACGGTTCTTCGATGGAGCTCGAGCTCACCACCGTCGATGCCTTCACCGACACACCGTTCGCCGGCAACCCCGCCGCCATCGCAATTCTCGATGCCTTCCCGCCCGACGGTCTCATGCAGGCCGTGGCCCTCGAGATGAACCTCTCCGAGACGGCCTACGTGGTCCGCAGGGAGGATGGGGACCACGATCTGCGCTGGTTCACGCCGACCGTCGAGGTGGACCTCTGCGGTCATGCGACCTTGGCCGCCGCCCATCTGCTGGGTGGCCGAGCGCGGTTCCACACCCGGAGCGGTCTCCTCCAGTGTGCGCCGGCGGGTGACGGGTGGATCGGAATGGACTTCCCCGCGGATCGTCCCGTCCAGGCCGCGCCTTCCGGTGGAGCTGGGCCTGCCCGGCCTGGTCTGGTTCGGCACCGGCCGGTGGGATGCGCTCGCCGAATTGCGTGAACCCTCGAGTGTGCGGAACCTGATCCCGGACCTCACCCGCATCGCCGCGACCGACAAGCGGCTGGTGATCGTCACCGCCCCCGGCGACCGGCCGGGGATCGACTTTGTGAGCCGGGTCTTCGCTCCCAATGCCGGGATCCCGGAGGATCCGGTCACCGGGTCCGCCCACTGCACGCTCGCTGCGCACTGGGGCCGGCGCCTCGGCCGGGACCTCCTCGTCGGGGAACAGGCCTCCCCACGGGGTGGAACGGTGCGCGTGCGACTCAGCGGCGACCGCGTCGTCCTTGCCGGCCAGGCGGTGACCATGGCCCACGTGACCCTCGAGGTCTGAGCACGCCTCGGGTCGGCTCACGTGAGCCCACCCGTCGGCACAGGACCCGTGTGGCCGCCCGGCAAGCGTTCCTCTAGGTCCGTTCACCTTCCAGCGAGCGGCGCAGGAGCGTGCCCATCCTCTCGGGATCGTACGCCCCCTCGGGGTCAGCCCGGACCTGCGTGTCGAGGGCCTCGGCGTCACGTCCGACGAGGATCCTCCACTCCCCACGGCGCACACCGTCGAGGATGATCTCCGCAGCACCCTCCGCGCCCAGGGGTGCACTCTGTTTGAACGCCTCTCCCATGTTGGCGACCACCTGGCGAAGCTCATCCGTGGACAGGTCATCGACGGGCTGGCCGAACCCGGCGAGGCTGGCCCGCCACACCTCCAGATCCGACTCGCCCATACCGGCCGGGTCAGCTTCACCGTGGGCCAGACGGCTGTTGACGACGATGTCCGTCCCGATGTGTCCGGGCATGACCACGGCCACCCTCACGTTGGGAGCGTTGACCCGGAGATCCTCGATGAGGGCTTCGGAGAACCCCTTCACCGCGAACTTGGCCGTGCTGTAGGCGGTGTGGGGCACCCCCGGTCCCAACGACGCCCAGAATCCGTTGACGCTGCTCGTGTTGACCAGGATGGCCTCGTCGCTCTCCATGAGGAGGGGCAGAAAGGCCCTCGTGCAGAAGTAGACACCCCACCAGTCGACTCCGAACGTCCGCTCCCACGATCGGCGGGTGTCGGTCACGAAACTCCCACCTCCGCCGATCCCGGCGTTGTTGAAGACGAGATCGACATGGTCGGTCTCGTGCCGTTCGACGACCTCGTCCCGGAACCGGTTCACCTGGGCCTCGTCGGCCACGTCGCAGACGTGTCCGGTGATCGCGATTCCCGATGGCGCACCGGCCAGCGCCATCCGCACCGTCTCGGCGGCGCTCTCCCCGTTCAGATCGCAGGTCGCAACCGAACAGCCGTCACCTGCCAGTTGCCGCACCAGCTCCCGGCCCATCCCCGATCCGCCGCCGGTGACCACCGCCAACTTCTGGTTGAAGGACTCCACCAGTCTCCTCTCGTCGATGCCAAGGGTAGGTCATGCCTCCACCTCCATCGACCCTCGATGTCGGAGCGGGCCGTGCTCCGCTCCCCCTGTCCCGTCTCTCTGCTCCGCCCCTCCGGCTCCGTCAGGGCCGTGTCACCAGGAGGTACGAGCGCTGGCTCAAGTGCTCGGCCCCGGGATGCGGTCCGCGGTCCATGCGGGCGACCAGCTCGAGGCCGGCCTCGGCCATGGCCTTGACTTCGGCGGCCGGATCGAGGAAGCGGAAGACCAGGTCGACGTCATCTCCCCACCAGTCGGTCCGGGCCCTCTGTCCACCCACCGGAACGTCGGCGTCGCTGGTGTGGAACGCTGACCAGGGCGAACCCTCCACCACGGAGGACCCGGAGAATTCCCGGTACGCCTTCGCCCGCTCGGGTGTGTCGAGATGGATGAGGGCGTAGAAGCACACGATGCCCGTGACGGCGTCGGTCGCCAACGGCAGGGCGGCCATGTCGCCGGCCGTGAACGGCAGGTCGGTTGCTCGCCGGCCGACGGCGCACATCCTCGGTGAGAGGTCAAGGCCGAACGCCTCCGATCCGCGGCCGGCGAGGTGGGCCGCAACATGGCCGGGTCCCGCCCCCACGTCCACCACCGGGCCTCCGTCGGCCAACTCGGCCAAGGCGGTCAGCAGGGCCCGATCCAGCGGCTTGGCCTCCAGCTCGGCCCCGAACTCCGCCGAGTAGCGATCGGCCACCTGGTCGTAGCTCCGGCGGGTGTTCGCCAGCTCTCCCACGTCGGCCAGCGTACGGTTTCGTCCTCTGGATGCACGCCTCCGGGACCCACCACGTCGGTCAGACGTACTCGCGCCTCCGCAGCCAGACCAGGGTGCACCAGCCCCACACCGGGGGCAGATAGGAGCTGAAGAGCCGTTGGATGAACACCGCGGCGGTGGCGTCGGACTCGGAGATGCCGGCCGCGGTCAGCCCCAGGATCATCCCGGCCTCCACCACCCCCATCCCCCCGGGGACCGGTGAGACACCGCCGATCATCGAGGCCAGGGTGATCACGATGATCAGGGTGGCCAGACTGAGGTGGTCTCCGAAGGCCCGCAACGAGGCCCCCAGGGCCAGGGCCACCGCCAGCTGGGTGATGATCGCGCCCCCGACGAGCTGGACCAGCTTGCGCGGGGTGGAGAGCACCCCTTTGGCGTCCTGCCAGACGGCAGAGATCCGGGGCGCAGCTTGCCGGCGGCCAACCGGCGGACCCGGGGTATGGCGAACAGCACCCCGAGCACCAGCGCCACGGCGAGCACGGCGACCAGCAGGACCCACACGGTGTGGCCGCTACCCGAGGCGGGGTGGTCCTCGAGGTGGAGCGTGCTCCAGGCCAACGGGATGCTGATGACGAAGAGCACGCCCTTGACCAGCCAACTGGCGGTGGTGATGACCGCTCCGGAGCTTACGGCCAATGGGGCGTCGTAACCCTGCTGCTGGAAGAACCGGACCCGGGTGGCGAATACGGCCGGTGTCCCCCCGGCCAGGGAACTGAAGCTGTTGGCGATCTCGATTGCCACCACCCGCCCGAAGGGAAGGTCGCCGGCTACGCTCCCGAGGTCCTCGACGGCCGACCCGACGAACGCCGACTGGGTGAGCAGGAACACCAGGACCACCCAGGCCCAATTGGCGCCCACGATGGTGTCGAAGGAGTTGGTCACGTTGATCAACGTCCCGATGAGCGCCCAGCCGCCGACGAGTGTGCCGATGACCAGTATCAGATTGGGCCAACTCACCCGACGGGGCTCGGCCAGTTTCGGTATCTCGATCGAACCGGCGGTGGCGGCGAGGGTCCGGACCTCGTCGAGGAGCGCGGATCGGCCCCGCAGCCGGCGGGCCAGTACCGGATCGAGTCCGGCACGACGCAGATGCCGGAGGACGCCCCCCAAGACGTCGGGACCCAGGCACCGGGCCGCCGACGCGGCGGTACGTTCCGGTCCGACGACGAGGGCCATGGATGCGACGGCTCCAGCCAGGTCGCGGTCGAGCCGGTTCTCCTCCGCGTTGGAGGTGGCGTTGCGGAAGTCGAGCAGGCCCACCGTCGCGGTGGGGGGGTCGACCAGGATGGTCTCGCCACTGACGGAACCGTGGGCGATGCGTGTCGAACGGAGCCTGAGGAACTGGCGGTACAGGTCGTCGAGCAAAGCATCGGTGAGGGCCTCGGGCGAAGCCTCCCCGAGGGGGCCGGCGTCGGGGACCCGGCCGACCAACAGCGCGTCTCGGGACGAACCTGAGGTTCCGGCGGCGATCACCTCGGGGACGGTGACCCCGGCGCGGCCGGCCAGGAGGGTCAGGTACGCCTCGTGCTCGACCTGCTGGAGCCGGGTGAAGGTGAGGGTCGGCCCCGAGTCCCGGTAGAAGAGGAAGCGCCCCGCCTTGGCCAGCAGCTTGGCGTCCGCGGCGTCACGTCCGTAGACGGCGATCCGCAGGCCGGCTCCGGCGGTGCCGTCGGCCAGGCGCTCCGTGGCGCGGTAGGTGGCCACTCCCCAGGCCTGCCGGGCCAGGGGGCTGGTCTCCCGCACGCCCACGCCCATCCCGGCGAGCAGGGCCTCGACGTCCGACACCGACGGCAGGCCGAGTGGCGAGGAGAAGGCCAGGTGGACGACGGCGGTGGCCCCCCAACCGATGGCCAGGCTGCCGAGGACGTTGACCGGGAGGCCGTGGCCGCCCGTCACCGTCGACACGCTCACCAGGAGGACGAATACCTCGATGAACCGCTGCACCATCCGGGCCAGATAGGGCAGGGCGGCGGCGGCCACCGCCATGAACAGGGCCACCTGGACCACCGGGAACCGGAGACTGATCCCGTCGACGACCGTGCCGGCGGGGCGGCCGCCGTTGGCGCCGAGGACGGCGGAGAGGACCAGGCTGATGACCGCGGCGCCCACCGCGGCCACTCCGATGTCCCGGGCGATCACCCAGCGGCGGGCGACGAGCGCCACCAGGATCAGCACGCCGGTGATCCCGAAGGCCCCGACGTCGTACACGACGGTCACCAACCAGCTGATGCTGCGGGGCGGGGGGTAGAGGACTCCGCCGACCACCCGGTCGAAGTGGGAGCTGTACCCGATGGCCAGCACACAGCAGATGAGCGCGATGACCGCCAGCGCCAGCTTGACGCCATCGCTCCCGCGTCGGCGTCGCTGACCGTCGCCCAGCGGTGCGAACAGGATCGCCCGCCACCGCCCGGACGGGGGGGTCGGCGCACCCGTCTGAGGGCCGACGCCCCCACTGGTGTCCACGGCCATCAAACGACGAAGTGTACCGGTCCGCCCTGCAACGACCCGCTGATCTCAGGCGGGCCGGCGGTCGGGTTCCGCCTCGGTGTCGGCCGCCGGAGGGGGCGTGCTGACCGGTCCGGGCGGTCCGGCCCGTCCGGGCGGGGGGTAGGCGGAGGTGAACCAGCGGGAGACCCGGGTGCCGGCCGTGACCGCTCCGCCGATCCGGGTCGATGCCCTGGCCACCTTCCGGGCCCTCCCGGGCGCGGCTCCGTCGAGCAGCTCGTTCCAGAAGATTCCCCACCCGCCGGCCAGCGCGTCGCCCAGTCGCGGGGCGGTGAGCAGACGCCCGACGGCGGCGACCGCCCGGGGCCGACCGACCAGTGCGGCGTGGCCGGCGGCGGTGATGCGCTGGTACGGCAGGTGGGCGCGGGCCAGATCGTCGCGGTAGCGGGCCGCGGCCGTCCCCGGCGACCCGAGAACTGCCTGGGCGGCCGCCCGCCCGCTGGTCATGGCCTGGGCGATCCCCTCCCCCTGCAGGGGGTTGACCAGACCGGCGGCGTCCCCCACCAGCAGCACCCGTCCGGCGGCGGGCCTGGTCCCCACCATCCCCATCTTGAGCCATCCCCCCAGGCGGCGCATCGTCCGCACGTCGGGAGCCCGCTCCAGGAGGCCCAGCTCGGCCAGGTGGTCGAGGTAGGCGGGCAGCACCCGCACCGCCCGGGATGCGGCCTGGCGGTCGGACCGCGTCCCGATGCCGACGCCCACGTTGGCGATGCCGCCGGGCCCCGGGAAGATCCACCCGTATCCGGGGAAGGCCTGCCACCGGGCCGGCTCCCACAAGGTGATGACCGGGAGGGCCACGTCCTGTTCCAGGTAGCTACGCACCGCGAACCCCCAGAGCACCTTCGGACCCTCGACCAGGCCGGCGCTCTGGGCCACCCGGCTGGTGGCCCCGTCGGCGCCGATGACGAAGTCGGCACGGAGCTCCCCGCCGTCGCCCAGCACGAACCCGTCGATGTCGGCCCCGGACCACAGCGGACGATCGGCCCGGCCGTCACAGGCGACGGCACCGGCACCGAGTGCGGCCGCGCGCAGGGCGCCGTCGAATACCGTCCGGGTCACGGAACGGGCCCGGCCGGGGTACGAGTCGCCGTCGAAACAGGGAAGCACCACCCGTCGTCCGGTGGGGCCGACGACCGCCATGTCGCCCACGTCGAGCCCGGCCGGCACGGCGAGGCCCAGGTCGGTGAGGACCTGGAGGCCCCTCGGCCCCACGAGGTCCCCGCAGGCCTTGTCCCTCGGGAACGGGGCCTTGTCGAGCAGGGCCACCCGGGCGCCGGCGCGGGCCAGCACCAGGGCGGCGATGCTCCCGGCGGGGCCGGCGCCGACCACCAGCACGTCAAAACGCCTGGGACTCACACGACTCCTTCCGCGCCCACCGCCTACGGTGAGATCTTCGCACCCGAGGAGGCGCGGTGGACACTCCCGAACCAGAGGACCCCAACCGGTTCGCCCGGCAGCTCTTCGCCCCGCTGCCCGGCCGCTACGACCGCCTGGCCGAGCTCCTCTCCATGGGACAGAACCGACGTTGGCGCCGGGCAATGGTCGACCACGTGGTGCCGGATCACCCCGGTCTGGTCCTCGATGTGGCCTCCGGGCCGGCCGGGGTGGCCCTCCAGCTCGCCGAGCGCACGCCTGCCCGGGTGGTCGGCATCGACCTCACGCTCGAGATGCTCCGACAGGGCCGGGCCAACGTGGCCCGGCGGGACATGGCCCGACGGGTCCAGCTGGTGGCCGGTCGGGCCGAGGAGACGCCGTTCGACGACGGGACGTTCGACGCGTTGACCTTCACCTACCTCCTCCGCTACGTCGACGACCCCCAGGCCACCCTCGTCGAGCTGGCCCGGGTGGTGAAGCCCGGAGGGGCCGCCGCCAGCCTGGAGTTCCTCCTGCCGGAGAACCGGTTCTGGCGCTTCTGGTGGTGGCTGTACACCCGGCTCGCCCTGCCGGCGGCGGGATGGCTCACCGGGGGTCGCCCGTGGTTCGAGGTCGGCCGGTTCCTCGGCCCGAACATCTCGTCCCACTACCGGCACTACCCGGTGGACTGGACCGTCGAGGCGTGGCGGCGCGCCGGCTTCGTCGACGTCGGGGTGCGGCGGATGAGCCTCGGTGGAGGTCTGGTCATGTGGGGACGACGGGCCGGTGGGTGAGACGTCGGCCCCGGGTGAGCCGCCGCCCGAGCCGCGCACCGCCTTCTATGCGGCCCGGCCGGGCGGTTGGCGCGACTGGTGGACCCTGCTCCACCCTCCTTACACCGGCTGGCACCTGGCCTACGTGGTCGTCGGCGCCTGCCTGGCCCCCGTCGTCAACGCCACCCGGCTGATCGCCACCCTGGTGGCCTTCTTCCTCGCCGTCGGTGTGGCCGCCCATGCCGTCGACGAACTCCACGGCCGGCCGTTGCGCACCCGGATCCCGTCCGGCGTACTCGTCGTCGCGGCCTCGCTGGGGCTCGCGGGTGCCGTGGCCCTCGGGATCGTCGGTGCCGTCGAGGTGGGCTGGGCACTGGTCCCCTTCCTCGTGGCCGGACCGGTCCTGGTCGTCGCCTACAATTTCGAGCTCTTCGGCGGGGCGGTGCACAACGGTGTCGGGTTCGCCGCCGGCTGGGGTGCCTTCCCCGTCCTGACCGCCTATGTGGCCCAGACCGGGCGACTGGCGCTGGCACCTGTCCTCGCCTCGGTCGGCGCCTTCGCCCTGTCGGTGGCCCAACGGGCCCTCAGCACGCCCGCACGGTTGCTCCGCCGGCGGTCCGCCGAGGTGACCGGGACCGTGGCGATGATCGACGGCGGCGAGCTCCCGCTCGATCGCGCCGTGTTGCTGGCGCCCCTGGAGGTGGCCCTGCGGTCGACATCGTGGGCGGTGATGCTGCTGGCCGGGGCGCTGGCCGCCGCCCGGTTGCACTAGGGCACGAGGCCACTCCCACTAGGCCCGCTGTATCCGCCGGCGAAAGCCGACCACGGTCATCTCGACCACCCGGTCGTGCCCCCACTGGAGGACCGGGCGGCCGATCCGGTTGGCCAACCGCATGGCCGGCTGGCGCATCTCGACCGTCCACCCCACCTCGGCCCTGGTACCCACGCCCTCGGGGTGCAACCGCAGCCGTGCCACCCCCACCAGGTCCCCGCCCACCGTGGCGTCGATGGAATACGGTCGCTGGCAGTCGACCAGCTCGACACGGAGCCGCATGCGGTAAGGGAGCGGAGGGCTGACGGCCCCGAAGAGGACCGAGCCGGTCACGAGCCCGTCGCCCTCGAGCCGGAACTCGCTCAGCCAGGGCCACCACCCCTCGAACTGGTCGACCTCTCCGATCCGGTCCCAGAGGCGTTCGGGTTCCATGTCGAACCGGTGGTCACGTTGGTAGGTGATGACGGCCGCCGGCACGTCCCCACGGTACGGGGTGCTGCGGCGGGACTACGGTCGGCGTGTGCCGATGGGTACTCCGGCTGGTGTCGACCAGGGATGATGACCGACGTCCCCCCGTCACGCGGTCCCGCCCTGGGCGCCGCCCTGGAGGCGTCCGGCGGGACGGTCACCCAGTTCCTCGAGCACCTGGCCGGCGAGCCGGTCGACGCCGACATCCTCGCTCAGGGGACCGAGCCGGCCGGTTTTGACGACGTCCTGGGGCTCGAGCCCGGCGCACCGCTCCTACGCCGGGAGGTCCTCTTGACCGGTCGGGACACCGGGCGGAGGTTCGTCTACGCCGAGTCCGGAATCGCCGCCGACCGGCTCCCCGCCCCCCTGCGGAACCGGCTCGAGCAGAGCCGGGAGCCGATCGGTCGGGTGCTGCTGGACCACGGGGTCGGGGATCCGGAGGACGGCGCTGGCCGGGTCGGTCGTCGCCCGCAGCACCGACGGACGGGTCGAAGCCCTCATCCGTGACGCCCCGTTGTCGCGGCGCTACCTCATCGTGTCCGACGGCGACCCGGTCATCGTGGTGAACGAGTGGTTCCTCGCGGTGGTGGCCGACACCCTCGCCTCCCCGCCCGGGAAGTGAGCCCGGACGGCGGACGCTCAGGCCGGGGGACCGCTGGCGAGCGTGACGGTGGCGGTCTGCTGCTGGCCGGACCCGTCGGTCCACTGGAGTTGCACGGTGTCTCCGGGGTGGTCGGGCTCGAGCAGGCCGGTGAGGTCGGACGGGGAACTGATCGCGGTCCCGTTGAGGGTGGTGATCACATCGCCCTGGGCCAACCCGGCCTTTTCGGCTGGGGAGCCGGACACGACGCTGGCGACGGTGGCCCCGGATGCCTGGGCGCTGCCGCTTCCGCCGCCGAAGCCCCCGAACCCGCCTGAGCTGCCGGAGCTGCCTGAGGACTCGACACTGACCCCGAGGAACGCGGTCTCCCCGATGTGCACGGTGGACGAGGCCTTCCCGCTCTCGATCTGGTGCGCCAGCGAGAGGGCGGTGGCGATGGGGATGGCGTAGGCCTGGCTGGCGGACACCTGGTACCCGGAGCCGGTCGACGCCGCTGTGTCCATGCCGATAACCCCGCCTTGGGTGTTGACCAGCGAGCCACCGGAGTCGCCGGGCTGGATGGCGGCATTGATCTCGATGAGCCCGGTCAGGTTCTCGGCGTTGCCCCCGCCGCTGTCGCTGGCGGTGATCGCCTGGTCCACGGCGGTGACCGAGCCCCCTGCCGAGCTCGGCGTCCCGCCGGTGCCGCCGGCGTTGCCGACGCCCACGACCGCCTGTCCGACTGACGCATTCTGGTCGCTGACCGAGACCGTCTGCAGGCCGGAGGCCCCGGACAGCTTCACCACGGCGACATCGCTCGTACGGTCGTAGCCGATGACGCTGCCCTTGTAGGTCTTGCCGTTGCCGACATCGGTCACGCTGATGCTGGTGGCGCCTTGGATGACGTGGTTATTGGTGAGGACCACGCCCGAAGGGGAGATCACCATGCCGGTGCCCGCCGCCTGCTCGTTCTGGTAGCTCAGGTTGGTGTTGATGTCGACCAGGCCGGGGGCCACCTTGGCGGCGATGGCGGAGATGTCCGACGGGGCGCCTGCTCCGGTCGAGGAGTTGCCCGACGAGCCGGACCCGAACGGAAAGGTCTCGGCACCGGACGATCCCGAGCCCCCCGGTGAGTTGAAGGTGGGGGATGCAGCCGTGGTCGGTGCGTTGTGCACCGGCCAGGCCAGGTGGCCGAGCCCGGCGCCGGCCACGACGGCGACGACCAACAGGACCGTGGCCAGGGCCACCACCGCGCCGGAACGCCCCTTCGACGGGGCCGCTCCGTGACCAGGATCGGCCATGCCGGCCGGCGGCCAGCCCCCGTACGGAGGGAGGCCACCTGTTGCCGCGTAGGGCGGGGGGGCACCCCATTCGCCGGCGAGAGGCGTGCCGGCGGGCGGCGTGACGGCAGGCGGCGTACCACTGGGTGGCGTCGGTGGTGGTGGTGGTGGTGGTGGTGAGGAGGACGAGGGTACCCCGGTCGTCGGCCCCTGGGCGGGTCCGTAGGGATAGCCCGGCGAGGTCGGGGATGCGCTCCCGCCGGCCGGTGGCTCGTCTGCCTGTCCTGTCGTCGGGGGCCAGGTCTCGTTCATGTCCGTCTACCTTCCAATCCGTACCGCGAAGGCGATCCTCACCCGTCCATTGGACACCGGCCACCTAAGGGCACGGTGAACCCACCATATGAATTGCGTAAACCCGATGGATCGCGTACGCGCGTCGGGACGAGCTGAAGGGATGCCGGTGCCGATCCGGCGATCGGGCTCCGGGCTCCGGGCTGACCGCTGGTGGTAGCTCATGCCCTTTGGGGGCAGACCACAACCGGGCGGGTCCGAAACTCGGGAATTGCCCGGTTCCGACGCGCATCGATTCGTGGTAGGAACGGTGGGTGACGATCCTCAGCCCTCGGCCATCGACCGCCGGGCTCGACGGGAGGACTGCCGACCGATGAGTCCTCATGCGTGGGGCCATGAGTGCGACGATGCCGACGATGCGTTGGTGGCCAATGCCTACGGACGGTGGGCGGACCGTTTCTATCTCAGCATCGCGGTCCTGTTCCTTCCGGTGGCCGTCGGCGACCTCGTGGTGTGGATGACCGGCGGCTCGCTGATGAGCCTGCTGGGTCCGACGGCCCTGTTCGGATTGTGCGTCGCCTATCTGGGCCAACGGCGGCGGTTCCGTCGGTCGCTCCGGAGCGGTCGCCCGCGATCCCGGCCCGGTTCGGGCACCGACCGCCGGGGTCAGCCGGATCTGCACGCGCTCTGAGCCCGGGACTGGCGCCTGACGGGTTCCGGTCTCGGCCGACTTCACGAGCCGCCCCCGGTTGCGGTACGTGTGGGATCAGATCGGGGTGTGGCGCTCGAGCACGGCAGCGGTGTCCGTCCCCGTCGGAAGGGATCCGAACACTCCGGTGCCCGCACCTCCGAGGCGCGAGGCGCAAAATGCGTCGGAGACCGCCGCCGGGGCGAAGCGGACGAGGAGGGAAGCCTGCCACACCAACGCCATGCGCCCGACCACCGCGCGTGCCCGCATCTCGAGGGTCTCGGGCTCGGCCAGGTCGACGTGGAGGTCGTCGACCGCCCGGGAGAGCCGGGTGTCCCCGCCCTGGGCCAGCCCGACCTCGGACCAGAATGCGTCGAGGGCTTCGGGCTCTCGGGCCAGGGCACGGAGCACATCGAGGCAGATCACATTGCCGGAGCCCTCCCACACACCGTTGACCGGGCTCTGGCGAAACAGGCGGGGCATGCCCGAATCCTCGACGAAGCCGTTGCCACCCAGGCATTCGAGTGCCTCGGCGGCGTGTTGCGGGGCCCGCTTGCAGGTCCAGTACTTCACGATGGGCGTCACCAGGCGTCGGAGGAGCTGCTCGTGTTCGTCGCCGGCGGGAGCGTCGTAGGAACGGGCGAGCCGGAGGGCCGAGACGGTGGCGGCCTCGGACTCGACGGCGAGGTCGGCGAGCACGTTGGCCATCAAGGGCTGCTCGGCGAGGAGCCTTCCGAAGACGGTCCGGTGGGCGGCGTGCCAGGTGGCCTGGGCGGTCCCCTGGCGCATGATTGCGGTAGATCCCAGGATGCAGTCCAGCCGGGTGTGGTTGACCATCTCGATGATGGTGCGCACCCCCCGGCCCTCTTCGCCGACCAGCTGGGCCGACGCACCCAGCAGCTCGATCTCGCTCGAGGCGTTCGACCGGTCCCCCAACTTGTCCTTGAGCCGTTGGATCCGGATCGGATTGCGGGTACCGTCCGGCCGCCACCGCGGGGCGAGGAAGCAGCTGATGCCCCCGGGTGCCTGGGCCAGCATCAAAAAGCCGTCGGACATCGGTGCGGAGCAGAACCACTTGTGGCCAGTCAGCCGGTAGCCGCGGTCCGGACCGTCACCGTCGGGCTCGGCGCTGGTGGTGTTGGCCCGCACGTCGGACCCGCCCTGCTTCTCGGTCAGTGCCATGCCGCAGGTCACTCCGGACTTGGCGGCCGCCGGCCCGTCGGTCGGGTCGTAGTCGGTGGAGCAGATCATCGGCTCCCACGTCGCGGCCACCGCCGGCTGGTGCCGGAGCGCCGGGACAACCGCGTAGGTCATCGAGACCGGACAGATGTGCCCGGCGTCGACCTGGTACCAGACGATCACCTTGGCGGCCCGGGCCACATGGGCGCCCGGACGGGGGTCGGCCCACGGGCCGGCGTGGAGACCGTGGGCCAACGAAGTCGCCATGAGCTCGTGGTAGGCGGGGTGGTACTCGACGACGTCCACCCGGTGCCCGTACCGGTCGTGGGTGTGCAGGACCGGTGCGTTCTCGTTGGCCAGCCGTCCGAGCTCCTGGGCCGCAGCGGAGCCGGCCAGTGCCCCGAGCTCCCCGAGCTCGGGGCGGGCCCAGCCCGCACCCTCACGCCCGACCGCCTCGTCCAGGGCGGGATCGGCGGCGAAGACGTCGTAGCCCTCGAGCGGCGGGGCCTGGTTGAAGACGTCATGGGTCTCGAATGGGCCTGCCATGGATGCTTCTTTCTCCCCGCTTCTGTCCGAGCCCGCTGACACCACCGGTCCGGACCCTACTGCCGGTTCCGGACGACGGGCCCGGGGCACGGTACTATTGCGGGCCGGCCGGGATCGGCCGTCGACCGAAACGGGGGGTCCGCCGTGCACCGTCACCTTCGCCAGCTCGCCGCCGCCGTCGGCCTTCTGGTTCTCGTCGCCTCGACCACGGTGCCGGTGGTCACGGCGTCGGCGGCCCAACCGGACATTCCGGCGCCTCCCGGGCTGCCCGCCTTCTACAGCGTCCCCCAGCCACTGCCGGTCGGCGGGCCGGGCACCCTGATCAAGTACGAGGTCGTCCCCGACCCCAACCTGGTCGGTGCCACCTTGTACGTGGTGATGTACAAGTCGGTCGGGCCGAAGCGATCACTGGTCCCGGTGACCGGGATGGTGGCCGTACCCGACGGGACGCCCCCGGCCGGCGGATGGCCGGTCGTGAGCTGGGGTCACGGCACCAACGGCATGGCCGACGTCTGCGCTCCGAGCCTGGCCGGTTCCTCACAGATCCCCGGGGTCAACCAGCTCGTGGCGGCCGGCTACGCGGTGACCGCCAGCGACTACCAGGGTGAGGGGACGCCCGGACTGATGCCCTACATCGTCGGCACCTCGGCAGCCGAGGACACGGTCACGATCGTGTCGGCCGCCCACGAGCTTCCCTCGGTGTCGCTCAGCCGCGACTACGTGGTCTGGGGACACTCCGAGGGCGGCCAGACCGCCATGTTCTCGCTCTACGGGCAGCGATATGCGCGGCAGTTGCGGCTGCGGGGCGTGGTTGCCGGAGCGCCACCCTCCCAGTTCCCCCTCATCTACGACTTCCTGGTGACCAGCCCGTTCGACTACTACCTCCTGATGGTCGCCGGCTCGTACAACAGCTACTACGGGGCCAAGCGGGCACCACTGGCGAAGATCATGACCCCGCCGGCGCAGGCGCTGGTGCCCCAGCTCGACCAGGGGTGCTCCGGCTATGTGCAGGGCGTGGTCGATGCCGCGGTGGCCGCCACACCGCACAAGACCCTGGCCGACCTCATCCCGCAGAACCCGTTCAACGTGCCCCAGTGGGCCAAGCTCCTCACGGCCAACGACCCCGAGTCCTTCACCCGCAAGACCCGGGTGCCGCTGCTGATCATCCAGGGGGGCAATGACGAGCAGATCCCCGTCGTCTCGACCCAGCTCCTCCAGACCCACCTGTGCACGATCGGCCAACCGACCGAGCGGTGGGTGTACTCAGGGCAGAGCCACGCCGGTGTGATCGCTCCGAGTTTCCCCGACATGCTGCACTGGATCGGCGACCGGTTCACCACCAAGTCCGCCGTCGACCCCTACGTGCCGACCGCGGGAGGGAACACCACCATCACCATCACCCAGACCACCTGCTGACGGTCGTCGTCCGCCCGGGCACGGTCAACGGGGCTCGGCACCGCGCGGTCGCCGACCGGCCCATGGCCGGTGCTGCTACCCGTCGGCCGCCTTGGCCGCGGCGGGGAGGCCGGACGGGGCCGGAGTGCCGGTGAGGGTGGTGTTCGGGTGGACGGGGAGCACCACCGGTGCACGCGGGCTCTGGTCGAAGTTGAAGTCGTTGGTCAGGTTTCCGAGGATCTTCGCCTCCTCGCGCACGCTCGGCCTCGGGTCGGGTCGGCCGTCGGTCGCAGGGTTCAGGCGCTGGCCGTCGAGGAAGTCGTCCTCGATGAACTTGTCGTAGGCGTCGAAGCTCAGCGTCTGGTGATCGACGTACCCAGCCCGGGCGTAGGGGCTGATCACCATGCCCGGCACCCGCAACCCGTAACCGTTCTCGTCGACGGTCGGGGGCACCACGTGGTCGTAGAAGCCGCCCCAGTCGTCCCAGGCCAGGAATATCGCCGTCGAGCTCCAGTCCGGGCTCTTCATCACCGCGTTGACCAGGCTGGTGACGTAGCTCTGCCCGTAGCTCACCGGGGCCGGGGGGTGCTCGCTCACCGCACCGGACGGGACCACCCAGGAAACCGCCGGGAGCGTGCCGCTCTTGGCGGCGGCGTAGAAGTGGTCGACCGACTGGATGTTCCCGAGCTGCTTGTCGGCCTTCACCGTGTCGAACCAGGGCAACGGGTTCCAGATCCCCGGGGTACCCGAGCTCTGCTGGACGGCGGCGCAGGTCTCCGCCGCCGGGTTCTCACAGTCCGGCTCGCTCCCGCTGACGACGTAGTACCCCCAACTCACGTGGTCCTTGTGCAGCAGGTAGGTCAGGTCCGTCCAGGCATAGTCGGGCTGGGCGGCGCCGGGGGCCTGGGGCCTGACCAGTCCCCGCTTCCCGGTCCTGGCGGTGTTCTTCGGACCGACCTCGCCGCCGTAGACAGGGGAGGCCTGGGGCCGCTCGGCCGGTCTGGTCTGCAACGCGTTCACGCAGCTCGAGGGATTGCCCTGTTGGCTGCAGTAGGCCGACCACTCGGACACCAGGAACAGGTGGGAGGGGAGGCTCCACGAGGCGTTCGGCTCGAACATGTGGTCCTGGAGGACGAAGTCCTTGGCGTAGGCCCAGTAGTTGGGGATGTCGGTGGCGGTGTGGTAGCCCATCACGTCCGGGACGGACGAGTTGGTGCACGCCGGATCGGTCGGGTCCAGGCAGCCCTTCCGACCCGACTGGGCCTGCCCGATGAACCCGTCCATCTTCCCGCCGTTGATGTCGGCCGTCGCATTGGGCGCCGAGTGGGGGCCGCCGCCGTTCACGTCGGAATGGTCGACGTAGGGGGCCACGCAGGTCCCGGTGGCCGGATCGGTCACGCACACCGTCGGTTGGCCGTTCTGCATCGGGATCCCGTCGGCACCGGGGAAGGTGCCGAAATAGGAGTCGAAGGACCGGTTCTCCTGCTGGATCACCACCACGTGCTTGATCTTGTGGATGCCCGCCGGGACGATGTAGCTGCCGGTGGGCCCGCCGGTCACCCGCTCGACCGGGGCCGCGGTCGACGCCGACCCGCCACCGCACGAACTGGCGCCGACGGCCACGCCGATCAGGATGAATGCCGCCCACGCCGCTGCCGCTCGCATCTTCACGGTGTTCTCCACAAGATCTCAGACATCGACGCGGCCGTCCTAGCAGACATCGACCGGCGCGTCCTGTCGGACAGACATGAACAGGCGTCCCCAGGGGACGCCGACCCGCCGGTAAGCCGCCATGGCACCCGGCTGACGGGCGGTCCCGGGAGGGATGCCGCCCGTCAGCTCGGATACCCGGTCAGCCCGGATGCTCAGAAGGTGTGGTTCACCAGCTTGTTGATCCGTCCGGGGAGGGCGGTCTCGATCTTGGCGGCCTGGACGGCGGTGAGCTTGTGGTTCGTCACCGCCTTGCTGATCCGGGCGTCGGCTGCGGTCACCAGCGCGGTGACCACACTCTGGGGGCTCACGCCGTGCTCACCCGCGACCTGGGCGATGGATTTTCCCGAACGGAGCTCGGTCACCAGGTCCTTCGGCGCAATCTTGATCGTCGTGGCACTGATGCCGATGGCCGCACGGCGAAGCTGGCGCCGATGGGCGCGGACCCAGGTAGCGAGCGGATGGCTTCCGGCCTGCGGGGTGGCCGTGGCCGTGACCGCGGGCGGTGTGGGTGCGGCGGCGTAGGCGGAACCGGCGGACGCCACGCCCCCCAGGATGGCCCCTCCGACGAGCACGGGGGCGATGAACTTCTTCAACACGATGGAACTCCTTTGTTGGTGGTTGTCAGAAGATGGTCGCAACACAAGCTGAGGTATCCATGTCGGAAGTGTGAGGATTCTGTGAGGGCGACAGCGCTAGCGTCACCGCCGATGGCGAGACGTCGGAGCTTCTGGGGATGGGGGTTCGAAGCGGAGCACCTGTCGCCCGCTGAGCAGAGGCGGCTCGGGGACCTGGTCGCCCCCCTGGTGGGCGGCGGTGCGCTCGAGGTGATCGACCCTCCCTCGCCGTCGGAGATCAGGATGCCGGCACCCCGACTGGCTCCGCCGCCCGCCCTGGCCGCCTGGAGCGCCCGCGACGACCTGGCCCGGGCGGGCCACACCTACGGGAAGTCGTTCCGGGACCTGGTGCGGGGCCTCGAGCGCCGCTGGGAACACCCGCCCGACGTGGTGGTGCGCCCGCCGGACGAGCCCGGGGTGGTGGCGGTGCTCGAGTGGGCCACCGAGGCCGGAGCGGTGGTCGTCCCCTACGGAGGGGGGTCCTCGGTCGTCGGAGGCGTCGAGGCGCCGGCCGACGACGACCGACCGGTCATCAGCTGTGACCTCGGGCGCCTCGACCGGGTCCTCGAGATCGACCACGCCTCCCGGAGCGCCCGCATCCAAGGAGGCGTGTTCGGGCCGTCGCTGGAGGACCAGCTCCGCCCCCACGGCCTGACCCTCCGCCACTACCCCCAGAGCTTCGAGCTCTCCTCCCTCGGGGGCTGGCTGGCCACCCGCTCAGGCGGGCACTTCGCCACGCTCCACACCCACATCGACGACTTCGTCGAGTCGATCCGGACCGTCACGCCGCGGGGCCCCGTCGAGTCCCTCCGACTGCCGGGGTCGGGGGCGGGACCGTCCCCGGACCGGCTCGTGCTCGGGTCGGAGGGAATCCTCGGGATCATCACCGAGGCGTGGATGAGGCTGCAGGACCGCCCCCGCCACCGGGCCTCCGGCGTGGCCCGGTTCGGGTCCTTCGAGTCCGGTGCCGACGCGGCCCGGGGCCTCGGCCAGTCCGGGCTCTGGCCGTCGAACCTCCGCCTCCTCGACGCCACCGAGGCGATGATCACCGGGGCCGGCGACGGCAGTGCCCATCTGTTGTTGATCGGCTTCGAGTCGGCCACGCAGCCGGTCGACGGTGCACTCGCCCGGGCGGCAACCCTGGTCGGCGAGCACGCAGGGTCCTTCGAGGTCCGGCGACGGCCGGACGGCGCCGGCGAACCGGGTGAGGGCGATGCGGCCCGCCGCTGGCGGACGGCGTTCCTGCGCGCCCCGTACCTCCGCGACGCCCTGGTCGGGCTGGGCCTGATCAACGAGACGTTCGAGACGGCCGTCACCTGGGACCGTTTCGAGCGCCTCGTGACCACGGTCCGGGATGTCACCGAGGACGCGCTCCGCTCCGTCGGCGCCTGGCCCGGCCTGGTCACCTGCCGGCTGACCCATGTGTACCCCGACGGGGCGGCGCCGTACTTCACCGTGATCGCTCCCGGGCACCGGTCCGGACGGATCGAGCAGTGGGCCGAGGTCAAAGGAGCGGTCATGGACGCCATCGCCACCGGAGGGGGGACCGTGACCCACCACCACGCCGTGGGGCGCGACCACCGGCCGGGCTACGACCGCCAGCGCCCGGACCTGTTCGCCTCACAGCTGCGCGCCGCCAAGCGGGTCGTGGATCCCGACGCCCTGTTGAATCCCGGGGTGCTCATCGATCCATGAGCGGGCGCCCCCGCCGGGTCAGTCCTTCGCCATCCGGTCGGCGAGGTGCGGGGGCATCACGTCATAGTGGTCGTGTCCGGACCGGAACCGGCCCCGGCCCGCGGTCAGCGAGCGGAGATCAACGGCGTAGCGCTGCATCTCGGCGGTGGGTACGAGGGCGGTGATCCGCTGCCCACCCCGGTCTGCCGCCTCGGTGCCCTTCACCCGTCCCCGGCGGGCGTTGAGGTCACCGAGGACGTGGCCCTGCACGCTCGAGGGGACGGTCACCACCAGGTGGGAGATGGGCTCGAGCAGCACCGGACCGGCCTTGGCCATGGCTTCCTTGAAGGCGATCGACCCGGCCATCTTGAAGCTCATCTCCGACGAGTCCACCGGATGGTGTTTGCCGTCGAGGCAGGTCACCTGCACATCGACCACGGGATAGCCGTGGATGCCGCCATGTCCCATCGCCTCGACGATCCCCTTCTCCACCGCGGGGATGTACTGGCGGGGGATGGCGCCGCCGACGACCTGGTCGACGAAGCGGAAGCCCTCGCCGCGCCCCAGCGGCTCGATGCGTATCGAAGCGACGCCGAATTGGCCGTGGCCGCCGGTCTGCTTCTTGTACCTGCCCACCGCCTCGGCGGCCACCGTGATCGTCTCACGATAGGGGACGAGCACCTCCTCGGTGGCGATCTCGACGCCGAACTTGCGGGCCAGGCGCTCGACGGCCATGGCCAGATGGGTCTCGCCTGTGCCCCACAGGATGGTCTGATGGGTCTCGTCGACCCGCTCGACGAGGAGCGCGGGATCCTCCTCCTGCAGGCGGTGCAGCCCGGTCATCAGCTTGTCCTCGTCGCCCTTGGACTTGGGCTTGATGGCGACGGACAACGAGCGGGGCTCGGGGGCGAGGACCGGGACCAGCACCGGCGAGCCCTTCGGGTGCCAGCGTGTCACCGGTGGCGACGTCGGCGAGCTTGGGGGCGGCCACGATGTCACCCGCCCCTGCCTCCTCGGCGGGTTGGGCGTCCTTGCCCCGGAGGAGCTGCAGGACGTGCAGTCGCTCGACCGCCGTGGGTGCGGGAATTGGTGAGCACGCTGTCGGGCCGGATCGTCCCGGAGAGGACCCGCAGGAGCGAGATCTTCCCCACGTAGGGGTCGGAGATGGTCTTGAACACCCGGGCCAGGGGCAGGCCGGCCGGGTCGCACCGGACCTCCTGGACCGAGTCGCCGGCCTGGACCTCGAGCGGAGGTCGCGACTCGGGAGTGGGTCCGATCTCCGCCAGCAGGCTGGCCAGGCGGTCGATCCCCACCCCGCTGGCGGCCGAGCCGCACACCACGGGGAACACCACTCCCTGGGCCACACCGCTGGCCAGCGTGGCCTCGAGCTCGCCGGTGGAAGGGGTGTCCCCTTCGAGGTAGCGCTCCATGAGATCGTCGTCACCGACCACGATCCCCTCGACCAGCTGTTCCCGCACCTCGTGCTCGGTGGCGGCCAGATCGTTCGGGGATGGGGCCCGATCGGGGCTTCCCTCCCTCGTAGACGATGGCGGAGTCGGTGAGGAGGTCGGCAATCCCGCGGAAGCCGGACTCGCCGCCCACCGGCAGTTCCAGGGGTGCGATCCCGGCGCCGAACCGCTCGCGGAGATCGAGGCCAGCGTGCGGTCGAAGTTGGCCCGCTCGCGGTCGAGCTTGTTGACGAACACCAGGCGGGGGAGACCCAGCTCGGCGGCGAGGGCCCATGCGTCCTCGGTCTGGGCCTCGATGCCCTCCACGGCGCTCACCACCAGGACCACCAGGTCGACTACGGAGCACGCCGCCCGGACCTCGCCGAAGAAGTCGGCGTAACCCGGAGTGTCGATGATGTTCAGCTTGACGTCACCGATCTTGCAGGGAGCGACGGCCAACGACACCGACATGTGGTACTTGATCTCTTCCGGCTCGAAATCGCTGACCGTCGAGCCGTCATCCACCTTCCCCAGCCGGTTGATGGCCCCGGTGGCGAACAGGAGAGCCTCGGCGAGGGTGGTCTTGCCGCGACCCGTTGTGCCCGACCAATGCCACATTGCGGATCCCGGTCGGATGGCCCTCGAGCCCGTCCGGTCCCGACGGCCCCCGCTTGACCCGCTCCGCAGCCGGAGGCTCGACCCGGGCGTCGATGGCGCTCATGGCCGATCCCATCGGTTCCGGCTGCACCGGTCACCATGCTCGCGTCCCAATTCCATACCTGCCTCCGCCTTTCACTTCCGCGGGCGGTCGGTCACAACGCTCCAGAGCAAATCAGAGCATATTTTCCGCCGCCGCGCACTGGCGATTGCGGCACGCGCGAGGCGGTGGGCGGGCCGACGGAGCGTGCCTCCTATCGAGGTCCGGGGTGCCGTCGGCCTCCGACCGCCTCATCGGGCCCACCGGTGCCCTATCGTGGGTGCCCGTTACGAACCGGAGCCGTTGCGGAACAGACACGGTTGCGGACCACCACAAGGGGGAAGTGGCAGATGGGACACAGGATCCGCCGTCGTATCCGAGGCCTGGGGGCAGCCGGCTCAGCCGTCGCCCTGCTGTGCGCGCTGGTGGCTGCCGTAGGTGTCCCGAGCGCCTCGGCCCGGGTGGTGGGTCCCCGGACGCTCTACGTGGGCACGTTCAACGGGATCACGACGCCGCCGGCTACGACCTTCTCGTCGATCCAGGCCGCCGTCGACGCTTCGAAGAAGGGCGACTGGATCCTGATCGCGCCCGGCGACTACCACGAGGTGGGCGACACCGGCGTCAACGCCCCGACCCCGGCCGACCTGGCCGACGGCTGGTACGGGGGTGTGGACATCACCACGCCGGACCTCCACCTGCGCGGCATGGATCGGAACTCGGTCATCGTCGACGGTACCCAGGCCACGGCGCCGACGCCCTGCAGCTCGGCGCCCGGCGACCAGAACTCACTCGGTGGCGACGGGCGCAACGGGATCCTCGTCTGGAAGGCGAACGGCGTCAGCATCGACAACCTGACGGTGTGCAACTTCATCGCCGGCTCCGGCAGTGCCGGAAACGAGATCTGGTGGAACGGCGGCTCCGGCTCGGCCACGATCGGCCTGCACGGCTACTCCGGGAGCTACCTGACCGCGACATCCACCTATTTCGCCGGCAGCAGTCCGAGTAACCCCGGGGTGTGCGGCACCTGCGCCCTCTACGGGATCTTCTCCTCGGACGCCTCCGGAGCGGCCAACCTGAGCCAGCTCTACGCCGACAATTTCTCCGACTCGGGTATCTACGTCGGCGCCTGCAGGCGGACGTGCAACGTGACCATCGACCACGCCTGGATGGAGAACAACGCGCTCGGCTACTCGGGGACCAATTCAGGCGGGCAGATCATCGTCCAGAACTCGACGTTCGACAACAACAAGGACGGGTTCGACACCAACACCGCCCTGACCGGGGACCCTCCTCCGCCCCAGGACGGCCGCTGCGGCGGGACGGGGACGAGCGCAATCACCGGCACCAGTTCATGCTGGGTGTTCAGGGGGAATCTCGTCGAGAGCAACAACAATCCGAACGTGCCGGTCTCCGGAACGGCCGGCCTCGGCCCGACCGGTACCGGGATGACCGTCTCGGGGGGACGCAACGACACCATCATGAACAACGAGTTCCTGGACAATGCGGCCTGGGGGGCGCTGTTCGTCCCCTATCCGGACGGGAACACCACCTCCGGGGGGAAGACCTGCACGGGCACCAAGGGCATCGTGGCGACCTCACTGGGGATCCCGGGGCTGGCCTGTGTCTTCGATCCCCAGGGTGACGCGCTGGTCAACAACAAGTTCTCGGGCAACGGGTCGCTCGGCAACCCCGGCAACGCCGATTTCGGCAATCTGCTGCTCGGCGGTAAGGAGCCGGTGAACTGCTTCTCCGGCAACACCGAATGGGACTCCACCTTCACCAGCCAGCTCGGACCGGCCACCAACGCCAATGCGTTGGACTCCATGCCCCAGCTGACCCCGTCGACCTGCGGCACGAAGACACCCAAGGCGTCACTGCTCGGGGCCAATACGGACACGACCCTGCTTCTGCAGGTCGAGTGCGATGCCGGGCTCCTGAGCGGAGGGCTGTGCGCGACGGCGCACTATCCGCAGCCGACGGCCATCGTGATGCACCCGCTGCCCAGCCTGCCCTCCATGCCCAACCCCTGCACCGGGGCGCCGGCGAACCTGTGGTGCCCGGGAGGGGTGCCGGCGGCGAAGGCCACGGCCGTCACCCGCTGACGGCTCCGGCCCCCTTCGACCGGCCCGGTCCGACGGTCCGCACGGTCCGCACGGTCCGCCGGTCCGTTGCTACGGTGGCCCGGTGGACGACCCGATCCTGCTGTGCACCGATGGGTCCGACCTGGCCTTGGGGGCGCTGTCGGCCGGCCTCGACCTCATCGGACGGGAGGGGCGCCTGGTGCTGGTGACCGTCTCGGCTGGGCCCGACCCGGGCTCACTCGTCGGCAGCGGGCACGCCGGGGCCGAGATGACCCCGGAGGAGTACGAACAGGGGGTCGCCGAAGCGACCGGGGATGCACGGGCGGCCATCGACGGGGCCCGGAAGGAGCTCGGGATCGCCGGGGCCGAGACCCGGGTGCTGGAAGGCGACCCCGGAGGTGCGATCTGCCGGCTGGCCTCTGATCTTTCGGCCGGCGCCATCGTGATCGGCTCCCGGGGTCGCGGCGGGATCAAGCGGGCATTCCTCGGTTCCGTCTCGGATCACGTCGTGCGGAACGCGCCCTGCAGCGTGATCGTGACCAGGGCCCAGGGGTGATCGGGGCCCGTTCGAGCCCCCCAGACGGTGAAGGGGAGCGGATCGGGAGGCACGCCCGATGCGGCGGCTGAACCGGGCGGCGGCGGTCTCCGCCGGTGCACTGGTGCTGGCGCTGTCCGCCTCCGGCTGCGGGTCGGCCGGCGGGTCGCCGCCGGTAGCCCCGACACCGGCGTACGGCGCCCCGGGACCGGACAGGGTCGGAGTCACCACCCTCGACCTCGGATCGGCCGGCCCGAAGTTGGGGGAACGGCTGGCCACGGTCTTCTACCCCGCCGACCTGACCGGCCCGGCGGCCGATGGCCTACAGAAGTTCAGCTACACCGAGGCCGAGACCCTTCCGGCGGGGCTCGGCGGACTCCTGCCGGCCAAGTTCGACACGACCACCACCATCGACGCCTACCCGGATGTCCGGGGCTCCAAGTCCGGGCCCTACCCGATCGTGCTCTTCAGTCACGGGTACGGAGGTGGGCGCCTCTACTATTCGAACCTCCTGGCCGGGATCGCCTCCTGGGGCTACGTGGTGGTCAGTGCCGACTATCTGGAGCGCGGTGTCGCCGCCCAGGCCCTCGGCCTCAAGACGGCGCCGACACCGGCGTTCGACAGCTCGGTCATGACCGCCTCCCTCGATGCCGTCGAGAGTGCCTCGGCCGAACCGGCATCGGTCCTCTCGGGCACCGCCGACCCCGGCCGGGTGGCCGCCGTTGGGCACTCTGCCGGCGGCCAGACCGCCTTCGACGCCCTGAACTCACCCAAGGTGTCGACGGCCGTCGGCTGGGCGCCGGAGGGACCGGTCGGTCCGCCGTCGAACAAGCCGGTCATGATCATCCGCGCCACCGGCGACACGGCGGTGCCGACGGCGCAGATCGAGCAGGAGTTCAGGGCCTTCCCCGGGCCGAAGGCCCTGGTGCAGATCTCGGGGGAAGGACACAACACCTATACGGACATCTGCGTCGGCATCCGGAACGGGGGCGGGCTCATCGGCTTCGCACTCGCCAATCACCTGGTATCCCCACAGCTGGCCAGGCTCGGCATCAACGGCTGCCAGAAGGGCGACCCGGCCCCGCCGCGGTTCTGGCCCATCGTCCAGTACTACACGGTGTTCCAGCTCGAGCGGGTGTTCGCCCACGGCCCCACCACCGTCCCCGAGCCGACCGCCGGTTCGTTCCCCGGCCTGGCCGTCTCGGTGGCCCAGCGGGGCTGACCCGGACGGACCGGAAGCCGGGCGGGGGACCGACCGGGAGGCGGGCCGGGAACGGCGGCTCGGGAACAGCGGCTCAAGTCCGGGGCGCCGGACTGCCGATGGACAGGGGAGGCCCACGATGTGGGCAAGCTGTCGCTGGAGGTCGGAGTGGTGGCCACGCAACCTGGGCGGGAGCGAGACCGGCAACCTGGCCCCGGCCCCGGCCCCGGCCCCGACGGCGGATTCTCGATGATCGCCACCGTTCTCAGCCTGGTTGCCGTCGCCGTGCTGGTCGGTATCCTGCTCGGGACCACCTCGCATTCGGGGGGCAACGCCGACACCAGTGTCTCCAACGCGCCGGGGGTGGCCCAGTCCGACAACCTGGTGGCCCAGCAGGCGCTGTCGACTGCGCTGTCGTCGGCCACCGCGGCCGCTTCCGGTTCCGGCGGGCTCGGGTCGCTGGACCCCTCGACGCTGTCCGCCTCCGATCCGTCGATCACCTTCGTCTCCGGGCCCTCGACCAACGCCTCGACGGTCAGCGTGGCCGTGACCGCCGACCCGTCCGGCGGCGGGGGCGGGTCGGTCACCCTGGCCGACCGGTCGTCCAACGGGACGTGCTGGCTGGTGTGGGGTCCGACCGGCGGTGCCACCTGGTACGGGGCACAGACCGGCCTGGCCGACTGCTCGGCTCCGTCGATCAGCTCGGCGCCACCGCCGGGCCCGGTGTCGTCCTCGGCCATCGGCTGGCAGCAGGGCGGCTTCCCCACGGCCTGAGCCGCGCCGGCCGGCCGACTCGGGCCGGCCGACGAGGACCGGTCAGCGACCCTCGCCGAAGTAGGCGTCGCGCAGCTCGCGTTTCAGTATCTTCCCCGAGGGGTTCCGGGGGAGCCTCCGCTCACTGAAGGCGATCCGGCTGGGGATCTTGAACGCCGCCAGCCGCTCGGCCAGGAAGTCCCTCAGCCCATCGGCGCCCAGGACTGTCTCGGACTTGAGCTGGACGACGCAGGCGACCTCCTCGCCGAGCCGCTCGTCGGGGACCCCGAAGACGGCGGCCTCGTAGATGTCGGGGTGGTCGTAGATGGCGCTCTCGACCTCGGCGCAGTAGACGTTCTCACCCGCTCGGAGCACCATGTCCTTGGCCCGGTCCTCGACGTAGAGGAACCCGTCCTGGTCGATCCGGCCCAGGTCGCCCGACGCCAACCACCCCTCGACGATGGTCCGGGCCGATTCCTCGGGCTTGTTCCAGTAGCCGCGGATCACGTTGGGCCCCTTCATCCAGATCTCACCGCGCTCCCCGGCCGGCACGGGGTCCCCGCTCCCGTCGCGGATCTCGGTGTCCATGATCGTGGTCCAGGCGCGGCCGGTGGACGTCGGGTGGGCCACATAGTCGTCGCCGCTGTTTCCGGGCCCGAAGCCGTTGGTCTCGGTCATCCCGTAGCCGATGTTGGGTCTGCCGCGGGCGAAGCCCTTCTCCACCCGGTCGACCAGCTTCACCGGAGCGGGGGCGCCGCCGCCGCCGATGGTGGCCAGCGACGAGGTGTCGTACTTGGAGAAGGCCGGGCTCTCGAGCAGGTCCCAACTCTGGGTGGGTACCCCCACGAAGGCGGTCACCTCCTCCGCCTCGATGAGCCGCAGGGCGGTCTCCGGGTCCCAGCGGTGCATCATGACCAGTTTCATCTTCATGCCGAAGCAGCTGAGCATCACCGGGACGCACCCGGTCACGTGGAAGAGCGGGACGATGAGGATGAAGCACGGCGCCCGCCCGCCCCCGCCGAACGGGTTGTCGCCCTTGCGGGCGGTCATGATGGTGGCATTGGCCCAGAACGCCATCAGCGCCTGGGTCACGGCCCGATGGGTCGACACCGCCCCCTTGGGGAACCCGGTCGTTCCCGATGTGTAGAGGATGGTCGCGTCGTCGTCCGGCCCCACCTCTACCTCGGGCATGGAGTCGCCGAGCGAGACGACCTCGCGGTAGCGCCGGACGCCGGTCGGCTCCGGTTCGATCTGATCAGACCGAACGACGACCATCGGAATCGACCGCGAATGGGCCGGGCGGTGCGCCCGTTCGATCCGCTCGGGATCGGCGATCAGCAGCGAGAGACCCGAATCCTCGATTGCGTAGTCCACCTCCGCCTCCGTCCACCAGGCGTTCAGGGAGACCGA
The DNA here is from genome assembly GCA_963806285.1 of uncultured Acidimicrobiales bacterium. Classification (GTDB taxonomy): domain Bacteria; phylum Actinomycetota; class Acidimicrobiia; order Acidimicrobiales; family RAAP-2; genus Bog-756. Next base: position 128,346 of record CAWDXJ010000003.1, read on the forward strand.
CACCGCACCGATCGAGAGGACGGCCGCGAAGGAGATGACCCATTCAGGGAGGTTCCGCATGGCGATGCCCACCCGGTCCCCCTTGGAGATCCCGAAGGTGTTCACCATGGCGCTGGCCAGCGCGTCGACATGGCGCATGGTCTCCTCGAAGGTCCACCGCTCGTCCTCGTAGACCATGAACGTCGACTGGTCTCCCCTGGCTCCGGCGAAGACCTCGCCGAGCGTCGGCGGGGCGTTTTTGAAGAGTCGGTAGCCGATCCCGTCGACCGATCCCTCGACGACCTCGAAGAGCTGTCCGGGCCCGGTGACCTGTGTGCAGGCCTCTTCGTAGCTGAGCGACATTGCCGCCCCCTTCCTCACCCTGGGTTGAGGCCGAGCCCGAGGAGCCCCCCGGCCGATCGACGTGACCTGCGATCCTATGTCTCGGAGAGAACGCCCGGCGAGGGCGGCGGCAGATGACCCGGGACCTCGTGGACGCTCGGTCGAACCGGGCGTGGCCGCGCCGAGGTGACCTTCGACGGGGCGGTCCCGGGACACCGCCGGGGTACTCTGTGGCGCACTTCGGTCGATCCGGTCCGGTTACGGGATTCCAGGAGGACAAGTCCGTTGGCCCCACGACTCGCCACCGACGCGGAGGTCGAGACCTGGCGGGAGGACGGGTGGGTGCTGCTCCACGGCTTGGTGGGTACCGAAGAGATCGACGACGCCTCCGACGACCTGCACTCCCTGTTCCCGAGCTCCGAGGAGTACCACTCCGATCCCGACGGTGCGACCCGGAAATGGCTGGGGTCGAAGCCCGATCAGGAAGAGGAGTTCGTCTGGCCCGAGGACGGCCCGGGGTTCCGGGGGGAGCAGCACCGCTGGAACACCCCCTTCCCCTTCCCCGGCTCGGGGTCGCTGAACCGGCTGTGCGTGCACTCCTCCATCGTGGATTTCGCCGAGCGCGCGCTCGGGACCCGGGACGTCCGGATCTACCAGGCTCACGCCAACGCCAAGTACTCGGGCCTGACCAATTACGAACAACCCATGCACATCGATCGGAACCATTCTTGGATACCCGCGGGGAGTGAAGCCCCCTGGTGGAACCTCGAGGGATTCCTCTACCTGTCCGACGTGACCGAGGCCGACAACCCCACCCGGATGGTCTCCGTGCGCGATTCGGCCCACGTGACGGCGACCCACCCGGTCGTGATGCCCGGCAACGATCCCCACATCTACCGGTCCGAGCGCCTGGCGACCGGTGTGCGCGGCTCCTACCTGGCCTACCGGTCGGACGTCTTCCATCGGGGCGGCCCGTTCGGTGCGGCGGACCGGGCCCGCCTGGCGCTGGCGGTGGCGTTCAAGTGCGCCGGACAGGACTGGATCGGCTACGACCAGGCGCAGTCGCGGTCCACCGATCCGGAATGGACCTCGTTCGCCGAGCAGTCGACGCCGCGCCAATTGGAGCTGTTCGGCTTCCCCCCTCCCGGCCATCCGGTATGGAGTGGAACACTGCTCGACGAGACGGCTCTCCGCTATCCGAGGCTCGATCTCGAACCCTGGCGGGCGGCGCTGACCTCGAGGTAGGAGCGGCCGCCGCCGGCCTTCCGGGAGATCCGATGCAACGTTCGGTCCCACCCGGGCGTCCTAATTGGTGTGGGTAGAGTGGGCTGCATTCCCGACGCCGAGACAGGGGCCGACACCGGGGACGGTGCGGATGCCTTCGGTGATGCCCCCCCGACGGCACCGGTCACACCGCGTTCCGCCTTCCGGCCGGCCGGGGTGGACGCGACGAGCTTCACCGCCTTCTACGCCGGCCACTACGCCGGCCTGGTCCGCCTGGCCACCCTGCTGAGCGGGTCCGCCGACACCGCCCCTGATCTCGTGCAGGACTGCTTCGTGCGCCTGCACGGCCGCTGGACGGCGGTCCGGGATCCCCTCCCCTATGTGCGGCGGAGCGTGGTCAATGCGTGTGCGTCCCACCACCGGCGGGTCGCCCGCGGACGCCGACTGCCGCCCCCTGAGGCCCCGGACTCCGAGCTCGGCGCGGACGAGCTCGAGGACGCCCTGGCCCGCCTCCCGGACCGACAGCGGGCCGCGATCGTGCTCCGGTACTACAGCGATCTGCCCGACGCGGACATTGCCCGCGCCCTGCGTTGCCGTCCGGGAACGGTCCGTTCCCTCATCCACCGGGCCCTCGCCGACCTGAGAGGGAGGATCGAACCGTGACCGACGCCTTCGAGGACCGCCTCCGCACCCACCTGGCGACCCGGGCGGAAGGGGTCACCGTCGATCCGGACCCCGATGGGATCTTGGAGCGCGTCGGCGGGCGGTCCGGCCGACGGGGCCGGTGGGCCGTTGGAGCCGCCGTCGTGGCCGTCGTCCTCGCCGGTGCCGGCGTCCTGACCGGTGTGAACCTGAGCGGGGCCGGATCGACCGCCGCCTCCCGGCCGTCGACGACTCCGCCGACCCTTCCGGGCCGGGCCGGTGCCTCACTGGCTCCCGGTTCCGGCGGACCGTCCAGCGGCCCGGCTGTGGCCGGGATGGCGCCGTACACACTCCTCTTCACCCGCACCACCGGATCGGGAGTGGTCATCCGCGGCTACGCAGCCGGGGACGAACCGGGGGCCGGTTGCCCGCCCGATGCGTCCTGCCCGGTGCCGGTGCCGACTCCGGTGCCGACTCCGGTGCCGAGTCCGTGCCCGAAGGGTTCGATGTGCGCGCAGCCAGGAGTGGCGCCGCAGGCTCAGGGGGTGGCGGGCGGTGGGAGCGGCGCGCCGTCGGGCGGACCGGTACCGAACGGCGTCGGCGTCGGGGTACCCGAGACGCTGCCCACCCGGCCCGGCGGGTCCGGAACCCCCACTACGGTTCCTCTGCAGCCCGGCTCCGGATGCGGACAGCTGGTTCTCGAGTTCTCGACCGACAAGGCCGTGGGGAGCGGCACCGTCCCCCGGCCGCTGACGACGGCGCCCGGCCCCGACACCGTGGAAATCCTCGGTAGGGGCTCCTTCGGCACGCCGGAGGGCGCGCCGGTGGGTTGGGTGGCGGTGTGGACCGGAAATGCCGTCGCATCGGTCCGCCTGTCCGCCGGGGGTGCGGTGGTCGACGCCATGGCGTCGAGCTCGGGCCTCGCCGTGCTGGCGGTGCCGGGCAACGCCACGCTGGACGGAACGACAGTAGTCGGTGCCGATCAGAACGGGGCGGTCGTTGCCACGCTGCCGGCCGGGATCGGGCCCGACTCCACCGCCTCTCCGGGCTGCAGCACCCCGCCGCCGAGCACCCCGCCGCCGAGCACCCCTCCCACCTCGACCACGACCACCCCCTCGTCCTCCACCACGACCGTGCCGACCACGGTCATCACCGTGCCCCCCTCCCACCCGGGGCCCGCCATCGAACCGGCTCCGCCCAACCCCGGGGCCGCCCCGCCGGTAAGCGGCGCCGGCAGGGGCGCCGACGAGCTGACCCCCCGCCACCTCACCGGGTCCCGCCGCCACCTGGCCGGGTCCCGCCGCCACCGGACCGACCGGACGCTCGCGTACCACCTATCCTGACGACCATGACCACGACCGTGATGATCACCGGCGCCGGGTCCGGATTCGGCAAGCTGGCCAGCATCGCGCTGGCGGGACGCGGGCACGAGGTGATCGCCACCACCGAGACCGACGCCCAGGCCGACGCCCTGAGGACCGAGGCGCCACAGCTCACCGTCGAACGGGTCGACATCACCGGCGACGACGTCGCCAAGGTGTCGGCGTGGGACATCGACGTGCTGATCAACAACGCCGGGGTGGGCCAGACCGGCCCGATGGCCGACGTCCCGATCGAGCGGGTCCGGCGCCTGTTCGAGGTGAATGTGTTCGGCACGCTCGCCGTGACCCAGCACGTGCTCAAGGGAATGGTGGCCAAGGGCAGCGGGCGGGTCATCATCGTGTCGTCGATCGCCGGGGTCCTTTCGGCCCCGACCTTCGGCCCCTACGCGATGACCAAGCACGCCCTCGAGGCGATGGGGAAGTCGATGCGGGCCGAACTGGCCCCGCTCGGCGTCGATGTGACCCTGTTGAACCCCGGTCCCTATCAGACCGGCTTCAACGACCGGATGGCCCAGTCGATGTGGGATTGGTTCGGCGCCTCCTCCATCAACGCGTCGGCGTCCGACATGTTCCGGTCGTTCGGCGAGATGGTGACCAACGGGCAGATGGACCCGGCCGAGGTGGCCCAGCGGATGGTCGAGCTCACCGAGGCTGACTCGACCACAGAGAACAACTTCGTGCCACCCGAGATCCGGGAGCTGGCTGCCGGGGCGCTCGGAGGCTGACGACCGGGCGATTCAGGAGGCCCGCCGGGCGGCGCCGACGCAGGCTTGCATCAACCGGAAGCTGCGGGAGTCCCCGGTCGTGCCGATGACCATCCGGTTCATCACGTAGCCCATGCCGAGCTCGAGGTCGGGATCGGCCCATCCGGCCGACCCGCCCATCCCGAAATGGCCGAAAGAGCGCGGGCCCCCGAGCCCCGCCGCACCCACGATCCCGATGTTGAGCATGAACCCGAGGCCCCACTGGATGTCGAGCCCCATCAACACGGCGTCAGGTCCTTCGGTCTGCGGATGGAGGGCCCGGCCGAGCTGGTCGGCGGTGAGGATACGGCGTCCGCCGCCCGACGGGGTGTCGACCTCGCCCACACACGCCCCGTAGAGGCAGGCCAGGGACCTGGCGTCGCAGATGCCGTTGGCAGCCGGGATCTCCGCCGCGTGCAGTCGGGGATCGTCCCACACCTCCGGATCCGACAGGGCGCCACCGGGCGCGGCGAGGGCCTTGGTGAGCGGGCCGTCGGGAGCCAGATAGGCGGCCATCTGCCCATCGAATCCGGCGGGTTCGGCGCCGGTGGGGTCGAGCCCGGCCAGGGGGTTGCCGCCGCCCAGGTCGGGCGTGCGCCCGAGCTCCATCGACTCGAGGAACGAGACCAGCCGGGCGACCCGGTGCTCCTCGGTGGTCGGCAGGCCGACGAAGAATTCCGCCCCCAGCGGACCGGCGACCTCCTCGCGGAGGTAGGTCCCGAGGGTGCGGCCGCTGACCCGGCGGACCACCTCACCGACCAGCCACCCGTAGGTGGTGGCGTGGTAGCCGTGGGCCGACCCGGGCGGCCACGACGGCGCCTGTGCCTCGAGGGCACGGACGACCGGCTCCCATGCCAGCGCCTCGTCGAAGGAGAGCGAGCCGTCGACCCAGGCCAGGCCCGCCCGGTGCGAGAGGAGGTCGGCAACGGTCACGGTTCCCTTGCCCGCCTGCCCGAACTCGGGCCAGTAGGTCGTCACCGGTGCGTCGACGTCGAGGGCACCCTCTTGGGCGAGTTTGTTGGCACACATGGCCGTGGCGCCCTTGGTGGTCGAATAGACGAGGACGAGGGCGTCCTCCTGCCACGGCCGGCCCGTCCGGGTGTCGGCGACGCCACCCCAGAGGTCCACAACCTTCTTGCCCCGGTGGTAGGCGGCGAAGGCCGCCCCGTCCTCCAGCCCCTCGTCGAAATTGGCCCGGAAGGCCTCACGCACCGGCTCGAACCCCGGTGCCGCCCATCCGTCGATGATCACCATGTTCGCCTCCTCGGTCGGCAGGCAGGCTACCCAATGGTGAGGGTCACAAGGAGCCCCGGCGCAGCGCCCGGGGCCGGGAGAATGCGGCCATTCCCTCGACCCCGAGTTCGGCGCCGATGCCCGAATCGCCCCATCCGCCCATCGGTGCCAGGTGGTCCATGGCGCCCATCCCGTGGGCGTTTGTCCACACCGTCCCGGCGGCCAACCTACCGGCCACGGCGTCGGCGAGCGCGGGGTCGCCGGTCCATACCGATGCGCAGAGCCCGAACCCGGTGTCGTTGGCGGCGGCGACCGCCTGGTCGATCTCCCCGTAGGGAAGGATGGGGAGGGCGGGGGCGAACTGCTCCTGGCGAACCAGCGCGCTGTCGGGGTCCGGCGCCACTACGAGGGCCGGGGACACCATCCACCCGGAGAGCGGTCGGATGACCGTGGCAGGGCGGACCACCTCGGCCCCGTTGCTGGCGGCGTCGGCGACCATCGCCTCGACCCGGTCGCGCGCGCCGCCCGGGTGTGCACCGGCCCCATGGTCACCTCGGGCCGGAGACCATCGCCCACCACCGCACCGGAGAGGGTGGAGGCGAGCGCATCACGCCAGCCGCGGAGCCGGTCGGCGGGGACGTAGAGCCGTTTGATCGCCATGCACACCTGCCCGGCGGTGGTGAAGGCCGCCTCGACGAGGCGGCCGGCGACCTCCTCCGACGGTTCGAGGTCCGGGGCGACGATGGCCGGGTCGTTGCCCCCCAGTTCGAGCACCGCCGGTCGCAGACGGGCGGCACAGGCGGCCAGGACCGAGCGCCCGGCCGACACCCCGCCGGTGAACGACACCATGTCGATGTCGGGGTGGGCGACCAGGGCCGCACCGAGCTCCGACGTCGGGCCGTTGACCGCATTGAACACCCCCGGCGGCAGCCGGCAGGCGATGGCCCCGGCGAGGGCCAGCACGGCGCCCGGACAGGTCGGCGGAGTCTTGACCACGACCGTGTTGCCGGCGAGCAGGGCGGGCAGGACCTTGTTCCCCATGACGGCCGCCGGCCAGTTGAAGGGAAGGATCGCCGCCACCACCCCATGGGGGACCCGCTCCACCACCGAGGTGCCGGCCGCAAGGGGCCCGAGGGAGTCGGCGACCAGTGGCGCCAGCGCCCCGACCATGCCGGCGGTGGTGGCCAGGTCGAACGTGGACTCGACCAGGACCTTGCCGTGCTCCCGGGTCAGAAGGGCGGCCGTCGCCTCCAGGTCGATCGAGTCCATGGCCGATCGGCAGGCCCGGTCGAGCAGCGCCAGCCGCTCGTCGAAGCCGAGGCCGGCCCAGGCCGGCTGTGAGGCGCGTGCCGCCCCCGCGGCCTCGTCCAACTGGCCGGGCGAGGCCGCGGGGGCCTCCAGCACGACCTGGTCAGGGTGGGCCGGATCGAAGACGGGATACGAGCCGTCGGCTCCGGGTACCAGTCCACCGCCGATGGCCAGAGGCACACGTTCCGCGATCATCGCCTTCATCACCTCCGCGCCTACCCCCGGGCCCCCGGCCTGCGACGCTACTCCCGTCGGCCCCCGGCTCGGTCGGGCGGCGACCGGCGACCCTGGTTGAGGGCGCGGTGGCGTGCGCCCCCACTCGGGGCCGGCCGGGCCGCTCCTAGCGCTCGGCGCCGGTCGTGGCTCCGCCTTCCACCGGGAGCGGGGACCCGAGGAGACGGTCGAGATGACCGGGGTCGCCCGGCCAGGCGCCGCGCACCTCGGAACGCGGCAGATGCCGACAGGTGTAGCGGAGTGCGGCCATCAGAACGACCACGTCGTCGGCCTGGCCGATCACCGGGATGAAGTTGGGGATGAGCTGGATCGGCGAGACCAGGTAGGCCAGGGCGGCGCCCAGGGCCAGACGGCTGCGCGCCGGCAACCGGTGGTCCCGCCGGAGCCGACGGAGCAGGATCAGGCAGTTTGGGCCGAAGGCCACCAGTTCCCTGGTCCGCCCGGGCGGCATGAGCCGGGCGGCGGCGAACAGTCCCACCCAGACGGCGAAGACCACGAGGAGCCCGATCCCGACCGCGGTGAGCCACACGCAACGAGTCTGCCCCGAGAGGAGGCGGGTGGCCAGCGGAGGACGGCGGCCCGCACGGACCGGCCCCGCGGACCGACCTGTCCCGATCACCCATACTGCATCCGTGCCCGCTTCTCACAACCGGCACCGGGAGCTGACCGCCGAGGTCGCCGAACGAACCTCACGGATCGTCGAGGCGCTGGACGGTCTCGATCGGACGGTTCTTCTGGCGCCGTCCCAGCTGCCGGAGTGGAGTCGTCTCACCATCGCCTGCCATCTCCGCTACGGGGCGGAGGCAATGGCGCGGATGACCCGCGCCACCGTCTCCGGACGGCCCGTGGCCTACTACCCGGCGGGGCGCGAGCGGCAGCGTCCGCTCACTCTCGTGCCCCGCCCGGGGGAGGGTCCCCCCGCAGTGGTGACGTCCCTCGAGGACCGGGGCGAGGAGCTGGACCGGGTCTGGTCACTCCTGGACGACGCCGCCTGGGGGCTCCAGGTCACCGAACCGGAGGGCAACGCCGACCTCGGGCCACTCGAGTTGGCCCGGCTCCCCCTCCTGCGCCTCACCGAGGTGGAGGTGCACGGGACGGACCTGGGCCTGGGCCTCGACGACTGGGGAGCGCTGTTCGTCCGGGAGGCGCTTCCCATGCGACTCGACCGGCTCAACACCCGACGGTCGAACCATCCTGCCTTCGGCACCCGCCCCGAAGGCACCTGGCTGCTCACCGCCTCCGACGGGCCCACCTACCTGGTGGGCGTGCAGGCGGGGCGGGTCGACTCCCGTCCCGCCGACCCCGCCACCCCGGCGACCTCGAGGCTGGAGGCGACCAGCCGCGACCTCCTGGCGCTGCTGCTCGGGCGCCCCCTCCGCGGGACCCTGCGCCTCAGTGGGGACACGGCGTTCGGCGAGGCATTCCCACTGGCCTTCCCGGGGCCGTAGGCGGGCCGGGATCGCGTCCGGTCATCATCGGGGCCGCCAGGGAGCGCTCCAGCTCCCGCTCGACCGGCAGCAGCCGAGCAGACCGGTGGCCCTGACTCATCCGCCGGGCCGGGACCGATCAGCGGGTGCCGGCGGCGATCGCGACGGCTCGTTTGACGACGGTGACCAGCTTGTCCGCACTTCCCCGATCCGGAGTGTTCCATGCCCGTGGCGATGGGTGGTACGACTGCAGCAGGGTGAGGTCCCGGTCCGGGACCCGCGTCTCCCGGCCGGCGTCGGGGTCGAAAGCCGGCGGGGACGGGAGCCCGATCGTCGCCGCGACCCCCTTCAGGGCCTTCTCCCCGAGGGCCACGATCACCTTCAGGTCGACCAGGAGATCGAGCTCGGCCGAGAGGTAGGACGTGCAGTTGGTCCGCTCGGACGCGCTCGGATCGTGGTCGGCCGGCGAGCATTTGACCAGGTTGGTCACGAAGCAATTGTGGAGGACGAGCCCGTCACCTGCCGCTGCGGAGGTGCCCCGGTCGGACAGCCCGCATTCGTACAGGGCGGCGAACAGCCGGCCGCCCGAGATGTCCCCGGTGAACGGCCGGCCGGTCCGGTTCGCTCCATGCGGCACCCGGACTGAGGCCGATGAACAGGATCTGGGCCGACGGGTCGCCGAACCCGGGAACCCCTCTGGCCCAGTAGCGTCCCCGGGCCCTGGGGGACAGCGATGCCGCCTCCCGGTCCGCCACCAGCCGCGGGCAGAGGGACAGGTGCTGACCAACCGGTCGAGGGCCGTCCATCCCTGTCCCATGCCTCTCCCGGGCCCCTACCGACTGGCCCACGCGGCCGGGTCGCGGCCGTAGGCGGTGAGCGGGGACGGCCACTGCAGCGGTCGGCCACCCAGGGTCCCCGGAGGGGCCACGGCCGTGACGGCCCCGCGTGCGCTGTCGAGCCGGACCAGTCGGTCGGGCGTCTCCGGTTCCGTCGCGCCCTCCCCTCCCCCGGCAGTGCGGCGAGATTCCCTGGGTGGTCAACCACAGCGCCGTGCGGGCCAACGAGAGGCGCCGGACATGTGACCCGCCCATTTCGCCCTGGCGGCGAAGCCCGTCCAGGGTGGCTGCGGCGGCGCAGGTAACCGGTCCCGTGATCGAGCAGCTGACAGGGAAGGGCCCCCGGTCGGTGCCCGTCGGGGGACTTCACCCATGGCGATGCCCGTCGGGGCCTGCACGACGCTGTCGAAGCCTCGGCGCCCGGCCCAGGGACCGTGGTGGCCCCAGGCGTCGAGGTAGACCACGACGATCCCGGAGTGGTGCTCGGTGAGCGGCTCCTCGCCGAGCCCGAAGCGGTCGAGCGCCCCGGGCCGGTAACCGCACACCACTACGTCGGCCCGGTCGAACAGGCCCTCGAGGACGGCCGCGCCGTTCTGCGTGTCGAGGTCGAGGAACGCGCTGCCTCTTGCCGAGCAGGGTGTCTGCGGCGACTCCGGCCGCCATGTCCGGGTGGCCCGGGGGATCGACTCGGAGCACCTCGGCGCCGAGGGCGGCGAGGAACCGGGTGCACACCGGACCGGCGATCACCCTGGTGAGGTCGAGCACCCGCATGCCGGCCATGGGCAGATCGGCGGCGGACCGCCCCCGCGGCGATCCGGCCCCGGTCATCCGATGGCCGATCAGCGGCTCGGAGGCCACCGCCCGTCCCTGGGGGTGGGCGTGCCATCCATCGACGCTTCCGACCGCGGCGGCGATCCCGCCCGGCCGCGAAGACCCGCCGCTCCACCTCGACGGCGGGCAGCCCGGCCACCGCATCGGCCACGGCACCTATCTCTCCGGTGGTACCCAACGCATCCACCAGCGCCTTCCGGTGCCAGGGGTAGTTGGCATGGGTCCGCACCCACCCGTCCGCCGCAGCCCAGAAACGCGAGAGCGGGGCGAAGCCGGCTCCGCCCGGACGCCCACCGCCGGCGGAAGGCGCGTTCGCTCCGGACGGCATCGGCCACATGGCCGGTGTCCACCCCCACCGAGCCGGCGGTGCCTCCCCGCTGCCGCGACAAGGCGGCCGCGGCGAGGAGAGCGCACCGACACTGGCGACCGCAACCTCTTCCACCGGGAAGGCGGACGGAAGGTGCCCGGACGCCGCGGTCACCTCCAGTACCGCCGGCAGGGCCGGATCCGATTCCGGATCGTCCAGGGACACCGCCGCCCAGGCCTGGTCGATCAGGTCGCGCTGGCGACCGGACATCACCGGACCCGGCCCGACCGCCGCTGGTTTCGGTGGGCCACCGTTGTCCGATGCACGCTACCCAGCGTACGGCCGTCGCTGGTGGAGCGCGATGGGCCGTCGTGCGACGGAGCGCGATGGGCCGTATCGACGGTGCCGGCGTCCGCCGCATGCAGGATCGGGCCCCGGTCACCCGACGCCGTCACGGAGTAGGTTCTCGGGGGTGGACCTCGACTTTGCCCCCGCAGGCGAGCTCGTCGCCGCCCTGCGCCGCCGAACGGTCTCCAGCCGGGAGCTGTTCGAGCACACCCTCGCCCGCATCGAACAGGTCAATCCCGACCTCAACGCCGTCGTCGCCCTCGACGCCGACCGGGCCGGGGCCGCGGCCGAGGCGGCCGACGCGGCCACCGCCCGGGGTGACACCGGCGGTCCGCTCCACGGCCTGCCGATGACAGTGAAGGACGTGTGGGAGACCGAGGGCCTGGTCACCACGTCGGGCGCTCCCGAGCTGAGGGACCACATACCCCGGGCCGACGCGGTGAGCGTCGGGCGGCTGAAGGCGGCCGGCGCGATCATCATCGGCAAGACGAACACGCCGCTCTATGCCGGCGACTTCCAGACGTTCAACGACGTCTACGGGCGGACCAACAACCCGTGGGACACCTCGCGCACGGCGGGCGGCTCCTCGGGCGGCGCCGCCGCCGCCGTCGCGGCCGGGCTCACGTCGCTCGAGCTCGGGAGCGACATCGGGGGCTCGATCCGCAACCCCGCACATTTCAACGGCGTCTACGGGCTGAAGCCGTCCTGGGGCATCGTGCCCGGTCGGGGCCACATCCCGGGGCCGCCGGGCAGCCTCGTGGAAGCCGACGTCAACTGCTACGGCCCGCTCGCCCGGAGTCCCGAGGACCTGGAGTTGGCCCTCGGCGTCCTGGCCGGCCCCCTCCCCGAGGACGCCACCGCCTGGCGCCTGGAGCTCGACGCCGGGCCCCCCATCGGTGACCTGAGCTCGGTCCGGGTGGCGAGCGTGTTCGGTGAGGGCGGCGACCTGCTGCCGGTGGCCGACGAGGTCCGCGCCAACCTCGACGCCTTCGCCGGCCGTGTCGCCGACGCCGGTGCAGAGGTCACGCCCGTCGCCCTTCCCGTGCCGCTGGCCGACGGGCTCCGTTCGTGGCAGGAGCTGGTCCTCCCCATCATCGGGACCGGGCTGGCCGACGACGAGTTCGAGGCCTTCACCGGACTCGAGGCCATCCCCGGCGACGACCCCGCGCTGGCCGCCGGGCGCGCCATCGCCGGCCGCTACCGGACCTGGGCGCGGGCCAACGGCCTGCGCCAGCACCAGCGGGCCGCCTGGGCCGGGCTCTTCGAGCACTACGACGTTGTGCTCGCCCCGGTCATGCCCACCGCCGCGTTCGCCCACGACACGGAGCGGCCGATCACCGATCGCAACCTGGACGTCGACGGCGCCCTCGTGCCCCACCTCGTGGCCATGGCGTGGTGCGGCGCCATCGGCTCCGTCCTCCTTCCGGTGGTGACCCTGCCCACCGGACCGACGCCCGGAGGCCTCCCGGTCGGCGTCCAGGTGATCGGGCCCTTCCTCTCCGACCTTCGCCTCCTCCGGATCGCCGGCCTCCTCGACAGCGCCGGCGGTCCGGGCTTCGCTCCACCGCCGCCGCGCTGACGGAAGGAGGGTCGGGAGGTCAGATGGCACTCACCATCCAACGTGACGACGCCGCGCTGACGGCGGGGTTCACCCGCTGGTTCACCCGCGACCGGGATCTGGCCGATGCCTGCGTGGTCGACCTCCACCGGCCCTCGGCGGGGTACTCCAGCGAGACCGTCATCGTCCAGATGGCATGGTCCGGAGAGGGGAAGCGGCACTCCGGCTCCTTCGTCATCAGGATGGCGCCGCCGGAGACGGGTACGTTCCCCCACTACGACCTCCTGCCCCAGTGGCAGGCCCAGATGGCCGCGGCCGACGCCGGCGTACCGGTCGCCGGCCCCGTGCTGGAGCAGGACGCCCGTTGGCTCGGCGCCCCTTTCATCGTCATGTCCCGGGTGGACGGCCACATCGTCGGTGCGGTGGCCCGTCACGATCGGTGGCTGAGCAGCAGGACCCGGCCGGAACGGGAACTGGTGTACGTCAACTTCGTCACCGCCCTGGCCACCATCCACCGGGCCGACGCCGGCGCGGCGGCGGAGGTGCCCCGCCGGGACAACGGCTCCGAGCTGGACCTCTGGGACGAGTACCTGCGGTGGTCGAGCGACGGGTCGCCGGTGCCCGTGCTCGTGGGCGCGCTCGAGTGGTGCCGACGTCACCGACCGGCCTCCGAACCGGAGCCGGCGCTGCTCTGGGGTGACCCGCGACTGGAGAACATGGTGTTCGGGGACGACCTGGCCCCTCTCGCCGTGCTGGACTGGGACATGACCTCGGTGGCCCCGCCTGAGCACGATCTGGCCTGGTTCACCAGCCACGAGCTGACCATGGACCACCTCTTCGGCGGACGGGCGGACGGGGCTCCCGACCGGGGCAAGACGGTCGCGCTCTTCGAAGAGCTCGCCGGGCGCCCGGTACGCGACCTCGAGTGGTACGAGACGCTGGCGATGGTCCGGAGCGCCGCCGTGATGACCAGGATCGGCTACCTCCGCAAAGCGGCCGGGGCGGCGCCCCTCCTGCCCATCGACGACAATCCGATCCTCGACCTCCTGAAGGGTCGCATCGCATGAGCCGGTCGGCGCCGGGCGGAGTGGGGGCATGACCGCGGCTGACGGCCCCCTGGTCGACGCCGATGAGGGATTCGCGCACCAGATCGCCGAGACCCATGCGCACGTCGCCGATGCCGATCGATCCTGGACCGAGAAGGTCTGCGCCATGGCCGCAGCGCGCGACGGGACCCTCCAGGTCGGCCTCGGGGTGGGCAAGTACACCAACCGGAACGTCTTCGACGGCTACGCCAGCGTGTCGAGGGGCAAGGAACAGTGGACCGTGCGGGCCAGCCGGCGGCTCTCCGACGACTCCAACACCCTGTCGGCCGGCCCGATCTCCTACACGGTACTCGAGCCCTTCCGGCGCATCCGCTTCGCCTGCGCTCCAAACGACGAGGTGCCGGTTTCCTTCGAATGGGAGTTCGAAGCGGTCGTGCCCGCCCACCTCGAGAACAGGGACCGGAGTCGGGCACGGAGCGGATACCGCCTCGAGTCCGACCTGCTCCGGTACCACCAGGTCGGGCTGGCCAGCGGGTGGGTGGACATCGACGGGGAGCGGACGGACATCGGCCGCCAGGACTGGTTCAGCACCCGGGACCATTCGTGGGGCATCCGCTATGACGTGGGCCGGGCGGCCTCCGACATCGAGCCGTCGGGGGGCCTGGTCCCGGGAGTCTCCTTCCGCTTCTCGTGGAGCCCGATGCTGCTGGAGCGGGCGGACGGGTCCCGGTATGCCATCCACCACCAGCATCGGGAGCTGCGGGCCTTCGGCTACGAGGAGCGGAGGATGGAGGGGTCGGTCGAGCAGCCCGACGGCACCATCGACCGGGTCACCGGCATCCAGAGCCGGCTCGCATTCGACCCGCTGAACCGCCGGGTCCTCGGTGGTGTGATCAGCTGCACCATGGGGGACGGATCCGAGCGCCCGATCTCCGTTCGCTCGCTCGGCGACACCGGGGTGCACCTCGGACTCGGCCTGTACATGGGCCTCGACGGGCATCACCACGGCGAATGGCGTGCCCCCCTTCTCGTCGAGGGCGAGCACGTCCCGGACTGCACCGACCCGGGGGTGGCCAGGCGCATCCACCAGATCAGGGACGCCGTCGTCGAGGTCGACGATCCGGTGGGAGGGGGCACGGGCTGGGCGAACCTGCAGACCACGGTGGTCGGGGCCTGGCCGGAGCTCGGCCTCGACGAGGCGACCTCCTTCCTGTAGGTCCAGCCGGCGGCAGTCGGCATCCCGTCCCCGGGTCGACCACCCGCGACCCCGGGTCGGGCCGAGCGGGTCGGGTCGGGTCGGCCTATCATCGGGACGTCGGGGAGCGGAAACGGAGGCAGGGTGTCCGAGCACCTGCTCGAAGCGGACCGAACCCTCGGGGGCACCGGGGTTCCGAGGTCCGAGGGTGGGCCGGCCCCGGTTGCCACGGACTGGGACCGGGGAGCCTGATGCCGGCCGTCATCGATTCGGATCAGCATCTCTTCGAGTCACGCACCCTCTGGGCCGAATACATCGACCCGGCCCTGAGGGGCGATGCGCTCGCCATCGTCGACGACGAGCTCGGCTATCCGTGGCTCACCTGGCGGGGCGACCGGCTGGACCTCGCCGACGTGCAGCGGCCGGGCAGAACGGCGGCACTGGGGCGGAACCGCCGGCGATGCCGGGAGCGTTTGGCTCCCGAGTACCGCTACGACGAGACCCTGCCACCGGACTACTGGGAACCGTCGGCCCGGGTCGGGCGTCTGACGTCGATGGGTCTCGACGAGGCGGTGGTGTTCCCCAACTACGGCCTCCTGTGGGAGCGCCGGCTCTCGGCGTCCCTTACCGCCCTGTGCGCCAACATGGCCGCATGGAACCGCTGGTGCGCCGACCGTGGTGGAGGAAGGGGGCGGTCGCCTGCATCCGGTGGCCCACCTGACCCTTCGGGACCCGCGGTGGTTGGAGGCCCAGCTGCGGGCGCTCTCGTCGTCGGGAGTCCGGCTCGGCATGATCGCCCCGTCGGCGGTGGACGGACGACCCCTGTCCCATCCGGACCACGACCGGCTGTGGGCCGCGTTCGTCGACTACGGCGTGACGCCGGTGTTCCACGTTGCGGACCAGCCCCGCATCCTCGACGACGCCTTCTACACCGATGACGCCGACGCATTCGTCCCCGTCCTGGAATCGGTCTTCTTGTGGGTGCCGGCGGCGGTGGCGGTGACCGATCTCATCGTGAACGCCGTGCTCGACCGCCATCCACGCCTGCGGATCGGGATCGTGGAGCTCTCCTCGATCTGGGTGCCCCAGTACCTGATGATGCTGGACGGGGGGTGGGACTTCACCTCGGTCCTCAACGGTCAGGCGTCGAGCGACCTCGAGCTGCGCCCGAGCGAGTACTTCCGGCGGCAGGTGCGGGTCTCGTCCTTCTCCTACGAGCAGCCGGACCGGCTCGCGGCCAAGTCCGGTGACCTGTTCATGTGCTGCAGCGACTATCCCCATTCCGAGGGGACGGACACACCGCTCGAGGACTACGCCCGGGGAGCCGGCTCACCCGGGGATGCCCCCGGCCTCTTCCACGACAACGTGGCGGAACTGCTGGGCAGCTAGGGCCGGCCCCTCCCACCGGGCGCCGGGGCCGGTGCGGACGCAGCTCGGCGGCCGGCTCGGTGGCGGGGCCCTCAGCTCGATCCGGTCCGGCCGCTCGACACGGTCGCATCCGGTCCCGGGAAGAACAGGTCCTCGTGACCGGTGTCCCCCCATCGGACGACGTAGGGCGGCTCGCCGTTCGGATGACGGACCTCCAGGACCTCGCACTGGCGATCGGGCTGGCCGACCCGGCGGCCCCCGATCAGGATCCGATCCCCGATTTTCGCTCGCATGATGACTCCTTCCGTACGCGGTCTGCCCACCGCCCATGGTGGACCGCGGATCGCATCCGTTCAAGGGGCAGGTCCCGCGGTCCGCACGTCACCCGAGGGCCTCGGCGGTGACCTCGTCGATCCAGTCCAGGTAGGCGGGGGCGCCGGTCAGGATGGGCAGGACCACCACCTCCGGCGTCTCGTAGGGGTGACCGGCGACGACGGCGTCGATCACCCGGGAGGCGAGCGCCGATCGGGTCTTCAGGACGACGAGCCACTCCTCGGCCCGCTCGACGGAGCCCTTCCACCGGTATCGGCTCACCGCCGGGCCGCTCCTCTGTCCGCACGCCACGAGGTGTCCGGCCAAGAGCGACCCGACGATGGCGTCGGCCCTGTCGGCGTCGTCGATGGCGAAGTGGACCTGGACGTGGCCAATCGCTCCCGGGCCCGGCGGCGACGTCGACCCGGCCGTCACTGCACCTAGCCGGCGTCGTACCCGCCGGGGCGCGGCGGCGGATCCGTCCCGGGCACGCCCCCGTCGGTCACGTGCTCGGTCCACTGCGTTCCCGACCAGTACCGCTGTTCGTGCTTGACGAAGGGGTCGGCGAACCAGCCGGGTGCGGTACCCGACGATCCGGTGGCCGCCGTACCTCCGGGATCGGCTGCGATCCGCGAGCCGGGGACCCGCCGGCCGGGCCCGGTGAACGAGCTGCTGGTCCTCGGGTCGCCGTGTGGGTGCCCGCGACCCTGCTGCTGGTCCCGGCGTCGCTGCGAGGAGAGGTACCGAATGGCGAACATGCCGCCGAAGATCACCAGGGCGATCCACGAGGCGTGGCCGTAGTACATCATGGCCTCATTGTACGGCGGATCGGCTGGTGGCCGGAGTGGCGCCCCCCGGGCACCAGACGGCCCCGCGGTCGCCGGGTCCACGCGGGACGACCGGGGACGAGCGCGCCCGATGCGAGCTAGACAAGAGCCGTGACCTTCGAGGTTCGGCCCGTGTCCGAACAGGAGTTCCCGGCATTCGCCCGGGCCTTCATGACCAGCTTCGGCGAGACCGTGGGCGACGAAGCCGTCGGGGCCCTGCGGGGCGGGTTCACCTTGGACCGCGGCCTGGCCGCCTTCGACGGGAGCCGCCTGGTCGGGACGGCGGCCTCGTTCGCATCGGACCTGACGCTGCCGGGGACGACGACGGCACCGGTCGGGGCCGTGACCCTCGTCGGCGTGCTGCCCACCCACCGGCGGCGGGGCCTCCTCCGCCGGATGATGGACCACCAGTTGTCCGACCTCCGTGACCGCGGTGAGCCCCTCGCCGCACTGACCGCCAGCGAAGGGGGGATCTACCGGCGCTTCGGATACGGCCCGGCGACCACCAGCGCCTGGCACACGATCCGTCGACGTGGATGCCGGCTCCGGTCCGTTCCCGGACCCGCCGAGTTCCGGATCCTCCTGCCGCCCGACGCCGCCGACGTCCTCGGCCCCCTCTACGATCGGGCCCGGCGGGCCCAGCCCGGTGACCTCCGCCGCCCCGCCGAATGGTGGGAGCTCCACCTGCGGCCGGCGGAGGCCGCAGACAACAAGGGACGGTTCGTGGCCGTGCGCCGTGGTCCCGACGGGGACGACGCCTACAGCGTCTACCGGGTTGCCACGGACTGGGACCGGGGCATCGCCCGCAACCACCTGATCGTCGAGAGCCTGATCGGCCTCACGCCGGGCTCCCGGGCCGGGATGGTCGACTATCTCTTCGGCCTCGACCTGGTCGAGACCGTGACCTTCGAGAACCGTCCGGTCGCCGACGACCTCCGCTGGCTGCTCGAGGACGTGCGCCAGCTCGAGACGGGGTACACCAGGGATTGGCTCTGGGTGCGGCCGATCGACGTGCCCGCCGCCCTGGGCGCCCGCCGCTACCGGATCGCGGATCACCTCGGCATCGCCGTCACCGATCCCCGGTGCCCCTGGAACAGTGGTCGTTGGTGGGTCGAAGGTGGACCGGACGGGGCATCCTGTTCCGCGGCGGGTCCCGGGCAGCCGATCGGCCTGGCCCTCGGACCGGCCGAGCTGGGCAGCGTCCTGCTGGGAGGGGTCACCTGCTCGGCGCTGGTCCGCGCCGGCCTGATCGAGGAGCTCCGGCCGGGGGCGGCGGCGAGGGCCGACGTCTTCTTCGGCACGGACGAGGCGCCCTACTGCAGCACGGCCTTCTAGAACGGCCGCAGGACGGAGCACTACCGTGGCCCGGGGGCTCCGCAAGGAGGAGGACGGCATGCAGGCACTGCTCTGGGGGGTGAGGCCCGACCGGTGGGAGGCGCCCGATCCGTCGAATCCGCTGCTCGAGGGGTTGGCCGCGGTGCCCATGCGGCTGATCGAGACCGACCGGCCCCGGCCGGTTCGCCACGACTGGGCGGTGGCGAGGACCCGGCTCACCGGCATCTGCGGCTCCGAGTCCAAGCAGGTCTTCGGGGACTTCACCGACGCCTACAACGACAGCGCCCTGGCCACGCTGTTCTCGTTCCCGATGGTGATGGGCCACGAAGTCGTCGCCGAGGTCAGCGAGCTGGGTCCGGCCGCCACAGGGCTGGAGATCGGCCAGCGTGTCGTCCTCAACCCGTGGCTCTCCTGCGCCCCGAGGGGGGTCGACCCGCCCTGTCCGGCGTGTCGGGCCGGCGATCTGAGCACCTGCTGGCACTTCACCGAGGGGCCCCTGGCCGCGGGCATCCACATCGGGACGTGCAAGGACGCGCCGGGCGGGTTCGCCGACTACCTGCCGGCCCACGACTCGATGCTGATCCCCGTGCCGGACGGGATCCCCGACGAGACCGCGGTGCTGGCCGATCCCTTCTCCGTCTCGCTCCACTCGGTGACCCGCCATCCACCACCGCCGGGCGGCCGCGCCCTGGTCTACGGAGCCGGTGCCCTGGGGGTGACGGCCACCGCCATCCTCCGGGCGCTCCACCCCGAGGTGGCCGTGCTCGTGGTGGCCCGGCATCCCTCCCAGGCCGCGCTGGTCCGGGCCCTCGGCGCCGAGGTGGTGGACTGGGAGCCGGCCCAGTCGGTCATCGAGGAGGCGGCCGCCTGGTCGGGTGGCGTGCTGCAGCCGACCCCGTACGGGCTGCCGATGGCCCACCCCGGCGGGCATCGACGTCGTCTACGACACGGTCGGGACCACCGAGAGCTCGGAGGTGGCGGTGCGCCTGCTGCGGGCCCGGGGAACCCTGGTCAAGAGCGGCGTGAACCCCCCGGCCCGCTGGGAGTGGTCGCCGCTCTACTTCAAGGAGATCTCCTGGGTCGGGTCGAACGCCTTCGGCATCGAGGAGGTCGACGGCGTCCGCCGGCACGCAATGGCCCACTTCCTCGAGTTGGTGTCGGACGGCCGGGTCGACCTGTCCGGCATGCTCACCCACACCTTCCGGCTGTCGGAGTGGCGCGAGGCCTTCACCGCCCTTGCCACCCAGACCGAGTCCGGTGCCATCAAGGTCGCATTCGACTTCCGCTGACCGTGGCGGCCTGGCCACCGGGGATCGACCGCCACCGGGGCCCGGTGGATGACGGGCCGCTCAGGCCGGGTTGGAGCCGTCGCAGAAGATGAGGTCGACCGTCGACCCCTCAGCCACCAGCGAACCCTGGACCGGGGCCTCCCGTCCGATCACGAAGGTCCTCGCGGGGACCCGGACGCCCGCACAGTCGGCCGCCGTCCCGTAGGTCTCCACCGGAGCGAGGTGGGCCGTGTAGACATCCGATTCGGCATTGACGAACTGTTCGCCCACGACCGCGGGGACTCTGCAGCACGGATGGGAGTCGGCCACCGCGGTCCGGTGGATGGCGGTCGTGATGTGGGGCGGGCGGGCGGTGCCATTCGGGGAGGGGGCGGGTTTCGTGTCCACCGGACCGTGAGCCGTCTCCCCGGAGAACGGCAGGTCGGCGGTGCCGCTGGCAGGGGGACGGCCTGAACTCCGGAAGGCGAGTGCGGCCCCTCCGCCGGCGAGCACCAACGCCAGGACCAGGCCGGCGACGAGGAGCCGTCTGCTCCGGCGCGAGTTCTGCCCGTTCCTCCCGCCGGCCTCGTGCGGCGCGCCGGATGGCGGTGGGTCGGATGGCGGGTCGGATGGTGGGTCGGATGGCGGGTCGGATGGTGGGTCGGATGGCGGGTCGGATGGAGGCGGACCGGCGGCGGGCACTCCGGCTCGGGGATCGGACGGACCGGGCTCCCCTTCGGGGACCGACTCGGGGAGGGAGGGGACGGACGGCGGGGCGACTCCTTCAGCCAACTCTGGCGGGTACCACTTGAGATCTGAGGCCAGCCACCAACCCTCGCCCCGCGAAACGTCGCTCACGCCCAAGGCCGCCTTTCCGAAACCCGGTCCCCCGCCCGTCGTCCGGAAACTTGGAGAGCATGCTGGCACAGGTAGGTGCCGACCGCCACAGGAACCGGCCGCCGGCAGTGGGCGGCGGCCCCCGGTCGGGCCCGGCCCCGCCGGTCATCGGCGGGACGGTGCGCGGCTCATGCGGGGACCTGGGCGCAATGGCTGCTCACCAGCCCCACCAGGCGGTCCCAGTAGCGGGGCGGGTAGTCGTGGCCCATCCCCTCCACCAGGACGAACCCGGCGCCGGGGATGGCGTCTGCCGTCCGGCGCCCCCCGCTCGGGTCGATCAGGTTGTCCGCGTCACCGTGCACCACCAGTGTCGGCCGGTGGACCCCCCGAAGGTCCTCGGTCCGGGATCCGGAGGCCAGGACCGCCACCAGCTGGCGGGCGGTGCCGGCCGGGTCGAAGCATCGATCGAAGGCCTCGACGGCGTTGGCCGTCAGTCGCTCCGGGTCGAAGCAGGTCGGGCTGCCCCAGGTGGCTGCCGCGGCCAGCTGGGCGGCGACGTACGTCTCGCGGTCGACAGGCGGTGGTGCCAGCAGCAAGCGCCGCGCCTCCGGCGTGGGTTGACCGACGTCGGGATCGCCCGTGGTCGACATGAGCGAGGTCATAGTGAGGACGCGCTCGGGGTGCTCAATGACCATGGTCTGGACGATCATCCCTCCCATCGACGCTCCCATCACATGGGCGCGTCCGATGGCGAGGTCGTCGAGGACGGCCAACCCGTCGCCGGCCATGTCGGAGAGGAGGTAGGGGGCCGCGACCGGCCGGCCGGTGGCCACGGCCCGGACCGCGGCGGCGACGTCGGGCGCCTCGCCGGCGAACTTGGTCGACCTCCCGACGTCCCGGTTGTCGTAGCGGATGACGAAGAGACCGGTCGAGGCGAAGCGCTCACACATCTCGGAGCGATAATTGATGCTCTGGCTGCCGAGGCCGTTCACCATCAGCAGCGGCGGGCCGTCCTCCGCACCGAAGGTCTCGTAGAAGATCTCGACGTCGCCGTTGTGTGCGAACACCATCACCACCTTGTCGGCCGGTCGAGAAACTAGCAGGCGCTCCCGGGGCCGATCCCACTCCAGTCCCGGCCGCTCGACACGGAGAGTGGTTGCACCGCCACACCGGCTCCGAGGGGTCCGAGCAGCAGTGAGATCGTCCGAATATGGGGGCCTGAACTGGAGGTTGTCATCTCCCACCGCCGGCACCCTCCGCCGCGGAGGTCGGCGGGCACGGTGGCGGGGAGGTGGGCCGAATTCACATCCCCCGGGGCCGCCGGTACAGTGCTGCCGTCTGAAACCAGGGTACCCGTCGGTCCACCCCGCACCGGGAGGTTGGGGACACCCCGTCGGTCACCACACGATGACCGACGTCGGACCGGCCGGCCGAGGAGACAACGACGTAACCACCAATCCACTCCGGACGTAATCACCCGCTAGCACACCCGGCTGTCGTAGCCAGGCCGTACCACCCTTCCCGGTGCTCGGCTGGGGCGTTGAATGCTCAGACGTGGGGTCCACCTAACCAGAAGTGAGCCAGATCGGCCCGCCATGCGATCCGACCTGACCGACCCAAGGAAAGTCAACCCACGATGCATTCATCAACCTCTCTTTGTCATACCCCTGTTCGAAGACTGCCCGTTCCCCCGGACCGCACCCGCCGGCGAGCCGGGAACACCCGCCGCCGCGCCGCCGGTGCCACCGGGGCGGTGGCCGCAACCCTCCTGTCCACCCTCATCGGCGGCGGTCGGCCGCGCGGCAGCCGCCCCGCCCACCGGCGCGGGCATGGTGCTCAATGCACCGATCGTCGCCGTCGCCTCCACCCCTGACGGACACGGCTACTGGGAAGGCGCCTCCGACGGAGGGGTCTTCGCCTTCGGAGGGGCCGGCTTCTACGGCTCGACGGGATCGCTCCATCTCAACGCGCCGATCGTGGGCCTCACACCCACGTCCGACGGGCGCGGCTACTGGGAGGTCGCCAGCGACGGCGGGGTGTTCGCCTTCGGGGACGCCCAGTTCCTCGGGTCGATGGGGGCGATCCACCTCAACCAGCCCATCGTCGGCATCGATTCCACTCCCGACGGTGGCGGCTACTGGCTCGTCGCATCCGACGGCGGGGTCTTCGCCTTCGGGGACGCCCAGTTCCACGGCTCGGCGACGGGCATGTCCCCGACCAGCGCGATCGTGGGCATCGCGTCGACGCCGGACGGCCGGGGCTACTGGGAGGCCGCCCTCAACGGAGCCGTCTTCGCCTTCGGGGACGCCCGCTATGAGGGGGGTGCGCCGGCCGGGGAGCTGGCGGTCGGGATCACCGCCAGCGGATTCGGCTACCGGCTGGCGACGGCCAGCGGCGGGATCTACACGTTCGGCTACATCCCCTTCTACGGCTCAACCGGCGGCCAGCAGCTGAACAAGCCGGTCATCGGCATGTCATCCACCAGTGGCGGCTACCTGACGGTGGCCTCCGACGGCGGCATCTTCACCTTCGGGAGTGCCGGCTTCTACGGCTCGCTCGGGGGGAGCACGGTCTACAGCCCGCCAACGGCTGCCACCGGCGCTTCGGCCGACGGCGTCACCGACTACCAGCGCGCCGCGTGGAGCAGGGTCAACGTCTGCGAGGAGGGCGGCCAGTGGAACGTCCCGGGGAGCATCTTCAGCGGCGGCCTCGGATTCAGCCATGCCAACTGGTCCCTGTTCAACACGTTCGGGTACCCGGGCGATGCCGCCGACGCCACCCCTGAGCAGCAGATCCGGGTGGCCGTGGCCTTCGCCACGCGCTACTGGGGCAATCCGAATGCGGCACCGGACCAGAACGGCTGCACCGGGGGGTATTGACCTTCCGGGCCGCCGGCGCCCACCAGGCAGCTCGGTCAGCCGGGCGATGCCGTCCGGCCGAGGGCGACGGCCATCTGCCGGTGCACCAGATTGACCGCCTGCAGAGGCCGGATCATCACCCGGAACTCGACGATCCGCCCCCGGTCGTTGCAGCGGATGATGTCGACGCCGTTCACGTGCTTCCCCTCGAGCGTGGTCTCGAACTCGAGCACCGCGGTGTCGCCGGTCATCACCGACCTCGTGTAGCGGAACCCGCCCCGGCCAGGTTCGTCCGCGCCGCCCGATGCCTGGGCCGGGTCCCCGGGGAGCGTCTTTGCCGCCGCCTCGAGGTAGAGCTTGGTGACGGCCTTGCCCTCCTGGGGCGTGAACACGATGGGCGAGTAGAAGACCACGTCGTCGTCGAGGAGCCCGTCGAGGCCGCCGGGGAGCCGGCCTCGAAGGTAGGCGTGCCACCTGTCGACCACCTGCTCGATCATCGGACCTCCTCCGTCGGCCAGACGGTAGCCGTTGCCTGCGCTCCCGCCAACGGCCCTGCCGTGCGCCGGCCACCGCCATGGTGCGGACTAGCAGGAAAATCGACCCACCCGCTACGGTGGCGGCATTCGATCCGGAGGAGGATGGAAAGGACGATGGCCGAGCAGATCCCGTTGGTCAACTATCTGGAGCTGGGGGACGACCCCCACCTGACGGCGAACGAATGCACGGCCTGCGGCGCCCGGTTCTTCGACCGGCGCAACGCCTGCGCCAACTGCGGCCGCACCGAGTTCACCAAGGTCGCCGTCTCCAACAAGGGCGAGGTCAGGGCGTTCACCATCGTGGCCTTCGCCGCCCCGGGGGTGCCCGTCCCCTACGTCGCCGCCCTGGTCGACTGCGAGGGCACCAGCGTGCGGGCCAACCTGATCAACGTCGAGCCCGATCCGGACCACGTCACACTGGGCATGCCGGTGCGGCTGGCCACCCAGGTCATCGGTACTGACGACAACGGCACCGAAGCCGTCGGATTCGGCTTCGAACCCATGGGAGGTTGAAGAAGATGGCGTCTGATGACCTGTGGATCCTGGGCATCCACATGACGAAGTTCGGCAAGCATCCCGACATGGACCTGGTCGACCTGGCCTCGGAGGCCGTTCTCGGCGCCCTGGCCGACGGCGGCGTCGAGATGCGGGACATGGGGGTGATCGGTGCCGGCAACCTGATGGCCGCCAACGCCGGCATCGGCCAGCAATTGCAGAAGCAGCTGGGCCAGACCGGGATCCCCGTCTACAACGTGGCCAACGCCTGCGCCACCGGAGCCACTGCGCTGCGGGTGGCGTGCATGGCGGTCAAGGCGGGCGAGACCGACATGGGGCTGGCCTTCGGGGTGGAGAAGCTCTCGGGGGCCGGGCTCCTGTCCGGGGGCAACCGCAAAGAGGACTCGGGGACCTGGAGCCCGTCCGGTCGCTACGGGGCCGTGGCCCCGGTCGACGGCCGCATCGGGACGGAGATCATGCCGGGGGTCTTCGCCCAGATCGGCATGGAGTACGGCCACCGCTACGGGGGCACCAGTTTCGAACTGTTCGCCAAGATCAGCGAGAAGAACCACTCCCACTCCACCCTCAATCCCCTGGCCGCCTACTCGAAGAAGATGAGCCTGGAAGAGATCATGGGCGACATCATGATCGCCTACCCGAACACCCGGCCGATGTGCTCGGCCAACTGCGACGGCGCCGCGGCGGCGGTGGTCGTGAGCGGCGCCCGGCTGAAGACCCTGTCGCCGGAGCAGCGGCGCCGGGCGGTGAAGATCTCAGCGTCCATCCTGACCACCGACCCCTGGGAGGAGTCGTGCCAGATCCTTCCCGACGTGAACACCCTGACCCGGAACGCCGCCACCCAGGCGTACGAGCAGGCCGGGGTCGGGCCGACCGACCTCGATCTGGTCGAGCTCCACGACTGCTTCGCCACCGCCGAGCTGGTGCACTACGACAACCTGATGCTGTGTGAGACCGGCGGCGCCGTGGACTTCTTCAACTCGGGAGCGACATGGCGTGACGGCTCGATGCCGGTGAACGTCTCCGGGGGCCTCGAGTCCAAGGGCCACCCCATCGCCGCCACCGGCATTGCCAACGTCTGGGAGGTGGCGACCCATCTGCGGGGGGAGGCCGGCGACCGCCAGATCCCCGGGGCCAAGGTGGGGATGACCCATGTCATCGGCCTGGGCTCGGCCTGCGGCGTCCACATCCTGGAGAAGGCGGCCTGAGGCACTGCCGGGACCTCGGTCGCCAGGGGGCCCGACGGCCGGCCAGCGGAAGGAGTCAGCCATGCCCACCATCGAGCAGCTGGCGGGCGAGGTGGCCCTGCTCCGCCGGCGGGTCGACGCCAGTGAGTCCGTGCTCGAGATCCAGGCCCTGAAGGCTGAGTACGGGGAGCTGGTCGATCAACGGTTCTCCGCGGGCGGTGTCGTCGACGACGCCGAGCTGGAGCACATCGCCACAAGGGTCGCCGCCCTGTTCACCGCCGATGGGACCTGGGACGGCGGTCCCGGTCTCGGGTCCGTCACCGGGCGCACCGCCATTGCCGACCGTCTCTGCCGGCCCACGCTCGACTTCGCCCGGCACCTGTTCGTCGGGCCGCGGATCCGGGTGGACGGCGACCGGGCCACGGGCAGATGGGACCTCCTCAGTCCCTGTCGCCGCGGCGACGGCTCCTCCTACTGGATGTGCGGATTCGAGGACGACGAATACCTCCGGGTCGATGGGGTCTGGCTCCACCAGTCGATGCGGCTCACCACCGTGTTCATGTCACCGGTGGGAACGGGCTGGGCGGAGATCCTGGCCTGACCTGGCCTGCCCGCCCCTCGGCGTGGGCAGCGCCGGTCTGCGCCCCGGCGCTCACCCGGACCGGGGCGGTGGCGCCTCGACCGTGAGCGCGGGGCCCGACCCCCCGGACATCCCGAGGAAGCCGGCCACCAACCGGGCGTCCCGTTCCAGGGCGGCCAGGCCCGACCGGTTGACTTCCTCCAGGAGGTCCAGGCGGACCCCGCCCCCGACCATCCGCCAGGTGCCGACCACCCGGCCGCCCACCAGTGCCGTGGCCCGGAAGATCCCGTTGACGGTGACGACGCCCCGGTGGGGACCGAGCAACGGACTGCGGTCGACCCACCCGTGGAGGACGGGGTCGAAGGACCCGAGCAGCCGGGGCCCGGGAAGGGGGGCCGGTGGGCCCCGATCGGCCAGCGCGAACAGCCGGTCCGGACCGGCGACGACCTCGTCGGCCAGCGAGGCCAGGCCCGAGCGCGCCTGGCCCAGTCCGATCCCGGCCCAACGGGCCAGGTCGGCGGCACTCGCCGGCCCGTGCCCGGCAAGATAACGCCGTGCCAGGCGGGCCAGGCCCTCGGACTTCCCGATGGGCGCCGGCGCCGGGCCCAGCCACCTGGGCACGTCGGCGAAGAGCTGCCGGCCGTCACGGACCGGACCGCCCACGATCAGGCCGCGCAGTGAGGCGGCAAACAGGAGGTGCACGAGCGCCTGCCCTCCGGTCGGGACCCCGGCGGCATCGAGCAGGCCCTTCAGCTCCTCCCGGCTCCGGGGCCCCCCGGTGCTCACCGCCTCGGTCACGATGTCGATCCCCCGGTGGGCGTCGG
Source organism: uncultured Acidimicrobiales bacterium (assembly GCA_963806285.1). Lineage (GTDB taxonomy): Bacteria > Actinomycetota > Acidimicrobiia > Acidimicrobiales > RAAP-2 > Bog-756. Next base: position 155,426 of record CAWDXJ010000003.1, read on the forward strand.
AGGGGTCGAGGCCCTCCTGGCGGAGCCGCCGTTCGTTGCCCGTGCGCAGCTGGGGTGTCGTGATCGGGTGCAGCCACCAGTAGTCCTCGGCGGCCACCAGGTGAAGCGTTCCCCGGTTGAGCCAGGTCACCAGCGCGGTGCGCCGGCCGGTCAGCGCCTGGTCCACGTCGTCGGCGCTGCGGACCCCGGACCTGGCCCGGACGGCCAACCGTGCCCCCCGCCGGTCCTGGGCCTGCACGGCGAGCAGTCGTTCGAGGACCTGTTCGGTGCCGGCGGCCCGGGGGCCGCTGAGCAGTTGGGCGTCGAGCCGCGCCCGGGTCAGGGATCGCTCGGTCGGGGTCCTCGGGCTCACCGACGAGATTGTGCCGCGGCACGACACCACGGCGGGCACGGGCCGAAAGGACGGCTGGACACGCTGGTCGCGACCCCATACTGTCATGTCACATGCCAGAAGTTTGGCCAACGACCGCCGGTACCCCCGGTCGATCACCGGGACCGCCGACAACACGAGAAGGGGGATCGAGATCGTGAGCCACGACCGTTTCGAGGGTGCGATCGAGCGGCTCCAGAGCGAGTCGACGCCCTGGTGGCCCACGCCCCCCCACCCGGGTGAGGACGCCCCCAACGTGGTGCTCGTCCTCCTCGATGACACCGGCTTCTCCCACTTCGGCTGCTTCGGATCCGACCTGGCCACCCCCCACATCGACCGCCTGGCCGCCGGAGGCCTCCGCTACACCAACTTCCACGTGACCCCCCTTTGCTCCCCCACCCGGGCCGCCCTGCTCACCGGCCGGAACCACCACACGGTGGGCATGCGCTCCCTGTCCAACTTCGACTCCGGGTACCCGCACATGCGCGGGCACATCACCAACCACGCCGCCACCGTGGCCGAGGTCCTGAGGGACGAGGGCTATGCCACCTTCGCGGTCGGGAAGTGGCACCTCTGCGGCATGGAGAACGCGTCGGCGGCGGGTCCCTACGACCAGTGGCCGTGCCAGCGCGGCTTCGACCGCTACTACGGGTTCCTCGAGGGGGAGACCGACCAGTTCTATCCGGAGCTGGTCTACGACAACCACTGCGTCGAGCCCCCGGCCACCCCCGAGGAGGGCTACCACCTGAGCGAGGACCTGGTGGACCACGCCATCGGCTTCATCCACGACACCACGTCGATCCGCCCCGACCGCCCCTTCTTCACCTACCTGGCATTCGGCGCCCAGCACGCGCCCCACCAGGCGCCCGCCTCGTACCTGGCGAAGTACCGGGGACGCTTCGACGACGGGTGGGACGTGGCCCGCGACAAGTGGTTCGCCCGCCAGCTGGAGATGGGGCTGCTCCCCGCCGGCACCGAGCTGGCGCCGCGCAACCCCGGGGTCGAGGCCTGGGACACCCTCCCCGAGAACCACCGCCGGCTGGCCGCCCGCCTGCAGGAGGCCTTCGCCGCCTTCCTCGAGCACACCGACGCCCAGATCGGCCGCCTGGTGGCCGCCCTCGACGAACTGGGCCAGCTCGACAACACCCTCTTGGTGCTGCTGTCCGACAACGGGGCCAGCCAGGAAGGGGGGCCCTTCGGGGTGATGCACGAGATGAAGTACTTCAACTTCCTGGTCGAGACGCCCGACGAGGCGGTCGGGCGCATCGACGACATCGGCGGCCCCCACAGCCACTCCAACTACCCGTGGGGCTGGGCCCAGGCGGGCAACACGCCGTTCAAGTGGTACAAGCAGAACACCCACGAGGGCGGGGTGCACGTGCCGCTCATCGTCCACTGGCCGGCGCGCATCTCCGACGGCGGCAGCCTGCGCGACCAGTTCCACCACGTGAACGACGTCGTCCCCACCATCTACGAGACACTCGGGGTCGAGCCCCCCTCCATCTACCGGGGGTACGAGCAGATCCCGGTGTCCGGTGTTTCCATGCGCTACACCTTCGACACCCCGACCGCGCCGGGCCGCAAGGATGTCCAGTACTTCGAGATGATGGGCCACCGGGCCATCTATGCCGACGGGTGGAAGGCGGTGACCCGGCACCAGCCAGGGACCGACTTCGACGAGGACGACTGGGAGCTCTACCACCTGACCGAGGACCGATCCGAGTGCCGCAACCTGGCCGCCGCCATGCCCGACAAGGTGGCCGAGCTGGTCGAGCAGTGGTGGCGCGAGGCCGAGGAGTACGGGGTGCTCCCCCTGGACGATCGGACCATCGAGCTCTTCTCCAACCGCTACCGCGACCGGTCGCCCCATCCCTCCGACCGCCGGTACTCGTACTTCCCTCCCGTCTCCCCGCTACCGGCGCAGGTCGCCCCGGCCCTCGGAGGACGCGGCTGGGACATGGACGCCACCATCGACCGGCCCGCCGGCGCGGCCGGTGTCCTCTACGCGTCCGGAACCGAGAACTCGGGGATCAGCCTGTTCGTCCAGGACGACCGGTTGGTCCTCGACTACAACTGCTTCGGGGACCACCACATCGTGGAGTCGGACGCGGCGGTGCCGGTCGGCACCTCGGTGGTCGGGGTCCGGTTCCGCCGGACCGGGAAGGGTGCGGACGCCACCCTGGTGGTCGACGGCGGGCCCAGCGGCAGCCTGGCCGTCCCGTTCGCCATGACCATGTACTCGAGCGTCGGCCCGAGCATCGGCTACGACCACGGATCACCGGTCAGTGAGCGCTACACCGGCCACTTCCCCTTCGAAGGCCGGCTGCAGAGGCTCGATGTGGCCCTCCTCGGCCCGGGGCCCGGCGACGGCACCGCCGCGGCCGCGGGCGAGGAGCGCTCCGCCATGGCCCGCCAGTGACCGCCCGGCGCCGACCGGGCGCCGGGGCGCCTCTCAGCCGGTGAACCGGGCCGAGGCCCCCGCGTCCACGTCGATCACCGAGCCGGTGATGTGCCGGGCGGCCTCCGAGGCCAAGAAGACCACGGCGGCGGTGATCTCCTCGGGCTCGATCCACGGCACCGGCTGGGCGTGGAGGGCGGCCATCCCCTCGACCACGTCCTCGCGAGCCGGGTGCTCGAGGTCGGGGCGCATCAAGCGGTAGAGGACGTCATTGTGGATCATGGGCGTCGACACGTTGCCCGGCGCCACCGCGTTCACCGTGACCCCGAAGGCGGCGAGCTCCAGGGCCACCGACTTGCACAGCCCGATCACCCCCCACTTGGAGGCCACATAGGCGGGGATGCCCGCGTTGGACGAGCGGCCCATCATCGACGAGATCCCGATGATCCGCCCCCGGCGCTGGCGGCGCATGTGCGGGGCGGCCGCCCGCATGGCGTTGAACACCCCGGTCAGGTTGGTGTCGACCGTCTCGCTCCACTCGGTGGCGCCCATGGTGCAGATCGAGCCCACGGTCGAGACGCCGGCGTTGGCCACCAGCACGTCCACCGAGCCCAGCTCCTCCTGGGCGCCGTCGACGAATGCGAGCACCGCCCCGAGGTCCCGCACATCGGCCAGGGCCGACACACACCTCCGCCCCTGCTCCTCGACCAGGCGGGCCGTCTCGGCCAGGTCGTCTGCGGTGCCCAGGGGATAGCCGACGCTGGCGAGGTCGCGGCCGAGGTCGCACACGGCGACGTCCGCTCCCAACCGGGCCAGCTCCACGGCGTGGCTGCGACCCTGCCCCCTCGCCGCCCCGGTGATCACCGCCACCCTGCCGCCGAACGGCAGGGCCTCGCTGGGTTGGGTCATCGGTCCTCCAGGGGTCGCGATCGACGAGGGGCGGGACCGTGCGGGCAGGTCCGGGCCGGATCAGACGATCCTACGGCCCCCCTCCGGGGCGGGGAGGAGACCGGTGCCGCCGGGCTCAGCCGAACGGCCCCAGGTGGCCAGCACCTGGCGGTACTGCCGGTCCCATCGGTCATAGGACGCCCGCAGCGCCGGGCCGGGCCATCCGGCCGGCAGGAGCAGCTCGGGGAGCAGCGGGTCGCCCTGCAGGTGGCGGAGCACGGACGCCGACAGGACGAACCCGGGGGCCAGATCCGCCGGATCGGCCGGGGGGTGGACCTCGAGCTCCCGGACCAGGTCCGCGGCCCGGAGCGCCCAGCCCTCGAGGTCCCACAGCCGGGCGGCCAGGGCCCCGCCGTCCCCGTCGGGCTGCCCGGTGAAAAGCTCGATGTCGGCGTCGTCGGCCGGGTCCGGTTCGAGGTCGATGTTGTCGGGTCGCAGCCACACCCCCTCGCGGCGCTCCGCCAACCGGGCCTGGACCAGCCGTTTCCGGCGGGCCGAACGGTCATCGGCGGCACGGCCCGAGGCGGTGACCACCGCCATCCGCCATCCGCCGCGCCATGGCCGGGTCTCCCCGCGGCGACTGGTCACCTGGCGGGACTGGCGCTCGAGGAGGTGACCGGCCAGCCGGTAGCGGCCGGCCCCGTCGGTGGACACCTCCCCGGCCGCGGCCATTCGGCTCAGGGCCACCCGGGTGCGGTTCTCGTTGATCCCGAACAGGCCGGCCAGATGGACCAGATGGGCGACCGGCAGCTCCGGTGGGTCCTCACCCAGGAGCGCGCTGGCCAGAACCGACCGGGCCGTCAGCGGCGCATTACGCTCTTGCATCACTTGTCCGATATCTGTAATATGCCACACATGGCGATCACCATGGTGGCCGATCGGACGGCCCGGCCCGAGGTCCTCCCGACCGATCGGCTGATGGACAACGGGATGGCCCTGCCCGAGCTCCGCGCCGGGCTCCGCCGCATCGCCGACCTGCGCAACGCCCTCAGCGTGGCCGGGGTCTGGCTGTGGGTGGCGGTGATCATCGGCGGCGCGGTGTGGATCGGCAACCCGCGTGGCCTACCTGGCCGCCTTCGTCCTCATGGGCCCGATGTACGCCCGGTTCGCCATCCTCATGCACGAGGCGGCCCACAAGCTCCTCTTCACCAACAAGCGGGCCAACGACTGGGTCGGGCACCTGGTTGGTCGCCTACCCGACCTGGACCCCCATCTCCATCTACCGGCGGGGCCACTTCGCCCACCACAAAGAGGAGTTCGGGCCCCGCGAGCCGGACATGGCCTTCTACGGCGGATACCGGTGTGACCGGCGCACCTTCGCCCGACGCCTGCTGCGCGACGCGGTGGGCATCTCGGGGTGGAAGAACTTCACCCCGTTGTTCAAGGCCCTGAAGAACCCGTCGTTCCGGCCGGTGTCCCTGTCGATCCTCGGGGTGCAGGCCGTCCTGTGGGCGGTGCTCTGGGCGGCAACCGGCCGCTGGTGGATCTACCCGCTGCTGTGGTGGCTGCCGTGGATGACCCAGTGGCGGGTGATCAACCGGCTCCGTGCCATCGCCGAGCACGGCGGGCTCGAGGCCAGCCCCGACCGGCGGGTGACCACCCACAACGTGCGCCAGACACTGCCGGCCCGGTTCTGGTTCGTGCCCTACAACACCGGCCTGCACCTGGCCCACCACGTGGACATGGGGGTCCCGTTCCGCAACCTGCCCGCCTTCCACGACGAGCTGGTGCGGGCCGGCTACATAACCGACGAGCTCACCTATCCCAACTACCGCGCCCTGTGGAGGGCGCTGGCCTCAGCCTGACCGCGGGAGCCGGGCCACTCACCCGGAGCGGCGCAGCGAGCGGTAGCGGCGGACCAGGGCGGCGGTCGAGCCGTCCTGCCCGCTGAGGTCAGGCTCCCCGTCGTCGGCGAGGACGGGGGCCAACTGACGGGCCATCACCTTCCCGAGCTCGACCCCCCACTGGTCGAAGGAGTCGATGCCCCACACCGTCCCCTCGGTGAAGACGGTGTGCTCGTAGAGGGCCACCAGCTGGCCGAGCACCGAGGGCGTCAGCTCGGGGGCGACGATGGTCGAGCTCGGATGGTTGCCCGCCATCACCTTGTGGGGCACCAGGGCGGGCGGGGTACCATCCGCCGCCACCTCCGCCGCCGTCCGGCCGAAGGCCAGGGCCTTGGCCTGGGCGAAGCAGTTGGACATCAGCAGGTCCTGTTGCCCGCCGGCCTCGTGGGTCGACCGGCCGAATCCGATGAAGTCGGCGGGGACCAGCCGGGTCCCCTGGTGGATGAGCTGGTAGAACGCGTGCTGGCCGTTGGTCCCCGGCTCGCCCCAGAAGACCTCACCGGTCTGGCCCCACACCGGGGACCCGTCCCGGCGGACGGACTTCCCGTTTGACTCCATGGTCAGCTGTTGCAGGTAGGCGGGGAACCGGGCCAGGCGCTGGCTGTAGGGAAGCACGGCATGGGTCTCGGCTCCGAAAAGGTTGCCGTACCAGACGTTGAGCATGCCCTGGATGACGGGCATGTTGACCTCGAGCGGCGCGGTGGCGAAGTGCCGGTCGATGGTGTGGAGCCCCTCCAGCATGTCGGCGAAGGCACGGGGGCCGATGGCCACCATCAACGAGAAGCCGATGGCGGAGTCGTAGGAGTACCGGCCTCCCACCCAGTCCCAGAAGCCGAACATGTTGGCCGGATCGATGCCGAACTCCGTGACCGCCCGCTCGTTGGTCGACACGGCCACGAAGTGGCGGGCCACCGCCTCGTCCCCCGCCCCGAGCCCGTCGAGCAGCCATCGACGGGCGGCGGCGGCATTGGTCAGCGTCTCCAGCGTGGTGAACGTCTTGGAGCTGACCACGAAGAGCGTGGCGGCGGGGTCGAGATCGCGGGTCTTGGCGTAGAGGTCGACCGGATCGACATTGGACACGAACCGGCACCCGATCTCCGGGGTGGCATAGTCGCGCAGCGCCTCGTAGGCCATGGCCGGGCCGAGGTCGGAGCCACCGATGCCGATGTTGACCACCGCGGTGATCCGCCGACCGGTCGAGCCGGTCCACCGGCCCGAGCGGACGGCCTCGGCCACCTCTCCCATCCGGTCGAGCACCCGGTGGACGTCGGCCACCACGTCCCGGCCGTCGACCTCGAGGCGGGTGCCCCTCGGCAGCCGCAGCGCCACATGGAGTGCGGCCCGGTCCTCGGTGTTGTTCACGCGCCGGCCGGCGAACATGGCGTCGCGGCGCTCTTCGACCCCTGCCCGCCGGGCCACTCCATCAGGGCCGCCATGGTCTCGGCGGTGGCCCGGTGCTTCGAGTAGTCGAGGTACAGGTCGCCGGCGGTCACCGTCATGCGGGTGCCGCGCCCGGGATCGTCGGCGAAGAACTGGCGGAGGTGTCGGTGGCGGATCGACTCGAAGTGCCCGACCAGCCGCTGCCACTCATCGGTGGCGGGGACATCCACAACTGCATCGTCCGTGCTCATGGCGCCCACCCGGTCATCGGTCGTCGTCTCTGCGCCCGAAGATTACCCATCATTCATCTGGACGTGACATGGCGATGGCGCGGCGTTCACCTGGGTTCCCTAGCTTGGTGGTCGATGGCGCCGGCGAACCACCCATCCGACGCCCAGACGCCCGGCCGTGTCGACCCGGCCGGGACCTGGAAGCGGGTCAAGCCGTAGGGGTCTGCCCGACGCCGCCCTCACCAATGCCCTCCCCCCACTGGTCGGGTCTGGTGCACGGGCGGGCCCCTACCGCTTGACGCCCCGACGGCGGGCGGCGAGACGCCCGGCGCCGGTCGTCCCCGCGGCCCCGCGCCACCCGCACCCGCGGCACCGGGCACCGCGCCACCCGCGGCACCCGCATACACTGCGGCGGGCGACGCGGCTCGCCCCACCGCCCCGTCCGGCCGAGGGCCCGTGCCGCAACCGGACAAGGCGCGTGACGGACGCGTGACCCATAAGGAGTGGAGGTGCCCGCTGTCAGGTCCGGCCCGGGTCCCCGGGTGCCCGAACTCCCGTTGCGAATCGTGGCCATCGCCGCCGGGGGGTCACTCGGGACCCTCGCCCGCTACGGGGTGGACCGGGCACTGGCCCAGGGTGGTCCGGGGTTCCCCTGGGCGACCCTGGCGGTGAACGTCACCGGCTCGTTCATCCTGGGCCTCGTCGTCACCCTGACCACCGGGCGGTGGGAACGGGCCCGCTTCGTGCGGCCCTTCGCCGTCATCGGGTTCTGCGGGGGCTTCACCACCTTCTCCACCATGATGGTGGAGATCGCCCAGCACGGCCAGCACGGACGGGTAGGCACGGCCGCCGCCTACCTGGCGATCTCGCTCGTCGGCGGACCGGCCGCCGTGGTCGTCGGGATGGCCCTGGCCAATGGCCGCATCCTCCCCCTGCCGGGCGACCGCTCGATCCCCGACCCCGACGACCTTGGCCTGCTCTACCCGGACCCGGACCGGGACCCCGCCCTCGATCCGGATGTCGACCCGGACCGGGTGACGCGGTGATCATCGCCGGGGTGGCGGCCGCCGGCGCCCTCGGCGCGGTGCTGCGCCACCTGGTCGACCGCCTGGTGCAGAGGCGGATCAGGTCCGGCATCCCCCTCGGCATCCTGGTCGTCAACCTGAGCGGCTCGCTGACTCTCGGGGTCCTGGTCGCCTCGGGCCTCCGCCACGGGATCCCGACGGCCTGGGTGACCGTGGCGGGCACCGGGCTGATCGGCTCCTACACCACGTTCTCGACGTTCGCCTTCGACACCGTGCGACTGGCGGAGGCCGACCGTCGGGCGGTGTCGCTGCTCAACGTGGTGGTGAGCATCGCCGCCGGGATCGGCGCCGCGGCGGCCGGGCTGGCCCTCGGGTCCCTCGGCTGAGCCGCAGGACCGGGCCCGCGGGGCCCGACCTGGGTGCCCCGATCGTCCGACCCGCAACGTTCACGAAATGATCACCCCCAGGTATCTCCCGGGTCGTTTCCCGTTCACCTGGCTTCCCTAGGGTCGACGTCGGGAGGTGACCGACTGTCCATGGTTGCCGTCGACGAGAGCACCAGGGTCCTCGTGGTGGAGGACGAGGAGTCCTACCGCCAGGCCCTGTCCTCGGGCCTGGGCCGGGAGGGCTTCGTCGTCGAGGTGGCCGCCGACGGCGTGGAAGGGCTCCGTCTGTTCGCCGAAAACCCGCCGGACATCGTGCTGCTCGACATGCTGCTGCCCGGGATGCACGGCATCGAGGTCTGCCGCCGGATGCGGCGCCTTGCCCCGGTCCCCATCGTCATGGTCACCGCCGTCGACAGCGAGTTCGACGTGGTCCTCGGCCTCGAGCTCGGGGCCGCCGGCTACGTCACCAAGCCGTTCCGCCTGCGTGAGCTGGTCGCCCGCATGCAGGCCATCCTGAGGCGGGTGTCCCCACCCGAGGTCCCGCCCTTTGCGGTGGACGCCGAGGGAGCGGAGCCGGTGTGGGACCCGTCCGACGATCCGGACGACGAGGAGGAGCGGCCCAACATCGCCTTCGGCTCGGTGGTCGTGGACTTCGTCCGCCGGGAGGTCACGGTGGACGGGAAGCAGACCCACCTGTCACGTCGCGAATTCGACCTGCTGGGCGTGCTCCTCTCCCCGGTCCGGCGGCTGCGGACACGTGACGAGCTGATCGACCTGCTCTGGCCGGGCCGCTACTTGTCGGACAGCCGCACCCTCGACACCCACATCCACCGCCTGCGGGCCAAGCTCGAACCGGACCCGGCCGACCCGCAGTACATCGTCACGGTCAGGGGCGTCGGCTTCCGGCTCGAGCCGGACGGGTACCGCCCCGGCCCGGCGTCCCGCAGGGCCTCCGAACAGCCCCGCCCGGTGGACGGGGCCGGGCCACCGGGCAACCAGAGCCGGAGGCACTGACGCGACCACCGACGATGTGCAGGTGCAGACCGACCCGGACCCGAGGTCTACGGGTCGAATCGGTGCCCGTAGCCTCGCACGGTGACGATGTGGCGCGGATTGGAGCGGTCTTCCTCGACGACGTAGCGCAGCCTCCGTATATGTGCGTCCAGGGTTGCACCCATCCGTGGACCGCAATGTGGCCAAAGAGCGTCGAACGCCCTTTCCCTCGTGACGACACTTCCGGATTCGGAGACCAGGAGGTAGAGGAGTTCGATCTCCTTCGGCCGTGCGTGAACCCAGTGCCCACGCACCCGAACCTCCCGGCGGCGAAGGTCGACTTCGACCGGTCCGGCGGCGACGACACTGGCGCCTCCCGGAGTGGACGCCTCGGGCGGCAGCAGGCTGGAGTGCCTGGTTCCTGCCAACAGACGCAGCGCCGACCAGATCCGTGCCGTGCTCTCGCGTACCCGCCCTGGGCGGCTCAGGAAATCGACCGCTCCCAAATTCGAATGCGAGTACCACCTCGTTCTCGTCGTCGGAGACGGACATTGCCAGAATCGGAGCGGCCTCCATCTCGTGCAGGAGACGGAGCATGGCATGGGTCGACAGGTCGGGAAGGTCCGATCCGACGACAACGACGTCCGGGCAGGACGTGGACAGGGCCGACAGGCCTTCCTCGCCCGAGCTCGCCAGCAGGATGCGGAATCCCTCGGTGGTCAGGCCGACGAGAAACTCGTCATCGGGGTGGAGACCCCCGTCGATCACCAGGACGACGGGAGATCCGACCGGACGGACATCCTGGTCATCGATCACCTGCGACAGCGCCTCCCCCGCACCGCCCTGTCAGCCCCTACGACCTTCGGAATGCCGTTGGGTCCGGGCCACGATGATCCGGGACACCACGAGGAGCACCAATACCAACACCATCAAGAGGAGCGCGGCGTCATACGACAGGTAGTGGGCCTCGGACGACGGCTGGTTGTAGAAGGTCCAGACCGGATAGGTCAGATACGCCACCGGGTGATGGACGAGCGAAGCGGAGGGAAGACTGTTGGTCCACCCCGCGGTGTAGAGCAGAGGGGCGGTCTCCCCCCCGGCTATGGCCAGGGCGAGCAGGAGTCCGGTGACGATCCCGGGCAGGGCGCTCTTCAGCAAGACCTTGCGGAGTGCGTATCCGGTTGACATCCCGAGCGCCTCAGCCCCTTCGCGGTAGTTCGTCGGTACCTGGCGGAGCGCCGACTCGGTCGACTTGGCGATGTAGGGGATCACCATCATCGACAGGATGATCAGCGGCGGGCAACAGCGAGAAGCCCCAGTGGAGGCCGACGACGAGGGCAACGTACCCGACGTACCCCAGCACGATCGACGGGAACCCCGACAAGACCTCCGAAGCGGTGCGCAGGAACGACCCGCTCGACTTGCCACTGCGCCGGGTGCGGGCGAGCTCCGCCAGATGGATGCCGGCCAGAACCCCGACCGAGCCGGCAATGACCAGAACCCCCGCCATCAGCAGCAGGGTCCCCAGAATCGCGTTCTCGAGGCCGCCGCTCGTCCCTTGGGTCGGCGTGGTGATCACGCTCCATTTCCAGTGGGGGACCGCCCGGAAGATGACTCCGAGGATCAGCCACAACGCCGGAGCCAGCACCAGCACAAGGGCCACCATGGTGGCTAACCGGAACAGCACCTCGGTCACCCGGCGGCGCCGCGTGTCCGGATAGGAACTGGATTGAATGGTCATGATCCACCTCGCGGCCTGCTCATGCTCTACCCACCGGGGCACCCAGCCGGGACGTGCGTACCACGATCCCCCTTGCGATCAGGTTGACGACCACGGAGATCACCGCCAGGAGGAGTCCTGCCTCGGCGAGCGTGGCCGTGGCAAATCCCGTCCCGTCGGTGGCCGCCGAGTCCAGTTGGGTCACGATGGTGGCGGCGATGGTGGTCATCGTGCCGTAGATGTTGGGAGCGACCGAGCCGAGGATCGATCCTGAGATCATGGCGACGGCGATGGTCTCGCCCAGCGCCCGTCCGAGGCCCAACACGGTGGCCCCGATGATTCCGGAACGGACCCATGGCACCGTGACCCGCCTGGCCACCTCTGCGTCCGTCATCCCGAGCGCCTCGGCCCCTTCTTTCGGCAGCGGCGGCACCTGCAGGAAGAGATCACGCGTCGTCGATGCGATGATCGGCACGATCATGAGGGCCAGGACGATTCCCGATGTGAGGAGGCCCTCGCCATGACCTGTCGGGTTCCGGAAGTAGCGGAGGACGGGCACATCCGGCATATGGTCGGCCACGATCGGGTAGACGTGTTGCGACAGAAAGGGCCCCAGGGTCAGGACGCCCCAGAGTCCGATGATCACGCTCGGTATTCCCGCCAGCACCTCGATGGCGAACCCCAGTGGCTGGGACAGCCACCGAGGGAGTCGCTCGGTGAGGGCGAATGCGGCCCCGATCGAGATCGGGACGGCCAGCGCCACGGCGATGGCCGACGTTTGCAACGTCCCCGCGATCATCGGCCAGGCCCCGTAGCTTGCACCGAGGGGATGGGCCACCCCATCGGTGTGGACCGTCGCCCCGTAGGTGTTCCCGGGTTTCCAGCTCGAGCTGGTGAGGAAGCCGACCCCGTTCACCTTGATCGCCGGCCACGCCTTGACGGCCAAGACCGTCAGAACGAAGGCGAGTGCCCCCAGGGGAATCAGCGAGGCTGCCCTGGCGCACCACCGCCAGGCCTGCTCCTCATTGGCCCGGATGGCGCCGCCGATCCGCCAGGCCAGCGAGGCCCGGCGGATCGGGACACCTGAGGCCGGCGGGGAGGCGGGCAGACCCGTGCTTCCACCGACGATGGCCATCTCCTACTGGATCTTGGCGATCTGCTTCGATGACTGGGCGACCACCTTGGCCGGTAGCGGTTGGAAACTCACCTGGCTCAGATACTGGGCACCGTTGCCCTTGTTGGGGTCGATCGACCACTCGAGAAGCGAGCGGATGGCCTTTGCCGTCGTCGAGCTCTGTTGGGTCGAGTCCACGATGGCGTACTCGTAGTTGATGATCGGATAGCCACCTGCCACCGGCCCGTAGATCATCGAGATTGTGCCGTTTGCCGGAGTCTTCGGCGCGAAGTAGGCGGCCTCGGCCGCAACCGCAGTCGAGGTCGGCAGCTCGTAGCTTCCTTGTCCGTTCTGGAGCTGACCGTAGGTCAGGCCGTCGCCGAGCAGCTGGGAGAGGAAGCTGATCCCCACATAGGCGATGCATCCGACCGTCGCCTTGCAGCCCGACACCATGCCACCGTTTCCGTTCTCCCCCAGCGCACCCGGAGCCGCCGGCCAGGGGACGGTGGTGCCGAAGCTGACCGTTGTACCCCATCCGGACGGATCGGCCTTCGACAGGTACTGGCTGAAGATGAACGTGTCACCGCTTCCGTCAGAACGGTGAAGGGTCACGATCGGGATGGCGGGAAGGGTCGTGCCCGGGTTGAGTGCGGCGACCGCCGGATCGTTCCACTTGGTCACCTTGCCCTGATAGATCGACGAGAGCAGCTGACCGCTCAGCTTGAGGTGCGCAGTCACCCCCGGGATGTTGTAGGCGACGACCTGCACGGAGATGGCCAGGGGGATGTTCAGGAGCGTGGGATGCGCCTGCACCTGCGAGGACGAGAGGTACGCATCCGACGAACCGATGTCAACGGTCCCGTTGGAAGCATCGGAAATGCCGGTTCCCGACCCCGTACCGGCGGTGGTGATGCTCACCTGGGGATAGGTCTGGTTGTAGGCCGGCGCCCAGATGTTCCAGAGCGGATAGAGCAGCGTGCTCCCCGTCTCGGAAAGGCTCGCCTTGGGCGGAGTCTCGATCCCGGTGGTCGTGGCGTTGCTGGGGGTGCTGGTCGTGCTGGGAGTGGCCGACGACGAGCACGCGGCCGCGGTCATCACCAGTGCCAGCATGACGACCGGCAATACGTTCCTTGCTCGGAAAGTCCGAGTCACTTGTGGTTCCTCCTCATGGTTGGGCATATCTGCGTGGTTGGCCTGTCTGTTCTGCCTGTTGGACCCTCAGGGATTGTCGGTGGTCGCCGCTCCCACCTATCCCATGCGCCCGGACACGTAGCGCTCGGTCTGCGGATGGCGGGGGGCCTCGAAGACCTGACGGGTCTCGCCGTGCTCGACGAGAGTCCCCTCGTAGAAGAACATGGTGTTGTCCGATACCCGCCGGGCCTGTGCGAGGTTGTGCGTGACGATGATGAGGGTGAGGGCGGTGGCCATGGTGGCGAGCAGTGCTTCGACGTACTCGGTCGAGACCGGGTCGAGGGCCGATGTGGGCTCGTCGAGCAGCAGCACCTCGGGACCGACGGCCAGGGTGCGCGCCAGGCACAGAAGCTGCTGTTGACCGCCAGAGAGTCGAAACGGGGAGTCTCTGAGCCGGTCCTTCACTGCGTCCCAGAGGCCGACCTCACGGAGCCGCTGCTCCGCGACCACGTCCAGCTGTTTGCCCTTGGCGATCCGGTGCGCCCTGACACCGGCCACCACGTTGTCGCGAATCGACATTGGGAAAGGGTTGGGACGCTGGAACAGCATTCCCACTCGCCTGCGCAGACTGAGCAGATCCTGGTTTGAGGCCCAGATACTCTCCGACTCGAGGGTCACGTCGCCCTCGTGGCGGAACCCGATCACCTTGTCGTTCATGCGATTGAGCGTTCGCAGGAAGGTGGACTTGCCAGAACCGGTCGGACCGATCAGCGCGGTGATCGTGCCGCGCCGAAATGACATGTCGATCTCCGAAAGGACGGTCTGCTGGTCGAATCCGAGCGTGAGGCGACGGGTGCAGACCACGTCCCTCGGACGGTCCCGATCCGGATCGAGGGCCTCGATCAACTGGTCGATAGGCGGGCCGATCTCCCGATCATTGGTCGAGTTGGTCCGAGCTTCTTCACCCATCGACTCCTCCTGGCAATCCTTCAGCTCGAATTCATTCGCCGAACAGCGTCACCGGACGGTAACAATCGCAGGTGAACGGCAGGCGATCGGCCGGTGGAAAACGGATGAACGTCTGACCAACTCAATGTGAACGGCGGATTCATGCCGGCGCCGGCCCGGCTCCGCCATCGGTCCGCGGTCCCGTGCGGGCCAAACCCCCAGCGTCCGGCTCCACCGGAGGTCGAAGGCCGCCCGGGGGCCACCGGGGGTGAGGGTCAGGGGAATACACGTTCGATCCAGCTGTTGACCCACCGACAGCGTTCAGCTGGTGACGTACGGAGGAATGATGGACGAGCTCAACGAGAATCTCCCGCTGCTGCCCCTGACCTCGGGGGTCGTCCTGCCGGGCATGGTGTTCACCATGGCCCTCGAGTCGGCCGAGGCCAGGGCCGCCGCCGAGGCGGCCGAGGCGGCCGACGGCCGCTTCGTCCTCGTCCCGTTCATCGACGGGCGGTACGCGTCGGTGGGCGTGGTCTCCGAGGTCATGGAGAGGGGCGACCTGCCCGGAGGCATGCCGGCGGTGGCCGTGCGCGGGCTGGAGCGGGCCCGACTGGGCACCGCCGTCCCCGGCACCGGCCGGGCCCTGTGGGTCGAGGTCGAGCCCGTCCCCGACGGCCCACCCTCCGCCGCCGAGGCCGAGCTGGCCCGCGAGTACCGGGCGGTCCTGGAGAACATCCTGTTGAGCAGGGGCGCGGCCCGGATTGCCGAGCGGCTGGCCGATGTCACCGACCCCGGCCGGGTGGCCGACATGGCCGGGTACTCGCCGGACCTGTCCCTGGCCCAGAGGGTCGAGGTGCTGGAGACCCTCGATGTCGGCGCACGGCTGCGCCTGGTCATCGCCTGGGCCCGGGAGGTGCTGGCGGACCTCACCTTGCGCGAGCGGATCAAGACCGACGTCGAAGAGGGCATGGAGAAGACCCAGCGGGAGTTCCTGCTGCGCCGCCAGCTGGAGTCCATCCGCAAGGAGCTGGGCCAGATCGGCTCAGGTGACGAGGGCGACCCCGATGACTACCGCACCCGGCTCACCGACCGTCGGCTGCCGGACGCGGTGCGCAAGGCGGTCGAGCGGGAGATCGACAAGCTCGAGCGGATGAACGAGCAGAACCCCGAGCACGGGTGGATCCGCACCTGGCTCGACACCGTCCTCGAGCTGCCCTGGGGCGAGGAGTCCGAGGACCGCCTCGACGTGACGGCGGCCGGGGCCATCCTCGACCAGGACCACGACGGCCTCGACGAGGTGAAGGACCGCATCCTCGAGCACCTGGCCGTGCGCAAGCTGCAGGCCGAACGAGGCCTGGCCCCGGCCTCCGGACGCGGCGCAGGCGCCATCCTGGCCCTGGTCGGTCCGCCCGGGGTGGGCAAGACCTCGCTGGGCGAGTCGGTGGCCCGGGCCCTCGGCCGTTCGTTCGTCCGGGTGGCGCTGGGCGGGGTCCGTGACGAGGCCGAGATCAGGGGGCACCGGCGCACCTATGTCGGCGCCCAGCCCGGCCGCCTGGTGCGGGCCCTCCGGGAGGCCGGGACCATGAACCCGGTCGTCGTCCTCGACGAGGTCGACAAGCTCGGGACCGACTACCGGGGCGACCCGTCCTCGGCCCTGCTCGAGGTCCTCGACCCGGCGCAGAACCACACCTTCCGCGACCACTACCTCGAGGTCGAGCTCGACCTGTCCAGGGTGCTGTTCATCGCCACCGCCAACATGGCCGACACCATCCCCGGCCCGCTGCTCGACCGGATGGAGGTCATCCGGCTCGACGGCTACACCGAGGACGAGAAGGTGGCCATCGCCCGCAACCACCTGTTCGGACGCCAGCTGGAGCGGGCCGCCCTGGCCCGGGACGAGGTCGCCGTCACCGATGACGCCCTGCGGGTGGTCGTCGGCGACTACACCCGCGAGGCCGGGGTCCGCTCGCTCGAGCGCGAGCTCGGCCGGCTGCTGCGCAAGGTGGCCGCCCGGATCGCCTCGCACGAGGTGGAGGCCCCGCTGGTCATCGACCGTGACGACGTCCGCGGCTGGCTGGGCCGGCCGCAATTCTTCTTCGAGGCGGCCGACCGGACGGCGGTGCCGGGCGTGGCCACCGGCCTGGCCGTCACCGGGACCGGGGGCGACGTCCTCTACGTGGAGGCATCGATGATGGACGGGCCCGAGGGCCTGACCCTGACCGGCCAGCTGGGCGACGTGATGAAGGAGTCGGCGGAGATCGCCCTGTCCTATGTGCGCTCGCACGCCGAGGCCCTGGGCATCGACCGGTCGGCCTTCACCGGCAAGCGATTCCATGTGCACGTACCGGCCGGGGCCATCCCCAAGGACGGGCCGTCGGCCGGGGTCACCATCACCACCGCGCTGGTCAGCCTGCTCCGGGACCTCCCGGTGTCGTCGGTGCTGGGTATGACCGGCGAGGTCACCCTGCAGGGTCGGGTGCTCCCGATCGGTGGCGTGCGCCAGAAGGTGCTGGCCGCCCACCGGGCCGGGCTCACCGCGGTGGTGCTGCCCAGCCGGAACGGGCCCGACCTCGAGGACGTGCCCGAGGGGGTGCGCGAGGAGATGACCTTCCACCTGGCCTCCGAGATCGGCGAGGTGCTCGGGGCCGCACTGGTCGACGGGGCCGACGAGCGGTCGGCCGCCGACGCCGGCGGACGACTGGTGGCGGCCTGACCCTCAGGGCCCGGCGGCGAAGCCGTCCAGGATGCGGGCCAGCTCGACGGGCTGGTCCCCCTGGATGCTGTGGCCGGCGTCGGTGACCACGACCACCTGGTCGGCGGGTCGGCGCCGACGGAACTCGGCCACGTCGGCGTCGTCCACCACCGGTGAGCGCTGACCCCGCACCAGGAGCACCGGGGCGGCGAGGTGCTCGAGCTCGCCCCAGAGGGAGCTGAAGTCGACGGACGCCACGTGGAGTCCGGCCCCCGTCGACGGCCGGCCCAGCTGGTGCCGCCAGGTCCACGACCCGTCGTCGCGTTGGACGGCGTTGTGGAGCACGCCCCGGCGGAGCGACGACTCCGACCGAGTGGGGTTGAACTGGATGGTTCGCTGCGAGGATCTCGTCGAAGGAGGCGAAGGACTCGGGGCCGGCCAGGAAGGCGGCGATGTCCGAGCTCTTGGCATGGTCGACCCCCGGGGTGATGTCGACCAGGACCAGCTTCGGCACCAGCTCCGGGTGCCGGGCGGCCAGGGCGATCGAGGTCACCCCGCCGAGGGACATGCCCACCACCATTCGGGCCCCGGGGGCCAGTCGACCCATGGCCACGGCCACGTCCTCGGCCATCGCCGCCGGATCGAGCGCCCGGGCATCGCCCGGCCAGTCCGAGTGACCGTGGCCCGGGAGGTCGAGGGCCACCAGGGGTCGGTCGAGGGCCAGCGCCACCGTGTCCCAGGTGTGGGCGTTCTGGCCCCCGCCGTGGAGGAGCACCACCTCGGCCGGCGCCGTTCCCCACACCAGGGCGCTGACCCGGCGGCCGGGGGCCACCTCCACGGCCTGCCGGCTCACCGCGGGCCGGCCCTTCCAGGGGAGCCCGGCCTCGCCTGCGTTGTCGGCGAACATCGAGAACTCGTCGTAGGCCGGGGCCCCGGCGGCAGTCATCGCCGCCGTCCCTCGGGCCCGGTACCGAAGGCGTCGACCAGCTCGCCGAGCGTGTCGTCGGCCACCTCCGCCGGCGTGTAGAAGGCGACCCGGTCGACCCGGTCGCCGAACCGGTCGGCGGCGGCCGCGGCCACCTCCTTCGGCGACCCGACCGCGGCCAGGGTGGCCAGCATGGTGTCGTCGATCATGCTGTGCCATCTCGTCCCATCGCCCCGCCTTGGACAGCCTGTTGAGCTCGGGCTGCAACGACTCCCACCCTTCCGCCTCGAGGACGGGGCGGTAGGCCGGGGTAGACGCGTAGAAGGCCAGCAGCCACCGCCCGGCCGTGCGCGCCGTCTCCATCTCCCGGTCGTCGCGGCCACAGCACACGATGACCTCACCGGTCACGGTCAGCTCCGACCGCTTCCTCCCCGCCCGGCCCAGCCCCTCCCCGATGGCCGGCAGGGTGCGCAGGCGGAAGTGCCGGGCGGAGTTGAACGGCATGACCAACAGGCCGTCGGCCACCTCGGCGGCCAGGGCGACCATCTGGGGGCCCAGCCCGCCGAGGGCGATGGGCGGCATGCCGAACGGGTTCGGCCCCGGGTTGAACATCGGGGGCATCAGGGTGTGCGAGGTGAACTCCCCCCGGAAGTCGAGCCGCTCACCCGTCTCCCACGAGGCGAAGACGGCCCGCAGCGCCGCCACCAGCTCGCGCATCCGGGCGATGGGCCGGTCGAAGGCGGCGCCGTAGCGCTTCTCGACCTGGGTCCGGATCTGCGAGCCCAGCCCCAGGGTGAACCGGCCCCGGGAGAGGAGCTGCAGGTCGTAGGCCTGGTGCGCCAGCTGCAGCGGGTTGCGGGGGAAGGCGACGGCCACATTGGTGGCCAGTCCGAGCGAGGTCGTGGCCGTCGCGGCCACGACCAGCGGGGTGAACGGGTCGTGCGGCCCCTCGAAGGTGAAGGCCCCACCCACCCCGAGCTCCTCGAGCCGCCGGGCGTGGTCGGCGGCGTCCTCGAGCCCGGAGAGCAGGGTGTCGACCAGCATCTGCCCATGTTGCCATCCCCGCGGGACCCGGGGAGGCCCGGGACCCGGCCCGCGGTGGCCGACCGACCGCGGAGCTGCACTGCCCGGGTGGCACACTGGGGTGATGGCGTCCCGCTTCTCCACCCCGGACGATGCCGCGGCCCGGATCGGGACCCGGGACACCATCGGCTTCGGGCTCGGTCCGGCCAATCCCGACGCCTTCCTCACCGCCCTCGGGGCGCGGGACGACTGGGAGGAGCTCACCTTCGGCGGGGCCCTGCTCCTCGGCTACTACCCCGTCTTCACCCACCCGCGGGTGTCGTACCGGTGCGGCTTCTTCGGCCCGGCCGAGCGGATGATGCTCGCCCAGGGTGCCGACATCGAATTGGTCCCGGGAGGGTTCCGCCAGTTCGCACCCATCCTCCGCCGGTTCGCACCGCGGGTGATGACCGCACAGGCCGCCCCTCCGGATGCGGACGGGAGGATCAACCTCTCCCTGCACCTGGGCGCCACCTACGGGGAGCTGGCGGCGGCCGGGCGCGACCCGGACCGGCTGCTGGTCATCGAGGTCAACCCCAACCTCCCCCGGACCTGCTCACTGCCACCCGACTACACCAACGCCCTGCCCATGGACCTGGCCGACGTGGTCGTCGAGGCGGACGGCATGCCCTACGTCCTGCCCCCGACCCCGCCCGACGACGTCGACCGGGCCATCGCCGAGCAGGCCCGCTCCTTCATCGGCGACGGCGCCACCCTGCAGATCGGCATCGGCGCGGTGCCCGACATGGTGGCGACCCAGCTGGCTGCCGAGAGCGGCGGGTCGTACGGGATCCACACCGAGATGTTCACCGACGGGCTGATGCGCCTGCATCAGGCGGGCAAGGTGACCAACGACACCAAGCAGGTGTTCAACGGGGTGTCGATCGCCACTTTCGCACTCGGCTCGTCGGAGCTCTACCGCTGGTTGGACGGCAACCGCGACGTGGCCTTCGTGCCGGTGCAGGTGGTCAACAACCCGACGGTGATCGCCCGCAACCACACCTTCGTCTCGGTCAACGGCGCGCTGAGCGTCGACCTCTACGGGCAGGTGGTGGCCGACCACATCGACGGCAAGCAGGTCTCGGGGGTCGGTGGGCACGAGGATTTCGTGGCCGGCGCCGAGATGCGCCTCGACGACCATTCGCTCATCTGCATGCGGTCCACGGCGGTCGCCAACGGCGTCACCCGCTCGCGTATCGTGCCGCTCCTGCCCGCGGGCTCGGTCGTGTCCACGCCCCGCCACCACACCGGCGTGGTCATCACCGAGTACGGCGCCGCCGACCTGGCCGGGCGCACGGTGCGCGAGCGGGCCGCGGCGCTGGCCCGGATCGCCCATCCGGACTTCCGGGACGGGCTGGTGGACGCGGCCGCTGCCCTCGGCCGAACCTGACCCGGATGGCCGACGAGCATCTCCCGGCGTCCCTGACGCTCGCCACCTTCAACGTCCACATGGGCGTCGACGGCTGGGGGCGCCCCTTCGACGTGGTCGGGGAGTGCGCCGCCCTCCGAGCCGACGTCCTCGTCCTGCAGGAGTCCTGGGAACCCGACGACGGCAGCCCGAGCACGGCGGCGCGGGTGGCGGCGGAGCTGGACTACGAGGTGGTGGAGGAGGTGGCGCTGGCCCGGGGCCGGCTCTACGCACCGATCCTGACCACCACCCGGCGCTGGGGCCCGCTGGCCAGTCAGGTCCGACGGACGCTGCGCCTGGACAGCGAGCCGTACCGTCCCGCGGCCGGCCCGCACGACCGACCCTTCGCCCGGGGTCACTGGGGGGTGGCCCTGCTGTCGCGGCTCCCGGTCCGGGATGCCGAGGTGATCCAGCTCGGCCGCCTCAGGCGCGACCCGGCCTACCGGGTCGTCCTCCAGGGCACCGTCGACCTCCGGGGTGGCGGCCTGACCGTCTGTGGGACCCACATGTCCCACATCACCCACGGATCGCACGCCCAGTACCGGCGGCTGAGCAGACAGCTCCCCCCGGTGGGTACGGCGGCGGCGCTGGCCGGGGACATGAACCTCTGGGGCCCGCCCACCAGCTCCTATTTCCGTGGATGGCGGCGGGCGGTCATCGGGAGGAGCTGGCCGGCCCGCCGTCCCCACAGCCAACTCGACCACGTGCTGGTCACCCAGTCGGTCTCGGTGACCGACGCCCGCATCGGCGGGTTTGCCGGGTCGGACCACCGGCCGGCGGTGGTGACCCTGGCGCTGGCCGTCTCCGACCGGCTGGGCGCCCCGGCCCGCTGAGGCGCATCGGGGGTAGCGTTTCCCATGGCCGACGCGCTGGCGGACTTCGAATCGTCGACCGCCACCGTCGGGGGTGCGACGCGGACGGTCCACCGGCTGGGCACGGGGCCGGCGGTCATCGTCATCAGCGAGCTGCCCGGGATCACCCCCCACGTGGCCGACTTCGGCCGGACGGTGGCCGCCGCCGGCTTCACCGCCGTGCTGCCGCACGTCTTCGGCGAGGACGGCCGGCCCCCTTCCCACGGCTACGTGCTCGGGTCATTGACCAGGGCGTGCATCTCGCGGGAGTTCACGGTGCTGGCCCTCGGGCAGACGAGTCCGATCGTAGGTTGGCTGCGGGCCCTGGCCCGGGAGGAGCACCGGCGGTGCGGCGGGCCCGGGGTGGGCGCGGTCGGGATGTGCTTCACCGGGGGCTTCGCCCTCGGCATGTTGGTCGACGACGTGGTGGTGGCCCCGGTGCTCAGCCAGCCCTCCCTCCCGTTCCCGGTGAGCCGGTCCCGCCGCCGGGATGTCGGGCTCGCCCCCGCCGACCTCCAACGGGTGCAGGAACGGGCCCGGGCCGGGACCTGCGTGCTCGGGCTGCGGTTCACCGGGGACAAGATGAGCCCCCCCGAACGGTTCGACCGCCTCCGCGAGCTGCTCGGCGATGCCTTCGTGGCCGTGGAGCTCGACTCGTCCCCCGGCAATGCCCACGGGCACAAGTCGGCGGCCCACTCGGTGCTGACGGAGGACCTCGACGACCGGCCCGGCACTCCGACCAGGGACGCCCTCGACCAGGTGCTGGCCTTCTTCCGGGAGCGCCTCGCCGCATGAACCCCCTGGCGGAGTCGTGGAAGGCCCGCGGGCGCTGGCGGTCCCTGTGCGGGCACAGCATCTTCACCGTCGAGGTGCCGGCGTCGGGCCCCGAACTCCGCCCGCCGTTGCTCGTCCTGCACGGGTTCCCCACCTCGTCGTTCGACTTCCACCGGGTGCTCGACCGCCTGGCCGCCGACCGGCGGGTGCTGCTCTTCGACCAGCTCGGCTACGGCCTCTCCGACAAGCCGGACATCGCCTACACGTTGGCCGGCCAAGCGGACATCGCCATGGCCCTGCTCGACCAGCTCGGGGTGGACCGGCTCGGACTGTTGACCCACGACGTCGGGGACACGGTCGGCGGCGAGCTCCTCGCCCGCAACCTCGAGGGCGGGTGGCCGGTCGAGATCACCGACCGGACCCTGACCAACGGCAGCATCTACATGGAGCTCGCCCAGCTGAGCATCGGGCAGCGCCTCCTCCTCGACCTCCCCGACGCCCGACTGCCGGGCCGCGGCCCCGTCGACGCCGAGGCGGTGGTGGCGGGCGTCGTGGCCACCTACAGCCCGGGCACCGTGGTCGACATCACCGACACCGCTGCGGTGGGCGAGATGATCGCCCACCTCGACGGGATGCTCCTCCTCCCCCGCGTCATCCGGTACCTCGAGGAGCGGAGGCGCGACGAGGCGCGGTTCACCGGAGCCATCGAACGTCACCCGACACCCCTCAGGGTGGTGTGGGGACGGGACGACCCGATCGCGGTGGTCGCCATGACCGACCGTCTGGCCGGGGCCGCTCCCGCTCTCGACCTGCGGGTGCTCGACGGGGTCGGGCACTACCCGATGGTCGAGGCGCCGGACCGGTTCGTGGCTGCCGTGCTTGCCTGAGGCGGCAGCCGCGGCGGCACCGGGTTGGATCACCCCGGGCACCGCTGCACGGTGCCGATGACCACACAGTCAGATGACTGGACCGTGCAGATGACTAGACCGTGCAGATGACCTCGCCGTGGAGCATGGCCAGCCACCCGTCCGTCGAGCGGGCCCACCGCCGCCACGCGTCTGCGAACGAGGTCAGGTCGTCCCGACCGGCGATTCCCTGCGCCAGGAGTTGCTCGGCCAACGACGACACCGTGAACCGGTCGGCCCACAGTTCCCCCCACCACGTCCGATCCTCCGGCGTGGCGAAGCACCAGGTCGATGCCGAAGGCACCACCGAAGCGAACCCCGTCCGGTGGGCCCAGGACAGCAGGCGGCGCCCCGCATCCCAGTTGGCCCCGTTGGCCCGGGTCAGCGCCCCGTAGGCGGCCAGGGCCCGGTCGAGCTCCGGGTCCTCGGGAAACCAGCGGAAGGTCGGGTAGTCCGAGTCCCGCGCCGCGACGATCCCTCCCGGCCGGCACACCCGCCGCATCTCGACCCAGGGCCCCCACCGGGTCGCCCACGTGCTGGAGGACCTGGTGGGCGTGGACGACGTCGACACTCCCGTCCTCGAACCGCAGATCGAAGACGCTGCCCACCTCGAAGGAGACCGACGGCGGGCCCGAGACCGCGGCCCTGGCCCGCGCCTCGGTGATCACCGCCTCCGAGGCATCGATGCCGACCACCGGGGCCGGGGCCACCCGTTCGGCCAGGTCGCAGGTGATGGTGCCAGGGCCGCACCCGACGTCGAGCAGGGTCATCCCCGGCCGGAGGTGGCCCACCAGGTAGCCGGCGGAGTTCCCGGCGGTGCGCCAGCGATGGGACCGCAGGACGCTGTCGTGATGGCCGTGGGTATAGGTGACATCGGTCATCGTTCCAGCATGGCCCGACCGGTTCCCATTGACAAACAACTTTGTCATATAGCACGTATAAGCTTAGCCAATGGCTACCGCCGAATGGCTGCGGACCTTCGTCGCCGTCTACCGGGCCGGAACGGTGAGCGGGGGCGCCGGACAGCGGGGGCTCTCCCAACCGGCGGCCAGCCAGCAGCTCGCCGCCCTCGAGCGACGCATCGGACTGCCCCTGTTCACCCGGACATCGCAGGGGGTCGAGCCCACCCGCCGCGGCCGGGAGCTGCACGCCCAGGTGGCGGACTCCCTCGACCGCCTGGAACCGGTGCTGACCGGCCTCGACGCCGGGACACTGTCCGCACCGGCACCGGCGCTCCGGGTCGGGTCCTCGGCCGAGTTCTTCTCGTACGCCGTCCTGCCCCGGGTCGGTCCGACCACCCCTCCCCTGGAGGCCCGCTTCGGTCCCGACGACGAGCTCCTCGGCCTGCTCGAGCACGGCGAGCTCGACCTGGCGGTGACCAGCACGACCCCGACCCGTCGGGCGCTGGCCGCCACTCCGCTCGGCACCAAGCGATTCGTGCTGGTCGCACCCCCCGGGTGGGCCCCGGAAGAGGCGTTCGGCTCCCTCCGGGAGCTCGGGGCCTGGATGGCGGGACGGCCGTGGGTGGCCTTCAGCGCCGAGCTCCCCCTGACCCGCCGGTTCTGGCGGTCGGCCCTGGGCCGGACCTTCGCCGGCGACCTCCGGCTTGTGGTCCCCGACCTCCGGGCCGTGGCGGCAGCCGTGGAGCGCGGCCTCGGGATCAGCCTGCTGCCCAGGTTCGCCTGCGCCGGAGCGCTCGCCCGCGGGGCCGTGGTGGAGCTGTACCCGGTGGCCGACGCCGTCCCCCGAACCGTGGTTCGCCTGCACCCGGACGGCCGACCTCGACCGGGACCCGCTGATCCGGCTGATCGCCGACCTGGCCGTGGCCGACCCCCGGTGACGGTGGCGGTGGGGCCAGGTCATCCGGGGACCCCCGGCACCGGGCGGCCGTCCTCGAGGTAGCGGGTCGTGGTCGCGCCCCATGCCTGGCCGACCCGACGGCCCACCGGTCCGCTCAACAGCCGGTCGGCCTCGTCGGCGGTGGCCCAGCGGTAGTCGCGGATCTCCTCGACCTGCAGGACGAGCCCCTGGCCGGAGCCTCCGTCGATCGGACCGCAGTCGAACAGGAACCGGAGTCCCCCTGGCCGCTGCGACCGTGGCCGCAGGAAGTCCACGCACACCAGCCGGCCCGACGCAACGGTCAGGCCGGTCTCCTCGTGCACCTCCCGCCGACACGCGTCCCACGGGGACTCGCCGTCGGCTTCGATCTGACCCCCGGGGACCGTCCAGCCGGACTTGTAGGTCGGCTGGAGGATCAGGAGCCGGCCTTCACCGTCCCAGATGAGGCCACCGGCCGAGGCCGGGAGCCGGGGGACGGTGTCGGCGGTCACCAGGCCATCATCACCGAATTCGGTCGCGGGCGGTGCCACTATCGGTCCATGTCCACCCTCTTCACCCACCTCCCGCACCCCTACATCCAAGAGCGCAAGGACCACCCGCCCGCCACGGTGGCGGACCAGCTCCCGCACGACAGTGGGGCCAGGCGCTTCAACTCGTGGCTGGCCATCAAGATCACCTCCGCGGTCGGGACCATGTGGTGCGCCTACGCCTTCGCCGTGTTGGCGCTCATCAGCCTGCCCGACGCCATCAAGGCGGGCCGGCCGCAGTCATCTCCTGGATCGCCCAGACCTTCCTCCAGTTGGTGCTGCTCTCGATCATCATCGTCGGACAGAACATCCTCAGCGCCGCCTCCGACAAGCGGGCCGAGGCCACCTACAAGGACGCCGACGCCGTGCTCCACGAGGCCGTGCAGATCCAGAAGCACCTCGAGGCCCAGGACCAGGCCATCGAGAGGATCCTCGCCACCGTGACGCCGGCCGGCACCCCGGGGCCCGGCACCCCATCCCCCCCGCCCGCCCCGGCCTGACCGGCGAGTCGGGACCGCCGGGCCGTCCGGGGGCGACGCCGGAGACGGCCCCCGGCCTCCGTCGCTCAGACCCGGGCCATGTTGTCGAAGCGGGTGTGGTGGCCGATGAACGCAAGGCGCTGGACACCGGTGGGGCCGTTGCGGTGCTTGGCCACGATGATCTCGGCGGTGCCCTGGCTCTCGGTCGACTCCGGGTTGTAGACCTCGTCCCGGTAGATGAACATGACCACATCCGAGTCCTGCTCGATGGAGCCGGACTCCCGGAGGTCGGCCAGCATCGGCCGCTTGTCCTGTCGCAATTCGAGTGCCCGTGACAACTGGGACAGGGCCACCACCGGGACCTCGAGCTCCCGGGCCAGGATCTTGAGGCCTCGGCTGATCTCCGACACTTCGACCTGGCGGTTCTCTGCGCCATGTCGGCCGGTCATCAGCTGCAGGTAGTCCACCACCACCAGGCCGAGCCCCTCGCGGCTCTTCAGCCGGCGGGCCCGGGCCCGGATGTCCATGACCGTGAGGTTGGGGTTGTCGTCGATGAAGATCGGCGCCTCGCTCATCCGGCTGATGGCGTTGCCCACCTTCGCCCAGTCGCCCTCCCGCAGGTTGCCGGTCCGCATCCGGTTGGCATCGACCCGGGCCTCGGACCCCAGGATGCGCTGGGTGAGCTCCATGTGGCTCATCTCCAACGAGAACAGCAGGGTCGGCACCCGCAGCTTGATGCCGGCATGGGCGACCATTCCCATGGCAAAGGCCGTCTTCCCCATGGCCGGCCGGGCCCCCACCACGACGAGGTTGGACGGCTGCAGCCCCGAGAGCAGTTCGTCGAGGTCGGTGTAGCCGGTGGCCAGTCCGGTGATCGAGTCGCCCTGCGCGTAGAGCCGCTCGAGGTGGTCGAGGCCCTGGCCGAGCAGGTCCCGAAGCGGGGTCATCGAGTCGACCACCCGTCGCTGGGCGACGTTGAAGACAAGGCTCTCGGCCTTGTCCAGCACGTGGGAGACGTCGTCGGGAAGGCTGTAGCCGAGCTCGGTGATCTCCCCGGCCACCGAGACCAGCCCCCGAAGCAATGCGTGCTCCTCGATGATCCTGGCGTAGTAGTCGGCGTTGCCGATGGACGGCGTGTTGGCCTGGAGTGAGACGAACACCGACGGGTCGCCGATGCTCTCGAGCAGCCCGCGCCGCCTGAGCTCCTCGGTCACCGTCACCCAGTCGGCCGGCTCCCCCTGGCTGAACAGCGACGTGATGGCCGAGAAGATGTGCCCGTGCGACGACTTGTAGAAGTCCTCGGGCTTGCAGATCTCCATGGCCGAGGCGATCGCGTCACGCGACAGGAGCATGGCGCCGAGGAGCGACTCCTCGGCCTCGAGATTGTGGGGCGGAACCCGTCCGGACGGCGTCCCGCCACCCCGGCCGGGAGAGAGGAGGCGTCGGGGTCGCGCGTCGTCGACAGCTTGCACCATGGTCCTTCAACCCTGGTCGAACTGCCCTGTGGAGGGGAAGGGCCTCTTCTTGGGGAAATAGCCGCCCACGGGTGTGGACGAGGGGTGGACAAGCTGGGCTGGACTGCGGACATGTCCGGGCACGTCGCCATCATCCCCGCCGGCTGTGACAGTCGGGTGGATGCCGGAGCCGGTCGGCACCCGGTGCGGGGCCCCCGCCCGGCCCGCTCCGGTCGTCCGGTCAGCCCTCAGGGACCACGTTGACGGTCAACTCGAAGACCACGCCGCCCACCAGCTCGACCCGCACGCTGTAGTCGCCGAGCGCCTTGATCGGCTCGTCGAGCGCCAGGTCCTTGCGGTCGATCACCGCGCCGGTCTGGGCCTCGACCTTGTGCACCACGTCGGCCGCGGACACCGAGCCGAACAGGCGGTCGCCCTTGGCCCGGGCCGGAATGGTGATGACGGTGCCCACGAGGGCCCGGGCCACCGTCTCCGAGGACTCGCGGTCGCGGGCGTCGCGGAGGTCCCGCGACTTCCTCATGGCGGCCGCCTGGCTCTCGACACCGGGGGTGGCCTTGATGGCCGCGCCCGCCGGAAGCAGGTGGTTACGGGCGAAGCCGCCGGCGACGTCGATGATGTCGCCGCGTTTGCCGACTCCGGCGATGTCGTCGCGCAGGAGGACCTTCATGTCAGGCCTCACCTGCTCCGACGTCGTCGGTCGCCACCGCAGTCCCCGCCTCGGGAGCGGGCCCGGGAGCAGCCTCGGGAGCGGGCCCGGGAGCAGCCTCGGGGCCGGGGCCGCCGCCGGTCACGGGCGCTGCAGGCTGCCCCTCGGCCGGGGCCGACTGCGGCGGGAGCGTCGGCGCCCAGCGCGGTCGAGGTCGCGTCGGCCGGCAGTGAGCGCTCCTCGTCGCGTCCCCGGCGACCGCCGGAACCGCCCTGGCCGGAATAGCCCCCGTCCCGGCCGCCGCGGCCGCCGCCGCGGCCGCCCGGCCGCTCGGTGGTCGTGCGCTGGGTGTAGGGCAGCAGCACCAGCTCGCGCGCGGTCTTGATGGCGATGGCCACGTCGCGCTGGTGCTGGGTGCAGTTCCCGGAGACCCGGCGGGCCCTGATCTTGCCCCGGTCGCTCATGTACTTGCGGAGCATCCCGACGTCCTTGTAGTCGACCCACTCCACCCGGTCCTTGCACAGGGCGCAGGGCTTCTTCTTTATCCGCCGCCCGGTGTCCTTCGGGGTGCGGCGGGTGGTACCTCCGCGATCGTTGTTGCGGGCCATGGTTAGAAGGGCTCCTCGCTGTATCCGTATCCCTGGGGCTCGGAGGCCGGGCCGGCGCCACCGGCTCCGGACGGACGGCCACCCGACGGCCCGCCGCGGCCTCCGCCGCCCTGCGGACCACCCTCGCCCGGTCCCTTGCGCTCGTTCTTGGTCACCTGGGCGGTGGCCCACCGGATGCTCGGGCCGATCTCGTCGGCGACCACCTCGACCTTGGAGCGCTTGTCGCCGTCCGGGGTCTCCCAGCTGCGCTGTTCCAGGCGGCCGGTCACGATCACCCGCGAGCCCCGGCTCAAGCTCTCGGCAGCGTTCTCCGCCATCTCACGCCAGCACACCACGTCGAAGAACGAGGTGGCCTCCTCCCACTCCTGGGTCTGGCGGTTCTGCCACCGCCTGTTCACGGCCAGACCGAAGCTCGAAGTGGCCTGTCCGGTGTTGGTGAAGCGCAGCTCGGGGTCGCGGGTGATGTTCCCGACCAAGGTGACAGCATTCCCGTTGGCCATCTCAGCCCTCCCCGCCGGTTGCGGCCATCGGCCGCGCGTCGTCCGGCCACCTTGTCCGGCAGGCGGACGACCTTGTGCCGGAGGACCTCGTCGGCCAGGACCAGGACCCGCTCCATGTCGGTCACGGCCGGCGGGTCGGACGTGAACTCGATGACCACGTAATAGCCCTCGCGCTTGTGCTGGAGCTCGTAGGCGAAGGTGCGCCGTCCCCACCGCTCCACCCGGCCCGGGGCCCCACCCTTGGCCTTGAGCGCGGCGAGCGCCCGGTCGAGGACGCCGTTGACCGCTGCCTCACCGGCGCCGGTATCGAAGATGACCATCGTCTCGTAGGGCCGCACCGCGGCTCACCTCCCTCTGGATCGGGCGACGGTTCGCCCGAGCCCCACGGCGTGGGGCAGGTCGGAAATCGGACGGCCGCCGGAGGGCGGCCGCAAACCACCGGTCCACTCTACCGGTAATCGGGCCCGCCGTCCCGACGAGCGGCCGGGTCCGGGCTCAGTGGTAGACCTCGGCGTCGGCGGGGAAGGCACCCGAACGCACGTCCGCGGCGTAGGCGGCCACCGCCGCCGTGGCCTCGGCCCCCAGCTCGGCGTAACGCCGGACGAACCTGGGCACCGTCGGATTGAAGCCGAGCAGGTCGTGGAAGACCAGCACCTGGCCGTCACAGGCGGGGCCGGCCCCGATCCCGATGGTGGGCACGTCGAGCGAATCGGTCAGCGCCGCCCCCACCTTTCCGGGTACGCCTTCGATCACCACGGCGAAGCAGCCGGCGGCCACGACGGCCTCGGCGTCGGCCGCCAGGGCCCCGGCCCCGGCGTCGTCACGGGCCTGGACCCGGTAGCCCCCCATGGCGTTGACCGATTGCGGGGTCAGTCCGAGGTGGCCCATCACCGGGATCTCCGCCGCCACCAGCGCCTCGATCATCGGCACCCGGTTGGCGCCCCCCTCCAGCTTGACCGCCCGGGCACCGGCCCGGATGAGGGCGGCGCCGTTGCGCACGGTGTCGACCGGGTCGAGGTGGTAGCTCATCCAGGGGAGGTCGCCCACGACCAGCGGTTTCGGACCGGCCCGGGCCACCGCGGCCGTGTGGTGGACCATGTCCTCCATCGTCACCCGGAGGGTGTCCTCATGTCCCAGGACGTTGTTGGCCACCGAGTCGCCCACCAGGATCAGGTCCACGCCGGCGGCGTCGGCGATGCGGGCACCCGGGGCGTCGTAAGCGGTGATCATCACCAACGGCGCATGGCCGGACCGCCGCTTGGCGGCGCGCACGGCGGGGACGGTGACCGGCGCGGACCGGGGGTCGGGCATTGGCTTTCCCTCCTGATCGGCCGTCCAGCGCCCAGGGGGCTGCCGGCGGCATGGGCGGCGGCGGCGGCCGCCACGGAGTGCAGCGCACTGCGGATCCCATCGTAGTGGCCGGGCCGGGGCCCGGGGGGTGGCGAGGGACGGCCGGGACGGGCATCCGCCGCTCCGGGTCCGCGGACCCGGCGCGGTGTTCAGGGGCCGGGCTGGACGGCGGTGCGACCCTGCCGCGGCTTGGGCGCCACCGCCTCGACCCCGGCCCCCGCCGGGTACATCCGGGCCAGGTGGTTCCACGAGCACGCGGTGCACACCTCGATGACGTAGCAGACCACCGGCTCCTTGCGCCGCCAGTAGCGGGCGAGCTCGGTCTGGGTGGCCACGCAGCGGCCCCCCGAGGGCAGCCGCGAGCCGAAGACGAAGGTCACATCGACCAGATCGGCGTCCTCACAGATGGGGCACCGCTCGCCCGAGGGCCGGCCCAGGTTGGTGGCGACCCGCAGCAGTTCCGGGTGGGCATCGCACACGTCGAGCCGGGAGAGCCGCCCCTTCCGGTACTCGCGGACCACCGCGTTGCGGGCGAGCAGGTACTCGACCCGCCCCCCGGTGGGGGAGGTCTGCACGCCTTCGAGCGCTCCGGGGCGGAAGCTCACCCCGACAAGGGTAATGCCTCGGGCACGGCGGGACACCCCTCTTCGGCCGGCGATCCGGGCGCACCGGGTGGTTCCACGGGATCGCCCGCGGCCGGCCCGGTGGGGCATTGCCCCGTCTCGATATATTGCGCTGATATATCGGAGTGATATAGTCGCTCCCATGACCTCCGGCACCGTCCGCCCCTGTTGCGCCTGCCCCGGGCCCTCGTGGCGGGCCCGTGCCGGGCGGAAGGCGGCCTGAGGTGCTCGAACTGGCCATCCTGGGACTCCTCCACGAACAGGAGCTCCACGGGTACGAGATCCGACGGCGCCTCCGCGACGAGCTGGGCCTGTTCGCCAACATCTCCTTCGGATCGCTCTATCCGGCCCTGTCGCGGCTCGAGGCCGCCCACGCGGTGGCGGTGACCGAATCGGGCAGCCCGGCCACCCGGGCCGTCCCCCTCCCGTCCACCGGCTCGCTGGGTGGCGAGCGGGCCGGGCTCCGGGCCCGGCGGGCCGGCACGCCCAGGGGCACCAAGCGGTCGCGGAAGGTGTACCGGATCACCGACCATGGGCGGACGCTCTTCGAACAGCTGCTCGACGCCGACGAGCCGGCGGGGGCCGACGACGCCCGAAGCTTCGGGCTCAGGCTGGCGTTCGCCCGCCACCTCGCGCCCCAGGCCCGCCTGTCGCTGCTCGAGCGCCGACGTGGACAGCTCACCCGGCGGTTGGCCGCCGACCAGATGCGGGCCGCAGGGGAGAGCCTCGACGTCTACACCCGCTCGCTGGTGGAGCACAGCACCGAGGCCACCGAACACGACATCGCCTGGCTCGACCGGCTCATCGACTTCGAGCGGCAGCGGCAGACAACATCCCGATCCGAGACCCGTGATTCCCGAAGCCGGGACACCGTGACAACAGCGAAGGGAACCGATTCATGAGCACCATCAGAGTGGCCATCGCCGGCGTGGGGAACTGCGCCAGCTCCCTCATCCAGGGTGTCGAGTACTACCAGGGCGCCGACCCGGGCGAGACGGTCCCGGGCCTGATGCACGTGGTGCTCGGCGGCTACCACGTCCGGGACCTCGAGTTCGTGGCCGCCTTCGATGCCGACGCGGCCAAGGTCGGCACCGACCTGGGCAAGGCCATCTTCGCCGGCCAGAACAACACCGTCCGATTCGCCACGGTGGGCGAGCTGGGCGTCACCGTCCAACGCGGCCCCACCCTCGACGGGTTCGGCAAGTACTACCGCGAGACCGTCGAGGAATCGCCGGCGGAGCCGATCGACGTGGTGTCCGCCCTCCGGGACTCCCGGGCCGACGTCCTGGTCAGCTACCTGCCGGTCGGATCCGAGCGGGCCCAGCGCTTCTACGCCGATGCCTGCCTGCAGGCGGGCGTGGGGTTCGTCAACGCCATCCCGGTCTTCATCGCCTCGGACCCCGAGTGGGCCCGCCGCTTCCGGGCCGCCGGCCTCCCGATCGTGGGGGACGACATCAAGAGCCAGGTGGGCTCCACCATCGTCCACCGGATCCTCACCCGTCTGTTCGAGGACCGTGGGCTGGCCCTCGACCACACCTACCAGCTCAACGTGGGCGGCAACATGGACTTCAAGAACATGCTCGAACGGGACCGCCTCGAGTCGAAGAAGGTCTCGAAGACCCAGGCGGTGACCAGCCAGATCGAGCACGGCGCCCTGCCGGCCGACGACGTCCACATCGGGCCCTCGGACCACGTGCCGTGGCTCAACGACCGGAAGTGGGCCTACATCCGGATGGAGGGGCGCAACTTCGGCGACGTCCCGCTGAACCTGGAGCTCAAGCTCGAGGTGTGGGACTCGCCCAACTCCGCCGGGGTGATCATCGATGCCGTGCGGTGCGCCAAGCTCGCCCTCGACCGGGGCATCGGAGGGCCGCTGCTCGGGCCCTCGGCCTACTTCATGAAGTCCCCGCCGGTGCAGTATCACGACGACGTCTGCCACGAGATGGTCGAGGCGTTCGCGGCGGGCGAGGCCGGCCCGGTCTGGCCTGCGGACTGAACCGCCCCTACCGGCCGACCGCCACCGGCCCACTCCGGCCGGACGGCACCGCCCGGGCCGGCCGGGTCACGACTGCTCGCGCCACCACGCGCTGAGACGCTTGCGGGCCTCCTCGTCGCCGACCGGTCCCTCCTCGAGGCGCAGCTCCAACAGGAAGGCCAGGGCCCGGCCCACGTCGCGACCGGGTCCCAGCCCGAGCTCCTCCATCACCTGGGTCCCGTCGAGCTCGGGCCGGATGGCATCGAGCTCCTCTTGCTGGCGGAGGTCGGCGATACGGGCCTCGAGCTCGTCCATGCGCCGGCCCAGCGCCTTCGCCTTGTTAGCGTCGCGGGTGGTGCAGTCGCATCGGGTGAGCTCATTGAGACGGTCGAGGAGCGGGCCGGCGTCACGCACGTACCGCCGCACCGCCCGGTCCGTCCACCCCAGCCGGTAGGTGTGGAACCGCAGATGGAGGTTGACCAGCTCGGTGACCACCTCCACCTCGTCGTTCGGATACCGCAGGGCCTGCATGCGGTGCCGGGTCATCCGGGCGCCCACCACCTCGTGGT
The DNA here is from genome assembly GCA_963806285.1 of uncultured Acidimicrobiales bacterium. Lineage (GTDB taxonomy): Bacteria > Actinomycetota > Acidimicrobiia > Acidimicrobiales > RAAP-2 > Bog-756. The sequence goes on from CAWDXJ010000003.1 coordinate 189,121, forward strand.
GGTGGAAGGTCACTCCCCCGTCGACGAAGGACCGGGTCCTGGGCTTGCCCACATCGTGGAAGAGCGCGGCCAGGCGGAGCAGACGGTCGGGACCTGTCTTGTCCACCACCGCCAGGGTGTGGGCCAGCACGTCCTTGTGCCGGTGGACCGGATCCTGTTCGAGGGCGAGTCCCGGCAGCTCCGGGAGGAACTCCTCGGCCATGCCTGTCCGCACCACGAACCACAGGGCCACCGACGGCACCGGCAGCATCACGATCTTGTCCAGCTCGTCACGGACCCGTTCCGCCGAGACGATCGACAGCCGGTCGTGCCCGGCCCGCACCGCCTCGACCAGTGCGGGGTCCGGCTCCAGGTCGAGCTTGGCCACGAACCGGGCCGCACGCAGCATGCGCAGCGGGTCGTCGGCGAAGGCCGTCTCGGGGTCGAGCGGGGTCCGCAACCGGTGTCCGGACAGATCCTCCAGACCGTGGAACGGGTCGATCAGCTCGAGCTCGGGCAGGCGCAGGGCCATGGCGTTGACCGTGAAGTCCCGGCGGGCCAGGTCGTCCTCCACCCGGTCGCCGAAGGCGACGTCGGGCTTGCGCGAGTCCGGGGCGTAGGCCTCGGCCCGGTGGGTGGTGATCTCGTACTTCTGGGAGCCCCGCCGGCAGGCGATGGTGCCGAACCGCTTGCCCTGGGTCCACACCGCGTCGGCCCAGCCGGCCACCACCGCCTCGATGGCGTCGGGGCGGGCATCGGTGGTGAAGTCGAGGTCGCGCTCCTCGCCCGCCGTCGGAGCGCCGGCATCGGCCACGATGGCGTCCCGCACCGAGCCCCCCACCAGAAAGATCGTGTGGCCCGCCGCCCGGAAGCGCTCGGCGAGGTCGGCGGTGGTCTCCACCAAGGGCTGCAGTCGCTGAGGGAGCACGCCGCCGAGGGTAGTGCGACTGGCGTAGGCTGCCGTCCGTAGTGGATCGGGAACGAGGCAGCCCGTGCCGGAGCGGCATCCGCCACCGGGCGGGGGCCGTCGTCTGGTTGGCGGTGACGGCCGGACTGGTGTTCGCCCCGGTCGCGGCCGGTGCGGCGGCGACCACGACCGTCCCGCCCCCGCAGGCAGCGGCCGCGTCGGGCTCCGGCGGTCCGATCTCCCTCACCCTGCTCTCCCAGACGGCCTGGGTGACCCCCGACCAATCCTTCGACCTCCAGTTCAGGCCCGGCCCCGGGGCGCCGCCGGTCAGCCAGCTCGGCGTGTCGGTGTCCGTCTACGGGTGCCTGTCCAGCGTCTCGGGGTTCGACCAGTCGATCTCCTCGCCCGGCGCCTCGGGGTCCCCGATCTCCTCGACACGCTCGCCGCTGGCGCTGTCCGGCCTGCCGCCGGCCGGCGGCGGGTTCGACCTCGCCATGCCGGTGGCCGTGGACCGGACCCCCGCCGCTCCGGTCGGGGGTTTCGGCATCGACCTCACGTCCACCGGGGGGCAGTGCCAGTTGTTCCCCTTGGGCGTGTACCCGGTCAGGCTCCAGCTGGTGGACATGGCGAGCGGGCAGGCGATCGGCGGGTTCACCACCCACCTGGTCTACACCGACGCCCCGGCCGACACCCGGAAGCTCCGGCTGGCGGTGGTCCTGCCGGTGCACGCCACGCTGGGGCCGGCGAGGTCACCCTCCCCGTCGGCACTCCGGTCCGACCCGGCGGCGGCCCTTCAACCACCACCGGCCTCGGTGACCGGGGCGGTCACCGGCACTGTCTCCTCCATCGCCCGGTCCCACCCGGCCGTGCCGGTGACCCTGCTGGCGAGCCCCCAGACCATCGTGTCGCTGACCGGTCCGGCCCACGCCGCCGTGGACCAGCTGGAGGCCCTGTCGTCCAGCCCGACCGTCCATCAGTTCGCGTGGACGCCGTTCACCCCGGTCAACGCCTCGGGCCTGGTGGCCGGCGGGCTCGGTAGCGAGCTCGCCCTGCAGGTGGCTCGGGGTTCCGAGGTCCTGGCCGGCGGGATCCTCCACGGCGCCGGGCCCGGCTCGGGCACGGCCGGACGGCTCGGCACCTGGTTCGCCAACGACGGGATGGACACGGCCACGCTCACCCAGCTGCAGTCGGCCGGCTACAGCCAGGTGGTCCTGCCCTCCGGCGGCGTCTCCTCGTCGCCGACCAACGGATCGACGGCCGAGCCCTTCGTCATCCCCACCACCCGGGGCACACCGATGACCGGGCTCGCCGCCAACGCCGATCTGACCTCGCGCTTCACCGGGGCACCGGGGAACCCGGTGCTGGCCGCCCACCAGTTGGTGGCCGAAGCGGCCCAGATCTACTACGAGCGACCCAACGACAGCTCGCCGCGGGCCCTGGTCGCCCTGGCCCCTGCGAGTTGGCCCGACGACCCGGCCTTCGTGGACGCCCTGCTCGGCTCCCTGACCGACAACCCGATCGTCGAGCCGGTGACCACCGCCGCCCTCTTCGCCACCCTGCCCGTTGCCAGCTGCCGGAACGGGTGCCGACTGGCCCCGGCCGGCGGCCCGGGCGGCCTGCCGGTGGCGGCCATCCGCGCCCAGCGGCACCGACTCGACGGTTTCGACGCCGCCGCCCCCAGCGCCCACACCGTGTCGACAGGGCTCGGCGACGTGGTGCTGGCCGGCGAGTCGGAGACCCTCCGGCCCGGCCAGCAGGCGGAGGTGCTCCAGAACGCGGGCGAGGCGGTGGATGCCCAGCTGGCCCAGCTGGTGGTGGCCGGCGACCCGGTCACCCTCACCTCGGCGCGGGGCACCATCCAGGTCACCGTGATCTCCTACGCCCACTACCCGGTGGCCGCGACCATGACCCTGACCAGTGACAAGCTGCTATTCCCCGGGGGGACCACCCAGTGGTCCCACGGGACGACGCTGATCGGGTCCGGTCACACCAACATCGTCCCGGTCACCGTCCAGGCCCGGGCCTCGGGCACCTCCAAGATCACCATCGTCCTCCGCTCCCCCACCGGCGGGCTGACCCTGTCGAGCGGCCAGGTCAGCGTCCGGTCCACCGCCACCTCCCTGGTGGGCATCCTGTTGTCGCTGGGTGCGGTGGCCGTGCTGGTGGCCTGGTGGATCCGGACCTCGAGGAAGCGGCGCTCGGGGAGAACCGGGGGAGCGGGCGGAACCGAGTCGGTCCGCGACCCGGAGGAGGCCCGGTGACCGACGTGGACGTCGACCGGGCCCGGGATCCGGGGGGCGTGGAGGGCGGGCGGCTGGTCGGCGCCACCGTGGGCATGGCCGTCGGCACCACCCTGTCGAGGATCACCGGGGTGGGCCGGATCGTGGCCCTGGCCGCCGCGTTGGGGGCGGGCGGGTTCGCCGACGCCTACAACCTGGCCAACACCACCCCCAACATCGTCACCGACATCGTGATCGGCGGTGTCCTGTCGGCCACCTTCGTGCCGGTGTTCGTCGACCACCTCACCACCCGGCGGGGCAAAGAGGCCTGGGAGGCCATCTCGGCGGTGGTCACGGTGACCGTCGCCATCCTGGTGGTCGCCTCGGTGGCCTTCTTCCTCCTGGTGCCCAGGATCATCGACCTCTACACGGTCACCAACCACCGCGCCGACGTGCACCAGCAGCAGCAGGTGGCCGTCTTCCTCCTCCGATGGTTCGTCCCCCAACTCGCCTGCTACGGGCTCATCGCCCTGTTCACCGCGTTGCTCAACGCCAGGAACAAGTTCGCGGCACCGATGTTCGTCCCCATCGCCAACAACCTGGTGGTCATCGGCGTCCTGGTCTGGTTCCACGCCCTGGTCCCCCATCCCACCCTGGCCTCCATCGACGCCAACCACCGGGGCCTGGTGCTGCTGGGCATCGGCACCACCCTCGGTGTGGCCGTCCAGGCCGCCCTGCTGATCCCCTCCCTGCTGCGCGCCGACCTGCACGTCCGGTTCCTGTGGAATCCGGCCCACCAGGCCATGCGCACCATCACCGGGCTGGCGGGCTGGACCTTCGGCTGGGTGCTGGCCAACCAGGTGGCGTTGGTGATCATCCTGGCGCTCGCCGACGGGGCCCGGGTACCCGGGGCGGTGTCGGCCTACACCTACGCCTACACCTTCTTCCAGCTCCCGTTCGGCATCGTGGCCGTGTCGGTGATGAGCGCGGTTACCCCGTCCCTGGCCGCCCGCTGGGCCCAACGGGACATCGTGGCCTTCCGCCACCGGATGGCCTTCGGCCTGCGGGGCATGCTGGCCATCATCATCCCGTCGGCCGTGGGCATGTTGATCCTGGCCCACCCGCTCATCGACCTGGTGTTGGCGCACGGAGCCGCCACCACTGCCGACACCGAGTCCACCGGGGCCGCCCTGGCCATGTTCTCGTTGGGCCTGCCCGGATTCTGCACCTTCCTCTACATGGTGAGGGTCTTCCAGGCCATGCAGGACACCCGCACCGCCTTCCGCCTCTACCTGGTGGAGAACGCCCTCAACGTCGTCTTCGCCGTGCTCCTGGTCGGTCCCCTCGGGGTGCGGGGCCTGGCCCTGTCGTTGTCCATCGCCTATTCGGTGGCGGCGCTGTTGGCCCTGTCGGTCGTGCGGGGGCGGGTGGGCGGCCTCGGGGGTGACGACCTGACCACGCCGGTCAAGCGGGTGGTCGGCGCCTCGGCCGTGATGGCGGTGGCCACCGTGCTCGCCCTCAACATCTCCGCCGCCCCCTCCGGATTCGGACTGCTGGCCCGGGTGGTGCTGGCCGTCGTGGTCGGCTCCCTGGCCTACGTGGCCACGGCCGGCATCCTCGGGGCCCGCGAGGCCCGCCGGACCACCGCCCTTCGGGCGGCGCGGGCCCGGGCACGCGCCGAACACCGCCGGCCCCGAGCCGTTCCATGACAGACTCGGCGATCGCCCGGGGGGCCCGCCTGACCGGCACCTGCGACCGGTCGGCGCCGGTCAGGGGGACGAGAGCCGGCCCGGGCAAGAAGAGGAGGAATCCGATGGCCCGCATTCGGGTGGTGACTGACAGCGCCTGCGATCTCTCGGCCGAACTGGCCGCCGAGCGCGGCCTGACCATCGTCCCCCTCTCCATCCGGTTCGGCACCGAGGAGTTCGTCGACGGGTCCACGCTCTCCACCGACGATTTCTGGGCCCGATGCGCGGCCAGCCCCGTGCTCCCCGAGACCTCGGCTCCGTCGCCGGGCGCCTTCCAAGAGGCGTTCCTCGCCGCAGCCGACGAGGGATACGACGGGGTGCTCTGCATCAGCCTGTCGGCAGGGGTCTCCGCCACCTACCAGGCCGCGGTGACCGCGGCCAACGCGGTGGCCGACCGCATCCCGGTCCGCACCGTCGACTCGCGCCTGTTGACCATGGGCCAGGGGCTGATCGTCCTGGATGTCGCCGATCTGGCCGCGGCTCGGGGCGACCCTCGACGAGCTGGCCGCCCGGGCCGTGCAGCTCATTCCCCGCACCTCGGTCTTCGGCGTGGTGGACACCCTCGAGCACCTCGAGAAGGGCGGCCGGATCGGCGGGGCCCGGGCCCTGCTCGGCTCGCTCCTGTCGATCAAACCGGTGGTCACCCTGGTCGACGGCGTGGTGGCGGAGGAGTCGAAGCAGCGGACCCGGGCGCGTTCCCTCCGCTACCTGGCCGACAAGGCCCTCGATTCCGCTCCCCTCAGCCGCCTGGCGGTGTGCAACGGGGCGGCCACCGACATCGACTCCTTCCTCGGGATGATCGAGGGCGTCCGGTCCGAGCACCCGCTCGTCGTCGTCGACCTCGGCCCGGTGGTCGGCACCCACACGGGCCCGGGCACCATCGGCCTGTGCATGGTGACCGCCGACTGAACCGGCGCCGACGACCCGATGCGGTGGGGCGGTGCCGTCCGGCGGGACGGCGGGGCGCTCGGGCTATCCTCGCATCCCATGGATCCGAAGCCCGAGCCACCGGCCGGCCTCCCACCCGGCTCCGGCATGCTCAGCGATCTGCCCACCCGGGGAGCCGACCTGGTCGACACGCTGGTCGTGCTCCTCCGGGACAAGGCCGTCCGTCCGCTCACCCTGGCCACCCGGGCCATCGTGTTCGGCATCATCATCTTCGCCGCCAGCGTGGTGACCATCACCCTCTTGTCGATCACCTTGATCCGCCTCCTCACCGTCTACGCCTTCGACGGCCGGGTGTGGCTCTCCGACCTGGTGGTCGGGGCCCTCTTCGTCGTCGTCGGGCATGGTGGCCTGGAGCCGGCGCACCGAGCCGAGCACCTCCTCCGGGCGCCCATGACCGAGTCGCGCCAGGTGGTGATCGTCGGGTCGGGTCCGGCCGGGCTCACCGCGGCCATCTACGCGTCGCGGGCCCAGCTCTCCCCGCTGGTCATCGAAGGAGAGCCCTCGTCGACCAGCGACCAACCGGGCGGCCAGCTCATGCTCACCACCGACGTGGAGAACTACCCGGGGTTCGTCGAGCGGGATCATGGGCCCGGAGCTGATGTCCGCCTTCCGGGAGCAGGCCGCCCGATTCGGCGCCGACTACCTCACCGCCAAGGTGTCCCGGGTCGACCTGTCCCGCCGGCCGTTCGGGCTCTGGGTCGGCGACCCCGAAGCCGACGAGCCGACCTACGCCGCCGAGGCGCTGATCATCGCCACCGGGGCCCAGTCGCTCATGCTCGACCTGCCCAACGAGGAGCGGCTGCTCGGCTACGGGGTGTCGACCTGCGCCACCTGCGACGGGTTCTTCTTCCGCGAACGGGAGATCGCCGTGGTGGGCGGTGGCGACTCCGCCCTGGAAGAGGCGCTCTTCCTCACCCGGTTCGCCGACAAGGTCACCCTCATCCACCGCCGGGGCGAGCTGCGGGCATCCAAGGTGATGCAGCAACGTGCCTTCGCCAACCCGAAGATCGACTTCCTGTGGAATACCTCGGTCATCGACGTGCTCGGTGACACCACGGTGTCCGGGCTGCGGGTGCGCGACAACCATGAGCGAGGAGGAGTCGGATGCTCGAGGTCGCCGGCCTGTTCGTGGCCATCGGCCACCAGCCCAACACCTCGCTGTTCAAGGGCCAGCTCGAGATGGAGGACAACGGGTACCTGCGCACCTTCGACGGGACCCGCACCAACGTCGACGGGGTGTTCGCCTGCGGCGACGTCCAGGACCACCGCTACCGCCAGGCGATCACCGCCGCCGGCTCGGGGTGCATGGCGGCGCATCGATGCCGAGCGGTGGCTCGAGGACCAGGCGGCCCCCGGCCACTGAGCCGCCTCGATCCGCGGCGCCGGCCGTCCGGGAATGGCCGGGACCCCGGGAGGTGGTTGCACATCGCTGACCAGTCGGGGAGTCACCGAGGCAGGGCCCGCCGAGCGGGCAGGAGGAACGAGCCACCATGAGTGAGAAGATCACGACCCTGAGCGACGCTAGCTTTGACGAGCATGTCAAGTCCTCGGACGTTCCGGTGCTGGTGGACTTCTGGGCGGAATGGTGCGGCCCGTGCAAGATGATCGCCCCGGTGCTCGAGGAGATCGCCACCGAGCAGGCAGGGCAAGCTCGGAAGTGGCCAAACTCAACATCGACGACAACCTCGACATCACCCGCCGGTTCGACGTGATGAGCATCCCCACCCTCATCCTGTTCAAGGACGGGGAGCCGGCGGCCCGGATCGTCGGGGCCAAGGGCAAGGGCCAGCTCCTCCAGGAGATCTCCGCCCACCTCTAGCCGGAGGGGTCGACCCCTGCCCGACCGCCACTTCCCGGGCGGAGGTGCACGGTGCCCGGCCAGGGGGCCCGGGGTGAGCCCCGACCCCGAGATCCGGCTCGAGGTCGGTGACACCGGGCCGGCCGTGGCGGACGTCCAGCGCCGCCTCGAGCGCTCGGCTTCTCGACCGGCATCGACCCGGTGGGCGTCCTACCAGGCCGGCACCCGGGCCGCCGTCGAGGCGTTCCAGTACCGACGGGGCCTGCGGGTCGACGGCGTGTGCGGGCCGCAGACCTGGTCCGCCCTGGTCGAGGCCGGCCGGCGCCTCGGCGACCGCTTCCTCTACCGGCGGACCCCGATGCTGCGGGGCGACGACGTCGCCGAGCTGCAGCAGCGGCTGAGCGCCCTCGGCTTCGACACCGGTCGGGTGGACGGGATCTTCGGCGACCTGACCTCGGCCGCGCTCGGCGAGTTCCAGCGCAACGTGGGGCTGCCCGTCGACGGCATCGCCGGTGCGTCGACCGTGTCCGAGCTGCTGCGGTTCGGGACCCGCCACGACGACACCGAGCTGGTCACCTCGGTGCGGGACCGGGAGCGGCTCCGGCCGTCGCCACGAACCCTGGCCGACCGGCGGGTGGCCGTCGGCGAGGAGGGCGGGCTCGACGCCACCGTGGCCGCCCTCCGGCGGCTGCTGGTCAACCAGGGCGCCGTGGTCACCACCCACCACCACCCGGACGGCTCGATCCAGGCCTCGGAGGCCAACGCCGGCGGTGCCGAGGTCTACATCGGCCTCCGCCTCGACACCGGGGAGCGCCGCTGCTCGACCGCCTACTACGCCGGCTACCGCTACTCCTCGCCCGGAGGCCGGCGCCTGGCCGAGCTCCTCTGGCCAGCGACTGTCGACCTCGCTCGGCGCTGCCCGACGGGGGCAGCCAGGGCATGTCGCTGCCCCTCCTGCGGGAGACCCGGATGCCGGCGGTGATCATGCGAGATCGGCCCGGCCGACGGTGGTGGTCGAGCAGGCCGCGACCATCGCCCGGGCCATCGTGGCCGGCCCTGGCCGAGTGGGTGGACAGCGCCTGGGACTGACGGTGCCGGGTCTGTCCGCCGACCTTCGACCTCCACTTGACACCCGATCGGGGCCGTAATCCACAACCTCATGCACAGGTTGTGGATTACGCTCTACCACGGGTTAAGGGCCAAGTACCACTCGAGTGTGGCTGAAATCGGCCGCATTTGCCATTATGTCAGGTAGTAACCACTCTCCGTGGTAGTCGCTCAGGCCGACTGCTCAGACCGGCGGCGGTCGCGCTCCTCCAACCATCAGCTTGTAGATCCGCTCGAGGTCCTCGAGGGTGGCGAACTCGACCACCACCTTGCCGCGCTTCGACGTGAGGTCGACCTTGACCCTGGTGTTGAGGTGACCGGAGAGCAGCTCCTCGAGCTCGAGGATGCCCGGGAGGCGGCAGCCGGGTCCGATCCGGACCGCCCCGGACCGGACGCGGCGCTTTCGCCGCTCGGCTGCTCGCGGCCGGAGCACCCGCGTCCTCGGCGGCGGACTCGTCCCCCTCCGCAGTGGTCGCGGACCAGCTCCTCGATGGCCCGGACGGTGAGCCCGTCGGCGACGATCGCCTTGGCCAGGACCTCCTGGTAGCCGCGGTCGGGGGTACCCAGCAGGGCCCGGGCGTGGCCGGGGGTGATCTGGCCCTCGGCCAGCAGGCGCTGGACCCCGGACGGAAGCTGGAGCAGCCGGAGGGTGTTGGTCACCGCGGTGCGGCTCTTCCCGACCCGGGTGGCCACCTGGTCGTGGGTGTACCCGAACTCCTCGATCAGCTGCTGGTAGGCGGCGGCCTCCTCGAGGACGTTGAGGTCCTGGCGGTGGAGGTTCTCCACCAGGGCCTGCTCGAGACTCCGCGTACTCGTCGGAAGTCTGGACCAGGACCGGGATGGTCTGGAGTCCGGCCCGCCGGGCCGCCCGCCACCGCCGTTCGCCGGCGATGAGTTCGAACTCGTCGGCCGCCTCACCGCCGATCTGCCGGACCAGCACCGGTTGGAGGACGCCCAGCTCCTTGATCGAGGCGGCCAACGAGGACATGGTCTCCTCGTCGAAGTTGACCCGCGGTTGCCGGGGGTTGGGCTTGATGCTCCCGATCGGGACCTCACGCAGAGCTGACGATCGGTCGCCGACCACCTCGGTGGGGATGAGCGCGCTCAGTCCCTTGCCCAGCCCGCTACGACGTGCCACCGCTGACCTCCTTGGCTAGTTCCCGATAGGCGATGGCCCCCCGCGAGGTGGGATCGAACGCGGTGATCGGCTGCCCGAACGACGGCGCCTCGGACAGCCGCACCGTCCGGGGGATCACGTTGCGACAGACCTTCGAGCCGAAGTGCTGGCGGACCTCGTTGGCCACCTGGTCGGCCAGCTTGGTCCGGGCGTCGTACATGGTGAGGACGATGGTGGAGATGTCCAGATTGGGGTTCAGGTTCGAGGCCACCAGGTGGACGTTGCGCATCAGCTGGCTCAGACCCTCGAGGGCGTAGTACTCGCACTGGATGGGAACGAGGACCTCGTCGGCCGCGGCCAGGGCGTTGACGGTGATCAGGCCCAGCGACGGCGGGCAGTCGATGAGCACGTAGTCGAAGTCGTCGATGACCGACTCGATCGACCGCTTGAGCTTGAGCTCGCGGCTGAAGGCCGGCACCAGCTCGATCTCGGCTCCGGCCAGGGCGATGGTGGCCGGCGCCACGAACAGGTTCTTCATGCTGGTGGGCTCGACGCAGTCCTCCAGCGAGGCAGTCCCGCATCATCACGTCGTACATCGAGAGCTCGAAGTTCCGGGCATCGATCCCCAGGCCGGTGGTGGCGTTGCCCTGGGGGTCGAGGTCGATGACCAGGACCCTGAATCCGAGCTCGGCCAGTGCCGCACCCAGGTTGACCGAAGTCGTGGTCTTTCCCACCCCGCCCTTCTGGTTGGCCACCGCCATCACCCGGGGAAGGGGGTTTCCCGAGGCCGCCTGAGGCTCACCGCCCTCCCCGGCGGTCTCGAGCTCCAGCGCCGGCCCGTCCGTCGTCCGCGCCCTCGACCACGGGTTCGGCGACGACCTTCGCGGTGTCGACCGGCGCCGGGCGCCCGATGGTCTCGGTCGCCGAATCGACACGGTCGGGCGCCGGGCGACGCGGGAGCGGTCACGGACGGTCCGGCCGGCGGGGCCGCGGAGGCGGGTGGGAGGACGTTGTCGAGCTCCGCATGGGCGGTGGCCATCTCGGAGATGGTCTCCCGGAACCGGCTGGCCGGGACCGGATCGGCCGGTGACGGGGGCAGGGCCTCGGTGGCCGTCGTAGGGTCCGGATCGACCTCGACCACCGGATCGGTGCCGGGCGGCGGGGGAGTGCGGATCAGGGTCACCGCTCCGTTATCACTCGGATCGGCCCTCGAGGTGGGAGTTGGATCCTGGATCTCCTGGGGCGAGGACTTGTTGCGGCCTCGACGACGGCCGCGCACTATCGTCTCCTCGAGTCGGCAGGGTTCAAGGTGTTCATACTCTCCTGCAGTCCGAACCAGGTCAAGCCTTTCATCGAAAATGTTTCACGTGGAACCCTCGATACGGCCGGCGTCGGGGCTCACCGGGCCCCACACCCGTTCCACCGGGGACTGAGGCCCAGCGGAAACCCCGGCTCGGGCTCCGGTCGGCGCCCGCGGGCCGGCCTCCGCCCCGGTGAGGCGCTCACCCGGAACCGGGGATCCGACGACATCGGTTGATCCGAAGAAGACGGTTGCCGGCGGTCGGGCGGGGGGTCTGCGGCGGGAGGACCTTCACGGACTGGAGCTCCCCCGGACGGGCGGCTCTCGGATTCGGACGCCATCTTGGATGCGGCGGAGGCTCCGGACCTCTCCCCGCTCACTGGCTGCTGTGCCGACGGTGTTTCACGTGAAACAGTCGGGATCGGGCTGCGGGGCGCTGCCGCCGCCCTTCGGCGAGCCCGATGCCCGTTCGGACACAGGGTCTCGACCAGGCGAGATCAGAACAGCGGCCGCTTGGCCGGCCTCCCGACACGCCTCGGATAGCGGTCGCTGGTGGGTTCAGCCTTCAGCAACACTCGATAGCCGAACCGATCCTCGAACCTGAGGGCTGCCACCTCTGTCAGTCCCACCTCGGCCAGGCCCTTTCCAGGCCATCGGTCCGCCCTCACCCCCTCGGACGGCTCGGGCGGCTCGGATACCACCAGCAAGCCGCCCACACCCAACAGGGGAGCGCCGCACTCGGCGGCCACCGGCGGCGGCCCGAACGATCGGCTGGTGACCAGCTCGAACTGCTCTCGGAGGGCCGCATCCCGGGCCACCTCCTCGGCTCGGCCTCGCAGGACCGCGAGTGTTCCGCCCCGCTTCCAACCGGCGGTCGATGCGCCGAGGAACTCCGACCTCCGTTCGTTGACCTCCAGCAGCACGGCCCGGCAGTCCGGCCAACAGGCCACCAATACCAGTCCGGGAACACCGCCCCCGGTTCCCAGGTCGACGAACGACGGTGGGTCGACGGGCGAGAAACGACTCGGCGGCGAAGACGAATCCGAGTGCGTGGTCGATCTGATCGGCCACGGGCATGGCGCCCAGGTAGCCCTGCTCGGCCGAGCGGCGGAGTATCTGCTCTACCTCGGTCGGGACCCGGCTCCGCAATTCGGAGAGAGCCTCCCCGGGCTCCGGTGGTCGGCTCACCGATGGCTCACGAGACCGGGCCGTGGCCCGGCCCCCCGAGGTCGCGGGCGGGGGAACACCGCCGAACCACTCTCGCCGTCACTCAGTCCGACGGTTGGATCACCACAAACCTCGAGGGCTCGACGCCGTCGGACCGGGTCTCCACACCCTCGATCTCGTTCACCGCGTCGTGGACCACTTTGCGGTCAGCAGGGGACATGGGCTCGAGGGCCCGCTCCTCGCCCGAGCTCTTGACCTCGTGCACGATGCCCTCGGTGAAGCGGCGCAGGGCGGCCGAGCGCTTCTCCCGATAGCCGCCGACATCCACCAGGATCCGGTCGGTCCGACTCTCCGACTGCCGTTGGACGAAGGTACGGGTGAGATCCTGGACGGCCGCCAACGTGGCCCCCCGAGGCCCCACCAGCAACCCGAGGTCGTCTCCGGTGGCGGCGATCTGGACGGTGTCCTCGTCGATCTCGGCGTAATCCACCTCCGCGGTCAGGCCGAACTCTCGCACCAGGCCGGCAACGAACCCACACGCCGCCTCCCCTTGTTGCTCGAGGGTCAGTGACTCTTCCATCGTGTCCTCGCTCTCCCCGGACCTCTGGCCGGAACGTTGCGTCTGCTGTCTCGGCGGCCCGCCGTCGGTGGGCTGGTTGCCACTACCCCTCGAACCCCGCCGACGTCTCGGCCGGTTCGCACCGTCGGCTCCCGAGGAGTCCCCGTCGGGCCCGGAACCGTTGGTCCGGCTCCCCTGATCCCTCGATCCGCCGGCCGGCGATCCGGCGTCGGACCCGTCCGCCGACCCGTCCCCTCTGTCATTGCCATTGGCCGGCCGCGATGACGGGCCGCGCCCCCGACGAACGGCTCCGTCCCCCGGTGCCGCCCTTGGAACCGGGTCCGCCGCCGCGGGTGCGGTCACCCCCGGACCTCCCACGGTCGGGGCGCTGGCGTCTCCCGCGTTTCGGCGGGGGAGCCACCGGACGGACCCGGGCCTGGACCCGGGCCTCTCCCCGCAGCCGGCCGAACAATCCGGCCTTCGGCTCGCTGAGGACCACGAACTCGGCGTCGTCCTCGGCGACTCCGAGAAGGTCGAGGACGATCTCCTTCGCTTCGGGAAGGGACTTGCCACTGGCTTCCACCCACTCCACTGACTACCGGGCCTTTCTCTCACGCTTGGCTTTCGAGCGCGGGTGCTCTTTGGGCGCCGTCGATCCGCCATCGGTCGCTTCAGCCTGGGGTCCGTTCCTCCCGCTCCCCGAGCCCTTGGCGTTGCCCGGCGCAGGCCTGGGCCCGCGGGTAGCCCCGGCGCCCCGTTTAGGGCCCGAGTTGGACCGGGCCCCGTTGGCGGAACCCGCTGTCTTCGCCGGGGTCGCCGTCTTGGCGGGATTGGCGGCTTTCGCCGGGGTACCGCGTCCACTCCGTGGGCCCGAGCCGTTGGCCGTCCCGCCCCCCTTGGCCGAGGCGGCTCCGCCGCCGGCCGTCTTCGGCTTGGGGAGCGCCCGCTCGGTGCGGTCGGCCACCGGTCCCTTGGTCCCGGCCGCCACCGGGGGTCCACTGACGATCCCCTTGCGGAACAGGACCTCTTGGGTACCGATCCGGATTGCGCTCGAAACGATGAAATAGACGTTCAGAATTGCCGCCACATTGATATAAATAAATCCGAATATAAGTGGCATGTATTTCTGAAGCATGGCCGCCTGGGGATTAGCCTGGGCAGCCTGCGGATTACGAGCATTGAGACGGGCCATCTGAAGATATTGGAGTGCCACCGAGCCCACCACCAGCAACAGGTAGGGGATGGCGATGAATATCGAGCTGTGATGGGAGAGCAGCTTTTCGGAGAAGTCCATCCCGAAGGAGATGAGCTGGCCATGGTGGGCGTAGATGTTCAGGTACATGGCGCTGGTCTTGGGGATGTAGCGGGGCTCGGCCACGACCTGGGCCGCCACCGTGAATCCGTGCACGGTGTGCGCCGGAATGGTGACGGTGTTGGTGATACCTCGGATAACGCTGTAGAGAACAAAGAATGCGGGCATCTGCAACAACATTGGGAGACACCCTGAGGCGGGGTTGACATTGTGCTCTTTGTAGAGCTTCATCATTTCTTCATTCATCTGGGTACGGTTTTCCGCACCCTTGTACTTCTGCTGCAGCTTCTTCATCTCGGGCCCGAGGGCCTGCATGGCCGCCATGTTCTTCGTGCTCTTCACGGTCAGCGGGGTGAGCAGGGCCATGATCACGATGGTGAGAAGGGCCACGTCGATCGGGTAGTTGGGAATGATCGAGTAGAAGAAGGCCAGCACCCTTCCCACCCCGTCCAGCAGGGGCTGGAAGATGCGGCCGATGTCCTTGATCAACGACTGCATGAAGTCCTCCGGTCGGGGACGGGATCGACGCCGTGCCGGCCCCACGGGTGGCAGCGGAGGAGGCGCCCGGCGGCGAGTCGTGCACCGCGGACGGCGCCGTGGCGGTCGATGGCCTCGGCGGCATACTCCGAGCAGGTCGGGAGGAACCGACAGCCCGTCGGCCGGCCGGACCGCGCCAACTGGTAGATGCGGATGGCCGAGATCAGCCAATCCGAGACGGGTCGCCGGGGCGTATCCCGCCGTTCGGGGTCGCACCCGGGGTCGCCTGAGCGGTGCCCGTCACGTTGCCCGGGTCTGGTGGTCACCGGTGCCGGGGTCACCGGGTCACCCCGGTCCTTCCCGGCGACGGGGCCGGGGAGCGGGCGGGCGTGCGTGCGGTAGCCCTCTCCAACGCTTGGCTCATGGCCACCTTCAGTTCGTCGAAACCCATTTTTGAGCCGCCTGGCCCCGTGCTGACTACGTAGGCACCGACCGGCAGGGATGACGCCTGTTCGGCCATGATGGCCCGCATCCGGCGCCGTAGTCGGTTCCTCACCACTGCATTTCCTACCCGGCGGTTGATGGCATAGGCCACTTCCGTCCTCGACCAGGCACTTTGGCGCAAGAATCGAACGGTGAACGGACCTGATCGGCCCTTGGACGAGGAGCGCCGCAGGGCTTCGAACGTCCGACGGGACCGCACCGGTCCCGGCCGTGCGGCCGACGGCTGACCGGCCGGTCCCCGGCCGTCATGCCGACAGTCGCTGGCGTCCCTTCGCCCGGCGGGCGCGGATCACGGCCCGTCCGGCTTTGGTCGACATCCGCTTGCGGAATCCGTGGGTCTTGGCCCGTTTTCGTGTGTTCGGCTGGTATGTGCGCTTCATCCATCCACTTCCTTCCTCGCCCTGGACGGGGACCGGGGACCGGGGACTCTGGCGTCACATCCGGCAGGGGGCCCGGTCACTCAGGGATCAGGGCCTTCCGGCACATGCTAGGCGCGAATGGGCGTCGGCTCTAGTCGAGACATCGGGAAGCACAGCGGATTTCCACGGTGTACCGTTCCGAGCAAAGCAGGGCGGCCGACGGAGCGTGGAGTCTCCGGGAATGGCCGTTCCCTGCCCCGAGGAACCACTCAAGACGTCACGAACCCCAGAGCGCCCCTTCTTGAGCCGCAGGACGGTGCGTGCACAATCGGTACTCGTCCACACCTGTGGATATCTTTGTGGACCGAGCTGATACTCCAAGGGCGGAGGCCCATGTGAACGAGACTGAAGGGCTGTGGATTTCATGCTCGGTCGCCCTGCGTGAGCAGGTGTCCGACGCCATCTGGCAGGCCTACCTCTCCGGGATCACACCGCTGTCGGTCAGTGAGGGCGAGATCCTGCTGGGAGTACCCAACACGCTGATCCGCGACCGGGTGGAGTCGCGGTTCCTCGGCCTCATCCAGGACACGCTGACCGGCACCGTGGGCCGGGACCTGGCGGTTCGCCTCGAGGTGCTGGCCCCCGTCCACGAGCCGGCCGAGGAGAGCCTCGCCACCGCCGGCGCCGCTGCCGGTTGGCCCGGTGCGGCCATGGGCGCGGACCGGTCCCTGCCGCCGCGGCGGGAATCCGGTCGCGGCCCCGGATCTCCCGTCCCCCGACCCGACCACCTCGGATCGCCGGTGCTCGATCCCCGCTACACGTTCGACACCTTCGTGATCGCCTCCTCCAACCGCTTCGCCCATGCCGCCGCCCAATCGGTGGCCGAGTCCCCGGCGCGTTCGTACAACCCCCTGTTCATCTACGGGGACGCCGGCCTCGGCAAGACCCACCTGCTGCACGCCATCGGCAACTATGTCCTCGAGAACTTCGCCGGGCGGCACGTCCGCTACGTGACCACCGAGACCTACATGAACGAATTCGTCGACGCCATCCGTACCAATGCCACCACCGCCTTCAAGCGGCGGTACCGGGAGTGCGACGTGCTCCTGATCGACGACGTCCAGTTCATGGAACGCAAGGAGTCGCTCCAGGAGGAGTTCTTCCACACGTTCAACTCCCTGTACGGCGCCTCGAAGCAGATCGTGCTCACCTCGGACCGACCCCCGAAATCGATCGCCACCTTGGAGGACCGGCTCCGCAGCCGCTTCCTGTCGGGTCTGATCACCATCGTGGAGCCTCCCGACCTCGAGACCCGCCTGGCCATTCTGCGGGCGAAGGCCGAGCACGACCACATGGACGTTCCCGACACCGTGCTCGAATTCATCGCCACCCACGTCAAGGACAACATCCGCGAGCTCGAGGGCGCCCTCATCCGGGTCACCGCCTTCGCCAGTCTCAACCGGCAGCCGATGAGCAGGGAATTGGCCGAGCAGGTGCTCTCGGACATCGTCTCCGCCGATCAGCCCCGCCGGATCACCCCACAGGTCATCCTGGACGCGACCTCGGACACCTTCGGGTTCTCCGTCGAGGAGCTCTGTGGCCCCAACCGCAGACGCCCGCTGGTGACCGCCCGACAGGTGAGCATGTACGTGTTCCGGGAGCTGACCGACTTCAGCTATCCGGCCATCGGCCGCGAATTCGGGGGCCGTGACCACTCCACGGTGATGCACGCCGTGGACAAGATCACCGCCATGATGAAGGAACGTCACCAGATCTACAACCAGGTCACCGATCTGATCGTGCGGATCAAGAGTGGCTCGTGACGCCCGACCGCAGACCGGCCTCTTTCCGGAGGTTGTGCACTATCTGTGGATATCTCCGGTGAAGTCTGGGGTAATTCTGTGAACTCGAAATGAACTTGTCCATAAGTGTTCATCCGATGGGCACCGGCTGCCGGCGGCACCCGGAAACAGTGGACGGGCCGGGTACAGCCGGACATGCCCTACGCTGCGCCGATGGCAGGTCATCCCCAATCCACAGGCCCTATTACCGTCACTAATTTGAATTCAAACAACTAACAAAGAGCGAGAAGGGATATTTCTGGTGAAGTTTCGATGCGAGCGCGACTCCCTGGTGGAGGTGCTGACCACTGCCGGGCGCGCCGTGAGCTCGCGCACGTCGACCTCAATGGCCCTCGGCGGCGTTCGGATCGAGACGTCGGGCAATCACCTCGGCGTGGTCGGCACCGATCTCGATCTCACCATCCACGTATCCGCGGAAGCCATAGGGATCACCGACGGAGTGTGCGTCGCACCGGCGAAACTGCTCGCCGACATCGTCCGGTCGTTGGAACCGGGAGCGGTGACCATCGACGCCGAGGGTGACAAGGTGGAGATCGGTGCAGCCCGGTCGCGGTTCAGTCTGCGGACCTTTCCGGTCGACGACTTTCCGACACTGCCGGAACCGCCGGAACCGGACACCTCGTTGCCGGCCTCGGCCTTGGCCGGTGCCCTGCGACAGGTGGTCCGCGCTGCCTCGAGCGACGACGCCCGTCCACTGCTCACCGGTGTGCTGATCGCCGCCGAGGGAAGCGGGATCCGCCTGGTCGCCACCGACTCCTACCGGTTGGCCATGCGGGACATCGACGGCAGTGACGCCCTGTCGGACAACTCGCAGATCCTGGTGCCGGCCCGGGCACTGGCCGAGCTGCAGCGGTTGTCGGTCCTCGGGTTGACCGGCAAGGACCTGTCCGCGTCGGCCGCCGGCGGCGAGGGGGACAAGGAGGAGGCGGCTCCCACCGTGGGGCTCTCGATCGGCGAGCACGACGTCACCTTCACCGCCGACGGAGTGAAGGTGAGCACCCGGCTCCTCGACGGGAGCTACCCCGACTACCGCCAGCTCATCCCGGCCGCCTACCCCAACCAACTCCACCTCGGCAAGGACTCCCTCCTCGACGCCCTCCGCCGGGTGCGGCTGCTGGTACGGGACAACACGACGCCCGTCCGACTCTCGATGCGGGCGGGTGGCGTCGACCTGACGGTGGTGTCCCAAGAAGTCGGGGACGCCAGCGAGACCGTGGATGCAGACTTCGAGGGAGACGAACTCACCATCGCCTTCAATCCCACCTACCTGATCGACGGGGTGGAGGCGGTGACCGGGGACGAGGTGCTGCTCGAGACCGTGGATGCGACCAAGCCGGCCACGGTGCGAGCCGCCGAGGAGTCGAGCTTCCGCTACCTGCTCATGCCGGTGCGGGTTTCGTAGCGTCCCCACCGGGCAACGCTCCTTCGTGCACCTCGTCTCGTTGGCCATCTCGGACTTCCGCAACATCGTCGAGACCGCCATCGAGCCCGATCCCGACGGGACGACGGTGATCACCGGCCTCAACGGCGCCGGAAAGACAAGTGTGCTGGAAGCCGTCGGATACCTGTCGACGCTCCAGTCGTTCCGGGGGACGCCGCGCGAGGCGATGGTCCGAAGGGACGCCGACCGGGCCATCCTCCGGGCCGAGACACTGGTCGACGGCCGGCCGGTCACCATCGAGGCGGAGCTCTCGGCCGGGGGGCGGTCCCGGACCATGGTGAACCGCCAGACGGTCCGTCGCCGATCCGACCTCCACGAGGCGCTCCGGACCACGGTGTTCTCTCCCGAGGACATCGGAGTGGTGCGTGCCGGGCCGACCGAGCGCCGGCGGTTCCTGGACGAGCTGCTGGCGGTGGTGGAGCCCAAAGCTGCCGCCTCCGTCGAAGAGGTCGACAAGATCCTGCGTCAGCGCTCCGCGCTGCTCCGCGGGGTGGGACGCCGGCTCAGCGCCGAGGTGGCCGACACGCTGGACGTGTGGGACTCGCGCCTGGATGCGGCGGGAACGGCCCTGGTGGAGGCCCGCGAGGCGCTGGTGGTGCAACTGGTCCCGCTGGTCGAGACCCATTACTCGCGGCTGGCCGGCCGGCCGACAGCGGTGGACCTCGACTACCGGCGATCGTGGCCGGGACGGCTCGTCGACGCTTTGTCCGAGGGGCGGGAGAGGGACGTCGAGCGGGGCGTGTCGTCGATCGGTCCCCACCGGGACGAGCTCGAGCTGTCGGTGAACGGGCTGCCGGGCCGCACGCACGCCTCCCAAGGTGAGCAGCGCTCCCTGGCCCTCGCCCTGCGGCTGGCGGCGCACCAGCTGGCCACCGAGCGCCTGGGATCGGCTCCGGTGCTGCTCCTCGACGACGTGTTCTCGGAACTCGACCCGCTCCGGGCCCGGGCGCTGCTGGCGGGGCTGCCACCGGGGCAGGCCCTGTTGACCACCGCCCTGCCCGCACCCCCTGAGGTGTCGGCCGCCAAGATCTACGCGCTCGAAGCCGGTGGGCACCGGGCGGCGGCCACCGGGACGGGGACGGGGTAGTGGATCCCGACCCCTACGGCCGCGATCCCGGACCCCGCCCGATCGACGCCTCGCTGGATGCGGTGTCGAGGAAGCTGGGCGTGGACGACGCCCGCGGTCTCGGGCGGCTGTTCGCCCACTGGGGGGAGGTCGTCGGGCCCGCCATGGCCGAGCACGTGCGGCCCACCCGGCTCGACCGCGAGGCGCTGGTGGTCACCGTCGACCATCCGGCCTGGGCCACCCAGGTGCGCCGTCTGGGCGAGGAGCTTCTCGACCGGGTGGCGGAACGGACGGGTCTCGGCCGGCCCACCCGGCTGGAGGTGCGGGTGCGCAGGTGACAGGCCCGGGAAAGGCCCCACCATCGGTCGTGCGGGTCACAGCCGGGGACTACACTGGGCACTTGGAATCGGGTGAACCCGGCCCCCGGCGAATTGGCCTCCGTGCCGCACCGGAAGCCCCGTTGCACCCGTTCCCGCTCAGTCAAACGACGTTGGAAAGGGCGCGCCTGTGGCGCTGAAAACGGAGAACGAGCCGAAGGCGGCGGCCACCTACGACGCCAAGGACATCACGGTTCTGGAGGGACTCGACCCGGTCAGGAAGCGACCGGGCATGTATATCGGATCGACCGGGCCGTCCGGCCTCCACCACCTGGTGTGGGAGGTCGTCGACAACGCGGTGGACGAGGCCATGGCCGGCTTCTGCACCCGGATCGACGTGACCCTGCTGGCCGACGGCGGGGTCCGGGTGGCCGACAACGGCCGGGGGATCCCCACCGGTCCGATGAAGGAGCAGAACGGGAAGTCCGCCGCCGAGGTGGTGCTGACCGTGCTGCACGCCGGCGGGAAGTTCGGCGAGGGCGGTGGCTACAAGGTGTCGGGCGGGCTGCACGGGGTGGGAGTCTCGGTGGTCAACGCCCTGTCGACCCGCCTCCTGCTCGAGATCGACCTGGACGGCGACCATCACGAGCTCGAGTTCCGCGACGGCGGGAAGCCTTCGGGCAAGCTGGCGGTGACCGGACGGGCGCCGCGGGGCCGCACCGGCACCACGGTGACCTTCTGGCCGGACCCGACCATCTTCGAGGATGTCGAGTTCCGGGCCCAGACCGTCGTCGAGCGGCTGCAGGTCATGGCCTTCCTCAACAAGGGCCTCGAGATCCGGTTCGTCGACGAGCGGCCCGAGGCCAGGCCGGCCCAGACGTTCAGGTACAAGGACGGGATCGTCGACTACGTCCGCCACCTCAATGCGTCCAAGGAGGCGCTGTTCCGCAAGGTCAGTTCGCTCGAACAACGCGAAGAGACGATGGAGGTGGAGATCGCCCTCCAGTGGAACACCGGCTTCTACGAGAGCATCCACTCCTTCGCCAACGGGATCTCCACCATCGACGGCGGCATGCACGAGGAGGGGTTCAAGAAGTCGCTCACCAATGTGGCCAACAAGTACGCACGGGCCCGGGGCGCCCTGAAGGAGAAGGACGACAACCTGCTCGGCGAGGACATCCGCGAGGGGCTGACCGCCATCATCTCCGTGCGCCTCGAGGACCCGCAGTTCGAGGGGCAGACCAAGGCCAAGCTGGGCAACGTCCCGGTCCGCTCGCTGGTCGAGCGGGCCACCAACGAGAAGCTCGCCGAATGGTTCGAGGAGAACCCACGCGAGGGTGGCCAGATCATCCAGAAGGGCCTCTTGGCGGCGCGGGCCCGGGTGGCCGCCCGCTCTGCCCGCGACCTGACCCGGCGGAAGTCCTCCCTCGACGGCGCCGGGCTGCCCGGCAAGCTGGTCGACTGCTCGTCCCGCGACCCGAGGGAGAGCGAGCTGTTCATCGTCGAGGGCAACTCGGCCGGCGGGTCGGCCAAGGACGCCCGCAATCCGCGGACCCAGGCCATCCTCCCCATCCGCGGCAAGATCCTCAACGTCGAGCGGGCCCGCATCGACAAGATGCTGAAGAACACGGAGATCCAGGCCCTCATCGCGGCCATCGGGGCCGGGCTGGCCGAGGACTTCGACGTCGCCAAGTCCCGCTATCACAAGATCATCATCCTGGCCGACGCCGATGTCGACGGCTCCCACATCCGCACCCTGCTGCTCACCTTCTTCTTCCGGCAGATGAAGCCGCTGGTCGAGGGCGGCTTCGTCTACGTGGCCCAGCCGCCGCTGTATTCCACGCTGGTGGGCAAGGAGAAGATCTACCTCAAGGACGACCAGGCCAAGGCCGGGTTCCTGGTGGAGAACCCGAACCACAAGGCCGATTTCCAGCGGTTGAAGGGGCTGGGCGAGATGGACTTCGGCGAGCTCCGGGACACCACCATGGACCCCGGGCGCCGATCACTGCTGCAGGTTGCCGTGGAGCAGGCGGCGGTGGCCGACGAGGTCTGCTCGGTGCTGATGGGCGAGGACGTGGAGCTCCGGCGCCACTTCATCCAGACCAATGCCAAAGACGTGCGCTTCCTCGACATCTGAGGGGCGGATCGGGCCCGTCGCCGCGACACGGCGGCCGCCCGCATGAGAGTTTCGAAAAGGACGACGCGGCATGCCAGGACGTGACAACGACGGTCGGGGCGGGTCCGACACCGACGCGGACATCTCCGGGTTCATCGAGCCCATCGAGATCCAAGAGGAGATGGAGCGGTCCTTCCTCGAGTACTCGATGTCGGTCATCGTGCAGCGGGCGCTGCCCGACGTGCGGGACGGGCTGAAGCCGGTGCACCGACGGATCCTCTATTCGATGTACGACCAGCGCCTGCTGCCCGACCGACCCCACACCAAGTGCGCCAAGGTGGTCGGCGACGTGATGGGCTCGTACCACCCCCACGGCGACTCCTCGATCTACGAGGCCCTGGCCCGGATGGTCCAGGAGTTCTCGATGCGCCACCCGCTGGTGGACGGCCACGGCAACTTCGGCGGCACCGGCCCGGACGAGGGCCCCGCGGCCATGCGCTACACCGAGTGCAGGCTGGCCCCGCTGGCCCTCGAGCTGATGAGCGGCATCGACCAGGAGACGGTCGACTTCACCCCCAACTACGACGCCACCGCCGAGGAGCCGACGGTCCTGCCGGCGCGGTTCCCGAACATCCTGGTCAACGGCTCACAGGGGATCGCGGTCGGGATGGCGACCAGCATCCCGCCCCACAACCTGGGCGAGGTCATCGACGCCACCACCCACCTCCTCGAGCATCCGGAGGCCACCGCCGACGACCTGATGGCGTTCGTCAAGGGGCCCGACTTCCCCACCGGAGCGCTCATCCTCGGTCGCCAGGGGATCCTCGACGCGCTGCGCACGGGGCGGGGCTCGATCAAGATGCGGGCGGTGGCGGAGGTCGAAGAGGGCCGGGACGGGGCGACCCGGATCGTGGTGTCGGAGATGCCGTACCAGACCTCGGTGGCCACGGTGGAGAAGAAGATCTCGGAGTTGGTCCGAACCGGCGACATCGACGGCATCGCCGAGGCTCAGGACGACTCCTCCGGCGGAAAGACCCGCCTGATCATCCGGCTCAAGCGCGACGCCAACGCCAACGTGGTGCTCAACAACCTGTTCAAGCAGACGCCCCTGCAGACCTCGTTCAGCGTCAACGCTGTGGCCCTGGTCGACGGCGTGCCCCGCACCCTGGACCTGGCGCAGATGCTCACCCACTACGTGGCCCACCAGGTCGACGTGGTGACCCGCCGATCGGAGTTCCTGCTCAACAAGGCGCGGGCCCGCGCCCACGTGGTCGAGGGCCTGCTCAAGGCCATCGACATGCTGGACGCGGTCATCGCCGCCATCCGGGGGTCGGACGACCGACCGGCCGCACTCGAGGCGCTGCGGGCCGCACCGTTCGAATTCTCCGAGGAGCAGGCCAATCACATCTTGGACATGACCCTGGCCCGTCTCACCCGGCTGGGCCGGTCCAACCTCGAAGAGGAGATGACCAGGCTGCTGGCGGAGATCGCCGAGCTCGAGTCGATCCTGGGTGATCCGGCCAAGCTGCGCGGGGTGATCGCCTCGGAGATGGGCGAGATACGCGAGAAGTTCGCCAACGAGCGCCGGACGGTGATCACCCACGACCCCGGGGACATGAACGTGGAGGACCTGGTCGACGACGAGGAGATGGTCGTGACCATGAGCCGTGCCGGTTACGTGAAGGCGGTCTCCGCCGATTCGTTCCGCACCCAGGGCCGCGGCGGACGCGGCGTCCAGGGGGCAAAGCTCAAAGAGGAGGACCTGATCGCCGACGTGGTGCACACCACGGCCCACGCCCACCTCCTGTTGTTCTCGAACCGGGGCCGGGTGTTCCGCCTGCGCGCCCTCGAGATCCCGATGAAGGACCGGACCGCCCGTGGCACCGCCATCGTCAACCTCCTGCCACTGGCCCCGAACGAGGTCATCCAGGCCATCATCGGCACCCGCGACTTCCCCGCAGACAGCTATCTGGTGTTCAGCACCAAGCTGGGCCAGATCAAGAAGACATCGTTCACCGAGTACGA
This sequence comes from uncultured Acidimicrobiales bacterium, assembly GCA_963806285.1. GTDB lineage: Bacteria > Actinomycetota > Acidimicrobiia > Acidimicrobiales > RAAP-2 > Bog-756. The sequence goes on from CAWDXJ010000003.1 coordinate 213,449, forward strand.
CAAGTCACGCCGCGAGGGCTTCATCGCCATCAATCTGCGGGACGGAGACGAACTGGTCCGGGTGGTGGAGACCCACGGTGATGACGACGTGTTCCTGGTCACCCAGTCGGGCATGACCATCCGCTTCTCCGAGCAGGACGTCCGGGCCATGGGTCGTGATGCGGCCGGCGTGCGCGGCGTGCGGCTCAAGGCCGACGACCAGGTGGTCTCGTGCGACATCGCCCGGGACGAGGCCGACATCCTGTTGCTCACCGACGCGGGCTACGGCAAGCGGACCAAGGTGGAGCGCTTCAACCGGCAGGCACGCGGCGGGCAGGGGGTGCGGGGCATCCGTCTGACCGCCAAGCGGGGGCGGGTGGTCGCCGCCTTCATGGCCGGGCTGGAGGACGAGATCCTGCTCATCTCGACATCGGGGGTGGTCATCCGCACCGCGGTCCGGGAGATCGCCTCCCAGGGTCGGGATGCCACCGGGGTCCGGGTCATGAACCTCGACACCGACGATGCGGTGGCGGCGGTGGCGGCAGTGGCGGGCGAGGTGGCCGGGGACGGGTAGGGGCCGGGCGTCCGGGGTGTGGCAACTCGGAGGTCCGGGCCTGATGGAACCGGTCGGGTGGTGGTGTAGCGTCGTGCACCGTTTGCGGGGCTATAGCTCAGTCGGTTAGAGCGCAGCACTGATAATGCTGAGGTCGGAAGTTCGATTCTTCCTAGCCCCACCCCATTCTCCCTGGTCATTGGATTACTGCGGCGAGCGGTGGAGGCCGCTGGGACGACGGCCAGCGTCGTTCACCTTGTCCTCTGAACCAGGCAGCAGGTGTCCGACCCCTTCGGTAGCGCCCCGGCCCGTTTCGATGCGGCTATTTCGGGCACGGGACATGGGCTCTGACTCCCCTCGCCATGTCTGGGAGATCCACCTCGACCTCACCGGGCCATGGCACACTTTTGTTTGACACTCGCGGCGGGTGTTTCGTCGTTTGCGGGTCCGACAGGGGGAACCATGAGCGACGTATCGCAAGGGCCAGGCTGGTGGATCGCTTCAGACGGAAAGTGGTACCCGCCTGACCAGGCACCTGGATATGTGCCCCAAATGCCCGGTCCAGTGGATGTTCCGCCGTCAGCCGCCGCTCCACCATCTGCCACCACTCCGGCACCGGCCGGAGCAGATAGGCCGCAAGGACCCGGGTGGTGGCAGGCAACCGACGGAAGATGGTATCCGCCTCAAGCTGCCTTTCCACCGGGGGCCGGCTACTCGGCTTTCCCGAAAAAGCCAGTCTACAAGCGGGTGTGGTTCTGGCTACTGGTCGTCTTCGCTTTGGGGATTGGCGGTTGTGTGACAATTGTCGCCACGGCTGGGGTCGCCATTAACAATGCGAACACCAAAAGTCACACGGTGGTGTACAGCGTAACTGGGTCCGGCACGGCCACCATCATCTACGACGCCTTCGATAACAGCCATAGCGGTTCGGCGCAGATCTCCGACACTCCGCTTCCATGGACTAAGACGGTGACCGGGTCGGGTTTGTTCAATGTGTATTCGGTGACCGCCACATTGGGTCAGAACGGCGGAACCGCGACGTGCTCCATTTCCGTGGATGGGAAACAGGCAAGCACCAACTCCGCCTCGGGGGCGTTTGCTTCCGCCAGTTGCACCGGCAGTGCAAGCTAGCCGAGGCACCCTTGACATCTCCGTAACTAGTCGACCCACCCGGACCGTGGTCCGGCCCATCCACCTCACTTGGAGGTCTGCTGACGGGTTCAGTTGATGCCGGTTTCATTGATCAGGCTGCAACGTCTTCGGTTCTTGCGGCGAAGGCAAGTTCGAACTCGACGGGAGTGAGCTTGCCGAAGCAGCGCTTGGGACGACGGCGGTTGTAGGTGTGCTCAATCCACTAGATGGTGCCGCCTACGAGTCGACGGGTGCCGACGACGCTTTACCCGAGGGAAAGGTGAGAGGGCGAACGAGCCCGAGCGCGGGACTTGTCCCAGATCGCCGAGGCACTCCAGACGCACGGTGCGCTCCGGTCGGACGTGAGCGTGGAAGACGCCACTGACATACTTCTCGTCCCCATCTCCCACAGGCCCACCAGATGCTCCGCAGGGACCGACGACGAAGCACGGCCCTGCGACCGCAGCACCCTTCTCAAGGTACTCGAGCATGCACTTTTGCGTGAGTAGGTATGGCGGTGACGCCGCGACCGCGAGTCCTCAACTGACGGGTCCGTGTTCAGATCGGCATGACTCCAGCACCTGGCTGCTGTCGCCCGTCAGCCCGGATCTTTGCGCCCGAGGAGATGAAAGGCGCGACTGAGTTGGCGGTACGGGTCTCGTCGGCTGGCCTCGAGTTCCACTGCGGCCGCCGCCGCCACCTGCTCTGCATCGCTGGGGTCCAACTCGGTTCCACTGAACTCGAGCCAGTCGACGAACAGCCATACCCCGTACCAGTCCATTGGCTCCACACCCCGGCACCGTAGGAGCTCGCTGAGGTGCTCCACCGTGTCGGCCCGGCTGGGCACGCCCAGCACCCCGACCTCGGCAGTGGCGTCGAACGCCGCCAGGGCGTCGTCCCACCGACGTTCCAAAGCCGGTCGTACCGCTGCCGTCTTGGCGTTTCCGGTCATGATCGAGACCACGCCACCGCCAGCGGCGCACCGGCAGAGCTGGTCGACCAACGGCTCCGGTTCCTCGAGGTACCCGAGCACGCCATGGCACAGGACGGCGGCGAAGCGCCGGCCATTCACCGCTTCCTCGGCGCTCTCGCCGTCGGCCTGGAGGAGCGTCACCCGCCTCCGGGCCTCAGCCGCAAGCCGCTCGAGTCGCTGTCGGGCTTTGTCCAGCATCGCCGGCGACGGGTCGAGCACCGTCACGTCGTAGCCGGCCTGGGCCAGCGGAAACGATTGATGGCCCGCGCCGCCGCCGACGTCGAGGACGGACGCCGGAGGTGCCCGCAGGTGCTCCAGCAGCTGCCGGTGCAACACATGGGTGCGTACGTACCCCTTGACCGAGGCGTACGCCCCATCAACAAATTTGTCGGCCAAGCCGGCCCAGCTGTCATCGGCCACTGCACCAAGGTATCAGTTAGTAGTTAGTAACTGATAATCTACCGCCCGTGGCGGTGCGTATGAGTGGAACCGAGCGGCGATCCCAGGTACTGGCGATCGCCGCGGGTGAGTTCGCGGATCACGGGCTCCACGGGGCGTCGACCGAGCTGATCGCCCGACACGCCGAGATCACCCAGACATACATATTCCGGCTGTTCGGGACCAAGAAGGCGCTGTTCCTCGAGGTGGTGGCCGGCGCCTTCGAGCGGATGACCGAGGGCATGCGCGACACGGCGGGCTCCGAGAGCGGACTCGATGCGCTCACCCGCATGGGTGCGCGGTACAACGAGATGCTGGCCGACCGTACCTCGCTGCTGTTGCAGATCCAGGGCTTCGCCGCTTGCGGCGACACCGAGGTCCGCGACGCGGTGCGCGACAGCTTCGGGCGGATGTGGCAGATGGTCGCTGAGACCACCGGGCTCGACCCGGTGACGATCAAGGCGTTCCTGGCCTTGGGGTTGCTGCTCAACGTCGGCGCAGCCCTCGAGGTCGCCGAGTTGGACGAGCCGTGGGCACAAGGCGTGCGTACCCGTATCCGTCCTGGCCTGTTCGACCACATCACCACCGACACCAACCGGTGAGATCGGCCCTCGCCCTACCGATTTCGCCTCCCACCCGGCAGGGGACTGGAATGATGTCCGAATGACCGGGTGCATCGTCCTGGACTTCGACGGCACGGTCATCGACAGCGAAGAACCCTTGTTCCGGTCGTGGGTCGAGCTGTGGGACCGGTACGGCGAGGAGTTGACGGCAGCCGAATGGCAAGGTGCCATTGGCACCGATGACGGCCGCGATCCATGGGTCGACCTTCAACAGAGGCTGGGCCGCATCCTGGACCCCGGTCTCCAGGTGGCCCGGAGGGCCCGGCGAGACGAGCTCCTCGAGGGTCAGAGCCCTCGTCCGGGCGTGATCGAATGGCTGAACGAGGCCGGCGCCCTGGGGATCTCGGTGGGAATCGCTTCCTCGTCACCCTCGGACTGGGTGAACGGTCATCTGGAGCGACTCGGACTCGACGGCCACTTCGCGTGCGTAGTCTGCGCGGGCGGAGCGATCCCGGCCAAACCCGATCCGATGTCGTACCGCAGAGCATGCGATCTACTGGGAGCGGATCCCTGCCACTCGGTTGCCGTCGAGGACTCACCGCATGGAGTCGCCGCCGCCACGGCGGCCGGCCTCTTCACCATCGCCATCCCGCACGGTCTCACGGAGGGCCTCGACCTCACGGCTGCCGACCTGTGTTTGGACACGCTCGACGGACTGAGCGCTTCCGACGCGCTGCGAATGGCTCGCCACCGACCGGTCCGGTGAAGACTGCCTGGACCGGTGGGAGGGGCCTGGTGCACGGCCGGGAGCCGTCCGGCAACGGCCTGGTGCCCGTTGGAATGACCGCTCCATCCGAGCACACCGGTCCCATACGGACAGGGTTGATCTCAGCGTCAACGTCAGCGGCGAGGTGAACGGCCAGACGGGGACTGGGGCAGAGTGGGGAGCGTGGCCAACCTCCCCGCCGCCATCGGGCGCCTCCGGGACGTCGTCGGCCCCCAGGCCGTGGCTGACCCCGAGATCGTCGCCTCGTACACGACGGACTGGACCGGTCGGTTCGTGGGCGATTCCCCGCTCGTGGTCCGGCCCGAGTCGACCGAGCAGGTGGCCGGCGTTGTCTCCGTCTGCAGGGAGCTGGGTCTGTCCCTGGTGCCACAGGGAGGGAACACCGGACTGGTGGGCGGCGGCGTGCCCCTCGGGGGCGAAGTGGTCCTCAGCCTTTGCCGACTCCGGGCCATGGAACCGGTGGACGTCACCGTCCGGCCAGGTCACCGCCGGAGCCGGCATCGTCCTCGCCCAGCTCCGACAGGCGGCTGACGCCGCCGGCTGGTCCTACGGGGTGGACATGGCCAGCCGTGGATCGGCCACCGTGGGGGGCATGGTCGCCACCAACGCCGGCGGCCTGCATGTCCTCCGCTACGGCGACACCAGAAGGCAGGTGGTGGGCCTCGAGGCGGTGCTGGGAACCGGCGCGGTGGTGTCCCATCTCGGGGGTTTGGAGAAGGACAACACCGGCTACGACTGGCCGGGGCTGGTGTGCGGCAGCGAGGGGACGCTCGCCGTCGTCACCGCCGCCCGGCTCCGACTCGTGCCACCGACGCCGTACAGGACCACGGCGCTTCTGGCCTTCCCCACGGTTCCGGACGCACTCGGTGCCGCCTGGCTGCTCCGCCGCTCGATCCCCTCGTTGGAGGCCTGTGAGCTGTTTCTGTCGTCCGGTGTCGAGCTGGTCTGCTCGGTCGGCGGGATACCGGAGCCGTTCCCCCGACGGCATCCGGCCTACCTGCTGGTCGACGTCGCCGGTCAGACGGACCCCATCGACACGTTGGTCGACGCTGTTGACTCCCTCCCCCGGGTGGCGGATGTGGCCGTGGCCACCGGGACGGCCCGGAGGGCCGAGCTCTGGCGAATCCGCGAGGACCATACCCAGGCCATCAACACCCTCGGCCCTCCTCACAAGCTCGACGTGACCCTGCCGCAAGGGGCGATGGCCGAGTTCGTCGATCGGGTCCCGACAGAGGTGGCATCGGTCGATCCGGGGGCCCGCACCTGGCTGTTCGGCCACGTCGGGGATGGCAATGTCCACGTCAACGTGACCGGGTCTCCCCCGGACGACGACCGTGTCGACGACGTGGTGCTCAGGCTGGCCGCCGGGCTGGGTGGGAGTATCAGCGCCGAGCACGGAATCGGCACGGCGAAGAAGCGATGGCTGTCCCTGTCGAGGACTGCGGCCGAGCTCACCGCCTTCCGGTCGCTCAAGGTGGCGCTCGACCCTGACGGGATCTTGAACCCCAACGTGCTCCTGCCGGCAGACCCGGTCTGACGAGGTGCGGCGGGACTCGGTCTTCCGTTCGACGCTGCTACCGTGACCGACGTGCCGGACTACGACGCCATTGTTGTTGGGGCCGGCCACAACGGCCTGACCGCGGCCACGATCATGGCCCGGGGCGGGATGCGGGTCCTCTGCTTGGAGAAGAACCACTTCATCGGCGGGATGGCGACGACCACGGAGCTCGCCCGTGGCTACCGCTTCGAGTTGGCCGGCTCCATCCAGTTTCCGGTTCCGACCGAGATCTTCGACGATCTGGGATTCGCCTCGTGTCCCATCTACGAGCCCGACGTGCAGTCCGCCGCCATCGGGGCTTCAGGCGAGCCGCCGATCCTCCTCTACAGCGATCCGACCCGCCTCCTGGACCACCTGAACGACGCCATCGGCATCGAGGCCGTGCTGGGCATGGCCGAGGTGGCGGCCTGGGCGGAGGCGCCGGCACGGGCCATCGGGCGGTTCGACGTCCGGAAGCCGCCGAAGTCGCTCGACGAGATGTGGGCGTGCGCCGCGAACGAGAAGGAGCGCCTGGCCATCCGGACCGCACTGTTCGGCAGCGTGATGGACGTCGTCGACCAATTCCTGCCCGATCGCCGGAAGCATGCCCAGATCCGCAGCATGCTGGCCTTCCTGGCCGTCAATTCCACGTTTCGGGGCCCCTATTCGGCCGGAAGCGCCCTCTGCCTCGCCTTCGCCCTGGCCTCGCCGGGTGATGCGACGATGTCCAAGGTGCATGGCGGCATCGGCACCATGTCCGACCACCTGCTGGGCCTGTTCGAGCAGGGCGGCGGCGAGCTCCGGAGGCACGCCAAGGTGGCCCGGATCGTCACCGACGGCGACCGGGTGCAAGGAGTGGCCCTGGCCGACGACGAGGTGATCACCGCCCCGGTGGTGGTGTCCAATCTGGACCCGACGGCCACCTTCACCCAGTTGCTCGACCCGGATGCGCTGCCCGAGGCCTTCGCCCAGCGGGTCGAGGCCATCGACCACCGGGCCGCTTACTTCCAGATCCATTTCGCCCTCAATGGCCTGCCTGAGTACGCCAGCCCGTACGACGTCCTCAACCAGGGCGATCTCCGGAACAACGTGACCTTCTTCGGTACCGCCGAGCAGATGCAACGTGACTTCGACGGGTCCGTCCGCGGGCTGGTCCCCGACTCCCCCTCGTTCAACCTGTCGATCCCGACGCTGCGCGATCCGGAGCTCGCACCCGATGGGAAGCACGTGGCCAGCAGCTTCGCCTTCTACTCTCCGATTGCCGCGGCCCACGCAGACCAGGGACGGCTCCGCGACGAGATGGCAGCGCGCATCGTGGCGAAGATCACCTCAAAGGCGCCCAACTTCCCGGATCTCATCGACCGTCAGTTCAACTACCCGGCCTACACCTACGAGCTGATGTTCGGATGCACCGGCGGGGACTTCACCCACGGGCTCCTCCAGCCGGAGTTCATGGGTCCGTTCCGCCCCGGACCCCGGGGTTGGCCCGACGCGCCGGTTCCCATCGAGGGGCTGTACCTGTGCGGCGCGGGCTGCCACGGCGGCCCCGGGGTGACGTTCATCCCGGGCTACAACTGCGGGTATGAGGTGCTCGACCCGGCTGGCTCGGCCCGGCTGTAGCGGATCTGGCGCTCGACGAACGCCAGGTACACCGCCACCGAGAAGGCCAGGCTGGTGAAGAGGCTCATCACGAAGAAGATCCACGGGATCCGCATCCCGCGCCTCCGCCCATCGGTGATCGACCACAGCGGGAAGAGCAGGACGTTGACGATGATGTAGTCCTGGGCCGCCGAGTCCGCTGCCCAGTTGGAGAAGAGGGCCTTGGTGTAGTTGACGTAGCTGGCCTGGTGGCCGTATTGGTGCGTGTAGCGGACGTTGAAGTACCAGCCGAGGCCCAGCGACGCGAGTCCGATCAGGAAGTAGATGCCCTCGAGCAACGAAATTCCCCCGGTTCCGCCGGCGAAGAGCCGGCGGTTGGCGACGAACGCCAAGGTCGTGCTGATCACGCCCAGGGCACCGAAGAAAAGGAGTGACGTAGTCATGGACCTCCCCGGACCTCCGCCGCAATTGATGTCCGGTCATTCTAAGAGCGGGCAACGGGCCTGGCGCCCATTTGGGCCTCAAGCCCCCCTGCAACGAGGTCGATGACTGAAGACGGGCAGGGTTACGTCTCGAGAGGTCGAGCAGGTCGAGCAGAGGTTTGACGATGGCCCACCACGACCCACACCGTGCACCGCACCAGGCTCCGTTCAGTCCCGACGGCCGGAATCGGGCGCTTCGACCGCCCTGCAGCTCCGGGTGGTTCAGACGTACGGTTTCCCACCGGAACGCGGTGCGGGTGGCGTCGACCTGCTGTCTCCTGGCCCTGGTGCTGGCAACCGACACATCCCTCCCTTCCGCCGCGGCCGGCGTCACCTCGTGCCGCCGACGACCGTGTCGCACTACGAGGCGACCGTCGACCCGTCCACTCTGGTCGCCCAGGGGAGGGCGGCGGGGGAGACCGGAGCCAGTGGTCTGGCGATCTTGGACTTCGGCCGGCCCGCGGTCGACGGCTCCACCTCGGGGACGGTGGACTTCGGTGGCACATTCATCTCGCTGAACGAAATCGTCACCGCCACGTTGGACTATGTCCGGGGGTACTTCGCCAGTGCCCCGCCGGCCCTGCACCTGGCGGTGGCCATCGGGACGAACAACAGCTGCGGATCGGGCCAACCCTGCGGCACCACCGTGTGCGGTTGCAAATTCGAGCCGTCGAGCTTCGCCACCTGGGGAGCCCAACTGGCCGCCACGGTCGAGCATGCCCAATCGGCCGTCAACTACCTCAGGGAGCGTTCGGGCTATTCGGACCTGGTGGAGGTGGTGGCCGGGGATGACGCCGAGCCCGCCTTCGATCCGGGATTTCGGAATACCCATGACCTGCTGGCCGGATACGCCCATGCGGTGGGCGGCTTCCAGCCCGCCATGGTCGACTTCGGCTCGGCCGAGCCGGGCTTCTGGTCCAACGGTCAGCTGCTGCAGGTAGCCGACGGATTCGGGCCCGACGTCGCCGTACCGGAGGCATACTCCGGCCCCGAGGTCTCGTCCTGGGCCGCGCTTGTCTCCTATGCCAAGTCCCGTGGGCGGGTCATCACCGTCTTCGGGGTCCTGGCCAACACGGCCGATGGCTACAGCCCCCGAGCGGGCTACGCCTCGCTACTGGACGCCATCCGGCCGATCACGGGGCAGTCGTCGATCCGGTGGTCCTCGGACATCACCCACTGAGTGGGGTGTGTGGCACCTCCGCAAGTGAGCCGGGAAGGACGGTGACCATGCCACGGCCCGGCAGTCTCCGGGTCCGTCGACTCCTCCCAGGGCGTGAGACAGTAGGGCGATGAGAGTCGGAGTCCATCTGCCCCAGTACGGACGAGTGGCCGGTGCCGAGACGATCAAGCGGTCCGCCAGACACGCGGAGGAGCTCGGATTCGTTGATCTGTGGGTCAGCGACCACATCGTCCATCCGGCGGCCCAGGACTACCCCTCGCCCTACCTGCTCGACCCCCTGGTCACCCTCACCTGGGCGGCGGCCGCCACCCAGCGCATCGGACTCGGCACGAGCGTCCTCGTCGTGCCGACGCACCATCCGCTCGAGCTGGCCAATTCGCTGGCCAGCCTCGACGCCCTGTCCGGGGGTCGCCTGACCATCGCCGTGGGTGTCGGATGGTCCGAGCAGGAGTACATTGCCCTCGGTCGCGACTTCCACAACCGAGGGAGGCGCCTCGACGAAGCGATCAACCTGTTCAGGCTGGCCTGGTCCGAGGACCCGGTCTCCTTCCACGGGGAGTTCGACTCCTTCGACGACCTGCGGATATTGCCGAAGCCGAGTCACCGGATCCCAATCTGGATCGGCGGCAGCAGCGAGCCCGCCTACCGGCGCGCCGGCGCCCTCGGCGACGGCTTCCAGGCAGTGGGCCTGTCAACCGAAGAGGTGGGACCGGTCGTCGAACGAATCCGGCGCGACCACCCCGATGCCGGCTTTCCGATCTCGCTCCGGACGGGCTGGGACCCCCAGGGAATGGATCCCGGCCGGATCCGGGAGGAGCTGGCCGCCTTTTCCGAGGCCGGCATCCAACACATCGTTGCCGCGCCGTGGCGTCGGGATCCCGACGAGTGGATCCGGTCCATGGACCGGCTCGCCGAGTTGGTGCTGTAGGGCGCGCACGAGCTGCTGCACCGGACACTCCGCCGAAGCAGCACCCCTCGTCACGGCCGTCGTCACCGCTGTCGTCACGCCCGTCGTCCCGCCGGATGACCGGGCCGAGGAGCTCCTGGATGATGACGATGGAGACCGCCCCGGCAATGCCGAGCGAATGTCCGGAGAGGAATGTGGGGACTCGTCCTGCGAAGGCACGGCCCTTCCGTCGAAGCCTGGGACTTTCGACCCGGGCCCGTCAGGACGTGGTCACGAAGGATGAGGCGACCCGTTTCCGGTCAGATCAGGGAGGTCGAGGCCCGCCACGAGCCCGAGGCGCTGTGCGCTGCGGATGCGACCCAGTCCGGGGAGTGCCACGCTCCGCACGCCGAGCACCTGGATCCACATCGGGAGCGAGGCGGCCGGGTAGCCGACCGCCAGGAGCTCCTCCGGACGGGCGACCTGGCAGAGTCGGGACGCCAGGTTCGTGGGCCGTCCGATGTAGTCGTCTCCGTCCATGATCAGCGCCTGACCGTGCGCGAATCCGCCGCGGAGCGGCAGCGTCGACCCGTCGTAGCGCCCGATCAGCTCGGCCGCGGTCGCCAGGGTCGGTCCCACCTCGACGCCCACGATCATGGCGCCGTCGCCCAGCCATTTGGCCACCAGCACGCCCCGCCGTACGGCGATGTCACGAGCCAGAGATCGGAACTTGGTCAGCGTGTCGATGGCTGCATGCTCGCCGCGGGTGGCCATGAACCGGGTGAAGCCGCAGAGATCCACGAACGCGAACGCACGATCGACCAGGGCGATGGACTGGGCGATCTCCCTGGGCTCCTCGATGCCGCGGCTGGGTGGCGCCGTGCCCACGGCTCCGGGGCGCGCGCTCCCGTCGCCCGCCGCCACCAGTGGGGCGCTGTGCCTGACCATGTCGTGAGCCGCCTTGCGGGTGCGGTCGGCCAGGCCACCGGGCAGCGGGACTGGCGGCTCGCCCCGGTACTTGGGTCGTGAGCTCATCGCTTCCTGTTCTCGAGTCGGTCTCCGGATCAAGTGTGGGGCAGATCGGTCGCTGGGCGGTGGACCACCCGCGACCATGGGTCCGACTGCCACAGGCACAGTTCCTTTGCTGTCGTCCAAAGGGCACTGGTGTCCGGGATCATCTGTCGAGTGATCCCGCGACGGCCGATGTACAAGCGGCGCCGGCGGGCGGTGCACCCGGATGGATGATGCACATAGATGAGTTGGAGTCCTCGTTGACGGAGAGGATGACACGATTGTGCGACGAGTCGACGGTCAATCCGTTGCACCTGCCCACTACTGACCACTGAGCGGCGACCGTCCGGCGCCACCCCGGCAGGGGAGATGCCGGCTCCGACCACGGCACCGGGCACGGCGAGGGTGACGACGAATGCCCATCAGGGCCATGCCGGCGCGTCGGGTGAACCGGCGACGGTCCGAACGCCGGCTGACCGAGGGTAGGGAATTGCGGCGCAATTGATGTCGGCACGAGGCAGGTGCGAGGAGATCCATGGTGTTGAGTATGTTCTCTGAAGCCGGAGAATGACCATGAACATTCGGAAACGAAGATGAATTCGAGGTGACGCATCAGGAGGGCATTCCGGCGAGCCCGCAGTCGCCTACGGTTGGGGCCGACGAGAAGGCGGAGACGGATTGGTAACGACCGAGAGCGCAACGATCCTGGTCACGGGCATCGTGGGCTCGACTGAATTGTCTCAGGCTCCGCTGTGGTTGCAGGACGGCCACGGTGGCCGCGTCGACATGGAAGCGGTCGGCCCGCTGCGCAACTCGATCATCGAGGAACCCGACTCAACGGTGGTGGAGTGAGCGCGACCTACGACGCTCCCATCGTGGTCGCCGGCGCCGGGCCGGTCGGCACCTGCCTGACCATCGAGGCAGCGATGCGCGGCCACGAAGTGGTGGTCATCGAGCCGCGGGCAGCAGGGGAACCGCCATCCGCGAAGTGCAACACGGTTGCGGCGCGGACCATGGAGACGTTTCGACGCTTCGGCATCGCCGACCGGGTTCGGGCCGCAGGACTGCCCGACGCCTTCCCGACCGATGTGATCTACACCACCAGCCTGGCCGGACCGGAGATCGTCCGTATCGCTCAGCCATCACGGCAGGAACGTCACCTTCCCGGGTATCCCGACAGCGGCTGGCTGACGCCCGAGCCCGTGGTGCGCATCAGCCAGATCTACCTGGAGCCCATCCTCGACGAGCGGATGCGGTCGCTGTCGAACGTCACCGTGCTGAACGGCGCGGCGGTCCATCGCTACGAACAGACCGTTGACGGGGTGACGACCTACGTCCGCCGAGACGACGGATCCGAAGTGGTGGTGACCAGCCGGTTCCTCGCCGGATGCGACGGTGGCTCCAGCACCATCCGCAAGGCCATGGGCGTCGCACTGGCTGGTGATGCCGAGATCGGTCGGACGCGGACGAGCCTCGTCCGTAGCTCCGAGATCCTGCCCCTCTTCGGTGCGCGGCGACCGGCATGGATGAGCTGGGTCGTCAACGAGCAGGTGCGGGGCACGGTGATCGCCATCGACGGCCACGACCTCTGGTTGCTCCATCGTTCCGTTCCGGCCACCGACTTCGATGCCGTCGAACCAGACGCATCAATCCAGGCACTTCTGGGTGCAGGCCGATCGGTCGGCTACGACGTCGTGCACCATGAAGACTGGGTCGGCCGGCGGTTGGTGGCCGAGCGGTTCCGTGACGGCAACGTCTTCATCGCCGGCGATGCCGCCCACCTGTGGGTTCCCTATGCCGGCTATGGCATGAACGCGGGCATCGCCGACGGCGTCCAGCTGGCGTGGCTGCTGGCGTCAGTGCTCGGGGGCTGGGCTACCGAGGGGATCCTCGACAGCTACGAGGCCGAGAGGCTTCCCATCACCGACCAGGTGTCGCACCTGGCGATGGACCTCGTGCTCGAGAACGCCGCCGCCCTCGCCGAGCGACCACCCACCCCCGAGCTCGCCGACCCGGGACCGACGGGTGAGGAGCTCCCGCGACAATCGGTCCGATCCTTCGTGAGCTCAACGTGCCGCAGTTCGCGCCGGAGGGGCTCAACTTCGGCTACTTCTACGACGGGTCGCCGATCATCGCCTACGACGGAACGCCCCCACCGGACTACAGCATGGGTGAAGTCACGCCGACCACGGTGCCGGGTTGTCGCCTGCCGCACTTCGAGATCGACGGCCGCCCGGTCCTGGACCACCTCGGCCCCGACTACACGCTCATTCGGTTCGACCCCGATGTCGACCTCTCCGCGTTCGCCGCCGCCGCCGCAGCGGCCGCCCTGCCCCTCGTCGTGGTCGACACCATCCGCCCGATGGAACCGGACGTGTTCGACCACCGGCTGCTGATCGTGCGGTTCGATCAGCACGTGGTCTGGCGCGGGGACGACCCGCCTGGAAGTGAGGTCGTCGACCTCTTGCGAGGCGCGATGACCACCAAGAGCGACCGATCCCCACCTGGGAGGACCAACAACTGATGGGAACATTTGCCAACGCCTTCGGGCCCCACGACCCCGACGCCACCTACGTCGCCCACGACTTCGCCGAGCAGCTGTTCGACACCGGTGAGGTGCGGCTCAACTACGTGACCACCGGCGACGCGTCGCGACCCGCGCTCCTGTTGATCCCCGGTCAGACCGAATCGTGGTGGGGATACGAGGAGGCCCTCGGCCTCCTGGACCAGCATTTCCAGGCCTTCGCAGTGGATCTCCGCGGCCAGGGGCGGTCCAGCCGGGCCCCGGGCCGCTACACGCTCGACCTGATGGGCGACGACCTCGTCAGATTCATCGATGGCGTCATCGGGCGCCCGACCCTCGTCGCCGGCCTGTCGTCCGGGGGAGTCATCGCCGCCTGGCTCTCCGCCCATGCGAAGCCGGGTCAGGTCGTCGGCGCCTACTACGAGGACCCGCCGCTGTTCGCGTCCGAGATCCGCCCGGCCGTCGGCCAAGGAATCGGCCAGTCGATCGGACCGGTGTTCGCCCTCCTGGCCAAGTACCTCGGTGCCCAGTGGTCGATCGGGGATTGGGACGGCCTGGTCGCCGCAGTGCCAATCGAGCTCCCCGGTTGGTTGGCCATGGTCGCCGGCGCGCTCGGCGCCGGTGGCGCAGCACCGGCACAGGAGCTGAAAGAGTACGACCCCGAGTGGGGCCGCGCGTTCTGGACGGGGAGGTTCGCCGCGGCCTGTGACCACCAACGCATGCTCGCGTCAGTCAAGGTCCCGGTGCTCTTCACCCATCACTTCCGCACCATCGACGAACAGACCGGTGTACTCATGGGTGCCAGTTCCGACCTCCAGGTCCAGCGGGTCCGCGAGCTGGTCACCGATGCCGGCAATCGCTTCGACTACGTCGATCTGCCGACGATGCCGCACTCGCTCCATGGTTCTGACGCGGGTCTCTACGTCGACACGTTGGTCGGCTGGGCAGATCAGCTGCACGGCACGACCTGATGCGATGCCTCAGACGCATCTGACGGGTCACCCGGCGCCGATGCCCTCGAGCACGTCCACACGTTGGCCGCCACCATCGGTCGAGTTGCCTCCGGCATCGGAGAGAGCCAACTGCTGGCTCTTGGCCGATGAGGACGATGGGGACCGGCCAGCGCCGAGCGGGCTGATGCTGACAGAGTGCGGGATAGCCTCAGGTCGGTATCCGAGTCCGGCTTCATCCGCCGAATCCGTATTGGAGCTTCCCATGCCCCTCGACCCGCAGGCCCGATCCCTCCTCGAGCAGCTCGAGGCGTTGGGCGCGCCGCCATTGTCACAGCAGACCCCCGAAGAGGCACGCGCCGGCTTCGCCGTGCTGGCTGCTGTGGCCGGGAAACCCGCGGATCCGGTTCCCACTGAGGATCGGTCGGTGCCAGGCCCTGCAGGGGACATCCCGGTGCGCATCTATCGGCCCGAAGGCGACCATCCCCTGCCCGTGGTCGTCTACTTCCACGGCGGTGGTTGGGTGATCGGCGACATTGCGTCGCACGACACGATCTGCCAGCGACTGGCCACTGGGGTCCCGGCGCTGGTGGTGAGCGTGGACTACCGGCTCGCGCCCGAGCACCCCTTTCCGGCGGCTGTCGATGATTGCGACGCCGCCACCGGTTGGGTCTCGGCCCGAGCGGCCGAGTTCGGCGGCGACCCTGGCCGACTGGCGGTGGCCGGCGACAGCGCGGGGGGCAACCTCGCCGCCGTGGTGGCGATTCACGCCCGGGATGCGGACGGGCCGCCGATCGCCTTTCAGCTCCTCATCTACCCCGGCACCGACATGACGTGCTCCCTTCCGTCGCACACCGAGAATGGCAAGGGCTACCTGCTCGACTCCGACACCATCGGCTGGTTCAGGGGCAACTACCTCGCAGAGGCCGACCCCCGGCACCCGGACGCGTCCCCGCTCTTCGCCGATGACCTGTCGGGCCTGCCACCGGCACTGGTGGTCACAGCCGAGTTCGACCCCCTGCGTGATGAGGGGGAGGCCTTCGCCGAGCGTCTTCGGCAGGCGGGCGTCGTCGTGACCACGTCTCGCTACGATGGCATGATCCACGGGTTCTACGGACTCGACAGCGTCTTCGACGCCGCCAAGCGCGCCACGCTCGAAACCGTGGTGGCGCTGCGCGAGGGGTTGAGTTGAGCAGGCGGCGGCGGAGTCGGTCAGAGCGGACCAGCGGGCCGATGTGAGCCGGGGCGATCGGCAACACCGCTCGTTGATGTGCCTCCACCGGGTCGGTACGGCACCCGGTGTCCATTCCGAGGACAACGGCACGGGGCGACCGAGCGCCGCCGGGGGGGCGGAGTTTGGATGGCGGGCACCGCTCAGATCTGGGATGCTGCCGAAGCGTGTCGTCGGGCACGAGAACGGAGGGTGGAACAATGGCCGCAGAGTTGATTCTGGAATTTGAAGGCGTCACCACCAAGGAGTACCACGCAGTAAACAAGGAACTCGGCATCGACCCGGAGAGCGGGGAAGGAGACTGGCCGGACGGCCTGGTGGCCCACTCGGCCGGCCTCAACGACGCTGGGCATCTCGTCGTGATCGAAGTCTGGGACACTCCTGAGCACCAGGCCAGGTTCATGGAGGATCGACTTGGTGGTGCGCTGGCGAAGGGCGGAGTCACCGGACCGCCTTCCAGCATCACCTGGATTGAGCTGGTGTCGCACCGTCATCTCGGGAGTTGATTCGACGTCACTGCGCCTTGATGGGCGGTCTCGGCTCAGGCGGAGCCGGGAGCTTTCTGGTCACACCGACTCGGGCCGAGGACCGTCAGACCTGGAGGGACTGAGCCGTCGACGGGCGAGCGATCCGGCTCCTCACTGGAACACGACCTCCAGCTGGCGCGGCCCCCTGACCTGTCCGCCGGCCCACAGGACCTCGGCACCCTCGGCCAGATGGAAGACCGGAACCCGTGCCAGCCACTCCTCGAGGGCGACCCGTAGCTCCATCCGCGCCAGGTTGGAGCCGGCACACCGGTGGATCCCCGAGCCGAACGCCACATGCCGGTTCTCCTGGCGATCGAGGAGCACCTCGTCGGCCCGGTCGAAGGCGGCAGGGTCCCGGTTCGCTGCCGGGAAGTTCAGCAGGAGTTTGTCGCCCTGCTTCATGGGACAGCCGTTGAACTCGACGTCCTCGGTGACCACGCGGGCCATCGTCACCGGCGAGTAGGCACGGAGGAGCTCCTCGACGGCGGTGTCCATGAGCGCAGGTTCGGCCACGAGTCGCTCACGATCCTCATCGTTGGTCGCCAGGTGCCAGAGCGAGGAGCCGATCGCACTCCAGGTGGTGTCGATACCGGCGATCATCGTCAGCATCGCCATGCCCAAGACGATCATGTCATCGACCGAACCTCCGTCCACCTCGGCGTGGAGCAGGTAGGTCAGCAGGTCGTCGCCATCGGCGTCGCGGCGCTCGTTGATCCGATCCCAGAGGTAGTAGCCGATGCCGAACATCCCCCGCTGAACCCGTTCGGCGTCATCAGCGAACTCCAGGGCATCGCGGACCCAGCCGGTGAAGGTGTCGGCGAGCTCCTCAGGGATTCCGAGGATGGAGCCGATGACCCGGACGGGGATCTGCTGGGCATAGTCGGCGGCAGCGTCTGCCCGACCTGCATCCAGGTGGGCGTCGATCAACGATCCGCACAACGATCTGGTCATCGGCTCGTAGGACTCCACCCTCGTATGGGAGAACCACGGAAGCAGGAGTCGCCGTCGTCCAGGTATGCAGCGGTGGGTCGGAGGTGATCGGCGGGAGTCCGTAGGTGAGGATCGGGGTCTCCGGCTCGTCAACGGAATCGATGACGCTGGTGTTGGCCGAGCTGAAGTGGTCGATGTCCTTCGCCATCGCCGTGACGTCCGCATAGGTCGTCGGAAGCCAGGCACGCCCACGACGGTCGGTGTGGGCGATCGGGCACACCTGGCGCAATTCGTCCCAGCGGGGGAACGGGTTCCGCACATAGGACGCATCGAGGACATCGAAATCCGACGTCCAATCACCAACCGGCTCAGTCCTCGCCATTTGCCGCCTCCAATGTCCGGGTCGTCCCACCAGTGTCCTACACCCGGGGCTGCCCAGATTGCCAGGCCGCCATCTACCCGGCAGTTGGTGCCGGGCCGGGAGGTGGCGCCGCCTCATCCGAGGCCATCTGCTGTCACCCGCCGGGCGGCCGCCGGAGCTCGACCTCGACCTCCCTCGTACCGGAACGGAGGGTCACCGCCCCCGTGGCCTGGTCGACGGCTCCCACGGAGACGGCCTCGACGTTCCGAACGAACGCCGGCAACTCGAAGACGACCGGTCCATTCGGCAGCCGTCCCCGGAGTGAGAGTGACACCGACCGATCGGCCGACGAGATGGTCAGGCTGAGCCGCCCGCCGTCAACAGTCGGGAAGTTGGTGACGGCGAGGGGTTTGCCGTGGCCGAGCCAGCTGTCCGGCACCCCACGTCCGATGATGAGCTCGCCGTCCGACCGTTGGGCGGCGAGTGAGTCGAGGAGCACCTTGTTGGCACCGGCGATCCCCCAGGCGTGGGGGGACGATCCCTGACCGGCAGTCGGATGCCGTCCAACCCAGGGCGTCGTCCGGGAGGGTGCGGTCGAGCTCTCCCACCAGGACATCGGACCGCTCTGACTGTTCCGGATCATGAACTCGTACCCGAGTATCCCCTGGTCCCGGTGGTGTTGGCTGGCCAGCCCGGCGGACCCCTCGGCCGCGTTGTAGGCGGAGGAGTAGAAGTAGTCGTCGGGAAACCCACCAGTCGTGTCAGGAGGGAGAAGTCCGTGGAGGCGACCGAAGCCGTAGTCGTAGGTGGCATCGATGAGTGAGATGCCCGGGCCGGAGAGCTTGGCCCCGAACAGGTAGCCCTCCCACGCCCAGTTCCCGAATGGTGATGTCCAATTGGCGTCCTCGGGATTGGTACACCGATTGGCCGTGTTGGGCTGGACGATGGAACAGGGCAGGTAGTCGAGGCCATAGCGAGCGATGGTCGCGGCCAACACGGCATTGGTCGAAGTCAAGAGCTGGTCGTACTGGTCGGAGGCCCAGGTCGCCTCGGTGCTGTTCCCCACCGCCGAGGCGAGATATCGGTATGCCCCCAGACCCAGTAGGGCCTCGAAGTCATCGGTGGTCCAGTAACCCTGGGTGTCGATGTCATCCGTGGCCTCCATCGTTCCGAGCGGGCCGGTGCGGTCGGCCACGATTTGGTGGGCCGTATCCTCAATGCTGGGTTGGGCCTTGCCCAGCGGCCCCTCCGAAGCGAAGTGCGCTCGCACGAAGGAGAGATCGCCGGTCTTCAGCAGATAGACAGCCCACGGCACCGCGTACGTCCAGACTCCATCCACGTACTGACCCTGCGAGCCGACGACGTTGCTCAGTTCGACAAGGAGGTCCTGGGCACCGGTGAAGTAGCCCTGGGTGAACAGATTGGTGAGGATGCCGACCACGTCATGGCTGAACTCACTCTCGTAGCCGTTCACGCCGGTGTCCAGCATGTCACCGCTGCGGGCGATCTGGGTGTAGATGAACCCGCTCCGGTAGGCGTTCTCCAAGGATGGGTCAGGGACGTCGATGGCCGCGATCTGGCTGAGCTGGCCCGTCCAGTAGGCCTTCATGTGGTCGTAGTGCTGATCAAAGCCACCGGCGCCCACCAGGGTCTGCGCCGTGGGCCACGGGTAGCTGCCCCCGAAGCGGTCCGCGGCGATGACGTAGTCGTGGACGGACTCCGAGTGGGGAGCGACCTGATCGGGTCCAGAGGCGAGCGGCAGAAGCCCAGCTGATGCCTCCGGACCGGCATGGACGACGTGACCGGTCGGGTTCTCCACCGCGACCCGGGCGTAGACCGCGACAAAGGCGCCACCACCGAGGACGAGCCGATCCGCAAACTCGGTGATCGTCACGAGTTCCCCACCACGGCGAAAGGAGGTGATCTGCGCCGGCAGGTATCCGTCCGCGTCTTCCCATGTCGTCCGTCCACCGCGGTAGATCCCGAATCCGTAGTCGTTCGGGACACCGTCTTGGATCACGAATGTCCCGCCGAGGCAGGTCACGACGCCCTGCCGGTTTCCCTCCCAGCCGATCTCCGAGGCCGTACCGTACGCACCCGTGAAGGCGTCGGTCACCAGATTGAACGCGCAGTCGTACTGGCTGCCCGGACCAGTACCGCCGGCAGTGACCGGACCAGGGCGCCCTGGTTGGTTCGGCGGGCCTTGTTGCAGGGGAGGGGAGGTGGCGCCGGCCGGCGACCAAATCGTCAGGACCAGGCAGAGGCCGGCTGCCACACTGCCCGCCGGACGGATGGAGTGGGCCCCGAACCGAGCCGCCCAGGTGCGGTGCGGCCGGACCGTGCCCATGGCTCGCATCTCGCTCTCCTCCGTTGTCGCCTACGTTGGCAAGGTAACACCGGGGCCGGTCGGACGCCCGGGCAGCCGGTCCGGCGGATTGCGCAGAGCGATGGCCACACCGGACCGGCAGGCGCGGCGCAATGGGCAGACGGGCGAAGATCTTCACCAAGATGGTGCCCCCACGGCCGTTAGCATCTGATGCTCGTGTCGATTCTGGAGACCACATGACAGACATATCGGGCCCGGCGATCTCTCTCCCGAGTCGGCTCGGCGTGGCGGCGCGCTTCGGGGACGACGGCCTGATCCTCGAACTCAGGCCGCAGAAGGAGACGCTGCACCACGGCATCGTCCGCGCCAGTGTTCTCTCGTTTGTCATCGATGTGGTGGCGGGGATTCCCTTGGACCAGGATGCCGACATGTGGACGCTCACCTCGGATATGACCGTCCGGATGCGCTCTGTACCTGCACCTGAACGCATCGATGCGACAAGTGTGATCCTCCGCCAGAGCCGGCGATCGGCGACCAGCCTGGTCGAGCTCAGGACGGACGAGGGAGCGCCGATCGCCAACGGCGCCATCGGCTTCACAAAGGTTCCTCGCAAGGCGACAGATCCGCCCAAGCCGAACGTGCCACCCGGACAAGTCCCTCTGCTCTTCCGCGATCCCACCACGCTGGCTCGACCGCTACGCGAAGAGGCTGGCATCGAAATGATCGATGCGGCAGCGGGCATCGTGCAGGTCGAGGTCACTCCGGACCTCCGGAACCCCGCCGGGACGCTGCAGGGCGCGATGGTCGCGCTGCTTGCTGAATCAGCTGCTGAAGATCTCATGGCGACGCGCTTCGGGTCGCCCTTCGTGGTGACCGGGCTCGACCTCCGATACCTGCGGAAGGCGCAGGTCGGGCCGGTGCGCACCCGGAGCAAACTCTTGGGTACCGGACCCGACGCGCCTGTCCAGATCGAGCTGATCGACACCTCCATCGATGAGATCACGACGTTGGTCTATGCCACCGCCACCAGAGTCTCATGACTCTTGCCTTGCGGAACGGCGGAACTCATCCTGGGTGACCAGGACACGTGGAGCATTCAGCAACGGAACCGATGCGTCCGTCCCTCGCACGCGAAAGCGCCCGTCCCACGGACTGACGGGGATCGGACGCTTTGCTTCATTTGTACTCCGAGAGCGGACCGCCTCGGGATCTGGCATCCAGAAGGGCTTCCTTGTCCTTATCGTTGCAACGCTCCCACTGCGAGCCGCTTGCCTTCGATCTACCTGGGCCTTACTGGTCCCCTGCAATCCGTCTCAGGATGAGCCACCTTGCATACTTCGCAACAGCGCCTCCTTTCGGAACCCTCCCGGATCCCTCACCAGCATTATGAATCCGGGACGCCGGAGTGGAAAGGGCCGAAGGTCCCCCTGACCGGGCCGTGGCCGACTCTGCTGGGCCCAGCTGCTGGGACAAGGAGGTTTCGGCTCCCAGCTTGACGGTCGGGTGGCCGGATGCCCGGGAGGCGGGCTCAGGCGTTCCGTTTCACCATTCGCCAGGCACCGAGGGCCGTCCAGCGGCCAGCCAGGCGATGATGACGCAGACGGCCGCCGTCCTCGACCCGCCCGTCGCGGTCGGGACCAAGCGTCCGCCGGAGCCTATTGGCGGTCCCGGGGCCGGTTGGCGAATGCAGCGAGCGCCTCGAGCTGCTCTGCCGTTCCGATGCCGATGAGGACGTCCGCCTCTTCGATCGTGTCTTCTGGCGAGGGATTGGTGACAAAGTGTCCATCCGGCCGCCGGATGGCCAGAACCAGTGCGCCGGTCTGGTCGCGCAGGTGCGCCGAACGCAGTGTCTTGCCGGCCAATGCAGAGTCCGCTGCCAGCGTCACCTCCTCCAGCCGAAACTCCAGTGTCCCGTCATGCATCACCACATCGACGAAGTCGACCACATGCGGCTGAGTCACGAACGATGCCATGCGGTCACCCCCGAGCAGTTGCGGGTTCACCACCCTGTCGGCACCAGCGCGCGCAAGCTTCGACTCGGACGAATTGTTCCGGGCCCGTGCGATGATCTTGATTTCCGGTCGCATCGATTTGGCGGCCACAGTGGCGTAGAGGTTGTCGGCGTCAGTGTCGAGCGCAGCCACCAACGCCACCGCTCTCTCAAGGCCGGCCCGGAGCAGGGTCTCGTCGTCGGCGACGTCACCGCAGACGTGGGCATAGGAGATCCCACTCAGGCGCCCCGGGTCGCGATCGATGACGACGAGGTCCGTGTTCCCATTGGCCAGGAAACGGGCCACTTCACGTCCGACCCGCCCCCATCCACAAACGATCACGTGACCCTGCATCCGGTCGATCTCCCGCTCCATCTTGCGCCTCCTGATCAGATCTCGCATGTGGCCGTCGATGAGCACTTCGAGGACGGCCGAAAACGTGTAGAGCGCGGTGCCCACACCGACGAGGATGAGGGCGATGGTGAAGACCTTGCTCCCTCCGTCAAGTGGGTGTGGCGAGTTGAAGCCCACGGTGGTGATGGTGATGACGGTCTGGAAGACGGCATCGAGCAGCCCGAAGCCAAACAGGAGATAACCGAGAGTTCCGGCAATGAGCACCAGCGCCAGGGCCCCGAGCCCGACCCTCACTCCCCGGAACGGGTTACGCGCCCGGTCCACGAGTCCTCGCCCGTTCGGATCTGTGCATCAGCGCCGACTCCGCCCCGGGGTCAGGCGGATCCCTCTTCGAACTCATGGCGCCCATGCCGGCACTGGAGACCTGAGCGCAGGGCCCACGACCGTCACCCGTGCCCGCCCGGGGACACGAGGAGTCGGGATTTCGGTTGAGTGCCAACGGGTTCGAACGTCGGCAAGCCTACTGACTGGCCGGGAGAGTGTGGCCGAACCAACGGATGAGACGGTGACCTACCGGCCACAGGCGGACCGGCAGCCCCATTTGCGCCCGACCGGATTTGAGCGCTCGGGGATGCCCACCGGGTTGGGACCGTCCGATTGTCAGTGGGCCCCTCCGGTTGAGCGAAGCGCTCCTTCGAGCACCTGGGCCATGCCGGCCATCCCCGCGGCGCTGGGGTGTAGCGGGTAGCCGGTCGGCGAGGGCACGATCGACTCGACCCAGCGGGTGTCTTCGGAGGCACACGCATTGTGCGGAGCGCTGGGCATAGCCATATCGACGTAGACGTCGTCGGCAGCCGCCGCATCCTCGGCCAGGGTCGCGTTGAGATCCTCCTCGACGCCGCGCAGATACCCGAGATCCGGGGCAGAGAAGGGGAGGCGGGGCCAACAGCCCGAGCCGCTCGGCGGAACAATGTCGGGGTAGCCAACGACGAACACCTTCGCATGCCAGGACCGGGCTCTGATCTCTTCGAGGACGGTGCTCACCCTGGAGCCCACCTCGTGGACTTTGACTGCCAGTTGATCCACGCCGTTGGCGGTGTAGTGCGCCTTGCAGCTCCAACCCACTCGGGTCGGACCCCACGGGGTGGCCGCCACGCAATTGCCGGCAATGGTCGAGAAGCCCAGATCGTTTCCGCCGATGCCTATCGAGACGAGCGAGGTGGAACCACTGATCGCCGACAGCTGGGCGGGTATCCCCGGCCCCTGGGGTCTCGTCAGATCTCCCGAGGTGGCACCTCCGCAACTCGCGTCGGTCAGTACCAAGCCCAGGGCTCGGGCGGCAAGCGACGGATAGTTGTCGGAGGAGCGCAGGCATGCCTTCGGTGCGCTCGGGTGGGTACTGGGTCCCAGCTGGGCCGGAACGGCGGGGCCGGACGTAAAGGAGTCTCCCAGCGCCACGTAGGACTTCGACAGAAGGGATTCCGGGACCCTTCCGGCCGGCGCCGCCGCCTCAGCACCGCCACCCACCGCGAACAGGGCCGAACCCCCGGCAATCAGGGCGACACCGACTGTCAATGACCTCCGGAGGGGTGGTTTCCACGTCCCACTGACGATCCGGCCCCGCCGATGCCCCTGCCGATACGGAAGCGCCCCGCGGGCCGAGAATCGTCATGACCCGGCGATGCTAGGTGGGTCGGCGCCGGAGTGGTCGTCGCCCCGTTGAGCATCGCAACGGCTGAACCCCGGACGGAATGCTGCAGACCCGGCCCGGTCGACTCCCCGGTGGGCCCGAGTCTCCCGCATCCGCGCCCCGTCTTTCGTCGCGCCCGTCCGGCGCCCAGTTCCATCCACCTGAGCACGCTCGGGATCCGCCGCCTCTGGCCCACATCATCGCTCGGTACGTCCACCATTGCAACTCCTGGTTGCAATGGTGGCGTAGCCGATCTCCCGGAGGAATGCCCGGCGCCGGCTCACCTGCCCGATGAGCCATTCGCCACCAGGGTCTTGATCCCCATGACACAGACCTTCGGCCCCGTCGTAGCGACGGGCACATGATCGGGTGATGGAGGCACAGGCCAACGCCAGCCGGTCGGGGCAACGATACGATGGACCGTGGCTGAAAGTCGAAAGCCCAAGCAGACCCGAGAAGAGTTGCGCGCCACTCTGTTGGAGGCCGGACGGGAGATCCTGTTCGAAGAAGGCCTCGAGACCGGGTCCGCAAATCTCACGTTCAAGAGAGTGTTCGAACGCGTCGAGGACCAGACGGGTTTGCGGGTCACCAACGCCTCGGTCATCAGGCGTGTCTGGGAGAACCTAGCGGACTACCAGGCAGATGTACTTGTCACTATTGCTCAGGACGAGGGACGGCCCGAAGCCGATTCGGCGGTCCGGGCGGTCGCCGCCGCCCTCGATGGTCTCGACCTCTCGACTCCCGAATCACGTGCCCGTGCCATTCAAGAGGTCTGCCGGGTCGGAGGCGCGGCGAGCAGCAACGCCATCTCCAACTCGGCGAGTCTGTCGCTGTGGATCAGCGTCGTGGCCATCGCAACTTCGACGGCGCTTCCCGACGAGCGTCGACGGATCCAGACAGCCCTCCAGGAAGGCTACGGCGCCGTCTCCAAATTCTGGGAGGAGACCTATGCGGCACTGGCTGATCTCCTCAGGGTCCGGATTCGACCGCCATGGACGATGCAGCACTTCGTGATGGCGGTCACGGCCCTCAGCGAAGGGTGTTCGCTACGAGACCGTGTCAATGGGAGCATCGAGCGCATCACCCGCCCCACCGGGCCAAACGGTGAGGAACAGGAGTGGACGCTCTTCGCCTCGGGACTGGAAGCACTCGTCCGCCAGTTCTTCGAGCCGACTCCGACCTGAGCTCGCGCCCTTGTAGGTTCCGGCGCGGGCGACTCAAGCCATCTCGCGCAATTGGTCGACGTGCTGCACATGGCCGTCCTGGCGGGTGAAGAGCACGTCGTTGTAACCCTCACCGGGACCCACGATTTCGAATGTGATCGGTGGCACGAAGGAAAGGTAGAGCGCCTTCCTCCCGCCGGCATTTACATCGGTCGGAGCGGGCGCTGCGTGGAGAGTGTGCCCAAAATGCACGGTCACATCCCCCGGCTCGGTCGAGATCGGTGTGATCGGGAGCCCGGTGGCCTCGCGGGCGCCCGGAAGCCGGGACGTACCCGAATGGGAACCGGGAATCACTTGCAGCTGGCCGCTCTCCGCCGTAGCGGCATCGAGCTGGATGCCGACATTGATCATCGGGCACTTCACCGGGTGCCCACCCATGCCGCAGTCGCGGTGCCATGGCAGATCGACCAGCCCGCCTGTTGCGCCTGGAACCTTGATGACGACTCCGGTGCCGTCCAATCGGTCAGGCGCCTCGCGGAGATCAGGGCCACCGAGCGCCGCGATGCGAAGGAATCGGTCATCGGCGCCCAGGCCGGCAACGAGTGGCGACCTTTCGCTCAGGTAGTTGACCCTGGTGCAGACCTCGCTGTTCCCGACGGTGCTCCACCAGGAGCGTCGATCATCGGGTCGTGCGTCAGCGACCGCCTGGAAGACCTCGGCCCGAAGCGCCTCGAGCTCCACGACGTTCAGAACTCCACGGAGATGGACGAATCCTGCTCGAGCAAGGAAGTCGGCGATCTCCGCCTGAGGCTCGTCGAGCGTAAATGACCGGGTGAAACGGAGTGGCTCGCCGGCCGCGTCGAGGATCGGCGGTGGATCATCGATGTCGTACGTCGCCCGGCCCTCGAATGCGACGCGCAATGGAGGCTCCCAGCGCGCCAACTGGCCGAAGCTCCCCTGCGCGACCTCCAGCATCTCCCCATAGAGGAGGGCGAAGCACGAGCGCAGGTCCCATACGAAACTGCACCATGGACCCGGGGCCATGTCGATGATCGTGTCGGCATTTCCGGCGCCGGGTTTGATCTCGAAGGTTCCTCCGGACGGAAGGTAGGTGTACGCATTGCCGTTGTCGAGTCGGAAGGCGATGGGCCGGACCACCTTGGCGTCGGCGTCGGAGAACACGGGGCCCCGGGAGTCCAGAAGTCCCGGCAGGTGCCGACGATGGAACCAGTCGAAATCGATCGGGCCGAAGCGGTCACCGTCCACAGGAGCCAAGGTACTTCGTATGCTTGGCCGACGAGGGCCCCAGCCGTGTCCGGAGCGGTTCAGCCGACGCCCGAGACGACGGAGGTCCCCTCAGCACTCCTGATCGGGCCCGGCGTACCGATTGCCCGGGACCCGGTGGTGCCCATTCGCGGATCGCTCATCGGCCGGCATTTTCGACGTAGGCGTCATAGCAACCCCGGCAGAGGCGAACGACCGGTCCGTCCTCGATCGGGCCGCCGCAATCCGGGCACACCGGTTCGACGTCGGCCCAGTCGTCATCGACCGGTTCGGGCGCCTGAAGTGTCATGGGTACGCATCGGCCAACCTGTCGATCGTCTTGAGCCCGGGCTGGGCCCCGTCCGGGTTCGCCCACCACGGTGATGCCCCGGCCCCGCCTGAACTCCAGGATCCCCTCATCCCGGAGGGAGCCGGAGGGCGCGCAGCACCGTATTCGGGTGGACCCCCTGCCACGGCCGCCATGTCCCTGGCGGAAGGGAGGCGCTGACCCGGTCGCACGAGCCCACCGGCGATGTCCCGACGGATTTCGGCGGCGACCTGGTCGTGGAGCGGAGGCGAACTCCGGAGGAGTTTGACATCCCTCACGGTGACATGAAGAGTCTCACCATCATGGTGGTCGACGAAATCGCGTGCCCGGGGAGCGGCGGGAGGGTTCCGAACGCGGCCGGCCGGCTCAGGGATGACACGATGGTCGGATTCGCATCCATGCCCAAAAGTTGAGGGGCCCCCGCCTGGTCGACGCCGAGGGAGAGCTCTACGTCAGCCCCCCGGGACTGCGCTTCGTCTGGCCCTTCCTCGTGGTGCTCATCGTGCTCGAGGCGTTCAACGAGCTGTTCGGGCTGGGCGGCCCACCGGCCATCTACCAGATATGGATCCACGATCTGGTGATCGTCGCGGCGGCGGCCCTCGTACTGGCCAGGGCCGCCTATGAGTCCACGACCCGACTGGCCTGGCTCGCGTTCGGAACGGCGATGGTGCTCTGGGCCTCCGGCTCCATTGCCTGGAATGCCGTCTACGGCGGTCGGACGACGGTGCCCTACCCCACCTTCGCCGACATCTTGTGGCTGTTGTGGTATCCGCTGATGGTGGTGGGCATCGTCCTTCTGATCCGGCACCGCATTCCGCGCTTCGAACTCCACCGCTGGATGGACGGACTGGCCGTCACCCTGCTCGTACTCGTCCTCGGATTCGCGGTGGTCATCGAACCCACCGTCGAGCACGCCACCCAGGGGACGCTGGCGATCATCGTCGACTTCAGCTATCCCGTGCTCGACGTCCTGCTGGTCGGGTCGGTGCTCGGCGTCTTCGGGCTCCTGGGATGGCATCCCGATCGGATGTGGATCTTCATCGGGCTGGCCATTGTGGCAACCGCCGGAGCCGATGCGGCGTTCGCAGTACAACAGGCGCGGGGCGTCGGGACCGACGAGACCTACGCGTTCGTCTGGACGCTGGGGGCGCTGTTCCTTGCCCGTGCCGCGTGGACCCGGACGTCGGGAGAGGACCGGGAGCGTCACAAGCCCACCGGAATGCGGGCCATCGCCCTTCCACTGGCCGCGAACGCCCTCGCTGCGGCAGTGCAGATCTACGCCATATTTCACCCGGTGGGAAAGAGCGAGCGCATCGTCACCCTCACGGTGCTGGCGGTGTCGTCGGTCCAGATCGTCCTCACCCGACCCCGTCGGGAACCATCCACCGAGGTCCCGGCCGACGGGACCGAGATGGCCGGACACGCGGAACGGGCCGAAGGGCGGACGTCCTGACCTGACGGGCCCGGTCCGGGACGCCGGGGTCGTCGAGGCCAATCCCAACCGGGTCAACCTAGAGTGGCGGACTCGGGCCGAAGTCCGGCCGGGGAAGGGCACCAATGGCGCATGATCCGGTAGTGGCAGAGACGACACGGGAGCGCGACAGCCTCGAGCCCCGGTTCGTGCTGGCGGAGCAGGAGGAGCGGGCCCGATCTGCGCTCGCCGGCTATCGCGGGCTCGACCGGCAGGCAGCCCAACGTCCTCATGGTCCTCTTCGACGATGTGGGTTGGGGCGATTTCGGTTGCTACGGGGGCGGGGTGGCGGTCGGGGCGCCGACGCCCAACATCGACCGGTTGGCCCGACGCGGCAAGTTGCTCACCTCGTGCTACTCGGAACCGTCCTGCACCCCGTCGCGCGCCTCGATCATGACCGGGCGGCTCCCGATGCGCCACGGACTGTTGCGGCCCCCCATGTACGGGCAGCCGGGCGGGCTCGACGGCGAGGTCACGCTGGCCTCGCTGCTCTCGGAGGCGGGCTATGTGACCCAGGCCGTGGGCAAGTGGCACATCGGCGAGAACGCGGCCTCCCAGCCCCAGAACGTCGGCTTCGACGACTTCTACGGATTTCTGTCGGTGTCCGACATGTACACCGAGTGGCGCGACCCCAATTTCTTTCCGGAGATCGTCTACAGCCGGGAACGCACCGAGTGGGTCAAGAACCTGCCATTCAACAAGTGCTTCGTCCATGCCACCCGGGGAGGGGAGACCGAGAACGTCGAGGAGGTGACCATCCCCGTCCTGTCGCTTCTGGACGACAAATGGGCCGCCTACTCCCTGGAGTTCATCCGGCGGATGGCCGAACCCGTCCCCGGGCAGCGCCAACCGTGGTTCCTCTACCACTGCACCCGGGGCGCCCACTTCGACAACTACCCCCACGAGCGGTTCCTCGGGTCGTCCCCGGCCAGGCACCCCTACAAGGACACGATCATCGAGCTCGACGACATCGTCGGCCGGCTGGTCACCGAGCTCGAGGCCACCGGGCAGATGGATGACACGGTGATCTTCCTCTCCTCGGACAACGGCCCGGAGATGGAGACCTGGCCCGACGCGGCCTATTCGCCGTTCCGCAGTGCCAAGGGCTCCACCTGGGAGGGAGGCCAGCGGGTCCCCGGCGTCGTCACCTGGCAGGGGATGATCGCCCCGGACCGGGCCACGGACGGCCTCTTCTCCCAGATGGACCTGTTCAACACCTTCCTCACCCTGGCCGGGGCGTCCGAGTCCGTACCGGTCGACCGCTACATCGACGGGGTCGACCAGACCTCGTTCCTGCTCGACCCGGACGGCGCCTCCAACCGCAAGTACGTCTACTACTGGCTGACCAACGTCTTCTCGGCGCTCCGGGTCGGGGAGTGGAAGTTCATGGTCGCCTCCACCTCCGATGACGACCGCGACTGCCTCAATCTGGGCGGGTTCACCGGCGTGACCCAGAAGTACTCGCACGGTCGCCTGTACAACCTCTACCTCGACCCGAAGGAGAGCCGCAGTTACATGATCCGCAAGCTGGCCTACATCGACAGCTTCACCAGTGGGATCGCCGCGCACTTCGGCACCTTCGGCCGGTTCCCGCCGAAGCAGCCGATCGCGGCGATGAGCTGACCGGGTCGAGCACCCCGTCCCCGTCGGGCCGGTCAGCTCGGCTGCGAGCCTCTCCGAGATCCGTCACCAGCGCACCCCGTACCGGTCGCGGTGGGCCCGTTCGCCCAGGGGCAGACGCCGGGGGGCACCAGGGGGGCGGACCGGCCAGCCGATCGGGACGACCGCCATGGGCCGGACCGAGGGCGGGAGTCCGACAAGGTCGGCGAGCTCACCGGCGAACCGGGTGGCCAGGGTGGTCATGGCCGAACCGAGGCCGAGGGCGGTGGCCGAGAGGAGGAGGTTCTGGGCGGCCGGGTAGACCGATGACGGAAGGGTCGACTCCAGTCCGATGTCGGTGTCGCCGCACACCACGACGACGACCGGGGCGGATGCGACCCCGCCCTCTGCTCCCCGCTCGACGTCGACCAGGAGCGAGGGCGACAGCCGGCCCTCCGAGTGCGCCCGGCCACCGGCCCTCCAGGCCCGACGGGTCAGTTCCCCGATCGCGGCGCGGAGTCCGGCCTCCCGGACCACGACGAACACCCAGGGCTGGAGGTTCTCGGCGCTCGGTGCGTGCGTGGCGGCCCGGAGGCAGGCCTCGACCAGCTCGTCGTCCACGGGGCGGTCGGCGAATTGGCGGGTCGCCCGCTGGCGGAGGACGACGTCGAAGAACGCCGCCGCCGCCGGTCCGTCCTCCTCGGCCATCTCGCCACCTCGCACTCATCCGACTCGGAACCAGCTCCGCTGGGCCAAGGCCGCGTCACCAGCGCGAAGCTAGCCCGGTGCCTGCACCGATGCCGTCGCCGGGTGGCTGGCTAGAGTCTGACCGCACCCGCCCGCCCCCTCGTCCGGAGCACCACATGGCCATCGACCCGACCTCCGACCAGCAGGCTCGTGGCTGACCGGCTGCCCGACCAGCTGCGGTGGATGGCCGGCGCCCACCCGGGCCGGGTCGCCTACCGGAACCTGGGCGACGGATCCTCGATCACCTTCGGCCGGTGGGAAGGGGAATCGAACCGGCTGGCACGCGGCCTCCGGGGTCGGGGCGTCGGAGAAGGGTGACCTGGTGGCCATCTACCTCGAGTCCGGGCGGATACTCGACTGGATCGTCACCTACAGCGCGGTGCACAAGATCGGCGCCGTCGCCGTCCCGATGAACAACCGGCTGTCGCCTCCCGAAGTCCGGGCCATCCTCGCCCACGCCGAGGTCACCGCCGTCGTGGCCAGCGGGGCCTACGGGGACACCCTCGCCCCGCTGTTCGGCTCCCTCCCCTCCCTGGCCGTCCTGGCCACGGTGGGTGAATCGGGACCCGACGGCTCCATCGACATCGAGGACCTGAAGGACGCCGACGACCGGGAGATCCAGGTCCCCATCGGCGAGGACGACCTCGCCGACGTCATGTACACGTCGGGGACCACGGGCAGGCCGAAGGGCGTGGCCGTGCGCCACCGCAGTGTCGCCCTCCTGGCGAACACCCGGCCGGCCTGGCAGGGGAGCGCCTGGCTGACCGCCACCCCGGTCTTCACCTTCGCCGGGCTCGGCTTCATCTACAACCCGATGAAGGCCGGGATGACCGTACTGTTCCTGCCGAAATTCGATGCCGGGCAGTGGTTGGGGACCGTCCAGGCCGAGCGACCGGTGATCGCCTTCATCGTGCCGGCGATGGCCCAGCTCCTCCTGCACCATCCCCATTTCGGGTCAGCGGACCTGTCCAGCCTCCGGACGCTGGTGCTGGGCAGCGCCCCCCTGGCCCCGGACACCCTGCAGCGCCTCCAGGCCCGACTGCCCGGCGTCCCGGTGCTCAACAGCTACGGCATGACCGAAGGGGGTCACGCCACCTTCTCCATGGACCCCGAAGGGTCGCGGACCCACCCAGGGGCGGTGGGACGGCCGCGGCCGCCGACCGAGGTCCGGATCGTCGGCGAGGACGGGACCGGGTGCCCGACGGGTGCCGTCGGCGAGGTCCTCACCCGCAACCCCGAGGGCCACCGGGAGTACTACAAGGACGAGGAGGCCACCGCCCGGATGTGGGCGGGCGGGTGGCTGCACACCGGGGATCTCGGCCACCTCGACGACGACGGCTACCTGTACATCGTCGGTCGGAAGAAGGAGATGATCGTGCGGGGCGGGATGAACGTCTACGCCGATGACGTGGAGGCGGTGCTCCATGCCCACCCGGCGGTGGTCGAGGCCGCGGTCGTCGGAATCCCCCATGACGTGCTGGGCGAGGACATCGCCGCCTACGTGGTGCTCCGCCCGGGCGAGGTCCTGGCCCGCGAGGACCTGCAGCGTTTCGCCGGTGAGCGCCTGGCCGACTACAAGGTTCCCCGCCAGGTCCACTATCTCGCCGAGCTTCCGAGGAACGCCGGTGGGAAGGTGCAGAAGGGCCGGTTGGCGAAGCAGGCCGTGCGTCCATCATGACCCAGCGGAGCAGATGACCGATTCACAGGCCGAGGGGCCCGAGAGGAGACGCCGTGCAGGACCACCGGTTCGACTTCATCGTCGAGGGAACACCCGAGGAGGTCTGGGACGTGATCTGGAAGCGCACCCGGGTCGGGGTCGAGACCGACACGGTGAAGATCGAGATCCTCCATCCCGGCGACGATCAGGGGAACGGGCTGGTCCGACACTGCACGTTCCCGGTCCCGAAATACCTGCTCTCCAAGGGCAGGGCGCAGTCGTGGGAGTGGATCACCGAGGCCCGGCGCCCCGTGTCGTGGCGCTACGACGCCGTCGGCAAGCCCCTCTGGTCGAAGGCATCGGGATGGACCCGACTGGAGGAGCTCGGCGGGGGGGGGACCAGGGTCTACTTCCGTGAGACCTACGAGGTGTTCAACCCGGTGATGCGGGCGCTGCTCGAACGACGGGTGCACGACTTCATCTCCGAGGGCAACGACCAGCTCATCGAGGCCTCGCTGGTGCGGTCCCTCCAGAAGCTCCACGAGCGGGGCGCCGGCTGAACCGGCGTCGGCCGGCGGCCGGGAGGTGCCCGGCCCGGGGTCAACCGGGCGGTCCGAATCGGTCCACGTCCCAGACCGCCATCGACTCGAAAGGAGCGGCGAGCAGTACCCGGGACGCCGTCGCCGCCCGCGAGAACCACCGGAGCCAGCCGCCGGCCGACGGCGGCCGGGTCCTCGTCGAGGTAGCAGACCGTCATCCGGAAGCGGCCGTCGGTGAACATCGGCCGGCGGATGGAGGGGGTCGTGGCGTAGCTCCAGGCTCCGGCCACACCGGGCACCGACACCAGTTCGGGGAGCAGCTCGATGTGCCGCTGCCGGAGGGACCCGTCGTCCGGTGCCGCCGGGTCGGTGGGCGATTCGACGATCAGGTAGACGCCCCGGTGGGGCCGGAACGGCACGACCTCCGGCGAGATGAGGACCCGGGGGGCGGCGTGCGCCTCGAGCAGCTGCAGACCCCCCCGGTACTGGGAGGGGAGGGAACTGGGGAACCGGCCCAGCTCGGCCAGGTGGCGGCCGAGGGTGAGGAAGTCGTCGATGGTCTCGTCGACGGGATCGCCCATGAGGTAGCAGACGACGTGCTCGACCTGCGACCAGCCGCCCTCCCCCGCCGCCCTCGCCGCCCGGCAGGCCGGTGTCGACGCCCACCGCTGGCCGAGGATCAACCCGGGCAGCTGGTACTGCTCGGGCATGTGGTCCAGCTGGTGCCACTCGAGGTACGGGCGGTCGTCGCCCGACGGCGAGCGGTGGGACAACGAGAAGAAGCCGACCTTGACCCGGTTCAAATGGTTCCCCCTGGGGACGGTGCTGGTGGCGTCAGCCCGTGGCTTCCCACTTCCCGACCAGTTCGGCCATCGCCTCCAGTTGCTCAAGGTAGTGGGCCAGGGAGTGGTGGACGAATCGCAGCTGGAGGCCGGTCGCACCGGCCTCGATCAGCTTGCCGACGATCCGGCGGCTGGCTTCGGGATCGCCGAGGGGGTCCGTCGGCCTGCCATTCTGCAGCACCACCTCGAGCGGGTCCCGGCGGGCCGCCCAGGCCGGGGTGGCCCGGGCGGCGGCGACCATGGCCGCCAGATCGGACGGTCGGATCCCGAAGGGCACCCAACCGTCCCCCAGCTCGACGGCGCGGCGGAGGGAGCGGGCGGTCCGGCCGCCGATCCACAGCGGCACCGACGGCTGGCGGGCACACGGGTCCACGACGACCTCCGAGAACCGGTAGTACGGACCCTCGTACACGGGCCGGCGCTGGGACAGCGCCGCCCGCAGCGCCCCCAGCGCGTCGTCGGCCCTCGGTCCCCGGTCGCGGAAGGGGACGCCCAGGAGGTCGAACTCCTCTTCGAGGGAGCCGACGCCCAGCCCGAGGATGACCCGGCCGCCCGAGACCTGATCGAGGGTGCCGTAGCGCTTGGCGATCTCGAGGGGGTGGTGGTAGCCGAGGACGAGCACGTTGGTGGCCAGACGGATCCGGGAGGTGACCGCGGCCAGGTAGCCGAAGGTGGCCAGGGGATCCCAGTACCGGCCTCCCCGCACCGGGGCCACGTCGGTGGGGACGACCACGTGCTCGCTGCAGGTCAGGTGGTGGTACCCGAGCCGCTCGGCGCCCCGGGCGATGGCGGCGACGTCGTCGACGGTGCCGGCCCGCTCCCAGGAGGCGTGGGCGCCCGGGAGCAGGGTGAGGACCGGCGTGGTGATGCCCAACCGGATCGGTCGTGGACCGCCCGACCCGGCCACGCCCGAACCCGCCGGGGCGGCTCGGGACTCGACGGCTCGGGATGCCGGCCCCTGCGGGCCCCCGCCCTCAGATCCCAACGGTCCTCTCCTTCGGGCAGCTGACAGCCGGCCTGACGCTAGCACCGGCGCCTGGCCCACCCCGGCCCGGGACGATGGCCTCCGCCGCCGGACGGCCCAGCGGAGCAGAAGGGCCGCCGGCCATGGGCGCTCCGATGATCGGCCATCTCGACGTCAGGCCCACCAGGTCCATATCGCTCTTCCCGCCCTCCGGCCGAGCCTGTGGGCGACACCGGTCTGCCATGCTCTAGGGATGTTCGACGACCTGCTGGCCGCCAATCGCCGGTACGCGTCCCGGTTCTCGCTGGAGGGGCTGGCGTCCCGGGCCGCCATGGGCTTCGGGCTGGTCACCTGCATGGACAGCCGCATCGAGCCCCTGACCATGCTCGGCCTGGCGCCAGGCGACGCCAAGATCCTCCGCAACGCCGGCGGGCGGGTGACCGCCGACGTCCTCCGCTCGCTGATCCTCGCCACCGCATTCCTCGGCGTGCGGAGGATCGCCGTCATGCAGCACACCGACTGCGCGCTGGCCCACCGCACCGACGAATCGATCAGGTCGGACCTCCCTCCCGACCGGATGGAGGGCTCCGAGGTCCGGGAGTTCCTGGCCATGCCTGACCCCGACGCCTCGCTGCGGGCGGACGTGGACGCCGTCCGCCGGTGTGGGGGGCTCGCCCCGGGCGTGACCGTGGAGGG
The DNA here is from genome assembly GCA_963806285.1 of uncultured Acidimicrobiales bacterium. Taxonomy (GTDB): domain Bacteria; phylum Actinomycetota; class Acidimicrobiia; order Acidimicrobiales; family RAAP-2; genus Bog-756. The sequence goes on from CAWDXJ010000003.1 coordinate 248,721, forward strand.
GTGGCGCTACCGCGTCGAGACCGGGGAGATCGTCCGGGTCGTGGGCTCGTAGGGCCCTGTCAGCGCGATGACATGCCCACGATGGGCTGGTTGAGGGGTTGGCCACCCATCGACCCGTAGAAGGCGGCATCGCCGAAGGAGAAGATGCCCCCGTCGGAGGCGACAAGCCAGTAGCCGTGCCCGCTGGGCGTGGCGGCCATGCCCACCACCGGTCGGTTGAGCCGGAGGGCACCGGTCGACCCGGAGAAGGCGGCGTCGCCGAAGGAGAAGATGCCCCCGTCGGAGGCGACAAGCCAGTAGCCGTGCCCGCTGGGCGTGGCGGCCATGCCCACCACCGGTCGGTTGAGCCGGAGGGCACCGGTCGACCCGTAGAAGGCGGCGTCGCCGAAGGAGAAGATGCCCCCGTCGGAGGCGACAAGCCAGTAGCCGTGCCCGCTGGGCGTGGCGGCCATGCCCACCACCGGCTGGTTGAGCCGGAGGGCACCGGTCGACCCGTAGAAGGCGGCGTCGCCGAAGGAGAAGATGCCCCCGTCGGAGGCGACCAGCCAGTAGCCGTGCCCGCTGGGCGTGGCGGCCATGCCCACCACCGGCTGGTTGAGCCGGAGGGCACCGGTCGACCCGTAGAAGGCGGCGTCACCGAAGGCGAACACCCCGCCGTCGGAGGCCACTTCCCAGTAGCCACCGGCGTCGGGCGTCCCCGTGGTGCCGACCACCGGCCGGTTGAGTGTGATGGCGCCGGTGGATCCGCAGAACGGGAGATTGCCGAAGGTGAAGATGCCCCCGTCCGAGGCGGACAGGTAATAGCCGCGGGCGACCCCGGCCGGGGGGTTGCACGGCACCTCGATGTTGGGTGGCGGGCTGTCGACCAGCCCGGTCAGCTGGGGGTCGTGGTGGAACATCGGCCACGCCCCGACCCCGTAGACCGTCGAGCCGTTCGAGCCGGCGATCTCGTAGTGGACGATCTGGCTGCCGCCGGCCAGGGTGATCCCGATGGTGCCGTTGGGATCGTCGGTGACCAGCGGTGAGTTCTGCCCGGATCCCCCTGACAGCGTCCCGAGCAGGCGACCGCTCGGGCCGTCGAGGATCTCGGCCCCGGCGGAGGTGGGGACGATGATGTCCTGGGCCCCCGATCCGGTCAGGTCGGCCGTGACCACCGAGCCGCCTCCTCCCGGGATCGGCTGGTGCCAGATGGGCTGTCCGCTGGAGGCGTTCAGCACCCAGACGGAGTTCCCGGTGCTCTCGACGACCTGCAGCTCCCCGTCACCCAACACGTCGGCCAGCGCCGGGCCGCCCGCCGTGCTGCCGTCGAGGGTCTGTGCCCACCGCAGGTTGCAACCCGAGTCGATGGCGATCAACTGGTCGGTGTTCGAGGCACCGGGGTAGTAGTTGCCGAAGCCGGCAACGATGCCATAGGCCGTGCCGGCATTGAGGAACTTCCCGACAGCGGGCGAGGATTGCACGACCTGGTTGGCCTGGTACCTGCAGGCGAGACCGCCGTTGGGCTGGCTCTGTCCGGCGTTGCCGGTGGGTCGCAGTATCCGCAGCTCGCCGCCGTCGTTGTACTGCGTGTTGTAGGCGAACCCGCTGGTCGCGTCGTTCCCCTCGACGATGTCGGTCTGGCCGTTGCCGTAGATGTCGGCGAGGGCGGGGGTGGCGAAGCTGCTGTCGGCCTGGAACCAGGGAAAGCCCGAGAGCACCGAGCCCGAGGCTCCGTCCATGGCGTACATGTTCTCGCCCAGTGAGCCGGCGACCACGTCGTTCGCGCCCTGCAGGTTCCCGACGGCGAGGGACGCCTTGACGCCGTTGTGGGGAAAGGGGTCGGTGCCCGGGTTCGTCTCCTGCACGAACCACTGGTTGCCGCCTCCGGGGGAGATGGCCTGATAGCCACCGACGTAGGGGTTGGCGGCGGTGCCCACGCCGGCGAAGACCGAGTCGAGGCCCCCGGGCAGCACCGGGGCCGCCGAGGGGGTGGACTCGACCGGGGAGCCGGCGTTGTACGGCCAGCCCGGCACCTGGGCCCCGTTGGCGAGGTAGTTGGCGTCCACGTACCCCAGCTCGTCCCCGACCACCACGGCCCGGCCTCCCGGGAGGTTGGCGATATTGGGGGAGGAGACCGTGACCCCGCCTCCCGGCGCGGCGATGGCCGCCGACCACTGCAGCTGGGCGGAGACCTTCGGTCGCACCTGGTGGGGGCCGGCCTGCGGTACCTGGTGGGGGCCGGTCCGGCCCGACGCGCCGGCCGGGTGCGCCCCCGAGGGGAGAAGGCTCATCGAACACACCACGAGCGCCGCGGCCGCCACGGTGGGGACCCGCCGCCGACCGGATACAAGAGGCTCCGCCATGTTCTCTCCTTCGTCGCCACCGTCGGCCCGCCGCCAGCGGAACGACCCCGGCCACCTGGACCCCTCGGGCGGGCCGATTGTTGCACAGCCGAGATCCCGGTGCCGGGGCGCCATCGCCCGCCCGGGTGGGGCCGAACCGGACGGCCCGCCCCGGTGAGGTCGCCCAGAGGAGGTCGATAGTGTGGAGCCGATGCCGGAGATGCCGGGGATGCCGGGGATGCACGGGGCGGGCCGCCTGCCCTTCGATGTCCACAACGCCTTGACCCAGTGGGACCTGAGCCCGTTTCCGCTGCTGGTCCTGGTGGCCGTCCTCGTCGCCGCGGCCTGGTACCTGCGGGCCGCGTCCCGGCTGTCGGCCCGGGGCCATCCGTGGCGCACCAAGCGGACCGTCTCGTTCATCGCCGGTCTGGCCGCCGTCGACCTCGCCCTCCAGTCGCCGGTGGCCACCTTCTCTATGGGCTACTTCCAGTCCCATGTCGTCCAGCACCTGTTGTTGATGGTGGTCGGCCCCCCGCTGCTGGCCATGGGGGCGCCCATGACCCTGGCCCTGCAGACCTCGGGCCGGGTCGGCAAGGTCCGCCTGCTCAAGGTCCTCAACTCTCGGCCCTTCCAGGTCCTGACCCACCCGCTCCCGGTGTGGGCCCTCTACTACCTCTCGATGTTCGCCTTCTTCCTCACTTTCGCCCTGGGTTTCGCCATGGACCACATGTGGGTGATGGACCTGGTGAACCTGGCCTTCCTGGGCGCCTCCACGCTGTTCTGGTGGCCGATCGTGGGCCTCGACCCGATCCCGCACTGGCGGATGGGCCACGGGGTGCGGCTGACCAGCCTGTTGGTCGGCGTTCCCATCGAGTCCTTCCTGGCGTTGGCCCTGTTGAGCACCAGTCGACCGGCCGCCTCCATGTACACGGTGGGGGGCACCCATTCCGGTGCCGCCATCCTGTGGATCGGCGCCGAGTTCTTCACCTTCCTGGCGTTGATCCCGGTGTTCGTGCAGTGGGTGCGCCACGAGGAGCGCAAGGCCGCCCGCTACGACGCGCAGCTCGACGCCGCGCTGGCCGCCGAGCCGGTCCCGGTCACCGGTGGCCCCGACGCCTGAGACGGGTCGTGGCCGGGTCACGACCCGGGCCCGAGTGCGCCCCGACCTGCGGACCAGCGGTGCCTATCCGGTCGGGTTGAACACGTAGGTGTAGGGGGTGGACCCGGGCTGGTCGGAGAAGACCGACTTCGAGCCGACCCTCACCGCCACGACCACCGCTGACGCACCGACCTCCACGGTCGTCGCCGCCTTGGCCGGGAAGGTGAGGGCCTTGCCCGGCCCCTGCACCCCGCTGACCAGCGGCACGGGTGAGTCCGCACTGGTGACCTGCACCCAGACCTGCCCCGACGTGGCGACGTCGACGGTGAACTGCCGGGCCCGGACCGAGTAGGTGGAGGTCTGGCCGCTGGTCGTGGTGAGCTGGACCGGCGGCAGCGGTGTCCCGTGTCCACCGGTGGCCGGGGGTTGGGTGGTGGCCGGCGCGCCGCCGGGCTCGGCGATCCGGAGGATGTGTGACCGGACCAGCCACTGGGGCCGCCACTGGCGTACGCCGAACCCGGCCAGGGCGACCAGCACCAGTGCCGCGGTGAGCCAGGTGACCGCCTTGAGCGGGGTGGGGGCGCGTAGCCGCCTCCGGGCTCTCGCCACCGCCCGCTTGCTCTCCTTGATCTCGTGGCGGGGGACCACCGGGAAGGTGCCGGTCGGGGGTCCGGTGGCCAACCCGACGGCAGCGGTCGACCCGCCGCCGACCCTCGGGACCGGCCCGGTCTGGGTGAAGGCCCGGAGGTGGTCCGGAGCGGCCGCGACCGCAGCGACCACGTTGGTCACCGCCGCCGACCCGGCGGCCGAACCGACCGTCGATCCGCCCGGTGCCGGCGGCACTCCGTTCGACGGGGGCGCCCACGCCGACCAGGCGTCGATCATCCGCAGGGCCAGCGCGTCCCCGTCGAGCCCGAGAAAGGCGGCGTAGCGCCGCAGGGTGGACAGGGCCAGCGCCTGATCGGGCAGGCGGGCCAGGTCACCTTGCTCGAGCGCCTCGAGCAAGGTGATGGGCCGGCTCAGCCGATCGTGCACGGCCAGCAGGTCGAGGCCGCGCTCCGCCCGTGCGTCCCGGAGCTGGCGCCCGATCTCCTCGGCCGGGGAGACGGTCTCTTCCTGCTGTTCGTCGCGCCGGCGTGTCGCCCCGCCGCGTTGCCGGATCACGTGGTGTCTCCTGACTCTTCCGTACGGTAAGCGTACCTGGTCACCCCATTGTCATTCGGCACACCGACCAGGACGGTTGAGCCGGTCCCCGGCCCCGCCCCGGGCACCGGACGGGAATGTTGCGAGCGCAACTAACGTTGCATGGACAAAGGGGTGCGGCCCGGCGACCATGTTTGGCGGCAGCCCGCGAGTCAAAGGAGTTGGCCATGCCGGCAGTGACGGTGGATGACGTACTTGCGCTTCCGAGGATCGGGCCGGTGGGCTCGGCCTCGGCCACCGGGAGGCCGGTGATCTCGGTGACCACCGCCCCGTCCGGGTTCGAGGGCGAGGGCTTCCCCGTCCGCCGGGCCTTCGCCGGTGTGGACCGCCGCCACCTCGACCCCTTCGTGCACATGGATCAGATGGGTGAGGTCGAATACGCCCCGGGCGAGCCCAAGGGCACCCCCTGGCACCCCCACCGCGGCTTCGAGACGGTGACGTACATGATCGACGGCACCTTCCAGCACCAGGACTCGATCGGTGGCGGCGGACTCATCACCGACGGCGACACCCAGTGGATGACCGCCGGTGGAGGCATTCTCCACATCGAGGCACCGCCGGAGCGGTTGGTGGCCAGCGGTGGTCTCTTCCACGGCATCCAGCTCTGGGTGAACCTGCCCAGCGCCGACAAGATGATCGCGCCGCGCTATCAGGACATCGGTCGGTCCAGCGTGGCGCTTCTGTCATCGGCCGACGGGGGGGCGCTGCTCCGGGTCATCGCCGGTGACGTCGCCGGCCATGCCGGTCCGGGGTCCACCCACTCGCCCATGGCCATGGTGCACGCCACCGTCTCGCCCGGGGCCAGAGTGGACCTCCCCTGGCCGACCGAGTTCAACGCCCTGGTCTACGTGCTCGGCGGCGCCGGCACGGTGGGCCACGGGGGGCACGCGGTCCGGACCGGGCAGCTGGTCGTGCTCGGCGGGGGGGACTCGGTCACGATCACGGCCGACACAGCCCAGGACTCGGCCACCCCCCAGCTCGACGTGCTGGTCCTCGGGGGGCGCCCGATCGGCGAGCCGGTCTACGCCTACGGCCCCTTCGTGATGAACACCAGGGAGGAAGTGGCCCAGGCCTTCGAGGACTACCAGGCCGGAAGGCTGGGGACGATCCCGGCGGAGCACATCGGGTCGTAACCGCCGCGTCTACCTGGTCAGGGCCCTTCGCCCCCCTGCGGGGTGCAGGACCTCGGGTCCCAGGGCTGCAGGGGGCTCATCGCAGCGGTGGGGGGCTGGAAGGCCCCTCCGGACGACGTCGAGGCGGCCGGGACGGAGGTGGTCGGCGGGCTGGTGGCGCCCGGGGCCGACGATGGGGGGCCGGCGGGGGCATTGACGGCGAACTGCGAGCCGGTGACCACGGTGACCTCGGCGCCGTCGCTGGTGGGACCAAGGGCGGTGATCACCGCTCCGGACATCGACCTCGCCACCGCCTCGGCCGCGGCCTGGGCCGCCGGTGTCTTGGTGGCGTAGTAGACCACCGTCTCGGACTCGGTTCCGACCGACGGGGTGTCGCCGACGCCGGCGATCTGGAACCCAAGTGCCCGCAACGAGTCGGAGGTCGTCGTGGCCTGGTTGTAGGTGCCGGTCCCGTTGAGGACGGAGACCGACACGGTGGCCGGATCGGGCAGCTTCTGGCCGGTCATCGTGTCGGTGGAGGAGTCGATCCCGAGGAACTGGTCGATCACCTGGGTGTCCTCGGTGGTCGACGGGAACTCGATGCTCCCGTAGTCGCCGCCCTTGTAGGTGTAGGAGCCGAACTGGCCCACCTCGACGGGGAGGGTGAACTGGGGGGCCGAATTGACGTTGACCGAGTGGAAGTTGAGCACGAGGTCGACCATGTCGGTGCTCGAGAACTTGCTGTCCACGTTGAGCTGGGGTGCGACACCGCTCACCAGCTGCTGGTCGGTGATCGGGTTGCCCAGACCCTGCTTGGCCACGGCGGTGGCGAGGACCCGCAGGAACTCGTGGTCACGGCGGATCCGGGCCAGGTCGCTCAGGTTCTCCGAGGGCCAGTACTCGGGCAGGCTGGTGGTGATGCCCGGGCCCTTGTACTGCAGATGCCGGGCCCGGACCACCTGGAGGGCATGGAACCCGTCCAGGGAGACGCACCCCGGGGTCAGCTGCTTCAGGCCCGAGTAGGCGTCATAGACCGGCTCGGGGAAGTACATCTTCACCCCGCCCAGCGCGTTCACGACGTTGGCGAAGGTGTCGAAGTTGAGCACCACGTAGTGCTGGATGGGGATGCCCAGGTTCTCGTTGATCGAGGCCACCAGCTGGCTCGGGCCCTGGTAGAGGCCGGCGTCGATCTTGTTGGCGCCGGTGGTCCGGGCATTGGGGACGAAGAGGTCGCGGGGGATGGAGAGGATCGACACGGTGTGCTTGGCCGGATCGAGGTGGAGGACCATCACCACGTCGCTGTTGACGCCGTTGACGCCCTGGGAGCACAGGCCGTAGGCGGCGTTCTGGACGGCCAGCGCGCAACGGTCGGTCGAGCCGACCATCAGGATGTTCTCGGTGCCGGCGTCGGCGCCCTTGGTCGGGACGTCGGTCAGTCCCCGCACGTCGATCCGGTGGATCTCATGGTTGAGATACCAGGCGTAGCCGGCGGTGCCACCCACCACCAGCACGATGAACACGCCCAGCGAACCGAGGATCCACCTGGCCTTGCGGTGCCGCCTCGGCCCCTTCCTCGGCCGCCCGCTGGATGCCTCCACCTCGTCGGCGATCGACTGCAGACCGGTCTCGTCGAAGGTGCCGGTCGGGCCGGAGCCGGCCCGGGTCCCGTCGGTCCGGCGGCCAGGCCTCCGCCGGTGCCGAGGGCCTTTCGGGTGGGCGATCTCGGGATTCCCGGTCGCTTCGGTCATCGAGGCCGGTGGCCGCCGAGCCGCTTCATCCGAGGGTTCCGGATGGCGGGGGCAGGCACGGGGGCCGAGCGGAGGCCCGTCCGGGCGCTGCGAGCCATGGCCCGAAACGGTAGCAAGCGCGGCCGCTCATCTGGTGGCAGGAGACAGGGCCTCTCCCTCGTCGTCGACGCCCCCGCGCACCGGCCGTTCCTGCCCGTGAGGGAGGGAGGAGTTCGGTGCGGGAGGTGTCGGGACGGGTGGGTCGATCAGCCCCAGGTCCGAGGGGCGCAGGCGCAGGGTGTCGAACCAGTAGCGCACCGTCCAGGTGGGCCAGTTGTTGGTCACCCGGCCCGAGGCCGCCTTGTACCAGCTCCGGCAGTTGGCCACCCACGCCGTCCCGGCCATCAGGCGCTGGGTCCGCTGGTCGTCCCTCCGGTAGGCGTCGGCGTCCACCCCGACCAGGGGGGTCGGCTCGTGGGACCCCGCCCGGGTCTGGACGGCCACGGCCTGGAGGATGAGGTTCATCTGACGCTCGACCATGAAGAGGATCGAGTTGTGCCCGAGGTTGGTGTTGGGGCCGTAGAGGAGGTAGCAGTTGGGGAAGCCGGGCACCGCCGTCCCCAGGTAGGCGTGGGACCCGTCCCTCCATTCCTCGGCCAGGGACCGCCCGCCCTCGCCGGCGACGTCGATGTGCGAGAGGAAGTCGGTGGTCGAAAATCCGGTGCCGAAGATGAGGACGTCGGTCGGGTGCCGCTCGCCGTCGGCGGTGACCACCGCGTCCGGCTCGACCCGGGCGATCGGCTGGTCGACCACCGACACGTTCGGTCTCATCAGGGCCGGGTACCAGTCGTTGGAGATGAGGATCCGCTTGCACCCGATCGGATAGTCGGGGACCACCGATCCCTCGGGCAACCGCTCGGAGACCACGTCGTCGCGGATCCCGGACCGGAACGCATCGGCGAGCTTGCGCCCGGGCCAGCCGTCCTTCCGGAAGAACAGCCATCGGAACTCGAGACCCAGGTAGATCCACCACCGGTAGAGCCGCTCGACGGGCGCCACGTTGATGAATGCCAGCCGCTCCGGGCCGGAGTAGGCCCTGTCCTTCTTCGGGCCGACGTAATTCGGGCTGCGCTGATAGATGGTGACCCGGCCCGCCTGCTCGGACACCGGCGGCACGAACTGGATGGCACTGGCCCCGCTCCCCACCACGCCGACCTGTCGACCGGCCAGGTCGCAGCCGTGTTCCCATCGGGCCGAGTGCCACCGGGGCCCGGCGAACGAGTCCAGGCCGGGGAGATCGGGAATCCGGGGCCGGTTGAGCTGCCCGCAGGCGAAGACCACGGTGTGGGCTTCGATGACCTCGTCCCCGTTCGCTCCCGATAGGGCGAGCCGCCACTGCCCGGACCCCTCGTCGAACGAAGCGCTCGTCACGGTGGTGCCCAGGCGGAGGTGGGGCCAGAGCCCGAAGCGCTCCACGCATTCTTCCGCGTAGGACAGGATCTCCGGTTGCTCGGCGAACCGACGGGTCCAGTCCGACTTGGGCGAGAAGGAGAAGGAGTACAGGTGGGAGGGGACGTCGCAGGCGCTGCCCGGGTAGGTGTTGTCCCGCCAGGTGCCGCCCACCCCCTCGGACTGCTCGAGGATGACGAAGTCGTCGATGCCCGACCGGACCAGCTGCATGCCCATGGCCAGGCCGGAGAGGCCGCCGCCGACGATGGCCACCCGGGGTGTGGCCCGGCCCTCGGCCCGGGCGGCCCGGACCTCGCGCTCCAACCGCCGCCGCCCGATGTCCAGTGCCATGTGGGTTGCTCCGCTCCTCATCCCGCAGCACCGAGTGCGTCCGGCCATCGGGCGGCGTGGCGGCGGGACACCCGATGGTAGGCCCGATCGGTACGGGCGGGCAGCCGGCCACCGGGCGTCGGTACGGCCCTTGCCGACGGTGCGAGCGGTCGGCAGACTCGGCAGATGACAGCGGGGAGGAATCGGGAGAGGGAACCCGTGGAGCCGTCGACCCCCGGGTCGGGGCCGGACCTACCGGGACCCGACCTACCGGGGTCCCCGTGGCCGCCGGCGCGGGCGTCGCGTCTGGCCCGGGCCCGGGCCAGCTTCGTCCAGGCCCTCCGGTCGCTGCTCCGGCCCGAAGGCCTGCCGGCCGAGGCCGGCGCCCAGCTCGAGGCCGTGTTCGTCGGCCTCGGACGCGAGCTCGTCTCGGGAGGCCGCGGACACCTCCGCCGGGTGCACAGCCAGATCCGGGGGGCGCCGCCGCGGTTGCTCGACTGGATGTCGGGCCAGGTGCTCGAGCACCCGGCGGTCCTCTACGACCGGGAGGGGGTCGAGCTGCTGGCCGCCCGCCAGGGCCGCTCCATCTCCACTGCGGTCGGGGCGCTGCAGGTGGCGCTGTTGGCGGCTGCCGCGGCATCGACGCTCGAGGGCGGCCCGGTGCTGGCCCTGGCCATCGACGGGGCGGTCGGCCAGGTGGCGTCCGTGGTCCACGGCTTCTGTGACTGGTACAACACCGGCTCGTATCTGGTGCGCCGGCTCGACGCGTCGGGGATCGTCGTCGACCGCTCCGAGGTGCGCCGGTTGACCAACGCCGCCTTGATGTCCAGGGGCAGCACGGTCGACGCGCGGGCCCTGGCCCGCTCCACCGAGCTGCGGCTGGTCCGGAGCTGGATCGGCCGGGGGCTGGTGGACGCCCTGCCCTTCGGCTCGAGCCTGGGCCGGGCGTCAGTGCGGGCCACCGGACGGATCGAGGCCGCCGACCTCGGGGCACTGGTCCAGATGATCCGAGCCGACGCCGGCGCCGACTGAGCTCCCCAGATCGGCCAATCTCAGGGCCAGTCGGAGATCCGAGAGTGCATCCCTCATGCGGGAAGTCTTGCCCTTCCAAGGTGCAGGGCACACCATCAGCGGAAACTCTCAGGGCGGTGCCATCTCGGCAACGATGTGAATTTGCGAAGCCATCCAGCGGTAGGGATCGATCGCCCCCGCCCGCTCTTCCGCCTCGAGCAGAAGCCGGAGTTCATCGGCGCCGGGGGGAAGGGCGTCCGCTGGGATGGCGTCGTTGAACACCCGCACGCCGTACCAGGCCGCCATGCGCAGACCGGCGTCTTCGAGAGCGAGTTCGATGTCCCCCATGCGGTCCGCTGTCGCCGGCAGGCCCAACTCGTTCACGTACTCTCTCGACTCGGACGCCGAGAGTGCCGAGAGTGCCGAGAGTGCCGAGAGTGCCGAGAGTGCCGAGATTGCCGAGGCGCGGGGCGTATCCGCCCGCGCAGCGGACCCTTCGGGCCCGTCACGCCGGGTTGATGCGCGTCGGTTCAGAGCACCTTGGACAGGAAGACCCGGGTCCGCTCGTGCTGTGGCGAGGACAGCACCGCCCCGGGAGGCCCGCTCTCGACCACCACGCCGCCGTCCATGAACACCACCGAGTCCCCGACCTCCCGGGCGAAGCCCATCTCGTGGGTCACCACGATCATGGTCATGCCGTCCTCGGCCAGGCCCCGCATGACGTCGAGGACATCGCCGACCAGCTCGGGGTCGAGGGCCGAGGTGGGCTCGTCGAACAGCATCAGCTTGGGCTCCATGGCCAGCGCCCGGGCGATGGCCACCCGCTGCTGCTGGCCCCCGGAGAGCTGGTTGGGGTAGTTCTCCACCTTGTCGGCCAGGCCCACCCGGTCGAGCAGCCCCCGGGCCCGCTCCCTGGCGCCGCGGCCGGCACCTTCTTCACCCGCACCGGGCCGGAGATCACGTTGTCGAGGACGCTCATGTGGGGGAACAGGTTGAAGCCGCTGGAAGACCATGCCGATCTCCGCCCGCTTGCGGCACACCTCGCGGTCGCGCAGCTCGTAGAGCCTGTCGCCGCTCGAGCGGTAGCCGACCAGCTCCCCGTCGACGGCCAGCTCGCCGCCGTCGATCTTCTCCAGGTGGTTGATGCAGCGGAGGAAGGTGCTCTTCCCCGAGCCGGAGGGGCCGATGAGGCAGAGGACCTCGCCGCGGCCGACCGTCAGGTCGATGCCCTGCAGCACCTCGAGGCGCCCGAAGGACTTTGCGGACCTGGCGTGGCCTCGACCATCGGCTCAGTCATGGGGCGCCACCCAGGGTGCCTCGGCCAGGGCCGGCACCGGCTCGGTGCGGATGCCGGAACAGGTCGTGCCGCAGCCGCTGGAACGGGGTCGGGGGCAGGGCCCGGGTCGAGCCCCGGGCGTAGTGGCGCTCGACGTAGTACTGCCCGATGGTGAGCACCGAGGTGAAGAACAGGTACCAGATGCTGGCCACCAGCAGGAGCGGCACGATCTGGTAGTTGGTGTTGGAGATGTTCTGGGTGGCGGTGAACAGGTCGGCCCCGGCGATGACGATACACCAGCGAGGTGGTCTTGAGCATGGAGATGGTCTCGTTGCCGGTGGGCGGGATGATGATCCGCATGGCCTGGGGCAGGACGATGCGGCGCAGGGTCTGGCGCCTTGGTCATGCCGAGGGACTGGGCCGCCTCGGTCTGGCCCTCGTCCACCGAGATGATGCCGGCCCGGACGATCTCGGCCATGTAGGCGCCCTCGTTGAGGCTGAGGCCCGAGGGCGGCGGCCACGAACGAGGTGACCAGGGCGTTGGCGTTGACCGTGACGAAGCCGGGCCCGAACGGGATGCCCGAAGGTCAGCTGGGGGTAGAGGTAGGTGATCCCGACGTACCAGAAGAAGAGCTGCACGAGCACCGGGGTGCCCCGGAAGAACCAGATGTAGACCCAGGCCGACCCGGACAGCAGCCGGTTGGGGGACAGCCGCATCACGGCCAGCACCACGCCGAGGATGATGCCCACCGCCATGGCGATGACCGTGAGCTCCAGGGTGACGCCGATGCCCCGGAGGACGGGCGGCACGAAGAGGTACTTCCCGACCACCCCCCACTGGAACCGACCCTCGACGCACCCCGCCCCGGTCCACATGGGAGAAGAACAGGGTGTTGACCAGCATGGCCACCAGCACCAGGATCACCGCGCTGGCCACCCAGCGCCCCGGATGGCGGACGGGGACGGTCTTCGTGCCGGCATGCGAGTCGCCGGGCCGCGGCCGGTCGCGCCGGTGTCGGCGGTCCGTCGGGCCGGCTCCGGGGGGGCCGGTGGCTCCGGCGGTCCCCCGATCGGCCGGCGCCGGAGGCTCGGGACCCATCATCGGTGGGTCCGGCCGCTACCGGTCGGCTGCGGCTCAGCTGGTGGCGCCGTTGACCACCGAGGTGGTCACCGCCCCGGACTGGACGCCCCACTTGGTCAGGATCTGGGTGTAGACGCCGTTGGCGATCAGCAGGTTGACCGCCGCCTGCACCGGCGTGGCCATGCCGTTGCCCCTTCGGCAGGGCCAGGCCGTAGGGGGCGACCGCGAAGGCGGTGCCGCTGTTCTGGAACACGCCGTTGGAGGTGGCGACGATGTAGCCGGCCACCTGCGAGTCGGCGAAGCCGACGTCGGCCCGGCCGCTGGACACGGCCAGGTTGGCCTGGCTCTGGTTGCCGAAGGAGAGCACGGTGACGGTGGGCTTGCCCGACTGGTGCACGCCTTGGCCTGGGTCTGGGCGTCGGTCTGCTCGGTGGTGCCGCTCTCGACGGCCACCGTGTGCCCGCACAGCGAGGTGAGGCCGTTGAAGGCCAGCGGGCTCCCCGACTTCACGTAGAAGCCCTCACCGGCGGTGAAGTAGTCGACGAAGTCGACCACCTTCTGGCGGGCGATGGTGTCGGTGAAGGACGAGGCGCCCATGTCGTACTTGCCGCTCTGGATGCCCGGGATGATGGTGTCGAAGGTGGCGTTGACCAGCTTGGCGCTTGAGGCCGAGGACCTGGGTGATGGCCGTCGGCCAGGTCGGCGTCCATGCCGATGATCGGTGGTGCCGTCGGGGGCGATGAACTCGTCGGGGGCGTAGGTGGCGTCCAGGGCGACGGTCAAGACGTGCCTTGGACTTGACCGCCGGCGGCACCGTGGCGGCGATGGCGGCGTTGGTGGGCTGGGTGGGGATGGTGGCCGTCGGCAGGGCCACCGAGGCTCGTCGTGGTGCTTGGTGCCGGCCGTGGTGGTCGTCGAGCTGCTCGAGTTGCTGTGCAGGCGGCAGCCGAGCACCGCCACCGCGGCCATGGCCGTAGCCACCGTGCCCGTTCGGAAACGCCGGTTCGGGTTGACCACGATCTGACCTCCGCTGTCGATCGACTGAACGGGGGCAAGTGTGCCACGTAACACAACGTTCATGTTGGAACGCTCCGGGCCGGGCCGGGCATGCCGAGCCGAGCCGGGCCGGGCGTGCCTCAGCCGACCCGGTAGCCGGTCATCGACAGCGAGCCGCCGACGTAGCCGTCGACCAGGACGCTGGCCCCGGCGCCCGACGCGGCGGCGATGCCGGCGATCGGGGCCAGGGGCAGGAAGTGGTCGGGCGTGGGGACCGCCCGCCGGTAGTCGGGGTGGTCGGCCAGGCTCCGGGTCCGCTGGGGGTCCTCGACCATCGAGGCGGTGCAGGCCTCGTCGAACCGGACCGCCCAGTCGGATCCGGTCTCGCCCGCTGCCCGGTCGAGGAGGCCGAGGTTGTGGACCACGTTGCCGCTCCCGATGACCAGGATCCCCCGGTGGCGCAGTGGGGCCAGCCGCACCCCGAGGTCGAAGTGGTCGTCGTAGTCCTCGAACCCGTTGACGGAGAGCTGGATGACCGGCACGTCGGCCTCCGGAAAGGCGTGGACGAGCACCGACCAGGTCCCATGGTCGAGCCCCCATCCGTCGGGGTCCAGGCCGGCCCAGCGGGGCTTCACCACCTCGGCCACCTCGGCGGCCACCTCGGGCGACCCGGGTGCGGGGTACTCGACGTCGAACAGGGCCCGGGGGAACCCGTAGAAATCATGGATGGTGCGCGGGGCGGCCATGGCCGTGAGCAGAGTCGACCCGACGTACCAGTGGGCCGAGACCACGATGATGGCCCTCGGCGTCGGCACCGAGGCGCCGAGGTCCCGCCAGGCCCGGGTGAAGCGGTTGTCGGCCAGGGCGTTCATCGGGTCCCCGTGCCCGAGGAACGCCGCCGGCATCGGCTCGGGCTCCATCGCTCCCCTTCCGTCGACGCCCGGGCCAGCCTGCCACACCATCCACCGGGCGCCTGACGCCGATGGCGGACGACCTCCCCGCCCGGGGCCGTAGGGTTGCTGGCACCGGCCTCCGCCTCGGTCACCGACTGACGATCGGGGGGGCGGCCGGACGACGACGGCGGCAGAGAGCAGGCGAGTGGGAGCGAGGCGATGAGCGAGACGGTGGCACCGGAACAGGCCGACCTGCCAGCGTCGCTCTCCCATCGTCGGGTGCTCGTCGTCATCGGCGCGCTGATGCTGGGCATGTTCCTGGCCGCACTGGACCAGACGGTGGTCTCGACGGCACTGCCCACCATCGTGGGGGACCTCCACGGCGCGTCGCGCCTCACCTGGGTGGTCACCGCCTACCTCTTGACGTCCACGGTCTCGACGCCGCTGTGGGGCAAGCTCGGGGACCAGTTCGGGCGTAAGTTCTTCTTCCAGGCCGCCATCGTGATCTTCCTGGTCGGCTCCGTTCTGTCCGGTCTGAGCCAGTCGATGCTCGAGCTGATCCTGTTCCGGGCGGTCCAGGGTCTGGGCGGCGGCGGTCTGATGGTGGGGGCGCAGACCATCATCGGCGACGTCGTGTCCCCCCGTGAGCGGGGGCGCTACTCCGGCATGTTCATGGGCATGTTCGGGATCACCACGGTCATCGGCCCCCTCATCGGGGGTGCCTTCGTCGACTCGGTCGGCTGGCGGTGGATCTTCTACATCAACATCCCCTTCGGGGCGCTCGCCCTGGTGGTGACGGCCCTGGCCCTGCCCGGGACGCTGAGCAGGGTCCACCGGGTCATCGACTACCTGGGCTCGGCCCTGCTGGCCCTGTCGGCCACCGCCCTGGTGCTGCTGGCCAGCCTGGGGGGCACCACCTACCGGTGGGGGTCACCGGTGATCATCGGACTCGGGGTCGGCGGCGTCGTGCTGGCCGTGGCCTTCCTGTTCGCCGAGCGGCGGGCGGTGGAGCCGGTGATCCCGCTCCACCTGTTCTCCAACTCGGTGTTCAACGCCGCCGGTGCCATCGGGTTCGTCATCGGGTTCGCCATGTTCGGGGCGCTCACCTTCCTGCCCCTGTTCCTCCAGGAGGTGAAGGGGGTGAGTGCCATCCAGTCCGGGGTGCGGCTGTTCCCCATGATGGGGGGCCTGTTCGTCGCCTCGGTCGGCTCCGGGGTGCTGGTCAGCCGGTGGGGCCGTTACAAGGTCTTCCCGGTGGTGGGCACCGCCCTCACCACCCTGGGGCTGTACCTGATGTCGCTGATCGGGGTGAGCACGGGCGCCTGGACCATGGCCGCCTACATGACGATCTTCGGCCTGGGCCTGGGCATGGTCATGTCGGTGCTGCTGGTGGCGGTCCAGAACGCGGTGCCCTACGAGGAGCTGGGTACCGCCACCTCGGGGTCGACCTTCTTCCGCATGATCGGGGGCTCCTTCGGGACGGCGGTCTTCGGCACCGTCTTCGCCAGCCGCATCCTGCCCAACATCCTCCACGCACTGCACCTGGCCAAGGCGCCGCCCGGGTTCAGCGTGAACGCCGACGACCCTGCGGCCATCCACCATCTCCCGGCCGCGGTGCAGGCCGGGGTGATCGAGGGCATCGCCCATACCGTGCAGACCGTGTTCCTCATCGGGGTGCCCATCGCCTTCGTGGCCTTCCTGTTGAGCTGGACCCTTCCGGAGCTCGAGCTGCGGAAGTCGATCCGGGTCACCGAGCCGGCCGAGGGTCTCGGACTGCCCGAGCCCCGGTCCTCCCTCGGCGAGGTCCGGCGGATCCTCGAACGGGCCGCCAGCCGGGAAAACCGGCGGGAGCTGTACACGACGCTGGCGACGCGGGCCGGTCTCGAGCTCGACCCCCGGGCGGTGTGGATGCTCTACCGGCTGGCCGACCGGCCGGACTGCACCCTGGAGGACGTGGGCGCCCGCTTGAACATCGACCCGCAGCGCCTCGAGGGCGGAGCGGACGCCCTGGTGTCGGCGGGGATGCTCGAGCGGGACGGGGGGCCCGGTGCCTGCACCCTGGTGCTCACCCCACCCGGGCACGAGGCCATCGAGCGGCTGACGGAGGCCCGGCGCGACTCGATGACCGAGCTGTTGGAGGGTTGGGACCCCGATGACCACCCCGAGGTGGTCGAGATGGTCCGCCACCTGGCCAAGGAGCTGCTGGCCGACGACGACCGGCTGCTGGCCGACGCCGGGGCCACCCGGTCCGGGTCCACCCCGGGCTGACCGACCGGAGCTGCCGGGCCGGGAGGCTGACGTCGACGGGTCCGGAGCGTCAGGCAGGGCCGAGGAGGACGGTGAGCGCGTCGGCCATGGCCCGCTTCACCTGGGCCTCCGGCATCGCCCGGTGCTCGACGAGGAGCTGGTACGACTCGAATGAGGTCAGCACGTCGCTTGCCGCCAGCGCCGAGGTCGCACGGGCCCCGTCCATGCCGGCCAACTCCGGGGCGAAGAGCCCTCGCACCTGGTTCCGCAGGTACTTTCGATTCTGGGAGAGCTCGGCGGCCAGCAGCGGCTGGAACGGGGACCGCAGCCGGGAGACGGTGGCCGCGTGCCCGACCGCGCCGAACAGCCGGATCCGCTGATCCACCAGGGCGGCCACCTTCACGTCCAATCGGTCCTCGGGGCCGGCCGCGACCGTCAGCAGCGGGAGGGCCCGGGCCTCCTGGCTGCGGATGGCGGCGCGTATCAGATCGTCGACATCGTCGAAGTAGCGGAAGAGGGAGCGGGGGGACAGTCCCGAGCGGGCGGCGATCTCCTCGCTGCTCGGTCGCAGGTTCCCGTCCCGGTACAGGTCCAACAAGGCGTCGACCACCGCCTCCCGGTTGCGCTCCCGGCGCCGCTGGCGTCCGTCGGTGGACGCCGGTTCCGCGCCGATCTGAGCCTCGGGAGGGACGGCCTGAGCTCCGGCCGGGACGGGCGGGACCGGGCCGGTTCCGCCCGTCCCTGCTTTGGCGGTGGGAACCATGGTGTCCGGAGGCTACCGCCCGATCCCTCCCCGGCCGGACCGGTGCCGGTGGCGATCGCCCCGGCAGGTCGCCGGGGATCAGGCCGCGGCGGAGTGGTCCCGGCCGGCCTCCTCGGTCCGGGCCCGGGCCGGCCTGGTCCGGTAGGCGGCGCTCCCGGGCACCGTCCGACGGGTGGGGACGGTGCCGCCTCGGAGCAGACGGTGCTCGCGCACCGAGTGGTACAGGACGGGGACGGTGGCGATGGCCACGGCCACGATCATGAGGGGGATGGTGACGAAGAACCAGGTCATGTGATCTCAAGCAGATGGTCGCGGGTTCTGCTTGCCTCCTTGTCCGGACACGGTAGGGAACCACCCCGTGGGCCGGCTGGCGGCGACCGTAGGGGCGCCTGTGGGTGGGGGACGGCCCCGGTGGCCGCGGTTCCGGGCCGTTCGCCGGTGCTACTGCTCGGACATGATCCGTTCGAATTCCACCATCGGGTTGACCGGGACGTGCTCGCTCAGGGTCACGGTGGCCGAGTGGATGGTGGCGGTGCACCGGAAGGGTGCCGCATAGTCCTCGCCCACCGCCGGGCCCACCTCGTACCCGCAGGTGAGACCGGCGCCGGTGGCGCTGAAGGCGGCGACGGTGAAGGCGGGGATGCGGCCCTCGGCCGACCACGGTGCCGTCGACCTCCAGCGACGGCCGGGCCGCCGCCGTCCGTCCTCGCGCTCGAACCGGAAGACCAGCCGGTGGCGGCCGGCGCCGACGGGCACGGTCGGCGGTGACCACATGGCGCTCCTTGCCGTAGAGGTTGTGCACGTAGCGGGGGCACCCGGCCCGCAGGTGGAGGGAGAACCCACCGAGGACCGACCCCTGGGCCAGCAGCACGCCCTCCGCGGGCTCGCCGGCGGCGACGGTGAGGTCGACCTCGATGGCGTGGCTGCGGTTCTTGACGTTGGCGGCCACCGTCTCGGGCACCGGGGAGCCGCCCGGGAAGTAGGTGGTGGTGAGGCGGGGGGCCCTCCAGTCGGGCTTGGGGTTGACCAGGGTGTGCAGGACCCGGTTGTCGAGGGGGAGCACCTGGTTGCGCGGGCCTCGACCCACCACCGCTCGACCATGTCGGCCAGTCGGTCCGGGTGCTGGGTCGGCCAGGTCGTGGATCTCGGCCGGATCGACGGCCACGTGGTAGAGCTCCCAGCGGTCCTCGTCGAAGGGGGCGTTCCAGTTGAGCCCGTCGTCGTAGAGGGGCCCGATGGGCTTGAAGGTCACCGCCTTCCAGCCGTCGTGGTAGAGGGCCCGGCTCCCGAACATCTCGAAGTACTGGGTGGTGCGGTGCCCGGGGCGTCGGCGCCCTCCGGGCCCAGCAGGGGGGCGAAGCTGATGCCGTCGAGGCGGGTCTGGGGCACGTAGCCGATGGATCGGAGGCGCCTCGATACCGGCCAGCTCGAGCACGGTGGGCAGGATGTCGACGGCGTGGGTGAACTGCCGGCGCACCCCGCCGTCGGAGCCCGAGCCGGGCCGGCCAGCTCACGATGCACGGATCGGCCACCCCGCCCTCGTGGACCTCCCGCTTCCATCGCTTGAACGGGCGTGTTGCCGGCCATGGTCCAGCCCCAGGGGTAGTTGTTGTGGGCGCTGGGGCCACCGAGCTCGTCGATGCGGCGGGACAGCTCGGCGGGGCCCGCCGGGTCGAAGTTCTGGAGCCGGTTGTCGTTGATCGACCCGGAGGGGCCGCCCTCCGAGCTGGCCCCGTTGTCGGACACCAGGATGACCAGCGTGTTCTCCCGGTCGCCGGTCTGCTCGAGGAATCCGAGGACCCGGGCCAGCTGGGCGTCGGTGTAGGAGAGGAAGGCGGCGAAGCACTCCATGAACCGGGCGGCCACCCGCCGCTCCTCGGACGGGCAGGTCCTCCCACGCCGGCACCCACGGGGGGCGCGGGGCCATCTCGGTGCCCGGGGCCAGGAGGCCGGTCTCGAGCTGGCGGGCGAACGTCTCCTCCCGCCAGCGGTCCCAGCCCTTGTCGAACCGGCCGCGGTAGCGGTCGATCCACGCCGCGGGGGGCGTGATGGGGCGAATGGCAGGCGCCGGTGCAGAAGTAGAGGAAGAAGCGGCGGTCGACGTCGACCGCCCGAAGGTCGGCCGAGCTGGGCGATGGCCTGGTCGGCCAGGTCGGCGCTCAGGTGGTAGCCCTCCTCGATCGGTCCGGGGCGGGGGGATCGAGTGGTTGTCGTGGTAGAGGGCGGGGACGAACTGGTGGGTCTCGCCCCCGTGGAAGCCGTACCAGCGGTCGAAGCCGCGGGCCAGCGGCCACGCTGTGCCGGGGCGCGGCCATGTTGGTCTCGTCGTCGGGGGTGAGGTGCCACTTGCCCACCGCGTAGGTGGCGTAGCCCTGCTGGCGGAGGATCTCGGACAGGAAGCCGTTCTCCTTGGGGACCTCGCCGTTGTAGCCCGGGATACCCGACGGCCAGGTCGGCGACCCGGCCCAGGCCGTTGCGGTGGTGGTTGCGCCCGGTCAGCAGGCAGGCCCGGGTCGGCGAGCACAGCGCGGTGGTGTGGAAGTTGGTGAGGCGCACCCCCTGCCCGGCCAGGCGCGTCGATGGTCGGGGTGGCGATGTCCGACCCGTAGCAGCCGAGCTGGGCGAATCCGACGTCGTCGAGGACCACCAGCACCACGTTGGGCGCCCCGGCGGGCGGCCTCGGCACCTCGGGCCACCACGGCGTGGAGTCCCGCCAGTCGTCGCCGATGACGCCTTGGAAGGGCGGAGTCTCCATTGCGACCTCCCGATCAGTTCGAGCAACGGGCCCGGGCCTCTGCCGTGGGAGCGTGAGTCGGGTCACGATATCCCACGCCGGGGTCAGCCGTCGGGCCTCAGCGGGCCGACCGGGTCGGTCGTCGTGGCCCGAACGAGGATCCGGGCGAGTCTGCCGGGCGGCTGAGGAACGGCGAGTGCGACGCGTCGATGGCCAGTGGTTCGACACCGAGGCGGCGGGACGTCACGTCGGCGTGCCACCTCGGCTGGGCCCGGTCCTGCAGGCACACGATGAAACTCCGCGGAAGATCGGCCTCCCAGAACCGCGGAACGGAGACCGGGGTCGTTGCCGTGTCGCCCGCCCGCTCGGGCGTCAGCCGCTCGAACGCCCATCGAGCTGTGGGCTCGTCGCAGTCATGGCAGAACAGCGCCTGCGCACCGGCTACATCGGCGAGCGCCATGGATCCGTCTTGGTCGATGCGCAGGTGCTTGAGCATCCCGGTCACGTCGTAGTCGGCCTCGGTCCCGCCGTCGTGGAGAGCGCCTCCTGCATGAGGCGACCCTCCAGCGGCAGTGCCGCCGCCAGGTAGACCAGATGGCTGACGAGACCGCGGTCGGCGACTCCAGGTCGCCTCCGGAGCGTCCAACAGCAGGCCCCAGGCTGGAGCACGGCGAGGACGGCATCAGCCGACCCGCCATCGTCGCCTCTTGTGCGCTCGCTCGCCGTGGCCGGTATGTCGACGGCGACCGCTTCGTGGCCGAGGTCTCGAGCTCCGGGATCGTCCGGCTCCAACACCAGGCACCGTGGAATCCACCGTGGATCAAGACGAAGCGCGGCCCGCCCCGGCGTTCAGGCCGGAGCCGGACCGAGCGCCCCCTCGGCCCGGGGCGCCGGAGTGCCAGGCGTCCGGACACCGGCTGGCCGTCCCGCCCCCGGTCGGTGGCCAGGGCGACCGATCCGGTCCAGTGCCCTCGACCACGGCTGTGTCCTCGACCGAGGTTGAGGGCGGTGGCAACCACCGGTGCCCGCGTCGCCACGCCCAGGTGCCTGCGGGGGAAGGAAGCGTCGGTAGGCACCGGAGGTGCAGGTCGGGGTCCGACCGGCGGAGGGCGATGAGGTCGCGGGTGAAGGTGAGGACCGACTCCGGGTCGTGCGCGCTGGGCGGCCACGTTGCACTCCGGCGGGGTGCCCATGGGCAGCCAGGTGTCCACGCCCCGGCGGTGAAGCCGCGTCCCGGTCCGTCGTCCCAGGGCAGGGGGGAGCGCTCGGGGTCGCGCCCGGTGGCGTGGGGCCAGTAGCGCCGGCCGATCGGGTCGCGGAGGGCCTCCTGGGTCGAGGACACCGTCGGGAAGGCCGATCTCGTCGCCTTGGTAGATGACCGGCGTGCCGCGCAGCGTGAGAAGGGCGAGAAGGACGCAGCGGATCCGTCCCGGATGGCCGCCCGCCCACCGGGTGGCCAGCCGCGATGTGTCGAGGTTGGAGCCGGTCCACACCGGCCATGCCCCGGTCGGCAGGATCCGCTCGGTCTCCTCCACCACGGATCGCAAGGTCTCGGCGTCGAACTCGGAGTGGAGCCACGGCAGGTTGAACGCCAAGTGCAGTTCGTCGTCACCGTCGCCGTAGAAGGGCGGGAGCATCGAAGGCTGGTGCACGTCGGTCTCTCCGAGGAGGACCCGGGGAGGGTCATAGCTGTCGGCCAACGTCCGCCAGCCGCGGCAGGATGTCGTGCACCTCGGGCCGGTTGGCGTTGTAGACGAAACGGTGACCCCAGATCTGCTCGATCACCGAGTCCTCCTCGGTGGCCGGAGGGTTGTCCCGGAGCCCCGCATCCTTCACGATCATGTTGCACACGTCGATGCGGAAGCCGGCGACGCCGCGGTCCCACCAGAACCTGATGATCTCTTCGAACGCATGGTGGACTTCGGGATTCCACCAGTTCAAGTCGGGTTGTTCACGGGTGAAGTTGTGCAGGTAGTACTGGCCGCTTGCCTCGTCGAGGGTCCAAGCCGGGCCGCCGAACTGGGCGGTCCAGTTGTTGGGCCTCGATCCGTCAGGGCCGGGATCGGCCCATACATACCAATCGCGGTGCGCGGACGTCGGTGACGAACGGGCGTCGACGAACCAAGGATGCTTCTCGCTGGTGTGGTTGGGCACCAGGTCGAGAGGATGCGGATGCCCCGCCTGCCGGCCTCGGCCACCAGGGCGTCGAGCGTCTCCAGGGTGCCGTAGGCGGGATCGACCCCGCAATAGTCGGCCACGTCGTATCCCCAGTCCGCGTTGGGGGAGGGCGAAACCGGCGACAGCCAGAGTCCGTCGATGCCGAGCCATTCGAGATGGTCGAGGTGCTCGATGATGCCGCCCAGGTCACCGATGCCGTCACTGTCGGAGTCGGCGAACGATCGGGGGTAGATCTCATAGAGCACGCCCGACCGCCACCACGGGTCAGAGGGAGGGTTCATGGCGACAGAGTACTGATTGGACCGGTCAACAGGACCGGTCGCCCAGGACTGGTCAGCCCGCCTCCGGTTCCGCTGGATGCGATCGGACCGGGAGCGGCCCGGTTGATCGGAGGTGGTCCTCGGACCCGCTCGGGGCACCGATGGCGTCGAGGCCGAGCAGGGCGGCACCGAGCACCGGTGCGGTCCGAGCCGGCGGAAACGGGCATCCGGCGCCACCGCCAGGACGCCGGCCTCGATCCGTTCGGTGAAGCCGGCATAGGAGCTGTCGAACACGCCGCCCCCGAGGACCACCTCCACCTCGTCGTTCCGCCACCCCGAGCCGGGCGATGATGGCGCTGGCCATGGCCACCACCTCGTCGGCCAGGAGACCGGCTGCGTCGGCCGCCGACCGGTCACCGTCGGCGGCGGCATCGAGGCAGACCCGGGCCAGCTCGAACAGGCGGCCGTACTCGAGGTCGCCGGTGTAGACGGCGGTCAGAGCACGGCTTCGGGGTCGGGCAGGCCGAAGTGGGCCGGGCACCAGTTCGGCCAGGTCGGTCGGCCCACCTCGGCCGTCGCGGGACCGCAGGGCCAGGCCGAGGGCCCGCACCCCGAGCCACGAACCCCCCGGGGTGAAGTCGCCGGACAGCTCGGCCAGGGACGGGAACCGCTCGATCGACCCGTCCGGGCCCAGGCCGACACAGTTGAGCCCCGAACCGCACACCACCCCGACCCCCCATCCGGAGGGCGCCCCGGCCCGGAGCACGGCCACGGTGTCGTTGCGAACGAGATCGACCGCGCTCCAACCCCGGGCCGCGATGGCCTCACACAGGCGCTCCTCGTCCACAGGCAGATCGACGCCGGCCAGGCAGTACACGCCCGGTCGTCACCGCCGGGCGGGCCCGAGGGTCCAAGCCCGGCGGCACCAGCGCGGCATCGATGGTCGACCCGAGCGCGTCCATGGCGCCTCCAGCCCGGAGAACTGGTGGTTGGAACCGCCACCCCGTGCCCTTCCCAGGACGGAGCCGTCGCCTCGCCACGATCCACACGTCGGTCTTCGAGGCTCCTCCGTCGACGGCAAGGAACGGCCGAAACGCCCGGTCCGTCGGACTCATCGTCGGTCCGTCCGGCTGACGGCCACCCGGTGATGTTACGTTCGATGCGTGGGGACCAAAGTGGCCGTGGTCGGGGGTGGGAGCACCTACACGCCCGAGCTGGTCGACAGCCTGTGCGCCCACCAGGACCGGCTGGTGGTCGACGAACTCGTCCTGCTGGACCCGATGCCGGACCGGCTGGAGGCCGTCGGCGGGCCTGGCCGGCCGCATCCTGCGCCGGCACGGGTGGGCCGGGCGACCTGGTCACCACCGACGACCGGCGACCGGGCCATCGACGGGGCCGACTTCGTGGTCGATCCAGCTGCGGGTGGGTGGGCAGGCGGCCCGCCACACCGACGAGACCCTGCCCATCGGCTACGGCTGCCTCGGCCAGGAGACGACCGGCCCGGGCGGGCTGGCCAAGGCCCTGCGCACCGTCCCGCTGGTGCTCGAGATCGCCGAGGAGACCGCGGCGCGGGCCGCACCCGGGGCCTGGGTGGTCGACTTCACCAATCCGGTGGGCATCGTGACCCAGGCCCTGGTCGACGAGGGACACCGCGCGGTGGGCCTGTGCAACGTGGCCATCCACGTGCAGCGGCGCATCGGCCACTATCTCGGGGTCGATCCCGACACCGTCGAGCTCGAGCACGTGGGGCTCAACCATCTGACCTGGGCCCGCTCGGCCACGGTCGACGGGGTCGACCGGATGCCCGAGTTGCTCGACCGCTTCGGCCCGAGCTCGAGCTCGAGAGCGGCGTCCCCGGCCGGGCTGCTCCACCTGCTCGGGGCCCTGCCCTCCTACTACCTGCACTACTACTACCGCCTCGATGAGAACCTGGCCGAGCAGGCGGCGCCGGGTTGGCGGTCGCGGGCCGAGGTGGTGGCCGAGCTCGAGGCCGAGCTGCTGGCCGAGTACCGGGACCCGGCCCTGGCGACCAAGCCGGAGAAGCTCTCCTGGCGGGGCGGCGCCTTCTACTCCGAGGCGGCGGTGCGGCTGATCGCCTCGCTCCATGCCGGGACCGGCGACGTCCAGGTGGTCGACGTGCGCAACGACGGCGCCCTGCCCGGCCTGCCCGACGACGCGGTGGTCGAGGTTCCCTGCACGGTCGACCGCGAGGGCGCCCACCCACTTGGCCCAGCGCCCTCTCCCGCCCGACATGTCCGGCCTGGTGGCGCACTGCAAGGCCTACGAGCGCCTGGCCGTCGAGGCGGCGCTGTCGGGGAGCCGGGACGACGATGATCCGGGCGCTGGTGGCCAATCCGCTGGTCGGGCAGTACCCGCTGGCCGAGCAGTTGGCCGACACGCTGCTGGCCGCCAACCGCCGGTTCCTGCCGAGGTTCTTCCCCGAGGGGTGAGGTGCGGTTCCGGAGCCCCGGGGAAGATCGGGTGCCAGGCGATATCGTGGCGACGGTGATCGAGGATCTGCTCATCGGCATCGTGGGGGAGCCGAACGTCGATCGGGCCACGGACGTCAACGAGGACGCCGCCCACGACGAGGCCCTGGGCGGCGTCCACGTCCGGCCGCGGGCGGTCGTCCGCCCGGCCTCGGCCGACGAGGTGGCGGCCATCGTCAGGGCGGCCGCCGCCGAGGGGGTCCCCCTCACGCCGCGCGGCTCGGGCACCGGCCTCTCCGGCGGCTGCGTCCCGGTGGCGGGGGGCGTGGTGGTGTCGTTCGAGCGGATGAACCGCATCCTCGAGATCGACACCGCCAACCATGTGGCCGTCGTCGAGCCCGGGCTGACGCTGGCCGAGCTCGACGACGCCCTCGTCCCGCACGGGCTGATCTACCCGGTGTTCCCCGGCGAGCAGTCCGCCAGCCTGGGCGGCAACGTGGCCACCAATGCCGGGGGGATGCGGGCGGTCAAGTACGGCGTGACCCGTCACCACGTCCTCGGGATCGAGGCGGTGCTGGGCACGGGCGAGGTGATCACCGCCGGGGGGAAGTTCGTGAAGTCGACCAGCGGCTACGACCTCACCCAGCTGGTCATCGGGTCGGAGGGGACGCTCGCCCTCGTCACCCGGGCCATCCTCCGGCTGCATCCCCGTCCCGAGCACCAGGCCACGCTGCTGGCCCCGTTCGCGTCCCTCGACCAGATCGCCTCGGCGGTCCCGCCCATCGTGGCCAGTGGCATCGGGCCCCTGATGGTCGAGTACATCGACCTGGTGTCCATGGCCGGCATCACCGCCAATGCCGGCATCGACCTCGGGGTTCCCGACGACGTCCGGGAACGGGCCCTCGCCTATCTGGTGGTCGTCCTCGAGAGCCACCACCCGTCGCGTCTGGAGGAGGACACCACGGGATTGGCCGGGCAACTTGGCGAGCTCGGAGCGCTCGAGGTCTACGTCCTGCCGGACCAGGCGGGGGTGGAACTGGTCGGGGCACGGGAGCGCGCGTTCTGGGCGGCCAAGGCGAACGGTGCCGACGACATCGTGGACGTGGTCGTGCCCCGGGCGTCGATCCCCGCCCTGCTGGCCACCGTCGGCGGCCTGGCCGCCGACTCGGCCTCGCTGGTGGTCGGGTGCGGCCACGCCGGCGACGGCAACGTCCACCTCTCGGTGTGGCAGCCCGACGACGATGTCCGCCACCGGCTCCTCCACGACATGATCGGTGCCGGCATCCTGCTGGGCGGGGCCGTCTCCGGCGAGCACGGGATCGGCACCCAGAAGCGTCCCTACCTGGCCGAGCTGGAGGATCCGGTCAAGCTCGACCTCATGCGCCGCATCAAGGCGGCGTTCGACCCGCACGGGATCCTCAACCCGGGCACCATCTTCGACCTGGACCTCGCCTCCGGGGAGAACCGGTGAACGGAGCGCAGTCACTGATCCGCACCCTGGTGGACCACGGGGTCGACACCTGCTTCATGAATCCGGGCACCTCGGAGATGCACTTCGTTGCGGCCTTGGACGACGTCGCCGACATGCACGCCGTGCTGGCGGTGTTCGAGGGGGTGGCCACGGGTGCGGCCGACGGGTACGCCCGCCTGGCCGGCCGACCGGCCGCCACCCTGCTCCACCTGGGCCCGGGGCTCGGCAACGGGCTCGCCAACCTCCACAACGCCCGGCGGGCCCGCAGCCCGGTGGTCAACATCGTCGGCGACCACGCCACCTCCCACCGGCGCTACGACGCCCAGCTGCAGTCGGACATCGAGACGGTGGCCCGCAACGTCTCGACCTTCGTCCAGACGTCCGGGTCGGCCGGCGGCCTGGGTGCGGACGGGGTGGCGGCCCTGGCCGCGGCGACGGGCCCTCCCGGCTCGGTGGCCACCCTGATCCTTCCCGCCGATGTGTCGTGGTCGGAGGGGGGGGTGGCCGTGAGCGGCTCCGGGCCGACGCCCCACCCGGGTGGTGCCGCCCCGGACGAGGGCCTCCTGGCCGCGGCCGCCGACGCCCTCCGCTCCGGAGAGCCCGCCGCGCTGCTGATCGGGGGCCGGGCCTGCTCCGGGCCCACGCTCGGGACGACGGCGGACATCGCCGCCACCACCGGTGCCAAGTTCTTCGCGGAGACCTTCCCGGCGCGGCTGGAGCGGGGGGCGGGCCGGCCTCCGGTGGAGCGGCTGGCCTACCTGGCCGAGTTCACCGCCATGCAGCTCGAGGGCATCCGGCATCTGGTGCTGGTCGACGCCAAGTCGCCGGTGTCGTTCTTCGCCTACCCGGGCAAGCCGAGCGACCTGGTGCCGGAAGGATGCACGGTGCACCCCCTGGCCGGGGAGGCGGAGGACGTGGGGACGGCGGTGGCGGGGCTGGCCGGGCTGCTCGGGGTGGAGCGGGGGGCCGCCCCTCGCCAGGAGGCCGGCACTCCCGGGCTGCCCGGCGGCCCGCTGACCGCGCAGAGCGTGTGCCAGGTGCTCGGAGCCCTCCTACCGGAGGGCGCCATCGTGTCCGACGAAGGGAACACCTCGGGGCTGTTCGCCCCGGGCGCCACCGTCGGCGCTCCCCCCCACGACTGGCTCTGCCTGACCGGCGGCGCCATCGGCCAGGGGCTGCCCGTGGCGGTGGGGGCCGCGGTGGCCGCGCCCGACCGGCGGGTGGTGGCCCTCGAGGCCGACGGGAGCGCCCTCTACACGCTGCAATCGTGGTGGACCATGGCCCGTGAGGGCCTCGACGTCACCACGATCCTGCTCAACAACCACTCCTACGCCGTGCTCAACATGGAGCTCGATCGGGTCGGAGCGGACGCCGCCGGCCCCCGGGCGCGGGACATGCTCGACCTCGGGAGGCCGTCGATCGACTTCGTCCACCTGGCCGAGGGCTTCGGTCTGCAGGCGGCGCGGGCGGAGACCGGCGAGGAATTCGCCGCCCAGCTGGCGCGTGCGCTGGCCTCACCCGGCCCGAACGTGGTCGAGGCGGTCGTCCCCCCGTTGCTGTGATCGGCTGATCGCCCGGGTCGCGGTCGGCGCGGTCGGCGCGGTGGTGCTCAGCACCCGGTGGCGCCTATCGCGGCCAACGGGCGGAGGGACCAGGTGGAAGTCGACTCCTCGTCGAGGAGGTCGTCGGTGCGGCGGAGCCGCGCCCCCAACTCCACGAGCAGCTTATGGGCAAACGACGGTGCCGAATCCCTGGAGGGACCAGAACTCGACCCGGGAGATCACCAGGACGCACAGCTCGGTGGCGGACACCACCGTCGCGGTCCGCTGGCCGTGGTCGAGCAGGGCCAGTTCACCGAAGAAGGAGCCCGGGCCGAAGTCGGCGAGCCACCAACCGTGTCGAGATGCGGTGGCCGTGCCTTCCACCACGATGAAGAACTCCTGGCCCGGCGTGTCCTCTGCGATCAGGACGGTACCCCGCGGCATCCTCATCATCGTCGTCAAGGAACGGACCTGCCGGAGCTGGTCCCTGGTGCAGCCCGAGAACAATCTCATGCTCCGCAGTACCGCGATCCGTTCGTCTGTTCGCCCACCGAGATCACGCATGATCAACGTCCTTTCACTGGCTCGGGGATGGCCCCGTGGTGAGATACGACTCCTGCGATGATGCGCCCGCCTCCCGCCCCATCAGCCAAGGTGGTGACAGGACCGGAAGGGTTCCGGCTCCGGTCGGGCCGGCCGTCGTTCGGGATGTGGAGCCGCTCCGGGCCTCGGGGGGTGAGGCCCGGAGCGGCTTTGCCGGTTCCCGCCGCGGGTTTCGTGCCGAGTCTGATGCGACCGATGCATCCCGCCACCTCGGGCCACGTATACACGTCGGTGATCCGTCGACAGCGGTCGGTGAACCGCATTGCCGAGTCAGCCGTCCTCCGGTGGCGAGAGCCCACGGACGTTCCATCCGTCTGCTGCGCCCAATCAGTCTCGGCCATTGCACAGCCCTCCTGATCCCGGTGTCCGCTCCCGATGTGGGATTGCTGACAACCCTCAGTGTGAACCCCCGATGGGGATCCGTCTGTCTCCGTGGAGACAGAACCGGAAATCCGTCGGGATCCACCCGCGGTGGACGCCTCGTTCCGGTCAGAAGGCGATGATCCGGGAGAGGGCCTCCTTGTCGATCACCCGGAGGCTCCGCGACCCCATGGCGATCCAGCCCCGTCTCTGGAAGTCACGGAGGCACGCGTTCACCCGTTGACGACTGGCACCGATGTTGGCGGCGAGGTCGGACTGGGTCACCACCTTGTCGTCCGGCGGCGGATCGCCGACGGCGCGCTGGAGCAGGTACTTGGCCACGCGCTGTCTGAGATCGAGAAAGACCAGGTCGGTCGCGACCCCGGTGATCCGGCGCACCATGTCGGACAACCGCTGGAGCAGGGCTATGGCCAGGGCCGGGCGCTCGGAGATCAGGTCGATGATCACCGAGGCGGCCAAGATGAGCACCACGCTCGCTTCGGTCGCCAGGACGGTGGCCGATCGCGGACCACTGGACAGCACTCCGAGCTCGCCGATGGTCTCGCCCGGCACGACGGTACTCAGGATGAACTCGGCGCCGTCGTTCGAGTACTTCACGACCTTCATCCGCCCCGAGACGAGGACGAGCACGGAGTCGGAGATGTCGCCCTCACAGAACAGGACCTGTCCCTTGTCGACCCGTCTGCGCCGGCTACGTTCGGCGAGGTATCGCCGGTCCTTCTCCTCCAGGACGCCGAGCACCGCGGCGCCGACGAAGGGGTCGTCCTCGAGCCCGGCGAGGGCGGCAACCTTCACTGGGAGATCACCGCCGACCCCGGGGAGACCGGCGCCAATCCGGTCTCGTCCGGGCCGGCCCTCGAATTGCGCGTCCCGACACCGGTCCCACCCATCGACAACCCTCGCTCACATCGCGAAAAGCTCCGCCGTCCGAACTGTAGCCAAGACGGAGCCCGATGACACCCCCGCTTGTCAGGTGGGCCGGTTCACCAGGTGGGACAGGCCGGATCGCCGTCGGATCGACCGAGGGCGCCGGGCGGATCCCGATGCGGTCTGCACCCGACCCCGACGGACGGACAGGACTGTCCTGACGCCGGCCACGGGGAGGCGGGAACCGCCGGCCATCGTGTGAGCGGCCGGCGAGCTTGTCAGGCCCGGGTCATCCCGGTGGCGCCGACAGGGCGAAGCGCGGAGCGGGGGTCATGGCCGCCAGATCGGCGGCATCCTCGGCGGTGAGTGGCGTCGAGAAGAAGTAGCCCTGGGCGGTCTCCGCTCCGATCTCGCGCAATATGGCCACCTGCTCGACGGTCTCGACCGCCTCGGCAACCGTGCAGATGCCGAGGGAGCGGCACAGGGTGACGATCGTCTCCGCGGTGGCCCGACTCTTCCCGTCGGGGTCGCCGAGGCCGGCGGTGAGCGAGGCGTCGATCTTCACCGTGCTGACCACGCAGTCCCGCAGGTTCTCGAGCACCGACCAGTCCTCCCCGACGTCATCGACGGTGAGCTGGATGCCCAGCCGGGTCATCATGTGCAGGTCTTCCGCCGCCTGGTCGTCGGCGACCGAGGTCTCGGTGACTTCGACCGTGAGCCGATCGGGACTGAGACCCGATTGTTCGAGGGCGGCTGCCGCGGCCATGGCCGCCTCGCCCCGATGGAGCTGGAAGACCGAGCAGTTCACCGCCAGCTGGAGGTCCGACGACCACCGGGCGGCCTGCGCGCAGGCCTCGGAGAGCACCCACGCGTTCAACTCGTTCATGTGCCCGTTGGACTCCGCCCACGGAATGAGCTCGGAGGGAGGGATGTCGCGACCGGTCGAGTCCCGCCACCGAAGGAGCGCCTCGAAGCCGAGGAGGCGACCCGTGGCGAGGTCCACCGCCGGCTGGAAGACGAGGGTGGCGGCGCCATCCAGGCCCAGGTCCGGAGGTGGGGTGATCGTGGTCACCGCCGACCGCGACGGCACGGGATTGGTCACGACTCTGATATCGGCAGTGAGGGCAACCGCCTTGAGCTGGAAAGGGGCCCAACAGGGCCCGATCCGACCGCATTCCACCTCCCCCGCCCCTCAAGGAAACCGGGACGGGTGCCGAAAAGGGGAGTATGGTACTGCGTCCATTTGCACGCCACACGAAGGCGACGGGAGAAGAGCGGACCAACCCCAGGAGGGCCGAGCAGGCGGGGCACCTCATCTCGAACGACTCCCCTCCCGCGGACCGTCCGGCAGGCGGTGTCGGGGCAGATGGGGCGACCCTGCATCAGACCGCATCCGTGGCGCTGCCGGACGGTGCCGGACCGGGGTGGTATCCCGACGAGGCCGACCCGAGACTGATGCGCTATTGGGACGGCTTCCATCTGACCGGCCAGTTCATGCACGTCCACTCGCGTGCCGGCGAGGCGGAGGCCGGCGCTCCGGCCCCGGCACCCACTGGCGCCGACGTAGCCTCGATCGAGTCCTTTTCGCGGGTCACCGAGCAGCAGTCCGTCGGCCCACGAGCCGCCGATTCGCCACCCGCGCGCCCGCCGGACCCGGTGCAGCGGGCAGGCGCGTCCCGCACCGCCGATCTGAGTGCCACCGATCTGTTGGCACCGTTCCGGTCACAGCCGGTGGCGCCCCGTGACCCGAAGCCGGCCGCCGGACCCGGCAGCCTGCGGGCCGTCCCTTCCGTGCCGGCCGCCTCGACGCCGGTCGTCGCGGCCGAGGTGCCGCCCGTCAAACCGGCCGTCGTCGTCGAGGTGCCGCCCGTCAAACCGGCCGTCGCCGCCGCTCCGGCGGCCACACCGGCGCACACTGCGGCATCACAGGATGCCGATACCACTTCGACGGAACCAACCGGCGGCCGCGACGAGACCTGGACCGCCCTGCGCCGGTTCGGAGAGCCGAGACCCGGACCGAAGTCGGACACCAACGGCGGGGCGAATGCCGAACCGAAGGCGGAACAGAAGGCGGGACCGACGGTCGGGTCCGGGGCCACCGTGGAGCGGAGACCGGAAGCGGTCGAAGCGGACGCAGCGGACGCAGCGGACGCAGCGGACTCAGCGGTTGAAGCGAGCGCGGGCGCCGCGGTTGAAGCGGGCGCCGGAGAAGACCGGATGTCATCGAACCCAGAGGGGGAATCAACAATGGACGCAAGAGCACCCGGCGACGCCGTGGTCGTCACACCGTTCACGGGCGACGATCGTCTCAATCGCAACGATCTCCGCCGTCCAGGCGGGATGCCACCGGCGACGGGATCGAGGAGTGCCAGGAGCCTGGGGGCGGGGGATGAGGCCGCCAACTGGGCCGAGCAGACCGAGAAGGCGGTGACGAAGGCCAAGGACCTCGGGACGCCCGATGCCTGGCAGGAGGCGGCCCGGGTCGCCGCCGTCGTCGCCGAGGTCGCCCAGACCATGCAAGCGGCGGCCGACGCGACCCAGGCGGCGGGGCAGACGGCCAAGGAGGCAGAAGACGCCGCGGAACGGGCCCGGGCGGCAGCCCGCCAGGCATCTGAGGCCCGCCAATCGGCCGAGCGCACGGCCAAGGCCGCCCGGGAAGCCGCCGAGGCGGCCAAGGTGGCGGAACGGGCGGCAGCCGATGCCAAGGAGGCAGCGGCGCTGTCGGCCCAGGAGGCGCCGAAGCTGGCGGAGGCGGCGCGGGTCGCAGCCCAGGCCGCAGCCGGAGCAGGGCGGAAGGCGCAGGGCCTGGACGAGATCGTCGTCAAGGCGTCCACCGCCAACACGCCCGAAGCCTGGAGTGAGGCGCTCAAACTGTCCGCCGGGCCGGGGGCCACCCCAGGTCGGGGCTGACCGTCGACGGCCCCGTCGGGCCCTTCTGCGGGCCCGGCGCCTCAGCCCAGGGCCCGAAGCGCCTCCGCGGCCCGTCGCTCGACCTCCCCGTACCCATTGGCCCTTGCCGCCTCATGGGCGGCGGTCAGGTGGGTCCGCCCGCGCCCGGCTTCGCCGGGTCGGTTGCGCTCGACCAGCATCCTCCCCATCAACAGGTCCGTGCGGGCCAGGGAGAATTTCGCGCCGGTCCGCCCCGCCACCTCGGCGGACTCGATGAAGTGCGCCTCGGCCTGGTCGTAGCGGCCGAGCACAGTGGCGAGGGCACCGAGGTACATCGCCACCGGCTCCAAGGGCATCAGGCCGTTGAACCCGACCTGATCGTGGTACGGGACGAGCAGGTCGGACAAGAGGGCCGCCGCCGGCTGGTGATGCAGCTCGATCGCGACCTGAGCGTACGCGGTGATCGCCTCGAGCCACCCGATGCCCATCATCAGTGAGCCGAATCCGTCCGACGTCGCCTCCTCGAGGAGCGCCCGCGCCTCGACCTCCCGCCCCGCTTCCAGACAGGTGAGCGCCAGGGCGCCCCGGTAGGCGTGCATGCCGGTCTCGGCGGCGACCGACTCGATGACCGACACGAGCTCCTCCAGCCGGCCCTGCTGGTGGCGCACGATGACCATCTGGGAGCCGTAGAACGAGAGCGCGTCGGGCTGGCCGCACTCGGTGCCGATGGCCAGTGCCTGATCCGACAGGGCCTCCGCTCGTTCGGGGTCCCCGGCCACCAGGGCCTCGGCCGCCTCATGGAAGGTGGTGATCCACATCAGGATCGGCTGTCGGAGCTTCCCACTCAGCGACCGCATGACCTCCAGGCACCGTCCGGGGACTTCGGGGTCGCCGCAATCCGAGGCGCTGATCCGCCGATAGACCGCGGCGAAGTACAGGTGGTACGGGTCCCCGAGGGTCTCGGCCAGCTCCAGGGCCTCGGTCGTGTCAGCGACCCGTTCGCCGAGGGTGGGCAGCGACTCGAGCGGCTGCGCCACGAGATTGAGGACCCCGACGATGGTGGACGGATCGCCGATCCGGCGGGCCATGTCCTTGGCGGTACGGGCCAGGGCCCGCCTCTCTTCGAGGGGCCTGCCGTGGGTCAACTCGTTGCAAAGGGTTGCGAGGAGCAGGGCCCGCTCGTTGCTGTCGTCCGGTGGCATGGCGGCGAGGACGGCCTCGAGCACTCCGACCCTCTCGGTGTCGACGATGCCGAGGGAGCTGAACAGGCCTCGGTTGTTCCCCAGGGCGGCAGTCACCTGCCGGTCGGTCGCCCCGAGGGCCTGCGCCTGGACGGATGCGTCGATCAGGGTCTCACGGAAGGAGGGCACTCCGGCCTGGCGCTGGGCATATCCCAGGCCGATGAGGAGATCGACCCTGAGGAGCGGGTCGGGTTCCCGCTCCTGTCCGAGCAGCTGGAGCGCCTGGGAGAAGTAGTGGACCGCCTCGTCGGGCGCCAACGCCGCCAGTGCAGCATCGGCCGCCTGACGTGAATAGGCGATGGCCTTGGTCACGTCGACCGGCTGGGTGGCGCTGAACCAGTGGTGGGCGAGCTCACCGATGCGGACACCGGGGCGGTCCCCGTGGATGGCCTCCAGGGCCTCACCGACCCTCCGGTGCGCCCGGGCCCGGCGGGTCGGCCCCAGGTCCTCATAGAGGGTCCGCCGGATGAGGGCATGGGCGAACCGGTAGTGCCCGGGGGTGTCCGGCTTCTCACGCACGAGGGCGACCGCAGCCGCCGCGTCGAGGACGTCGAGCAGATCGTCCTCCGATGTCGCGGTGGCGCGGCACAGCACGTCGAGGTCGAAGTCCTGTCCGATGACCGCAGCCTGTGACAGGACCTGCTGGGCCTCACGGCCCAGACGCCCGACCCGGCTCCCGACCACCACGCGCACGCTCTCGGGCAGGGTGGTGCTGTCGAGGGAGGCGACGGCCGCCCAGCGCCCGGTTGCGTCCTGAGAGATGGCCCCGGTCTCGGACAGGTGCCGCAGCACCTCACTCACGAAGAACGGGTTCCCGTCGGTCTCACGCTGGACGGCGTGGGCCAGGCTCAGCCCGGAGTCGTCCAGGGCGTGGCCGGCGGCGGCCTCCATGAGGGTCACCACGCCGGTGTCGTCGAGCCCGGTGAGCTCGATGCGGGTGACGCCGCGACGTTGGTGCAGGGCACCCAAGGTGTCGAGGAGCGCATGGGAGTAGGACAACTCGCTGTCGCGGTAGGTGCCCAACACGAGGATCCGCATGGGTGCCTCGGTGGCGATCAGGTGGCGCAGCAGGAGCAGGCTGCCCTTGTCGGCCCATTGCAGGTCGTCGAGGACGAGGATGACCGGCTGGTGCCGCGCCACCATGGCCAGCAGGTCGACGGCCGCTCCGAACAGCAGGTAGCGCTCGGTGTCGGCGTCGGTGGCCGTGGGGGCCGGGAGGTCGGGCAGCCTGCTGGCCAGGGCCGGGACCAGCCGGACGAGCTCGGACCCGTGGGCGTCCACGTGGGCGACGAGCTGGTCCTCGGGAGCGTGGGTGACGTAGTCCCCGAGCATCTCGGCGAAGAGCCGGTAGGGGGTGGTGAGGTCCTCCTCGCCGTGGCCGAAGAGGACACACGAACCGTGGTCAAAGGCGGTGCGGGCCGCTTCGGCCACCAGGGTCGTCTTGCCCACTCCGGCTTCGCCCGAGACCAGGAGCACCTCGTGTCCGCCGCCGGTGACGACCCGCTTGACCGCGGACGAGATCACCTCGAGATCGAGCTCCCGGCCGACCACTCCGAGGGACGGGCCCACAGCCAGGCGCCCGGGCAGGGGCGCGGCGCTGGCCGCAGACCGGGCGAGCGGCTCCCAGACCACCTCCACGGTGTCGACCGGCCCGGGGATGCCCTTGAGGGTGAGTGGTCCCAGTCCGTTCAGCGGGTGGCGGCTGCGGCGCCCGGCCATCGCCGGCACCACGTCGGCGGCCAATATCTGGCCACCCTGGCAGGCGGCGCACAGTCGGGACGCCTCGACGACCGGGTCCCCGAAATAGTCGGCGTCCTCCCTGGTGACCTCGCCACCGCTCAGTCCGACCCGGAGGCCCATCGAATGGCCCCGGTCCCGGTTGTCGAGGTCGACGGCCTGCTGCATGGCGACTCCGCAGGCCAGGGCCGCCGACGCCGAGGAGAAGACCACCATCAGGCCGTCACCCAGGTTCTTCACCTCGGTCCCGCCGGTTTCCGCAATGGCCTGGCGCAGCATCGAGAAGTGGCCGCGGCGGATCTCGTCGGATGCCATCGGCGACACCCGGTGCGACAGCTCCGTCGATCCCACGATGTCCGTGAACAGGACCGCCACGTTCTCGGTGGTCACCGTGGGCCCCATTCCGCCTGGCACGGGGCATAGCGTAGGTCCCCGTGTGGGTCGGCCGCACCGGGATGCGGCCGGGCCGGCGGGGACGGCCCCCGTCACGACCCGGGGAACGTCGTCAGCGACGGGTGCCGACCGGCCCCGGGCCGGCCTCGACATGGCGGAGGGCGACCACGACGGGCAGCTCGGCGGACAGTGCCTCCAGGGGCTCGACCCTGATCCCGGTCGGGGTGGACGCCCAGGCCAGGGGCCGTCCGTCCAGTGTCGCCACCTCGGTCCTCGGCGTCGACCGGACCTCGGCCAGGGTCACCGGGCGGGAGGCCCCCGGGTCCGCACCCCGACCCTCACCGGCCAGCCGGAGGAACGCATGGACGGCGGTGTCCCTGGTCGTGTAGCGGACCTCGACGCCACCTTCGGCGCGGCCCTGGGCATGGACCCAGGGCCGGGTGGCGAACAGCGCACCCCCGGCTGCGTCGGTGAACCGGGCGAGCCATTCGAGGCGGAGGAGCTGGGGGTCGGCGATCGTCGCATCCTCGCCCCGGGGCCCGACGTTGAGCAGCAGGTTGCCGCCCTTGGCGGCGATGTCGGCCAGTGACCACACCAGGTCCCGCCGGGAGATGAAGTCGCCCTCGGTCGACTCCCGGTTGTGCCCGAAGCCCTTGTCCATGCCCCGGACGCACTCCCACGGGGTCGGCTGCACCGTGTCGAACACCGCATACTCCGGGGTGCGGACATCGAACAGGGGGGGCCTGGGCGGCACCAGCCCCTTCTCGGCCGCCGCGCTCCGGGCCGAGTAGAAGTCGAGCATCCGCCGGCCGGGTGGCGACTTGGCCAGTTCCCACAGCGGCGACCACGGCATGAACCGGTCGTTGACGACCCCGTCGGGAACCGAGTCGTAGTACCCGGCCAGGAGGCCGGCGAGCCGGTGCAGGCTGCCCGGCCAGGAGATGTCGTTCCACAGGACGCTGGGGCGGTAGCGGTCGATGAGCTCGCGCAGGTGGGCCTCGGCGTAGGCGACGTACCGGCCCCGGGGCTGGGCCGCCGGCAGGTCGCCGAACGATCCGATGGGTCGGTCGTTGAAGGTCCAGTCGAGGCCGCCGGAGTAGTAGAGGCCGAACCGCATGCCGCCCGCCCGGACGGCGTCGGCCAGCTCACCGACCACGTCCCGGGTCGAGTGGAAGCCGGGCCGGTGCGGGTTGGGCACGTCGGTGGGCCACAGGCAGTAGCCGTCATGGTGCTTGGCCACCAGGACCACGTACCGGGCCCCGGTGGCGGCGAAGCGCGCCGCCCACCGGTCGGGGTCCCAGCCGGCCAGACCGGCCTCCCACTCCGGGATGAAGGAGTCATAGCGCCGCCCCGGATAGTGAACGGCGTGGAACCGGGCGGCGGGGCTGTCGGGGAACCGGAGGGAGTTCTGGTACCACTCGGCATAGGGGGACCACGCCAGGGCGCTCGGATCCCGCCGGGCCAACAGCGCGCCGATCTCGCTGTCCACCGGGGCGAAGCCCGGGACCGATGCGGGGGTCCAGTGGACGAAGATGCCCAGCTTGGCATCGGTCCACCACGCCGGGACCCGGTGGCGTCGGACGGCCGCGATCCCGGCCCTTTTGCCCACCACGGGGAAGCGACCGTTCAGCCGTGGGTGCCGGCGGGCGACGGGTAGTTCGGCACCTGCTCGCTGGCCGGCGGCGTGGTGTAGATGGCCACCGCCCCCGCGGTCTGGAACGCCCTGGTCGCCTCGGTGGGCCACTGCCCGGGCAGGTAGCGGGTGCCCCCGCCCACGTACTCGTAGAGACCCCGGCCCTGGCGGCCCAGTTCGTCGGGGCCGGAGATCGACGGGTTCCACCACACCTCGGTTGCGTCATCGACGCCGCCGAAGTCGGTCTGGGGCCAGATGCCGTGGTTGCCCCAGGAGAGGGACGGCTGGGTGATGGCCCGCTGGGTGGGAAGCCCGGCGAAGAGCGCGGTCTTGAAGTTCTGGGCCGTCAGGTCGGGGCCGACCCCCTGGATCACCGGATAGAAGAGCGCCGAGTCCACCACCGAGGTGGCCGCGGCGGTGAGATCGGGCGGGTCCTGGCCGAAGTACCACTTGTACAGGGAGATCGCCCCGGTCACGCCGGTGCGGGCCGCACCGAAGGACACCCCGAAGGCGTGGGACCACTGCCGCTGGTCGTAGGTGCGGCCGAATGCGGCCGTATCGGTCAGCACGGAGCCCGAGATGACCCACTCGGGGAAGTAGCCCTGGCTGGTGGCAGCCCGGGTGAGGGCCTGGGGGGCGATGGGGTCCCCGGAGAAGATCACCGAGGTCACCCCGGCGTCCTTCAGCTTGGCGATGAGCGCCGGCGCGCTGGTCTGGAGATCGATCGGCGAGGCATAGGTGACGTACTGGGCCACGTCGATGCCGGCCGCCGAGAGCTTCTGCTTCCAGTCGGTGAGCAACTGGGCCGAGTTGGCGTCGTTGACCAGGTCGACCAGCCCGAACTTCCGCTTCTTGGTGGTGAAGTCGCTCTCGCCGGCGAACGAGGCGTCGCGCCCGGCCACTTGCTTCTTCAGGAACTCCGCCACATGGGTGATCGACTGCTCCGGCAGGATGTTCAGCGCCCACACATAGGGCGACCGCTGCTGGAAGTAGCTGCTGGTGTCCCCGGAGCCGCAGTCGATGCACAACGTGTTGCGGGCGGCCAGCTCGTCGGCGAAGGCGGTGGTGAGTATCGGCCCGCCCCAGACGGCGAACGGCTTGATGTTGGTGGCGATGGTCACGGCGTCGGCCCTCGCCGCCACCGGGTCGTCCGACGCCCCGGTGGCTGTGTACGGGACCAACTCCACGGTGCGGCCGTACGTCTCGAAGTAGTGGTTGTAGAACGACACCCAGTTCTGCATGGTCTCTGCGGTCTGCTGGTTGGTGGCCGTGTCCTTGATGGCCGAGGTGATGTAGTTGAGGATCGGGTCGGTCTGCTCGGCTTGGTAGAGGACGACCTTGATGGTGGTCGGAGTCACCCCCTGGGCGGTCGCCCCCCCGTTGTCCCCGTTGAAGGGGGCGTAGCATGCGCCGGCGAAGAAGCTCGGGTACTTGAGCTTGCCGGTGGAGGTGTCACAGCGGTCGCCCCAGTTGATCGAGTTGGCCTTTCCCTCCTGCTTGGCCTGGGTGAAGGAGACGACCCCGGACGGGGCACCGGGGGGTGCAGCCGAGGTGGTGGTGGGCGACGCGTTGGAGGGTGCCTTGGAGGTCCGGGTGGCGACCACCACCACGGCCACCACCACGACCACCACCACGATGGCGATCAGCGGACCGAACCGCTTGAGGGACCCGGCCCTGGCTGGTGGTGGTGGTGGTGGTGTGGTCGACGGCATCGGCTCATCCCCCGGTTGGCTGATCGGAACTGTACCCACTGGGCGCCCGCTCGACCGTCCCGGCCCCGGAGGTCCGGTCGGTGGTCGCCACCGGGCCCGAGGTGTCCGGTGGGTGTGAAGCTGAGACCCCCGACCGGGTGATGGCGGCGTCGGTCACACCCAGGTACGAAGCCACCACCAGCGGGTCTTCCAGCACCTGATGGGGAGGGCCCTCGGCGATACACCGGCCCTGGTCGAGCGCCACCATCCGGTCGGCCACCCCGGTGAGGAGCGGGATGTCGTGCTCGATGACCACCAGGCTGGCCCCGAGCGTGTCGCGGATCTGGAGCAGCAGGGGACCGAGGGCCTCGGACTCGCGCTGGGCGATCCCGCTCGAGGGCTCGTCGAGGAGGACCACCGAGGGCCGGTGGGCCACCACACAGGCCAGGTCGACGACCCGCCGGGATCCGGTCGACAGCTCCCGGATGAACTTGGACCGGAACGCCTCGAGGTTGAGCATCTCGATGAGCTCGTCCACCAGCAGCCGCACCTTGTGCTCGGAGTCGACCCAGGCCGGCAGGTGCAGGGCGGCGTTGAAGGGGTCGGTGACGTCGACCCACCGGTCGAGGGCGACGGCGATGGTGTCCTCGACGGTGAGGTCGGGGAAGAGCCGGGCGTCCTGGAAGGAGCGCCCCAGTCCGAGCCGGGCCCGCCGGTCCGGACCGGACCTGGTGACATCCCGGCCCCCGATCCTCACCGAGCCGGCGTCGCCGCGGGTGAACCCGGAGATCAGGTCGAAGAGCGTCGTCTTGCCGGCTCCGTTCGGCCCGATGATGCCGACCACCTCACCGGGGGCCACGGTGAGCGAGACCCCGTCGACGGCGGCGATGCCGCCGAACCGCACGGCCAGCCCGGACACCTCCAGCGCGGGTGCGGCCGGGGTCCCGGTGGCACCCGGCCGGGCCGGTCCCGGCCCGGCCCAGCCGTCGAGCCCCGTCGCAGGAGGGGCGGCGGCTGCAGCAGAGGCGGCGGCGGTGGCCCGCGCCGCCCCGGCCGCCGGACCGCCCCGCGACCCGGCTCCCCCCAGGAAGACCGACCGCAGGATGTCCGGCCGGTCGAGGAGCTCGGCGGTCGGCCCATGGAACTTGATCTCGCCCTTCTCCATGAAATAGGCGCTCTGGGCGATGGTCAGGGCCAGGTTCACCGACTGCTCGACCAGGATCACCGTCGTGCCCTCCGCCCGGATGGCCTCGACGAGGGGGAGCAGCTGCTCGACGATCACCGGGGCGAGGCCGAGGCTGAGCTCGTCGATGAGCAGGAGGCGCGGCCGGGCCAGGAAGGCCATCGACAGGGCGAGCATCTGCTGTTGGCCGCCCGAGAGGGTGGCCGCCGGCTGTTCGAGTCGGTCGGAAAGCACCGGGAAGAACCCGAGGACCTCTGCGATGCGCGCCGCGGCCCGGTCGCGGTGCCGCCGGTCGAGCCAGCCTGCCACCCGCAGGTTGTCGGCCACCGACAGGCCGGGGAAGACGCCCTGCCCTCCGGGCACCTGGGTGATGCCGAGTGCCGCGATCTCGTTGGGCGGCATGTGGGTGATGTCCCGGCCGTCGAAGATCACCGCGCCCTTGTCGGCCTCGACCACCCCGAAGATGGCTTTCAGCAGCGTCGATTTGCCGGCACCGTTGGTTCCTAGGAGGGCGATGATCTCGCCCTCCTCGATCTCGAAGTCGACGTCGAAGAGGACCTGGACCTGGCCGTAGGAGACGTTGAGGTTGCGGACCAACAGGAGCTTCACCAGGCCCCGCCGGCGGGCGAAGAGCACCTCGGATCGGGCGGCGGCCATGGTCCGGACCTGGAGGATGTCACGGTCGATGACCCGGCCGGCGGTGGAGATGACCAGGCCCCCCACCAGGAAGACCGGGACCAGCGCGAGCATCCCGACCCGGATGCCCACCGAGTCGGAGACCGCGCCGATGATCGGCAGGACGACCAGGCCCGGGATCACCCAGATGGCCCCCATCGAGAACCCCAGCGACCGGGACCGGGCCGGGATGGCCAGGGACAGCGAGGCGTAGATGCCGGATCCCACCGCGGCCAGCGAGGCGGTGATGGCCATGTTGACCACGATGGTGACCCAGAGGACGGGGACCAGTGCGAACAGGACGAGCAGGGCCGCGGTGACGAGGGCCACGGCCGCCAGGAACCGGAGGATGAGCCCGGGATCGCGCTGGATCAGCCGGCTCCCCACCCGGGCGCCGATGGCCAGGCCGATGAGCTGGGCCGGCTCGGCGGCGGCGGCCACCCACCCCCGCTGGGCCACGTCCAGGCCGAATTTCTGCTGGTACAGGATGGAGGCGAGGGATGCGAACCCCACCAGCGAGGCGGCCAGGAAGGGCAGGGCGTAGAAGATCCGGCGCAGGCTCTCGACCTTCCAGACCATGCGCCAGCCCTCGGCGAAGGACGGCGGGGGCTCTTCGGTCTCGAGCGCCTCGGTGACCCCCATGGCCATCCGCTCTTGGATCCCCCGGCTGGGCTCCTTCAGCCCCGTGCCCATGAGGATCAGGATCACCACCGGGATCGGGAGGACGAGGAAGGGGGCCCGCCAGCCCAGCCAGGCCGCCAGGAGACCGGCCACGACCGGCCCGACGAAGGCGCCGAAGGCGTTGGCGCTGAAGTGGAAGGCGTAGACCCGGGGACGCGAGTTGATCGGGTACCAGTCGGCGATGAGCGAGTTGTGGGTCGGTCCGACCGTGGCCTGGCCGACGCCGGTGCCCGAGCGCATCACCGCCAGCATCCACACCGAGACGGCCAGGCCCGTGCCGAAGACGAAGCCGGCGAAGACGCCGGCCCCGAGCAGCATCAGGCGGACCCGGTTCCGCCGGTCGGCCACCTGGGCGATCGGCACCTGGAGGGCCAGGCCCACGACCGCGGCGGCCGCCACCAGCGACAGGATGCCGGCGTTGGTCATGTGGAAGGCGTCGCGGATGTTGGGGATCAGGATGCCGAAGCCGGTGGCGTCCATCTGGGAGGCCATGTTGAGGCCGAAGAGGATCCACAGGGCGTAGACCGGTCCGCCGCCGGTGAGGCCGGCCAGCCACCGCGACGGATGGTGGACGGCGGCGGCCACCCGGTGCACGGTGGACATCGGACCGGACGTTGGGGATGACACCGGTGGGCTCACGGCGGTCCCGGCCCGTCCTCGGCGCCGACGGTGACACCGGCCGACGCACCGACTCCGTCACCGGCCGCCGGCCTGCCGGGCGGAGCGGCGCGGAGATCGTCGCCGACCACGATCTGGGCCGGTTCGACACCCTCCTCCCCGGACGGTGCTCCGACGTCGGCCACCATGCTCGGCACCACGATGCCGCGCCGGGAGGCCACCGAGCGCAGCCAGCGGTCACGGAGGCGGAACACCACGTCGCTGAGGCCGGTCGGGATCACCATCAAGACGATGAGCACCCCGGCCGCCGAGGTCAGGGCCTGCCACTGGGCCCCGGGGAGGAACCACTGTCCCCCCTGCAGGTAGATGGCCCCGAGAGCGGCGCCGAGGAGCGATCCGAGCCCACCCACCACCGCGGTGGTGAACACCTCGAAGCTCGCACCGGGCCCGAAGACGGAGGGACTGAAGGCCTGCAGCAGGTGCACGAGCAGGCAGCCCCCGATGCCGGCGATGAACCCCGAGAGGCCGAAGGCGGTCAGCTTGGCCCGCATGACGTTGACGCCGAACGACTCGATCCCCCGCTCGTTCTCCCGCAGGGCGAGCAGGACCCGGCCGGTTCGGGACTGGCGGACACCCCGGACGCCGACGGCGACCAGGAGGAGACAGGCCAGGCACACGTAGTAGTAGCTCGGCTGCGAGGTGAGGCGGAAGGCCCCGAACAGCGCAGGTCGGGCCACCCGGTTGACCGGGACCCATGAGAAGTACTGCGGATTGAGGAGATAGCTCGAGGTGGCGATGGCGAAGGCCAGCGTGGTGACCGCCGGGAAGAAGCCCCGGAGCCTGAGGGTGGGGATACTGACCACCATGGCCACGGCCGCGCCGGTGGATCCCGCGACCAGCAGTCCCAGGCTGAGGTCGAGGTGCCAGGTCTGGGTGGCGTAGGCGCCGGTGGCACCGCCGAACGCCACGAAGGCCATCTGGCCCAGCGTGACCTGACCGGCCCAACCGGTGAGCACCACGACGGAGAGGGTGATGATCACGAAGACCACCACCGCGGTGGCCTTGAGCTGGTTCCCGGCGTTTCCGGACAGCAGCCAGGGGACCGCCAGCAGCGAGCCGCCGACGAGGATCGTGACCGCCCACCGGACCAGCCGCACCTCGGTGACGCCGCGCAGCTCGCGGGGCACCGGGCGCATCTCGTCGGCCGCCGCCCAGGTGGAGACCTGCCCGGCGTCGGCCCGGGACGACCGCACCCGGCGGATGAGCAGGCCGGCCACCACCACCGCGGCCAGCACCGGCCCGACCAGTCCGGGGTCAGTCTCGTGGTTCCAAAGCACGCCCTGCTGGAGGACACCGAGGGCCACGGCCGACGCGGCGACGGTCGGCAGATCCGTGAGGTTCCCGAGCACCAGGGCGGCGAGGGCGGCGAGCAGGACCGTGAAGCTGAACAGGATCCCGGCCGGAAGGCCGAGGATCCCGGCCTGGAGGAAGATGGCGACGAACGAGAGCAGGGCCGCGACCGCCCAGACGATGGTCTGGAGCCGCTTGACGGGGACGCCGAGCATCATGGCCCGGTCCGCCCGCTCCGCGCTGGCCCGGACGGCGATGCCGATGTCGGTGAAGCGCAGCAGGAGGGCGACCCCCACCAGCGCCACCGGCGCCACGACCATGGCCGCCACGTGGTCGGCGGTGAAGACCAGGGGGAACACGGTGAAGTGGAGTGAGACCGGTAGATGGACGATGACTGCGGTGGGCTGCTGGCCCCAGATGTCGGGGATGAACAGCGCGCCGGCGACGAGCAGCTGGGACAGCCCGATGGTGGCCACGGTGAGGATGAGGCGCGAGGAGCGGAAGAAGCGCCGGATGATGGCCAGTTCCACGATGCTGCCGACCAGCACCGATCCGACCAGGCCGACGGCGACGGCGAGGAAGTAGTTCACCCCGGCGTAGGCGATCAGCGACACGGTGAGCACGGTCGGGGCGAGCCCCAGTTCGACCTGGGCGAAGTTCAGGATCCGGTTGGCCCGGTAGACGAGGGCCATGCCCACCGCGACCAGCGCTCCCAGCAGGCCGATGATCACCCCCTGCAGCGCCACCCCCAGCGGAAGGGGGAAGAAGGCGATCTGGAAGGCCAGCACCACGACCGCGGGCACCAGGGTCGAGGCGACCGGGCG
Organism: uncultured Acidimicrobiales bacterium; assembly: GCA_963806285.1. Classification (GTDB taxonomy): domain Bacteria; phylum Actinomycetota; class Acidimicrobiia; order Acidimicrobiales; family RAAP-2; genus Bog-756. Next base: position 293,608 of record CAWDXJ010000003.1, read on the forward strand.
CAGCCGTGGTGAGGTGTCCGTGATCGCCACCTGGTCAGCTCCCCTGCGTTCGTGGCCGGGCTACGCCGAGCGGAGGTCCTCCAGGATGCCCGGCGGATACGGCGACTCGAACGGCCTGACGCCCAGGCTCGCCCGGATCTCCTCAACCGGCCGGTCCCAGACCTCCTCCCAGGCCACGCCGATCAGCGGCGGCGTCTCCCGACCGTGCGCGTAGGCGGACAGGATGGTGTCGAGGAGGAATCCCGTCCCTTCGAACGGCTGGGTGAAGGCGACCTTGGTCAGCACCACGCCCAGGAACATGGAGGAGTAGTGGTGCCCGAACTGGCCCATCTGGAACCCGGAGATCCCTACCTCGTGCAGGCCGGTCGTCCGGTAGCCCGCGACCTCGTGCCAGACATCGTGGCACTGCAGGATGCGGACATTGAGGTAGCCGAGGGGATAGGGGAGGTCGGTCAGAGCGAGTGAGTCCCGGTCCAGGACCTCGAGGTCGAAGCCGTCGTCCACGACGAGTGAGTGGAGGTTCCCGGCCAGGGAGTCCCTCGGGCACCGGGCGAGGTCGTCGAGGGAGAACCGCGGGGGTGGCCCCGACATGGCGGCATCGGCCACCCCCGGGTACCGGAGCGCCATCGATGCCAGCCGGTCGTTGAACTCGGTGGGCAACAGGCCGGCGAGCGCCGCAGTCCGAACCGTGATGTCGGCCGGGTCCCTTCCGGCATCCGGATCGAAGACCAGGGCCCAGATGGCGTCCCAGAGGTCCTCGGGGACATCGCCGGGAGCGCCAGCGCCGACGACCGGGTCGGCCGCCGGAGCCCTCCCCGTCCATCCTTCGGCCAGGCCGTCATAGGTCTCGACCAGGCGCTCCGGAGTGGTGACGGCGGCGCTCAGGCACAGGGCGGCGGCACGGGCCGGCGCCGACCTGTCCCCCGATCGGAGGTCGAGAGCGGCGGCCCGGGCGAGGGACCCGCCTCCCCCGGCCCCCACAAGCTCGGCGAACTGCTCGGTCTGCACGGTCGTCTCGGTCATCGGCTCCCCCTTGACGGACAGCCCACCCTACAGTTCCGGGGTGCGGACCGGCGGGCCGATGTGTGGGTCCGCACCGAGGGGCGGATCCGGTCCGTCGAGGTCGTCGCACACGGGATCACGTCACCCCGCGGTCGATTCGGCACGATACTCGGCCGCGTTCCGAGGATCGGAGCGGGTCACCCGCGGCTTCTCCCCGATCTTCGTCGTATCCGATCAGTGAGCAACGAGGGAGTCCATGTCCCGGTCTGCACCCACCTCCCATCCTCGGACGTTCGGCTCCGACCCCCGGCGTTCGCCTGCGAACGGGGCGAAGGGACGGGCCCACCGCCTTGCCTGGGCCGCCACCGCCACGCTGGTTCTCCTGGCTGCCGGGTGTTCCTCGTCCTCCACTTCCGCCCCCACCTCCTCCGTGTCCAGCGGCCCGACCATCGGTGTCGTCCACGGTGACACCGTGCCGGTGGTGACCGACCTCGGCCCGACCAGCTTCACCGAGCCGGGTCCGTTCAGCGCAGGTGTGATCACGCTCACCCTCCCGGGCGACGGGGCACCGGTCGAGGTCTGGTACCCGGCGCCACGCTCAGCGGAGACGGGTACCCAGGCCTCCTACAACGTGACTTCGTGGCTGCCGCCCTCACTGAAGTCGCTGTTCCCTCCCAACTTCACCACGGCCACCTACGTCACGGGGGCCTTTCGCGACGCACCGGCGGAGGCCGGTCGGTTCCCCCTGGTGGTGTTCGCCCACGGATACTCCGGATTCCGTGACCAGTCGACGTTCCTCACCACCCGGCTGGCCTCGTGGGGGTTCGTGGTCGCAGCACCCGATCTGCTGGACAACGATCTCACCGCCGTGCTGAGCGGGAAGCAGAGCTCTGGTGACGCCGCCGACCTCGCCGAGATACAGGACACGATCACGTTGATGTCCGCCGAGAACAGCGACTCCACGAGCTCCCTCTACAACCACATGGACCTGACCCGGATCGCCGCTGTCGGGCATTCCCTCGGTGGGGCGGCATCCGAGGCCGTGGCGGCGGCCGACCCCCGGGTGACCACGTTCATCGGTATGGCCGGCGCCACCGTCGGCGCCTTCGGTCAGGCGCCTTCGGGCCCGGCCAGCGAGGTGCCCCAGAAGCCCGGGATGCTCATGGTCGGGACAGCCGATCACGTCGTCGACCCCACCGGGATCGCCCGCGCCTTCCATGCCATGGCCACGCCCAAGCGGCTGGTCACTCTTCGGGGCTTCGGCCACCTGCTCTTCTCCGACATCTGCGAGATCGCTCCGGGAAAGGGGGGGCTGCTGGCGCTGGCCGATCAGGTCCATCTCCCGGTGTCGGGCAAGTTGCGGACGCTGGCCACCGATGGCTGCTTCCACCCGGATCAACCGGTCACCAAGGGCTGGCCGGCGGTGCGCCAGACGGTGACCGCCCAGCTCCGTCACGTCTTCGGCTTCGACGCCTCGTCGGCAGGTCTCACCGGCCTCACCACCGCATTTCCCGGGGTCGTCGCCACCAATGTGGCAGTGGGCACGAGCAGGTAGACGTCAGGGACCCGGGGTCGCTCCGACAGGGGGCCCCAGGGGGCCGCGCGCCCGCCCCGGTCCCGCGCACACCGGCAAGGGTGCGTGTCCTCGGCGTCAGCCGGGTCCCGGTCCTTCGGGGCGAACGTGTCGGCCACCGGTCGTCACGACGACGTGTGGGAACATGGACGACATGGATCGACGATGCCTCGACCTGGGCGGCATCGAGATGTCGATCGCCGAGGCGGGGGTCGGTCAGCGCCCCTTCTCCTCCTCCACGGGTTCACCGGGGCCAAGGAGGACTTCACCGACTGGCTCGATCCCCTGGCGGGAGCCGGTTGGCATGCTGTGGCACCTGATCAGCGCGGGCACGGTGCGAGCTCCAAGCCGGCGTCCGAGGACGACTATTCGTTCGAGATCCTGGCCCACGACGCACTGGGTCTGCTCGACGCCCTCGGCTGGGAGCGCGCCGCCCTGCTCGGGCATTCGATGGGTGGAATGGTGGCCCAGTTCGTGGCGCACGAGGCGCCCGAACGGCTCGACGCCCTCGTCCTTATGGACACCGACCATGGTCCGATCCAGGGCCTCGATCCACAGCTGGTCGACGTGGCCGTGTCGATCGTCCGGGACCGCGGCATGGAGGGCCTCGCCGAGATCATGGCCAACAGGGAGAGCCCCCTCGACTCCCCCGCACACCGGCGGCTCCTCGCCGATCGTCCCGGCCATGCCGAGTTCGAGGATCGCAAATTCCGGGCCACCTCGCCGGCCCTGTACGCGGCCATGGCGCCGAGGTTCGCCGGCACCGGCGACCGGTTGGAGGAGCTCGAGTCGCTCCCGCCGTCGCTGCCGGCCCTGGTGATCGTGGGAGTACAGGACGGGCCGCTGGTCGGCTCCTCGGAGCGGATGGCGGCGGCCATCCCGGGTGGCTCGCTGGCGGTGGTCCCCGACGCCGGTCACAGTCCGCAATTCGAGAACCCCGACGCGTGGTGGAAGACCCTGTCGGCCTTTCTGGAACTGTCGGGACGGCGAGCGCGTAGCGAACGGGTGGCTGAGCTCCTGACCGGTCGCCGGCACGGGCGACGAGCGAAGGGAATGGAGAAGTGAAATTCGCGCTCTTCTACGAGATCCCGGTGCCCAAGCCCTGGGAGCCCGACAGCGAGCTGATCGCCTATCGCAACACCATCGAGCAGGCGGTGGCCGGCGAGCGCTTCGGTTGGAGCGCCTTTTGGACCGTCGAACACCACTTCTTGAAGGAGTACTCGCACTGTTCGAACCCCGAGGTCCTCTACGGCGCCATCGCCGCCCTTACCGACCGCATCCGGCTCGGCTACGGCGTCCGCCTGATGCCCTCGCCCTACAACCATCCCGTGCGCACAGCCGAGTCGGTGGCCGTTCTCGACCTGATCTCCAACGGTCGGGTCGACTTCGGCACCGGACGTTCCGCCACCCGGGCCGAGCTCGAGGGCTTCGGGATCGATCCGGGCCAGACCCGCGAGATGTGGCACGAGGCCATCGAGCACGTGGTCGGCTGCTGGACCAGCGACGAGTACGAGTTCTCCGGGCGGTACTGGCAGATGCCGAGGCGGCGGGTTCAGCCCAAGCCGCTGCAGCAACCGCATCCACCGATCTGGGGGGCGACCACCAGCGAGGATGGCCACCGACAGGTCGGTGAGCTCGGCCTCGGGCTCTGCTCATTCGCCGTCGGGATCTCCCCCGAAGAGGTCAAGCGCAAGGTCGACGTCTACCGCCAGGCGGTGGCCGGCTGCACCGAGCCGCTGGGGGCCTACGTCCACAATGAGACGGCCACGTTCACCATGGCGCTGTGCTCTCCGGACCGCCGACGCGCCCTCGAGCTGGCCCGGGAGTCCTTCGAGTGGTACCCGAAGGTGGGCGCCCGCCAGATCGCCTCGGTGTCCGAGTGGATGGACGAGCGGAGCGAGGACCTCGGGTCCTACTCGTATGCGGCCGACATGCAGCAGCACAGTGATGACGGCTCGCTCGATCTGCTGAGCCTCGAGTACCTGATCGACGCAAATGCCTGTGTCCTCGGCACGCCCGAGGAGTGCATCGAGATGTGCCGCCGCTACCAGGACGCCGACATCGACCTCCTGCTGTGCCTGGTGAACCCCTACAAGATCCCCCACGAGGCGGTGATGGAGACCATCGAGCTCATGGGGAGGGAGGTGATCCCCAAGTTCGTCGACTGACCGGGGGTGGGGGGAGTGGGTCCGGGAGTCCCTGCCAGGTTCAGGACCCGCGCCGGGTGGCGGCGAATCGGCGGCCGACGGACCGCGGCGTCAGTCGCCCGCCCAGCACCCGAGGATCTGGTAGCTCACCCTGAGGGCCACGTTCCCCGAGCTCGTCGCCGGCACGCCGAATTGGCCGGGGAGGCCGCTGATGTCCACCACCAGGACCTTCCAGTCCTTGCGGACCACCACCGAGCCGTCGGTGGCCTGGAATGCACCCTGCCCCAGCCCGGAGATCTTCTGTGACGTCCCCATGGTGGTGGCCAGGGAGTCGAAGTAGGCGATCGTCCCCGACCAGCTGGACAGCTCCTTGACCGAGAGGACCATCGAGCCGGTCGGGTAGGCGAATCGGCAGGAGTAGAGGTGGTTGACCCAGGTCACTTCGCCTACCGCGGCCTCCTCGCCGACCGCGGCACGGATGTCCTTGGCGGCAGTGGGGGAGCACACCATCTTCGAGATCCGCGACGGGTTGGCACCGGCGGGGAGCGGTACCCTTAGGTTGGTGTTCGTCGACGCGGTGGTACTGGCTCCGGTCGTGCATCCGGCAGCACCAAGCACCGTCAAGGCCAGCACGACCAGTCCTCGACGAACCACCCGGGGATCGTACCGCGCCGGGTGGGGAGTTCCCGGTCAGGACGGTGCAGGACCGCGGACATCCCGCTCCGCGTCCCCGCGACCGGCCCGTCGGGCCCGGAGTGTCCGGTGAGACGGACCGGGCAGCTCGTGGTCGCCGCGGTGGCGGTGGTCGTCGTACTGGTCGGGACGGCCGGGCCGGCCAGCGCGCACGCCCAGTTGGAGTCCACCGACCCTCCGGCATCGTCGGTGCTCCTGGTGGCACCGGGCCAGGTGGTCCTCCACTTCGGCGAGCCGGTCGAGATCGACTTCGGGTCGCTCCGGGTGCTGGGGCCCGACGGCCAGCGGGTCGACAGCGGGGGTGCGCACCACCCGTCAGGGGACAGTCACGCGGTGGGCATCGCACTGCCTCCGAACCTGCCGAGCGGCACCTACGTCGTCGCCTGGCGGGTCATCTCCGCTGACTCGCACCCCGTGCACGGAGCGTTCGTCTTCTCGGTGGGTTCCGCCAGTGGAGCACGCAAGGCGAACGCCGTCGCCAACGCCCTGGCCGACCAGTCGGGCGGTGGCACCGTCGGCGCCGTCTACTGGCTGATCCGGTTCGGGGCGTTCGTCGGCCTTCTGTTCCTGGTCGGCCTGGCTCTCATGGTCGCCCTGGTGTGGCGGCCGGGTGGTACGGCACCCAGGGTGGGCCGGATCCTGTGGGCCTCGTGGTCGGTCCTCCTCGCCACCACGGTGCTCGGTATCGCCATCCAGGGGGTCTACGCCGCCGCGCTCCCCCTGGTCGACATCGTCCGACCGTCACTGGTTGACGCCGTCCTGCACACCAGATTCGGTCGGGTCGAGGTCCTGCGACTTCTCCTGCTGGTCGCATTCATCCCGGCGCTCCTCGGGATCCGGGGACGCGTGGGCCACGGACCCCGGAGGTGGCGGTGGGTCGTCCCAGCAGTGGTCGTGGTCGGGATTGCGCTCCTGTCCACGCCGGGCCTGGCCGGGCACGCGGCGACCGGGGACCAACCGGTCGTCGGGCTCGCACTCGATGTCGCCCACCTGGGGGCGGCCAGCGTCTGGCTGGGGGGCCTCGCCCTGCTGGCCACCTTCCTGGTCGGCAGGGGGGCGGACGCCGACCGACCGGAGGACCCCACCGGAGTCACCCTCACGGTCTCGGCCTATGCGTTCTCCGCCGTCGTGGTCGTCGTCGCCACCGGGACGTTCCAGGCCATCCGCCAGGTGGGAAGCTTCTACGCCCTCTTCAACACCGCCTACGGGCGGACTCTGGTGGTCAAGATCATCCTGGTCGTCGTCCTCATCGGGCTGGGTGCCCTCAGCCGACGTATCGTCCAGGGGAGTTGGGGCCTGCGCCGTCCCGGCCGGCCGAGGGCCCCGGTGGCCGGGGTCCCCACCGACCTGGTCCCGGAAGGTGTCGTCCCCGGCGGCGGCGACCATCACCTGGAGTTCGACGGAAGTGACGGCGAAGCGGGTGGGCAGAGTGCGGTCGCGGTCGCGGTCGCGGTCGTCGAGCGGCCGGTGGATGGCGGGGGCGCCCGTGCCGCCCAGGTCTCCAGGCTCCGTCGCTCCGTCCTGGCGGAGATCGGCATCGCCCTCGCGGTCCTGGGGGTCACCGCCCTCCTCGTCAATTCCGTTCCGGCCAAACAGGCGGCGGCGCTCCCATTCTCCACGTCCTTTACCACCCTGGGGGTACAGGTGAACGCCATCGTGGCTCCGGCCAGGGCGGGAACCGGCAATCAGGTGCACGTCTACGTGCTGAGCACCCTGGGTACGCCGGTGGCCATCCCCGAGCTGGACGCGACGCTCACCCTGCCGGCCGAGAACCTCGGCCCACTGGCGATCCCCTTGCACATCGGGGGCCTCGGCCACTATTACGCCACCAATGTGGACATCCCCGTGGCGGGGACCTGGATACTCAAGTTCACCGTCCGGACCGACGCCATCGACGAGCAGGTCGTGCCCGTGACCCTGCCGGTCCACTGACCCCACCATCCGACGGCGCTGCACAGGACAGAGCCGGACCACCGCCAGGAGGACGATCCGCCATGACCCGCTCCATCGGACCACGCAGGCTCTACGCGGTACTGGGACCTGGAGCCGTGCTGGTGGTGACCCTCCTGTTGGCACCACCGGCTTGGGCTCACGTCACCGTGCACCCGGGCACCCTGGCCGCCGGCACCGGTGACATCGAGCTCACCTTCAGGGTCCCCAACGAGCGGGACGACGCCAACACGGTGAAACTCCAGGTGTTCTTCCCGACCAACCTCCCACTGCTCACCGTCGACGTGCTGCCGGTCCCGGGCTGGACGGCGAAGGTCGACACCCGGACGCTCAGCCAGCCGGTCCAGTCGGGTGACGGACCGGTCGACCAGGTGGTCACGGACATCACCTGGGCCGCCACCGCCGGCGGCATCGCTCCGGGCCAGTACGAGGACTTCCCGATCTCCGCCGGTCAGGCCCCGTCACAGAGCGGCGAAGTCATCTTCAAGGCGTTGCAGACCTACTCCTCGGGTGAGATCGTCCGGTGGATCCAGGTCGCCTCGCCGCAGGACCCGAATCCGGACTCCCCGGCTCCCGTGTTGACCCTCACCGGTGGCTCCCCGACGGCGCCGGTGCCGAGCGCGACAACGTCCGCATCCGGAGCCACCGAGGGCATCGCCATCGCCGCGCTGGTGATCGCCCTGCTGGGCCTCCTGGGTGTCCTCGTTCTCCATCTCCGTGGACGGCGAGCCGGGGAGCGGGCCGATGACCGGGACGGCGGCGGCCCTCGCACGACCACGTCCTGACCGCGGACCCGGGGCCCATGCGGACGTCCGCCGGGTGGTCCGGGTCACTGGCCGGAGGCGAACGCATCCAGGCCGGCCTGCCAGATGGGTTTGCCGGATTCGCCCTGCAGGGCTGCGTCGAGCAGCATCAGGGCCACCCCGTCAGCTGTGGTTCGATCGAGGTCGACCGCGTTCGACTGTCCGAGGGCCTCGGCGATGTGACGCCGGGCCTCGGCGCAGAATCCGCCGGCCTTGTCCCGTCGAATGACTTCGATCAACCGCGGCGCGGCATCGGCTTGCTGAGTGGTCGCGATCAGGAGGTCCCTGACCGCCGAGAGTTCCGCCCCCTTCACGTTCACGGCGATGGCCTCGGTCTCCACGGAGTTCCCGACCGCGTAGTCCATGCACCGTTGGGCGAGCGCCTCATCGGTCGGAAGCAGCTCGATGGCCTCGGCCCTCGGCACTCCGCACTCCCTGGCCAGGGACTCCAGTGAGGGGAGGCGGCCCTCGGAGAAGATGGCGAGCGCCGCCTCCACGAGCACCCGTTCGTGAGGATTGGACTGACTCGGCGGGTCCAAGAGCCCCGGCTCGGTCATGCCCCAGATCACGTTCCACTGCGTGTCGACCACGAGGTCCGCAGCGACGAGGTCCGGCTGCAGTTTGTGCAGGCGTACGAAACCGTCGTTGGTGGCCTCGACCGCCACGACGATCTCCGAGAGCGAACGGGACGCTTTGGGACGGCGACGGAGCCTCCGCAGGGCGATCGAGAGGCCGGCCACGAATCCCCTGGTCATCTCCGCATAGAGCCCCTGTCGCAGGGCGATGACATCTCGGGCGGCCCGGGTCTGGTCCGGAGCGTCCCGATTTCCGCTCTGTACGTGCGCGCACGCCGCCGACTGCACGATGACCGACGCGAGCAGACCCTCCTCCCTGCAGGCCTCGTCGAAGTTGGCTCGGAGGAAGACGCGGAGGGTCTCCTCCATCGAGTCCGTGTCGCGAAAGCTCTGCTCCACCAGCTCGAAGACGGACTGAAGGGTCGCAGCGGTGGCGCCATCGACGTTGCTCACACGATGGGAGGCGAGGTCGAACGGGGTCCGGCCGTCCTCGCCGCTGAACGCCCTCTTGACCGAGCGGTCGACGGTCGAGACGTCGATGCCGTCGAACGCGCTTCGGGGTACCGCTCCCCGGCTGTTCGGCCCGCGCAGGGCGGAGAAGGCGTTCCGCTCGAGGATCGCCACCGCCTCACTCGCCAGGCTGGGCCCGGGCGGCCGGCCACGAGCTTGCGTGCCTTCGTTGGCCATGGCCGCACCCTCCCGCTCGCCCTGCGCATTTATGCCACAGTACTATTGCATAAAGACGGATAAATTCTGGGCTGCTTTTCAACGGGTCGTACACGATGATTCGCAGATGGCGGGAACCGGAAGGGACCGGGAGCCCGGGGCAGCGGCTTGAGCCTGGTCGAGCCGGCTGCACGGCCCGAGTCGGGCCATGGCACCGGAGGGGGGGAGCTTGCGTCGGCCCGTGCTCGGTCGCCCCGACCCTCGGTGGGATGACCGGTCAGGTGACCAGGGCCACGGTTCGACCCGTCGACTCCCGGCGGGCCATCCTCTCGAGGGCGGCCGGCAACTCCTCGAAAGCCACGGATTCGCCGATCACCGCACGCAGTCTTCTTTGTTCGACGAGGGCGACCACCTCCTGCATGATCGAAGCTCCGAGTGCCGACGGCGCGAAGTTCCATCCCATCGATGTCTTGATCATCTCGGCGGCGTCCTCGGTCCCGTAGGCCATGAGCACGCCTGAAAGGTGGAAGTTGCCGAGCATGATCCGTCGGGGAACGAGGAACGGCTCGTCGGCGACCGCCTTGTTGGAGGCGAATCCGATCATCACGTAGTGGCCGTTGTAGGCGACGCAGCGCATGGAGGCTTCCATGACCGATTCGCCGACGGTGTCGAACACGACGTCCACCCCCCGGTTGTCCGTCTCGGCGAGTACGGCCTGCACCACATCGGCCGTTTCGTAGTTGACGGTTACGTCGGCGCCGAGGTCACGGCAGAGGGCGAGCTTCCTACTCGTCCCGGCGGTTGCGAACACCCGTGCACCCAGGTGCCTCGCCAGCTGGACGGCCGCCGAACCGGCACCACCGGCGCCGGCGTGGATCAGGACCGACTGGCCCACGCTGAGGCCGGCCCGGTCCACCAGGCCGAGCCAGGCCAGGTGGAAGGGAAAGTAGAGGGCGGCGGCATCGGGGAGCGGAATCGAGGCCGGCATGGGAAACGTCCCGGACAGCGGGCAGATCGCGTACTCGGCGTAGCCGCCGAAGGCGCCGCGGGTGGTGCCGACGACCCTCTGGCCCTCGACGGAGGCCGTGCCCTCGCCGCAGGCGTCGACCACGCCCATCACCTCCATTCCCGGGCTGTAGGGGAATTCCGGCCGCACCATCATGTTCTCGCCGCTCGTGCGCTCCAGGTCGTTGAGGTTGACCGGGATGGCCTGAACCCGGATACGCACCTCCCCTGCTCCGGGCTCGGGGATCTCGGTGTCCTCCAGACGGAGCACGTCGACCGGACGTCCGTACTCGTGCAGGCGCCAGGCGCGCATGGTCGTCGGTGATCTCGTCATGATGAAGCCCGGGTCCTTTCGATGATCGTCGACCCGGCCACGATGATTGCCCGGTGGATATCCAAATTGCAACGCCGGGAGGGCTGATGCCTCTGCGGGGCGGGTCCGCCGGAATGTGAACCGGTCCTGTGGCCCCGGTGTCTGCGGGTGCCTTGGTTGAGGAGCCGGTGAAGCTACTGCCATCCACCCGGGTTCCAGCCGGTGGCGAACGAGGATGGAGTCGACGGGTTGGAGCTCCAGAGGCCGTGGGTTGCCGTCGACTCGTACCAGATCGGGACCGGGGGGATGGCCACCGTTGTGGGAGTCCGCCCCACGCCATTGACGGTCGTGACCACGTCGCTTGCGGTGTCGAGCACCTGGACGTCCCCACAGCGGTAGTTCTCGGGAACGACCAGATACTGGTTGTCGGGCGTGACCTGCATGGCCTGGGGGTCGCGGGTCTGGCAGGCGGTGGTGAAGATCGGGGTGGCCACGTCGGTGGTGGTGTCGATGGAGAGGACCTTGTCGGAGGGCCGGTCGGCCACGTAGACCCGGCACCCGTTGGGCGATGCGGCAAGGTCGATGGGCTGTGATCCCCGCCCAGTCGAAATCGTGGCGGCAATGGTGTCGGGGGTGGTCGCCAAGGCTGTGTCGACCACCTGGACCTCGGCGGTACCGAATTCGGCCACGTAGAGCGAGCGACCGTCGGGGAGCATGGCCAGCAGATTCGGATTGCCCGACGTGGTCATGACCGTGTCGTTGAGGCCGCCGCTGGCCAGGGGGATGTGAGCACCGACCACACCCGTGGCGACGGTGATGTCGTCGATGGAGCTGTTCGACCGGTCGGCGACGTAGACGTGGCTGGAGTCGAAGGTGGTGGCCAGGGCGACCGGATGTGGTGTGGTGCCCGGAAGGGCGATGCTGGTGACGGTCGACGTGGCCGTGGTGATGGCGGAGACCGTATCGGAGTTGTAGTTGGCCACATAGACGACAGTCCCGTCGGGAGTGACGGCGATGGCCGTCGGATCGGCCTGATGCTGGACCGGTATGGCCGCCCCCATCGTGCTGGATGCCCCATGGAGTGTGACGGGATGGACCGATCCGTTCACGGCAGTCCCCGGGTCGGAGACAACGTAGGCCACGTAGTACCCGGAGACGTCGGGAACGGGATCGATGGCGACCGCGGTCGGTCTGGTGGCAGGGAGGGTCCTGGCCAGGACCCAGGCCGTCCCGGACCAGGTCAGGATCTGGACCCGGTTGGCGGCGAACTCGGCGACGACGGCCGTGAGCCCGTCGGGGGAGACCTGGACGGCGTTCACCTGATTGGACGCCTTGCCGATGGTGATGGCTGCTCCAGGTGTGAGCGAGCTCTCGGACAGGGGAAACGCACGTCCGGCGTCGTTGACCACGAGAGCCACCGGCGTATTCGCCACGGAGGGCCTGTCCGCAAAGGCCGTGGGCGCGGGACTTCCGATGACCGATCCGGCCGTGGCGTAAGGGCCCCCGGGGGCAGCGGCGCGGCTCACCGTGTATCCCGAGACCAGGGAACCCCCGCCGGCATCCGTCGCCGACGACTGGGCATCGGTCCACGAGACGTTCAGATGGGTCCACTGGCTCGACCCCGAGCACCCTTCGTTGGACACCGTGTCGGCGCTCGGGGCGGGGGTCAGCGCCCCGCTGACGAACTGCTCGGGACCGGTCGGTGCCCCGTCGGCCATCAGCGTCCACGAGATGCCGGTAGCGGCCGTTGTGGCCAGAGCGACGCTGGATGCAGCGACCAGTATCCGTGGCCAGCGGCCGTCGATCCGCAGCCGACCGCGGCGACGTGAGTGAATCCCCCGGCGTCGTCTCACTGTGCTCCCCGAGCCGATGGGCCCTTTGGCCGCCAGATCGCCTCGAGGGTCAGAGCACAGACCAACACCACGACGGTGAGCGCCAACAGGAGGCGGGGCAGCGGGGTTCGGGCCCAGACGCTCAGGTAGCCGACGCGGGGCACGACCCCAGATACCACCCAGACCGAAGGCCCGAGCACCCGAACGCTGCCCCATGGGTCCGAGACGTTGTTGGCGTCCCCTTTGGTGGTCATCCAGATCCCATCGTGATGGCGGAGCTCGATGACCCGGTGGCTGACGGTGAAGTTGTCCTTGGGCGGATGGAAGGCGACGACCTGTCCCACTCGGAGGGCAGACGTCGGCTCCGGCCGGAGGATCTCGACATCGCCAGGTTGCATTCCCGGCCTCATCGAACCGGTGAGGACGCTGTCAAAGCGCCACCAACCGGCCAGATTGCCGACGGTGGAGGCCGCAGCAAGGGTGCATACGGCGATGAGCACGGTGTTGGCCATCCGCAACAGGATGCGGTTCCTGGATTGGCGTCGACGCTCGATTCGGCGTTCGATCCGCGAGACCATCGGAGCCTTGACCGGCACGGCGCCGACGCTGGACTGGACGACGGTGGTCATGTCACTCTCCGCAGATTTGGTCGGGCATACAGAGGTGCGGGGAGCACGCTCCCCGCACCTCTGGCCACTCAGAGAACCAACGCGTCGCCTACTGGCTCGCCCCGGCCCGCTGGGTTGCGGTGAAGTTGTAAGTGACACTGACCGAGCAGTTCTGCAGCTGTTCGCTGACACCGGCAGTCCCACCGGTTGAACAGGCTCCGCCGTTGTAGCTGAAGGCATCCGCATAGGTGGTCGGAAGCGTGACGGTCACCACGTAGTAGGTCGACGCACCCTGATTCGGGGCCGAACCCGTGATGTCCTGGGCCGCAGTGTCGAGCGTCTTCAGGGCAACGTTGTTCACGACTGTGGTGAACCCACCGGTGCAGGCATAGGTCCACGGGCCCGTCGTCCCGCCCGTCTCCGTCGGAGCAGTGGCACACGACTGAACGCTGACGTGGAGGCCGTTGGTGGTGTCGGTGACCACATCCGATGCGGCGTTGGTCCCTGACACCGAGCTCTGCAGCACGAGGCCGTTGACTGCGGCCAGGCCCGTGGTCCCGGTCGCGCCGACTGACGTGTTGTTCGTCAGTTGGACCACTCGGGCCACCGTGTCGCCCTCGGCCAGGTTGTTGATCGGCCCGACCGTAAGGGATCCATGGTCACCGGTGGGAGTGGCCAGCACGACATGGACCTGACCAGTGGCTATCGCCTCTGGTCCACCGGCCGCCGTGTCGGTGAAGTTGGCGAAGACGCCTCCGACGGCGGTCAGCCCGGCAACGACCACCGCTCCGGAAAGGATCAGGCGCTTCGTCGATCGGCCCTCTCGGGTATGGACTCCGTTGTTCATCACTACCTACTTTCCCCTGCCTCAGTCGAAATGGATTTTCAACCATCGGCACGCGACCCGACAGCCTTGACAACAAATGTTGCGCAACCCCATTGTCCGACGACGGCCGTCGGCGTCGCCGGATCGTAGGCCGGTCTGGTGGCGTCGTCGGAGGTCCCGTCCTACCCGGTTCAGCCGGCCGCCGGCGGGTGTCGACAGGACGAGCGGGTCCGAACGAATCCGGACGCCAAAGCGTTACAACGTTGACCGGAGGTGAAGGGGGACGCATGGTTGCGTTCGGCATCCCGTGGCCGGCATCGGCGGCTATCCGGTCCGACGGGCACACAACAGCATCAGCCGGGGGATGGTGTGCGCAGTCGGGAATCCTCCCGTCTCTCGGAGGACATCTGGGGGAGGCGATGGCTCGACCATGTCCTCGATCAGAAGTCCGGCTTGGCCGAGGGCATGGACGTACCTGCTCAGCGGTCGGTGGGCGAAGGGCAGATGGACTCCGGGCGCCACTTCGTCGATCGCAACGTCGTCGCCCAGGTAGGAGCCGACCCTCCAGTACTGCTCGCCCGATCCCCTGTCGTCGACCCATCCGCTCCCGGGCGATTGCAGAAGCGGGTGGACGAGGAACAACAGAAGCCGGCCTCCCTCCGTGAGCACCCGGGCGATCTCATGGACAGCAGGCTCGAACGGGTCCACGTGTTCGAGCGCCAGGCATACCACCACCGCGTCGAAGGCCCCTTGCCGACACGGGAGCTGTTCCGCCCGTGCCTGTAGGATGCGGGCCGAGCCGCCACGACGGTGGGCGGCCCGAGTCTGTGACGGTGTGGGGTCGAGTCCTACCGCATCGGATCCGAGTCGGGCGATGCACCGGGTGACCTGCCCTTCGCCGCACCCCACGTCCAGGACCCGATGCGCCCCTCCCAGATGGTGCTCAACCAGCGGGAGGACTTGCTCTTCGTATTCGGGATCGGCACCCTCGGTGAAGCACTGCTGCCACCACGCCGAGTGTTGTTCCCAGAGGGATTCGCCGAGCACAAGAGGTGAGGCTACCCTCCGCTTCGTCGACAGGAGTCGTCCCGGGTCGGGAACTCCGAGCGCCGTCGGTGACCCGCCTGCGGTTTAGTATCGGGGAATCGAACAGCCGTCCGGCCCGGGAGCGGCCGGACAGCAAGGAGCCGACATGCTGGACGTGGTCATCAAAGGCGGCACGGTGGTCGACGGGACCGGGGGCGACCGGTTCGCCGCCGACGTCGGCATCCGCGACGGCAGGATCGTCGAGGTCGGCTCGGTCACCGGGCCGGCCGCCGAGACGATCGACGCCGACGGCGCGCTCGTCACGCCCGGGCTGGGTCGACGTCCACACCCACTACGACGGCCAGGTCACCTGGGACGACGTGCTCGAGCCCTCGGCCTCCAACGGGGTCACCACCGTGGTGATGGGCAACTGCGGGGTCGGGTTCGCCCCGGTGCGGCCGACCGACCACGACGCGCTGATCGACCTGATGGAGGGCGTCGAGGACATCCCGGGCTCGGCGCTCAGCGTCGGGCATGCCCTGGGGGAAGTGGGAGACCTTCGGCGAGTACCTCGACCTGCTCGACGGCGGCCGCTACGCCGTCGACATCGCCGCCCAGGTCGCCCACGGCGCCGTCCGCTTCTACGTGATGGGGGAGCGGGGTGCGGCCAACGAGGACGCCACCGCCGAGGACATCGCCGCCATGGCGTCGCATCGTCGGCGAGGCCATGGCCGCCGGCGCGGTCGGCTTCTCCACGTCGCGGACCATCGGCCACAAGGCCAGGTCGGGCCGCCCGGTGCCCGGGACCTTCGCCCCCGAGGAGGAGGTGCTGGCCTTCGCCCGGGCCATGGGCCGTCCGGCCACGGCGTGTTCGAGGCCATCGTGGCCGGCACCATCGGCACCCTCGACCGTCTCGGCGGCGAGCGGGCCAAGCCGCTCGACGAGATGCCCCTGCTGGTGGCCGCCGCCCGGGCGAGCGGGCGGCCGGTGACCTTCACCGTCGCCCAGCTCTTCGAGGACCCCGACCACTGGCGCCTGGTGCTCGACGCGGCGGCCGAGGCCAACCGGCAACGGGGCCGAGCTGCGGCCCCAGGTGATCCCCCGGTCGGTCACCATCATGACCAGCCTCGACACCTACCACCTGTTCATGGGGCGGCCCGACCTACCGGAAGCCATCGCCCACCTGCCGCTGGCCGAGCGGGTGGCCGAGATGCGCCGGCCCGAGGTGCGGCGGGCGATCCTGTCCGAGGAGGCGGTCGCCGCCGACGCCAACGACTTCAGCGCCCTGGTCGTCGAGCTGTTCGCGCCCGCGCTGCCCGTCACCTTCCCGCTCGACCGACCCGGTCGAACTACGAGCCCGAGCTTCGACGAGTCGGTGTGGGCCCGGGCCACGGCCGCCGGCATCGACCCGGTCGAGTACATGTACGACCTGCTGCTGGCCGACGAGGGCACGGCCTTCTACGCGCTGCTCGGGTCGAACTTCGTCAACGGGACGCTCGACGTCTGCCGCGAGATGCTGCTCGACCCGAACACGGTGACCGGCCTCGGCGACGCCGGCGCCCACGTGAACCTGATCTCGGACTGCTCGGCGTCGACGTTCCACCTGACCCACTGGGCCCGGGACCGCACCGGTCGGCGAGCGGCTGCCCCTCGAGCTGCTGGTGCGCAAGCTGAGCGGGGCCAACGCCGAGCTCTACGGCTTCGCCGACCGGGGCACCGTGGCCGTCGGGCAAGCGGGCCGACCTCAACGTCATCGACTTCGAGCGGCTGCGCATCCTGCCCGCCGGTGCTCCGCTACGACCTGCCCACCGGGCGTCAGCCGCATCCTCCAGCCGGCCGAGGGCTACCTGGCCACCCTGGTCGCACGGCGAGGTGACCCGACGGCACGACGCCGACACCGGGGGGCGCTCCGGCCGCCTGGTCCGGGGAGCCTCAGCCGCTTGAACCACGAAGGCACCGGGAAGTGGCAGCGCCTCGTCCACTGTCCTTTCCGGAGCCACAAGTCATCGGAATCGCTCCATGCCCGGACGGGGCGGGCCTCCAGAGACCCGGTCTCTGCGGATTGTTTCCGCCATTTCGGGATGAACTCCCAGAGGAAGTCGCCACTCTCCGTTGTCGACCGGCGTCGCGGGAGCGGTCGCTTGAAGCGACCTGCTCGCTCAGCCGTCGAGTAGTTGGAGAGTCTTCACAGCACGGCGCTCCAAGTTCCCGTATCCGTGAGCGGCTGCGGCTGAATGCGCCTTGGCGAGATGGCCCCTGGCCTTCTCGAAGTCGCCTGGGCCTCGCCGGTAGGCCAGTAGATCGCCCCACATCAGATCCGTCCATGCGGCGAAGAACTTGGAACCCATCCGGTCGCTCATGGCGGCGGATCGACGGAAGTAGGTTTCCGCCTCGTCGTAACGGCCGAGGATGTGTGCAAGGCCCCCGAGGGAGCGACTGACCGGACCTTCGGCCGATGCGCCAACACTGCACCACTGATCGGCCCACGGAGCCAGCCGGTCGAAAATAGCGGTGGCGTGCTCGGGGACCCGAACCGCGATGGCTGCCTCGGCGTAACAGACCATGGCCGTCAGCCATGACGAATTCGAGGGGAAGATCGAAGCCCGCGCTGGCGAACTCCTCCAGGAGTCCGGCTGCATCCTCGAGACGGTCTCCTTCAACGTGGGCGAATGCCAGCACGGCAGTCGCGGCCCCCGCGAGATATGGCGCCTCGGCAATCATCTGTTCTATGAACGGAACGAGCTCACCCATCGTGCCCCGTTGGATGCCCACAGACGTGAGCTGCATGCCGAAGTAGAGAGTGGCGTCGGCCTGGCCGCTGTCGGTACCGAGTCGATGCGCCTCTTCTGCGAGCTGTTCGGCCCGATCCGTATCGCCAGAGATCAGAGCCCGAATTCCGAGGCACAAGGTATGCGTCCAGCTCAACATCGGCTGGTCGACTTGCTCGGCGAGCGCTCCGGCGATCGCAATGCAGCGGTCGAACTCGTCGATGTTCCCGGCCAGCTGAACAGCTTGACCACGCCACCAAGTCGCCCAGAAGAGCAGCAGCGGGTCGCCGAGCCGCTCGGCTCGAACCAGGGCCTCGGCCGTCCGTGTCAGCGACTGCTCGAGGAGGGACGGGACTAGAAGCGGAAATGAAACGGCGTTGAGGACGCGGACGATAGTCGCATCGTCACGAGAGGCTTCGGCGACCCTAAGAGCTTCCGCAGCCAGAGCCTCGCGACGCTCCAGCGGGCTTGCCCAGATAAGCTCTGAGCACAAGGTGGCAAGCACGAGCGCCCGGTCCCCGCTGTCGACGGAGAGTCGGTCGAGAGCCATCTCCAAGACCTCGACCTTTTCGGTGTCGATCGTTCCGACCGCGCTGTACCAACCCCGGTCGTTGGCCAGAGCGGCGGCCACGAGGCACTCCGTGTTCCCGAGATCGGCCGAACGGCGAGCAGCGTCGAGCAGGGTGCCGCGGAAGGCAGGGTTACCGGTCAGGCGTTGGGCGGTACCGCGTCCGATGGCCAAATCGAGTCCGAGGACCGGATCGGGGTCGTCTGCCTGGGAATAGAGGTCCAGGGCCTGGACGTAATACCGCAAGGCGTCGGCCGGTGCGAGGGCGCCAAGCGCCGAATCAGCCGCCCGTCGGGAATACATGATGGCCTTGTCCAGGCCGAAAAGTGGGGTGGCGGCGATCCAGTGACGTGCCAATTCGCCGACGCGGGCACCGGGGTCGCCCCCACAGAGGTCCTCCAGGGCCTCTGCCACCACTCGATGGGCCCGCGCTCGCCGGGTTGCGCCGAGGCTCGCGTACAACGTGTGCTGGATCAGGGCATGGGCGAAGTTGTAACGACCGGGGGAGCCGCCCAGCTCTCGCACCAAGGCAACGGTCGAGGCGGCATCGAGGATGTCGAGCAGCGCTTCCTCCGAGACATCCGTGGCCCGAACCAGGACGTCGAGATCGAAGTCTCGGCCGATGACTGCGGCCAGCGACAAGACCTTGCCGGCTTCCGGTCCCAAGCGCCCGACGCGGGCCTCGATCACCTCGCGCACACTGTCGGGCAGCATCAGCTCGTCCAGAGTGCCCTCCGTCACCCACCTTCCGGTCGCGTCCTGGGATATGACCCCCGTCTCTGACAGGTGGCGCAAGACTTCGCCCACGAAGAACGGGTTGCCGTCAGTCTCTGAGTACACGGCTTGGGCGAGCCTCACCCCGGCATCATCGAGCATGTGACCGGCGACGGCCTCCATGAACGACACGACCCCGTCGCCGTCGAGCCCGGTCAGCTCGATACGGGAGACGCCAGGCTGTCGCCGCAGGGCCGCCAAGGTCTCGAGGAGCGGATGGGAGAGCGATAGCCCGCTGTCACGGTAGGTTCCGAGCACGGCTATCCGCACTGCCGGGTCGGCCGAGGTCACGTGACGCAACAGGAGCAGGCTTCCCTCGTCGGCCCACTGGAGGTCGTCGAAGGCGAGAATTACGGGCCGCTGAGCGGACATCGCGGTAAGCAGCCCGACCACCGCGGCGAACAGCAGATACCGCTCGGAGTCCGAGTCGGTGACCCTCGAGGGCGGGAGGTTCGGGATTCTGCTGGCCAAGGCAGGGACGAGACGGGACAGCTCGGACCCGTGTTCATCGACGTGGTCGAGAAGCTGGTCCTCGGGTGCGTGGATCACATAGTGCCTGAGTGCTTCGGCAAAGAGCTGGTAGGGGGTGGCCAGGTCCTCCTCGCAGTGCCCGAACAGCACACAGGCGCCGGCTTCGAAGGCAGCCCGCGAGGCTTCGGCAATGAGAGTGGTCTTTCCGAGACCAGCCTCACCGGAGATGAGTACCACCTCGCGCCCCTCGTGCCCGGCGACACGTTTGGCGACTTCGGTCAAGGTCGCCAACTCGGCGTGTCGACCAACCACTCCAACCCCAGGGCGCGCCGCCAAGCGCCCGGGAAGAGGAACGGCGATGTCCGAATCCACCCTGCGCAGGGGCTCCCAGATGATTTCGATGACCTCGACCGGGTCGGTCAGGCCCTTCAGGCTCAGTTCCCCGAGGGCGCGGTACTGGTGGGGACTGCGCCGACCCGCCATAAGCCTCACCACGTCGGTCGCCAAGACCTGTCCGCCCTCGCAGGTAGAACAGAGGCGAGCTGCTTCGACTATCGGGTCTCCGAAATAGTCGTCCTCCTCTCTGGAGACCTCACCACCACTCAGCCCTACCCGCAAGCCAACCGAGCCTTGACGTCTACGGTTGTCGAGCTCCACACCCTGTTGCATCGCAACCCCACAGCTCAGCGCGGCCGAAGCAGAGCCGAAGACCACCATCAACCCGTCACCGAGGTTCTTGACCTCGGTGCCACCGGTTTCGGCTACAGCCTGGCGCAGAATGGAGAAGTGACCTCGACGGACCTCGTCAGCTACTTCGGGTGAGAGGCGCTGGGACAACTCGGTTGAGCCCACGATGTCCGTGAACAGGATCGCCACGCTCTCGGTGGCCACTGGAGCACCTTTGCCACCCCGCACACCGCTACCGTAGGCGACCCGGGTATTCGCTCGCCTGCAGGACGCCGACATTGGAAGCGGATGACCATGGGCTCTCAGACATGCAGCCCTCGCCCCGACGGCGGTCGTGGACCGTCAACCAACGGCGATGCTCCGCTGACGACCGATTGTCGTGGCATTGTGACCAGGTGACCTACGACCAACTCATCTCTGACATCGTCAAAGTGGTCGAGGCGATCGGTGCGGCCATCATGGTCGTCGGGGGACTCTGGGCCTTTGTCGATTGTGGACTCCAGGCCTTGCGTTCTGGACCCCACGAGGGCGCCTACCGGCAGCTTCGCCGACGACTCGGACAAGTGATCCTTCTCGGGTTGGAGGTCCTGATCGTGGGGGATATCGTCCGCACCATCATTGTCGATCCCACCCTCCGCAGCGTGGCCGTGCTGGGCATGATCGTGGTCATCCGGATCGTGCTCAGCTTTTCGCTGGAGGTTGAGATCGACGGTGTCTGGCCCTGGAATCGTCGCAGAATCGGGCCACCTGGGGGCCGGGAGGAGTCGGCCATTTAGCGTGAACTCCGGTCGAACTGGCTTCGCAGTGAGAGCTGGTCGACCCGCGGCCATCGCAAGTTTGGCCGGGGATCATCAGCGGCACCCACCGCCTGCTCCGGCTGCCTTCGACGCATCCGTCCCAGTGACCGCTGTGCGTCCGGGCACTCGGAGGCTTTTTGGGCAACCGAAGAGCCTAGGACGCATGGCGCCAGTCCGGGTCACGAATCGACGACCGTGGACAGGTCCGATTTAGACCGGAGCAGTGCGGCGACTCGATGAGCGCTCCAAGGTCTATTGGTGCAGCCAGGTGGTCCTGAAAGAAGTTCCTTCATGGGACAGTGGTGAAACCGACGCGTAGTTCGTTCCACCTGAACTCTCGGTCACGGCACCATTGAACCAATGCTTGCCCGAGATCGATCCGCGAACATCAGACTTGTTCCTCACCTGCGCATCCGTGTACTTCATGGTCCCATAGTCAGCCAAGGGATAGTAACCACCGCTGAAGTTCCCAACGTCCTCTGTGATGACGTCCGTCGAGCTGCGCTGGCAGACGAGGCCGACTGCACACAGCTGATCCGTGGTGAATGACTGCTCGCTGGTCTCATCAGACACGCGGATGACAAAGGTGGAGGTGCTCTTCACGTATCTCACGTCCGCCGTGATCTTGTCGCCGGGATTGATGGCCAAGGTCGTTTGGATGGCGTTGGTCGGAAACATCTCCCACCACAGGTTGTAAGCCGGCGTTCCTCCGGTCGTGCTGCAGTATGCCTCGGATCCGCCTTGCTCGACCGTGTTGTTGGACCAACCGTCCAGGCCCACCCAAAAGACCGTCCAGGCGCCGGCCGTTTCACACGTGACCGTCGGTTGGATCCACGTCGCCTTGACCTCATTGAAGTCCGCGCCCTGGGCCGCGGTGTAGGTGACGTAACCGTCCCAGTTCCGCGAAGCGAACTGCTGGCTGCCGGTACTCAACGCGGGGGCATTCGTCGAAAGGGGCGAATGTTGCGCCGGGCCCACATAACCCACTGGGCCCTGGCTGGCGCCCGCCATTGAAGGAGCCATCAGGGAGGCACCGATCACCCCACCACCCCTACTACGACCGCGGTCCGCCGAATTGCCAAGCCGATTCTCATTTCTCGCTCCTGGGTGACACCGACATCGTCCGTCGAGCGGTCTCTCCGCCGTTCACTATCTTCACCCCACGGGTCCCACTTGCAATCGTCAATTGTGACGAATTGGTCGATCAGGATGTTGACCGGATGAGCCCACTCGACTGGATCGATGCCATGTGGGTTTTCATCTGTGGATCATTCAAGGTCCCACCGGATGGAGGCGGAGGGCAGACAACTACCCGTAGAAGGCCGCGTCACCGAAGCTCAACATCCCCCCGTCGGCCCCACCAGCCAATAGCCGTGGGCCGTCGGCGGTCGTCGCAATTCCAGTAAGAGGGTCGTTCAGCGGGTTCCCCGCGGGCGAGCCAGAGGGTGCAGCGTCCCTGAACACACTCGCCGAGCCGGTGGAGGCACCGCGGGCAGCGCCCGGACCGAGAAGCAGTGTGCCCACCGCCTCCGCCACCGGGGCCGGGTCGGGGCCACGCACACCTCTGCGGACTGGCCTCGATAGTTGTCGTCACCGCCAGGTCGGGGTGATGACCGGCTCCTCCTGTCCTGTTTGACGATGCGCTGACTCTCAACAACTCCGGGCCATGCCGCGCAGCCCCGTCCCCAGGTCGAGGATCAGCTGGGGTTGAGGAGGTAGGGGCACCGCGAGATCCCCAACGGACCGCACTCCTGTTCGTGGATCAGTCGGTCCAGGATCTGACTATGGGCCCACCATTCCGGGTCGTTGGCCCTGACGACGATGAGGGCTGGCCAAGTGATCGGCAGGCCGTAGATCTGGCAGAGCTGGTGCCTGATGACCTCGCCATGACGTGTCTGGCTGAGCTTGCCAAGAGTGTGTTCGGGCCAGACGCGACCTACGGGCCAGGTAGCCTTAGCCTATTCACCGGCCGCGGCCGCCCACGCTTCATCGCCGATGAGCCTTCGACTCGTTCAAAGTGGGGCTCTGCGATTGCGAACATGGCGGCTTCCATCCCACGGCTCCTGGATCACCCTGTGTAACCACCTAGTCGGTGTACTGCTCGGAACTCCGTGGACAAGTGGCCGACTGGATTCGCCTACTGCCAGGGCATGAGGGCTGGCGGCTCGGCGGCGACAATCAAGCCAAGGCTCTGCAGCGACCCCCCCCCGCAGGTCAACGCCTCCGGACACAGAGTAGGCGGTGGTTGAAGATCGGTGGATCCGCTGGAAGCGCTTCGGTGTCATCCTGCTCCTCATCGTCACTCGTCGCTGGTATCGGCCGTCGTCGGGGACATGGTTCGTGACATGTGGTGCGGGAACTTGTAGGAGGACTTCACTTTCGGGTGACCCTTCGGGTCCACCCAGGCGAGCACGACATCGGCCGTTTCGTGAACCAGTTGACACTCCGATTGACGTGGGCTAAACCAAAGGGTGAGAGGGGTTAAACAGGTCATCATGGCGGAGGTGCAATGAACCCGTTCTCTCGGGGTACTAGCTCGGATTCACTCACGCGTCCCTTTGGGAGATACGCGTCCGCCTGCCCAATGGGTTCGTGGTCTGGCCGTAATGTCACTACTTTTGACCGTCGGCGCCATAGTAGGGACGCAAGGGGTGGCCAGGGCCGCCGGGCCGGACCCGGCCGGGACCATTTATGTTTCCGACGAGTCGACCAACAGCATCGACGTGTTCGCTGCCGGCACCAACGGCAACGTCGCCCCCATGCGGACGATCTCTGGTCGCTTGACGGGGATAACCGGCCCCTTCGGGCCCGACGATGTCAAGGTCAACTCCGCCGGCGACATCTTCTCCTCCAACTTCCACAGCAACAGCATCACCGAGTATGCGCCTGGCGCGTCAGGCAACATCGCGCCGATCTGCACCATCTCGGGGTCGAACACAGGTCTCGACGAGAACGACGACATCTCTCTTGCTTCTGACGGGACTCTGTATGTCGGCAACTTCCTGGGCAGCCCGGTGGAGGTGTTCGCGCCGGGTGCCTGCGGCAACGTCGCTCCGATACGCACCATCGCCGGCGCGGTGACCGGGCTCAGCTAGGTCGACGGCCTCGGGGTCGACGCCGCGGAACGCTCTACGTCGATAACACACCGGCGCGCAGCATCGAGGTCTTCGCCCCCGGCGCCAACGGGAACGTCGCTCCGGTACGGACCATCTCCGGGCCGCTGACTGGGTTGACCGGGCCGGACGACATCGTCGTCGGCTTCAACGGCCAGATCTACGTGACCAACGGGTTCGGCAGTACCTCAAAATGTCGAGGTCTTCGCCCCCGGCGCCAACGGAAACGTCGCGCCCATCCAAGACATCACCGGATCCAATACCGGACTTCGGCGCGGTCGACGACCTGGCGGTCGACACCAGCGGGAACATCTTCGCCACCGACCGGATCCCACAGTCGGCCCTGCCGTCCTGGAATTCGCCTCCACCGCCACTGGGAACGTGGCCCCGATCGCCACCATCGCCGGGTCCTCGACCACATTCGTACGGGCCCGAAGGGGTCGCCGTCGCCGGGACCCCGGTCGCGTCCTCGGCGACGTTGACCAGCTCGCGTCGGCTTCGTCGATCTCCCTGGGCGCCTCGACCCATGACACCGCCACCCTGTCCGGGGGCACGACCCCCCCGACCGGAAAGCTCATCTTCAAGCTGTTCGGCCCGAGTGACCCGACCTGTAGCGCGGCGCCTGCCTACACGTCGCCGCTGTCCACGGTCACCGGGGACGGTTCCTACATGTCGCCATCCTTCACGCCTACTGCAGCCGGCACCTACAGTTGGGTCGACCTCTACAGCGGCGATGGGCACAACTCACCGGTCTCGACAGTGTGTGGGGACCCACACGAGACCGTGACTGTGACATCGACGACCGGACCGTGCCCACCCACGGTCAAGCACGTGTCTCCGATCGGCAATCCGAAGATGGAGATCGTCAGGGTCTTGATCCAGGGTACCTGCCTCGGTGGGGCAACCCACGTCACGTTCGGCAGCGTGGCGGCCACGAGCTTCACCGTGGGCTACGGCGGTAACATCACGGCGTCCCCGCCGCAGCAGCCGGCGGGCAAGGTGGATGTCCGGGTGACCACACCGAGCGGCGGAACGAGCGCCCTCAATCCGCCCAGCGATCAGTACACGTACTACCTGCCGACGGTTACCCAAGTGATTCTGAACCATGGCTCCGTCGCAGGTGGCAATACTGTGCTCATCCAGGGGTCCATGTTCTCCGGAACCCCCACCCCCAAGGTCAGCTTTGGAACCGGCAACTTCTCGTCGTCGGTGGTTGTGGCGAACGACGGCACCATTCACGCTCTCGTCCCACCCCACGCCAGCGGGACCGTCGACGTCCAGGTGACCGCGTTCACGGGGACGAGCCTTCCCACCTCGACAGACCACTACACCTACAAGTGAGCTAGGAGGATTTGGCTCTTTCCGGCTTGCAGTTGGTGAGTGCGAGCGCGGCTCGAATCGCGGGGCTCGCCATAGTTGGGACAAGGACGGGGCTTCGGCCTCGTCCTTGTCCTGTCTACCTTTAAGTGGGGATAAGCCGATCGATGCTGCCCCACTCTTGCTGCGGGTGCAGGCGGTGAGCGCACCACCGCTCTGATTGGCGGGACGCTACGGGGTATCGATCGCTGGTCGGCTGGTGGTGAAGTCCAGCCAGGTGGGCGCGGTC
Organism: uncultured Acidimicrobiales bacterium; assembly: GCA_963806285.1. Taxonomy (GTDB): domain Bacteria; phylum Actinomycetota; class Acidimicrobiia; order Acidimicrobiales; family RAAP-2; genus Bog-756. The sequence continues at coordinate 319,411 of CAWDXJ010000003.1, forward strand.
TGGGCAAGACCCGATTCCGGGACCAACAGCGCCCCCCGCTCGATCCGGGAAGCCGACATCAGTCGGTGGTATCCGCAAGTGGCCAGCCAGATAGCGGCGAACGTCTTGTCACAACGAGTACCCCTATTGTCAGATCGAACATTCGAGCCCCTCATCAAGATCCGATAGCGTTTGGTTACAGACTCGCGCACAGCACGGAGGAAGCGAAAGGTGCTCAAATTTGGGACCCTCGGCCCCCTCATACCAACGAGCGACAGCGGGGAAGTGAGTGTGCCAGGTGTCCGCCTGCAATGGCGCCCGCTGCGTCTGCAGCACCTGCTGATGGGGGGGAAGGAACCGGTCTCAGGTGATCGGCAGGCCGACGACATCGCGCCCCCCAAGTACAACAACGTCGATCCCGTTGCCAAAGCAACCGGGGGTGAGCGGCCGCTTTGGGGGCGAGTATGGACCCACTCGGTGGTGGTTGCTCTTTACTGTTTGGCCGCCAGGCCAGGGCCTTACGCGCCAACCGGCAGCTCCAACATCATCTTGCGGAGGAACTTGGCATCGAAGCCTCCGCCGCACTCGCGGCTCTCGACCAAGCCATCGTCCTCCAGTGAGCGGACCTGGACTGGACCGGTGGTACAGCACTCGTGACGGAAGAAGCGCCGCGCCGCGTCCATCGCCCCTCGGGAACGGTTACGCTCCTCTTCACCGACATCGAGCAGTCAACCAGGATGTGGGAGACGCGGCGCAGGCGATGCGGGCCGCTCTCGCTCGCCATGATCAGTTGCTCCGATCGGTCATCGAGTCGGCAGGCGGCTATGTGTTCAAGACAGTGGGGGACTCTTTTTGCGCAGCATTTGGCGTAGCCGTAGAAGCGGTGGGGGCGGCTGTCGCAGCGCAGACGCGCATTGTCCGCCGAGGTATGGCCCCAAGGTCTGGAGTTGCGAGTGCGTATGGCGCTGCACAGCGGCAGTTGCGAGGAGCGAGGGGGTGACTACTTCGGGCCGCCGGTGAACCGGGTCGCTCGACTCCAGGCCACAGCGCATGGCGGTCAGGTAGTGATGTCGAGGGTGACGGCCGATCTGGTTCGTGACGAACTCCCTGAGAGGGTAGCGCTGAGGGACTTGGGCGAACATTGGCTCAAGGACCTAGGACAACCAGAACGGGTGTTTCAGCTCGACACCGTCGGGTTGCAATCCGACTTCCCCCCACTTGACTCGCTGACCAACCCTGTCCTGCGGCACAACTTGCCGTCCCCGCCCTCCAACTTCGTAGAACGCGGCGCGTGAGCTGGCCGACCTGCGAAAATTGCTCATCGGTTCCCGAATGGTAACCCTGACTGGGGCCGGAGGTCAGGGAAAACCCGGCTAGCGATCCAGTTGGCAGCGGAGACGGTGGACGATTCAGGCGACGGCGTTTGCTTCGTTGACCTGGCTCCGCTAGCTGAGCTGGGCTTCGTCGCGGGTGAAGTGGCACGAGTCTTAGGCGTCATGGAGGAACCAGGTCGTCCCGTAACGGAGACGCTCGTCGACGTTCTGAGTGACCGGTCCCTACTCATGGTTCTAGACAACTGTGAGCATCTCATAGATGGGAGCGCGAAGCTCGCTGACCGATTGCTGAATACATGCCCAAGAGTGAGGATTCTCGCGACAAGCCAGGAGCCCCTCCGAATTGACGGCGAGTCGTTGTACAGAGTCCCATCGCTTTCCCTCGCATCCTCAGGTGGAGCAACGGCCGACGAGATACGCGAGTGCGAAGCGGTGCAGCTCTCATCGACAGGGCCACCACCTCGGACCCAGCTTTCGATCTCACTGAGGCCAATGCCCACCAGATTCTTGCGGTGTGCCGTCGGCTGGACGGAATCCCGCTTGCCATCGAACTGACGGCGGCTCGGCTGCGGTCCTGTCCCTGGCGGCCATCGAAGAACGGCTCGACGATCGGTTCCGACTTCTGACCAGAGGTAGTCGCACCGCCCTGCCACGGCATCAGACGCTCGGCGCCATGGTCGACTGGTCCTATGAGCTCCTCAATGCCTTTGAGCAAACAGTCCTTCGCCGGCTGTCAGTGTTCGCCGGGTCCTGGAACCTTGATGCCGCACAATCGGTGTGCGCTGACGACTTGGAGAGCTGGGAGTTCCTCGACCTCCTTGGCTCTCTGACCGACAAGAGCCTGTTGCAGCTAGAGCCGACGGAAGGGGAACCGCGCTACCGGATGCTTGAGACAGTCCGCCACTACGCCACCGAGAAACTCAACAGGGCGAGCCACGCGGGAAAACACTTCGGCTCGTTCTGGCCACGCCAAGGTGTTCCTGGCTCCCGGCCTGAGCGGCCGCAAAGTATCACTGGGCGCCGAGCACCAGCGCGGGCTACACGCCTCGAAGCTGATCACGACAATCTGCGGGCCGCCTTCACTCATTACCTGAACGACCCTGCCGGAGCCGAAGAGGCTCTGCGACTGGCAGGCGCACTTCGTTGGTTCTGGTTCATCCGCGGACTCTTCGACGAAGGGACGGAATTGGCGGAAGCAGCGTTGGCACACTTAGGTGCACAGGAGCCCACAGTACTCCGAGCTTCTGTGCTCGCGGCTGCAGGAGATCTGCACAGGGTGCGGGGAGAGTATGGGAAGGCGCAATCGCGGCTCGAGGAGGGACTCTCTTTGGGAAGGCGGCTCGATGCTCCTGCACTCTGCGCCGAATCCCTTCTCTGCAGGCTCTCGTCTCTTCACCGGGTTAAGGGTGACTACTCGGCTCGTCCGCGGAAATGGCCGATCAGGCGGTCGCCTTGGCCCGGCGCACCACCGACGGACATGCGCTAGCACGTGCTCTCTTGCACCGGGCCTTTCACCACACGGATACCTCAAACGCGGCCCAGGTTCGTAGAGACTTGGAGGAGGCACTCTCATGCTTCACGAGGGAGGGAGACCAGCGATCGGTCGCTGGGACATTCGTGCAGCTGGGCGTGGTCGAATTGCGCGCCGGAAACGCACGCGAGGCGAAGATGCACCTGCTCGGTGCACTGGAGATCGCCTCAGAACTCCACGACGACGACGAGCTTCCAAGGATACTGCTCAACTTGGGCTTTACAGCTTTGCTGCAAGGCGATCCTGTCGAGGCCCACGAATACATTTACGGCGTGGCGCGTATTGCAGGTCGAACTGGTGCACAACACTGGATTGCCTACGCACTCCTTGGCCTCGTGTTTTGCGCATCGTTCATGGGCGAAGACCATCGGGCCGCCGTCCTCCACGGAGCTTCCGATGCGATCATCGAGAGGATCGGGGAAGCGCATGAGAAGATTGGAATTGACTTTCGTGCCCACGATCACAGCCGGCTCCGCGGCGTGATGCGCGAGCAGTTCGAGGTCGCTTATGCCTCTGGGAGATGCCTCGCTCAGAGTGAAGCCGTTGCGCTGGCCATCGAGGTGTGATGCCGACAGCACAGGTTCGCGAAAAGTGTCATCCGGCCTCGCTGCGTAGGGACTTTCCACCAGTCGGGTCCCCTAACAACAATGTGGGCGTTCGAGAGCATCAGCGGGGGAAGGTGGGTCCTGCCTCGGCGCTGCCGGACCAGGTGGATCAAAAGTTGTGTCGATAGTCCACACTGACCGCCGGTCCGGTCGCCATCCAGGTCACCGAGAAGGTGGCCACCCTCAACGGCAGGAAGAAGGTCAAGACCGAGACGACGGTCAAGGCTATCATTCCCCTGGCAATCACATCAGCCCTTGCCGTAGTCTCCCTCGACCAGCCGCTCCGCGAATGAGTTCCGCACGGGCGCGGCGGGCTTATCGCCCACGGACGGGCCGACGGCGAGGTGGCCCGAGAGCCCGGCCCAGTGGTC